>JBIKWN010000039.1:0-22117 GCA_044356295.1 Bdellovibrionota bacterium
TAAAAAGTACTTACCTTTTTATAATCAAGAAAGAATTCATTCTAGTATCGGATACTTATCTCCGGTTCAATTTGAAGCCAATTTGTGTTAACTTTTACCTGTCAACAAAAGTGGGTGAAGATCCTTTCAGGCCTTTAAGTCCTGTGGTTGCTTAAGATCTCGTTTGGCCTGAAACTTTTGATTCAAACGTTATCTGCCAAATTTAACTTGCAGCCTGTATATTACCATAATATACTCATTCTGTGTCTAAGAAATTACTCAATAGCAAAGAGTTTGATTGGGACAGCGGTAATCTAGAAAAGAACTGGCTCAAGCACGGCGTTTCTCCACTAGAATGCGAACAAGTCTTTTTTAATCAACCCCTTATTGCTCCCGACGTTAAACACTCGCAAAGTGAGGAGCGGTTTTTTGCATTGGGCCGATCGGATCTAGATCGATATTTATTTCTCTCATTTACGATGAGAGGTCAAAAGATTCGAATCATTTCGGCACGAGATATGAGTCGTAAGGAGAGAAAAATATATGGCGCGTAAACCAATTCCTAAATTTAAATCAGAATCACAAGAACAAGATTTTTGGGCAAAGCATGACTCAACTGACTATATTGATTGGTCACAGGGAAAGGTAACAGTATTTCCTGAGTTAAAACCATCGACCGAAACAATTTCACTAAGACTGCCCAAATCACTTCTTGAAGCATTAAAAATGATTGCTAATAAGCGAGACGTTCCATATCAATCATTATTGAAGATCTTCCTATCAGAAAGGATTGATGAAGAGTTTGGTGCGGCAGGTAACAAAAGAATCCAAAAGATTTCAGGCCGTTAATTTAATCGTTGATTAAGAATCCGTTTGGCCTGAAACTTCTGATTCAAACGTTATCCACTTTATGCGGCAATTTTTTTCTTTAATGCTGTAAGCTCTTTTTCTATTTTTTCAATTCGAGACTGTGCCACAGCACCAGCTATTAAACTCTCACTCAAACTTTTATTGATCAGTCGATGATAGGGAACACCTGTATCTTCTGCAATAGCTTTAAATCCAGATAATGTGGCTGCGTCAATATTGATAGTAATTTTAACACTCTTTTGATTTGCCATAGCCTTACGGATTTTATTTGTCTCAGTAAGATCAATTTTAAGATTAC
Organism: Bdellovibrionota bacterium; assembly: GCA_044356295.1. GTDB lineage: Bacteria > Bdellovibrionota_C > UBA2361 > UBA2361 > JBIKWN01 > JBIKWN01. Next base: position 1,148 of record JBIKWN010000039.1, read on the forward strand.
TTAACTTTGGCTTTTTCATTATATATTTTCCTGTATTCTCTCCACTCTACAGACCCTATGATTCGAATCTAATCAGAGCATTTAGTAAATCTAGTTGTAAGTACCTTTCCTGAAGAAATTTTTCCTATCCAATAGAAGCGTTCTTCAGATTTTGAATGTTTTTCATCGATCATAAGAAAACCATTTGGATCGGAGAATAATTCTACAACTTCTAAGAAGGTTATCTTATGCTTTCGCATATTTTCCTTCTCTTTAGAGCCGTCCCATTCAAATTCCATATTATCAAACTACCATATTGATATGTATGAAACCATACATTTAATTTTGTTAGTAGATTCAGTGGATAACAACAGGAGCGAAAATATTTAAGCCTACTTAGCCTTTTGACTTGATTAAGATTTGTTTGGGCCTAAACTTTTCATACATAAAGTTAATGACATTACTGCAAGCCCCTTGACCCGGAGCAATAAACGTAAAGCACTCAATAAGTGCTAACGAAAAAAAACCAAAAATTTCCAAAAAAATCAGCAGGGGTGAAGCAGCGACCAGCTGCGAGGGGCTGCAAGCCCCTTGACCCAGAGCAATAAACGTAAAGCACTCAAGAAGTGCTAACGAAAAAAAACCAAAAATTTCCAAAAAAATCAGCAGGGGTGAAGCAGCGACCAGCTGCGAGGGGCTGCAAGCCCCTGACCCGGAGCGGTTAGCGCGAAAAAACGTGCTCCCCGGGACGGACTCGAACCGCCGACAAGGTGGTTAACAGCCACCTGCTCTACCAACTGAGCTACCGGGGAATAGGGATTAAGATGATTCCTTTTTTAGAAAAAGAAGTCAACGTAAGAGAGTAATAATTGCTTACCCTGAAATAACATTTCGGCCTAAAATCGCACGCGACAGGGTCACATCATCTGCATATTCAAGCTCTCCGCCTTTCGGGATACCTTGAGCAGGACGAGAACTTCTAACGCCAATTTCAGCCAACTGACGGGCTAAATACATCGCAGTAGCATCACCTTCAACGGTACTACTCGTTGCGATAATGACCTCTTTTATGACGCCTGTTTTAGCTCGAGCCATGAGTTCTTTAGCTTTTATTGATTCTGGACCCTGTCCACGAAGTGGCGCCCAAAGTCCATGAAGGACATGAAAAACCCCTCTATAATCGCCACTTCTTTCAAGTGCAATAAGGTCTGTTGGTTTTTCTACAACACAAAGAAGGCTTTTATCACGTGTTGGATCTAAGCAAACTGGGCATTTGGGATTATCAGAAAGAAAAAAACATTCTTCACAATATTTCACTTCATTTGCAGCAACCAGTAATGCTTGCGATAAACTTTTCGCAACAGCTCTATCCCCATTGATTAAAAAATAGGCAAGACGAGTTGCTGATTTTTCTCCAACTGATGGTAGTTTCGAGAGTTCTCGAATCAATTTTTGAATTGATTGTGGCAGTGAGAGCATTGGGTCGTGAGTTAAGAATTAATTTAAAATAACCCTGGAATCGACATTCCGCCAGTAACCTTTGCGATCTCTGCTTGCACTTGGTCTCGCGCGTTTTTCAGTGCACCATTTACAGTCGATACAATCATTTGCTCAAGTACTTCACGATCGTTTGGATCGATAACTTCTGGTGAAATACTCAATGAGAGAACTTCCCCTTTTCCATTAGCAACAGCTTTAATAGCACCGCCACCACTTTGAAATTCTGCTTCAATTTTCTCGCTACTTTCTTGAGCTTTTTGCAGATCTGTCTGCATCTTTTGAGCTTGCTTCATAAGTGCTTGAATATTGCCGCCGCCTGGAAATCCTTTCATATATTCTCTCTAATACAAAATAAATATTTATTTTTAATTTTTAACCTCTATTTTTGATCCAGGAAAAAGATTTTGAATAGCCTGAATTGAAGGTGAGTTCAAAATAGTTTCATTTTTTACCTGGTTCTGCTCTTTCAGTTTGGAGTCATTTCTCTCTTGCATACTTCCTGCAACAGAACCTTCAACTGATTCTTCTGCTAATTCAAGACGAATTTTCCATGATGGATGAGGCTGGTACATATTAAGAAGAGTCATAAGTTTATCTTGATTCTCTTTCTTCTCTAAATAGCTTTTTGAGAACGTTGTACCGATCAGCACTAACTCTCCTGAATGAAATACTTTGGGTTGAACTCTTTTGAGTTGTTCTGCAAGCATTTTAGCAGAGCGTTGAACGAGTTTTACAAAATCAAACCATGATCCTGGATGTGCTTCATGTAATTTTATGCCCTTCGTTGTTGGCATTTGAATGCTTGCTTGAGGCTTCGGAGGAGTAGCGGGATCCGTATTATTGCTCACAGGAGTTGATGCAACCTGAGCACTGGTTTTGGCTGATACGGAAGACGTGCGGTCCGTGCTTACTTTTGCGCTACCTTGCAACAACTGAGAAACCTCAACTACAGAACTTCTTGTTGCAAGTCGAACAATTAAGCTCTCTAAAGAAAACTTTGGAAACGCGCTCCGAAGCGTTTCATCTGCGCCCTGTCTTACGAGGTAGCAAAGGTCTTGTAGTTCAAGAGGATCAACCGAGTTGCTTTGTTGTAATAGCTCAGTGATTTTAGCTTCCCCTATTCCAAGAGATTCAAGGAACGAACGTCCAGCTGTTTTTGCAAGTAACAGCTCACGGAAGTGTGACACCATATCTCTGGTCAACGTCGTAATATCGTTTCCGTTTTTAATTAACATATCAAAAAGAGATAGTGCTTCTTTTGAATTTTTTGCAAAAATCGCACGGGAAAGTGCACTCAACGCAATGCTATCAGCGGATCCAAATAATGTACTCGCATCTTTGGTCGTAACTTTTTTCTCATGTGCAAATAAGAGAAGCCTTTCTAATGCTGTTTCGGCATCTCTTAAGGACCCTTCCGCAACTCGAGCAACCAACGAAACAGCCTCTGGCTCAATCAAGACTCCTTCTTTCTCGCAGATGGAAGTCAACGTTTCTTCAATCGTAGCAGCTGGAAGAGCTCTTAGATCATGTTGCTGACAACGAGACAGAACTGTTTCTGGGATTTTATGTACTTCTGTTGTTGCAAGAATAAAAACAGTATTTGGAGGTGGCTCTTCAAGACTTTTTAAAAGTGCATTAAATGCAGCAGTACTGAGCATATGCACTTCATCTATAATATATATTTTATACCGAGATCCAGGTGCAGGGAGGGTTCGGAAGTTCTCAATAAGCTCGCGTACATTATCAACGCTATTATTAGAAGCACCATCAATTTCACGAACAGCAAGACTCGTTCCTTGTGCAATCTCTTTGCAATTAGAACATTCAAGGCACGGTGTTAAGGTCGGCTTACTATCAGATGAACAGTTTAAGCATTTAGAAAAAATTCGAGCGATTGAAGTTTTTCCAACACCACGAGGTCCAGTCAAAAGTAGTGCGTGAGATATCTTACCTCGAGTTATGCTATTTTTGAGAGTTTTAGTAACGTGTTCTTGCCCTGCCACAGTTTCAAAGGCAAGAGGTCTATATTTTCTGGCAATAACTAAGTGAGACATTAAAAAACTGCTCTGAATAAAACGCGGTCAGTGGTGCATCACAGAAAGAAATCACTACAGCTGCTTTCTTCCGAACCTGACTGGGTTTGCAACACTTCCTCGCGCATCTCCAACCGCGAGATTGATTCTACTCGCTTCATATATTGATGCAATTTACATCATAAAAATCTGTAGCAATATGCATCAAAATAGTTTTCAACTAACAAATTATCAAATATTTTCAATTGGTTATGTCCACCAGTAACTGGCAAGCTTTGTGCTCCGTTGAGAGAGATGACATCACTACGTTCAACTCAACTTCGTACAAAGCACATTATTTTACTAGCTCAAAGAAACTGCTCGAAAGCATTAACTATGCTTTCACTGCAAGAAGATTTCCCAATTATGTATAAGGAAAAAATTGTTTCTCAAATACAAGATGGAAGAATCAACGAATTTTCCAAAAAAAGAGTCGTACCATTTTTAGGAGGAGAAAGAGTATTTAAGTCTCAAATATCGAGGCCAAGATCTTTGCGAATCGCAAGTATTCGTTCGTAGGTCTCTTTAAAATGAATAAATTGATCATTATCACCTTGACCTGAATTAATCACGTCAGGATGTATATCTTTCATTTTGTTTCGAAATGTTGCTTTGATATCCTTCAGTGATGCAGCAGCAGGCAATCCCAATTCATGCATTGCTGTTACATATTCAAAGGGAAACCCACTATGTTCCCCTTTAACGCCGCGAGCGGTTACAAAAACAGGTCGTGATTGAGGTTCATCAGTTTCTTCTTGTTGCGCTTTGAGCAATTCTTTTTTCGCTTTTTGCGCAACTAACCATTTCCGAAACAGAAGCGACGCTATTAAAACTGTAAGGCAAGAACCTAAGAAAGCAACTATTTTAAAAAGATTACCTCTTATACGAGAAAAAGAGATGAGTACTCGATCAATAATACCGAAGGAAGAAACTTGTGAAAGGTATTGCTCAGCAGTTTTATTATCTCTTTGTGAATAGAGATCTCTAACAATTTCAATACGAAGCTGATCGTTTAAACTATTTGGATCAGGTCGTATAATACTTAGTAATGTAAAAAATATTTCTGATGAATGAAAATCAGTTTTATTGAAACGAATTGCAGCTTCAAGAAAACTAATTGCATCTTCTCTTATTACTGGATCTTTATCGCTTATAAAGGAAAGATAATCCTTAACAACTCTTTCTTGCAATACAGTTGAAGAGGCGAAGGAAAGTTTTCGAATGCTTTCAGAAGTGAGTTGATGAATGTGTGGCGTTCTTTTACTCCAATCAAGTTGTGACAATAATAATAAACCTTGCTCACCATCGCCTGAAATAATTAACTTTTCAATTTTTGTCAGCACCGCATCATTAAAAAGTGGACCGAAATACTTTTTAATAGACTCATCTTGGTTTGCAATATCAGTAAGGGTAATCGCATAGTCAGCAGTTTCAGGAAGTGACTCTAGCTTTACAAACAAAGAATGAAAGGTTTTAACCTCTGGATCATCTTGTCCAAAAAGTTCTGATTGAACAATTTGTAATTGCCGCGCCCTCAATACGTCTTTATCTTTAATAAGGGCATAGATATCGTCTCTGAGTAAAGTGCGAATTGCTTGATTATAAGTAACGACAGACGAACCATAACGATCCTTAACCCATGGTATATCTTTTTCAGCAATTTTCGTTATAAGCCTCGCAATAAATATTGGGGCAGCATTTCCTTTCAAAGTATATTCAAGGGCCTCTTTCAAAAAAGATACAGTATTAGAATCTTGAAGAGGGAGTTCCTTAACACCATTTAATACTGTTGGAGAGCTTACGTCAGAAAAAGAGATAATACTTTGAAAAGCAATCATTGCCGAGGGAACGTCATGAGCAATAAGTGCTTTTTTAATAAATACAAGCACTCCGTCGGTAGGCAGCACTTCAAAACTTGTGCGATTGGAAAAAAATTCTCTTGCAACAGTTGATGCAACTCTGGTTTCTATAATAAGCTGATCGCTTCCTCTGATATTAACTAAAGCCTGACCGCCTCCTGTGCTTTGATAATTTAAAACAGGAAACGAAAGACCATAGAGTTCTACCGTTCTAGGTTCAGCAGAAACAATCAAACATCTCGTGAAAAATAAGAAAGATATAAAAAGGAAGCTATTAAGGATTAAGAATTTATACTTTTGGAGGAATTGCTGCATAAATATCAACCTGAATATCTTCTTGTGCAGCCATGGATGTCTTAATGATAAGTTTTTCACGCACCTCTTTTTTAACCTGTCTTGGGTCTAGTCGTACAGATAAAAGATAGTCTGAATCTAGTGTTGACTGTTCTATTTGATATGAAAGGATTGATGAATCGCTCACTGAAATATTCTTTATCGAAAATGGCACTGAGCCTCTACTTGATAGAAGAATGTGCTTTTCAAGGGGCATGCTATTATTTTCAATTAAACCAAAACTTAAAACTTTTGGCTCAATAGAAATAGTCGATTTAATAACTGCAATCACAGGAATTACAAAGCTATTTTTTTCGCCATTATCACTGGTCATTTCAATAAAAATTCTCTCATTTAACGATCCAGTTGGAGTATTAGGTGATATTCCAACATCAAACGACAAACTCTTACCATTTGATTTGCCGTTTGCAATAAATATAAGGTCAGAGGAAGCTCTAAAACCCGTTATCTTAAGGTCTGATAATGTTTTCACAGAAACTGAAACTGAGCGAGTAGAATGGGCAGAGAGTGCCTGGTGTGAAACTTCACCGAACTGAATTCTTTTTGGATTAATTACTACTGTTCCTTCAACATATCCTTTTAAGGTGAGTACTGTTTCAGATTGTTCAGGATCATTGGTAAAAACACGGATTGATTTTTCTTTATATCCATCGAATCCTGTTGTATCAAATATGGCTACAACCTCCCCTTTTTGCTTTGGAAGTACCTGCGTATTTGCTGCAGTGGCACTAGTACATCCACAGGACGCTCTTACTGATTGAATAATTAATGGGACATCCCCAGTATTTTCAATGATAAATGAATGTCTCACAGCAACACCCTGCAGTACTGTTCCAAAATTAAATTCGGACTCTTCATACCGTGCTGTAGGTTTTAAAATTGCTTCTTCAGAATATACAGCAGAGGCAATACCGAAGGATAACTGTAAACAACAAGTTAATAAGACTAAACAAAGTAGCCTATGCAACATTTTTTTCCTTAGGAAACAGATCAACAGTATCTAAAAATTTAGTATGAAAATTTCCTGATTGAAAATCAGGATGATTAAGAACTCTTCGATGAAGATCGATGTTAGTTCTAATTCCATCTATTAAATATTCATCCAGTGCTACGTTGAGCTTTTGGATACATTCTTCACGAGTTTTTGCTCGTACAATCAGTTTTGAAATCAATGAGTCGTAGTATGGCTGAACCGTATATCCTGCATAAAGAGCAGAATCTACACGTATTCCATTGCCTCCAGGCGGGTGATAGCTCGTAATAAGTCCTGGTGACGGAATTAATGTCCTTGGATCTTCTGCATTAATCCTCACTTCAATTGCATGTCCTCGAGCAACGATATCTTTTTGAGTGAAAGAAAGATCCTCTCCTGCTGCAAGTCGTATCTGCTCTTTTACAAGATCAACATCATATACAAGCTCAGATACTGGATGCTCGACTTGGAGTCGAGTGTTCATTTCGATGAAATAGAACTTTTTATTGGCAAGATCTACTAAAAATTCAACAGTACCAACACTGGTATAACCAACTGAACGGGATACTTCGACTGCAGCTGCTTCAATTTGAGCCTGTAAATCCGGTGGAAGTAGAGGTGATGGAGATTCCTCAATTAGTTTTTGGTATCGCCTTTGAATGGAACAATCGCGAACTCCGATACTCACTACGTTTTTCGATTGATCGCCTGCAATTTGGACTTCAACATGTCTTACTTTTGGAAGGTATTTTTCAACTAATAATGAACCATCACCAAAAGCTGCTTCAACTTCTCGTTGTGCAGTTGAAAATAAACGTGAAAACTCTTCAGCGTTATTAACAATCTTCATTCCGCGTCCACCACCACCAGCACATGCTTTAAGAAGCACTGGATAGCCTGCAGCTTCAGCAACTTTCAATGCTTCATCTGCATCCAGAAAACCTCTTGAGTCACCTGGTATAGTTGGCACACCGGCTTTATCTGCGGCTCTTCTTGCTCGAGCTTTATCTCCCATTACTTTCATGTTTCGAACAGTTGGTCCGATAAAAGTAATTCCACAACTTGCACAAATCTCTGCAAAGGCAGCGTTCTCACTTAAGAATCCATACCCAGGATGGATTGCGTCTGCACCAGTAGCAACAGCAGCAGACATGATTGAAGTGACATTTAGATAACTATCCTTTGCGAGCGCTGGACCAATACATACACTTTCTGTTGCCAACTTTACATGAAGGGCACTTTCATCTGCTTTTGAGTGAACAGCAACAGTCTTAATACCCATCTCATGGCATGCGCGAATAATACGGACTGCAATCTCGCTTCGATTTGCGATAAGGACTTTTTTAAATGGAGGATTAGCCATTTGGATTAATTAAGAAAAGTACTTCAGCAAATTCTACTACTTGAGCATCATTAATAAGTATTTTTTCGACTTTACCACTTATTGGTGCTTCAATTTCATTCATCAATTTCATTGCTTCAATAATACAAAGCGTTTGACCCTTGGTAACTGTTTGTCCCTCAGTAACAAATAGTGGGGAATCTGGTGATGGTTTTCTGTAAAAAGTTCCAACGATAGGAGACTCAACTTTGAAAAGATGTGAGAGGTCTTCTATTGGTGCTACTGCTGCGGGTTGTGGTGCTAGTGTCTGAATACCACTTATTGCGGGCTGAATCTCAACATTATATCCGCCCATAGGCTGTTGGTGATGATGATGACTAATTGATTGAGCAACAGGTGTGCCTCTGCTCAAACGAATCCGTACGCCATCATTTTCGAACTCAAACTCATTTACTTCATTTTGTTTGAGTATTTTTATTATCTGCTCAAGCTCATCTATCTTCATAAGGGGCTCAAGTTTACTGGAATTAGGAGTCGGTGTAAAACCTAAGAATTACACTATAAAATCGTTGAAAAATCAGAGGAAAATGGTTTTTTAATAAAAAATTAACGAAACGCTGTCTATCGAAAAGCCCTCAATTCAAATGAGGGCTCACTGAAGATACCTCTGTTCGTTTCTATAAGTACTTAAGAACTATCATGAACATCGGTTAAAGTTGCTGAAGCTAAGGGCTGTAGCTGATTTAATCTCGAATTTATCTCCGAGTTCATTCTCTCCGTACAGAGTGAATACTACGTTTTTAAATCCTGATGATAATGCACTACCACCATAAACATCTTTATTGCCTCCGTTTGCGTCAAACAGAAGTGAGCTGACAGTTCCTGTTCCACCGTTCGAATCAATAGCTTGAGAAGCGCTGCCTGTTAACCTAAGTTTTCCTGAAGTCGCAGTTCTACCGTCTCCGTAGGCATTGGCAACCTTGTAACTCATTGCAGTGATTTTAACGATTGAAGTTGAATTATTCACTATCGTGAAAGTAGCTGAGCTATCAAAGAAAGGCTCTGCTGTTGGAGTCCCACCTGAGTCACAGATACTTTGTGTAATATCAATTGATGTCGTTGATGAATCAGACGTACCATTATCACTTGCTGTTACACTAGTCACTCTTACTTTTGAGATTGTATCAGTGATACTTGATCCTCCACCGAGTCCACCACCACCAGATCCGGGCCAACCTACAAAACCAGCTGGACGTTGACCTTGGCAAACTATAGTTTCGGATGCCTTAATGCCAGACGGAGAAGGAAGGCGACAGATCATGATATAACTTCCAGGATTCTCGCACCCAACTTTACCACTCATCATTCCGTTTGATTCAGTATTTTCAAAACCTGAAGTTGGTTCGACAAGAGCAAGCCCGTCTTCGGTATCACAGGTAATTCTTATGTTCGGTACTGGGCTTCCATTACTATCTCGAGCCTCAACACGAAATCCTTGCATAGTTCCAGTTGTTTGAGACATTCCATCTGTAAGTGAAAGTGTCAGCGTTCCACTTTGACCAGACGGTACTTCACCTCCTTGATCAACATCACCACCTGAGGTATTTCCCGATTGGCATCCTAGAAAAATACCAAGTGCTACCAGGGAAAAAAGTAATCCTCCAACTTTTACATTACTAATCTTTTTTTTCATTTCTCAATTCCTTGATTACCGTCAGGTGATATAAAAAGTTTATTCTGGTGCTACTGTTGGTTCTGGAGTTGGCTCACCGTCTCCTCCTGCTCCAGGGTCAACAGGGATATCGTTTGTGATTGTTACTTGGAGGAAAGAATCATTTGTTGAAATCTGATCACCTGCAGTACTTACTCCTGTTACGCTGACCATTACATCCATGCTAAACGGAGCTGGTGGAAGACTATCTCTATTAATTGATAACCACTCTCTAATTGCTGGTGGGATTATATTTGCCTTAAGAGTTCCCTTAGAAGGAATTCCTCCAGTAGTTACTCCAGTCACTCCTGAGGTTCCGCCAGTGGCAGCTTGAACAGGACCAAGAACAATTGTGCCTGAAGTTGACGTAGATGGTGGCTGCTCTGATGCACCGGCAATTGAATAAGAAAGATTTACTCTTTCAGTTCGAACATGCACTTTTGACATGTTATTTTGCATGACTAAACATGCTATCACCGATCCTGCGCCTTCTATCGTTTCAGAAAGAGGCACGACTAATCCATTTGTAAAAATAGTATCTGAACACGTTACAACTCGTGTTGTTTCATCAATCGTTAACTCACCAAAGCCAAGAAGCATAAATGAAACTCCCTGATCATTAGAAGCAGATCCACAACCACCAAGAAGTAAAGGAAGTGGTAGCAGGAAGCTTAGGAAGTGTTTTCTTAGTTTCATAATTTCTCCAAAAATTTATTGTTTCGTACTCTTTTTTTCCTTAAGACTCAGAAGTCATTGCAGCATCATCAAAACTTCCTTCAATAATTCGAGGAGTAATGAAGAACAAAAGCTCTTCATCAGAAGTGTCAATCGTATTACCTGAGAAGAAGTTTCCAAGCACTGGAATATCTTTTAAGAATGGAACTCCACGGATACTATCCTTATCAGTCGTTCTATAGATTCCACCAATTGCAAAGGTCTGTCCTGATGACACGAGAACGGTTGAAGTCGCTTTTCTTTCGAAAAGATTAGGAATTCCGTTAAATATTTTCGAACCAAAGTTACTTGATTCTGCCTGAATATCCATAAGGATATAGTAATCTGGCGATGCTTGAGGAGTTACTTTAAGTGTAATTCCAGCTTTGATTTTTTCAGTTGCCTGCCCTGGGCCTGCACCACCGCCACCATTACCACCGACTACAGTGTTGATACCCCCGTTGGGCATAAGAACTGAAACGGTTTCATTACTTGTAATCTCAGCAGCTTTATTATTTGTAGTTGCAACAGAAGGTCTACTTACAATTCTTACTCTTCCTTCTCTTTCAAGGGCAGAGATATTTGCATCGAGACTTTTAGTGCCATCAGCACTTCCGAATGCAAGAGCCATTGCTGCTCCACCATCAAGTCCTGAAATAGTTGCAGGGAAATTTGATGCGTTCGTTGAGTTAGGAATACCACCACCAATCTTTACGCTATTTGGAAAGTTAAATCCTGTAGCATTTCCTGTTTCAGGTGACTGAATGAATGAGAATCCAAGTTGACTTCCTAAGTCACGCAGGAACGATCTATTTGCTTCAATAATTTGAGTTTCTAAAAGTACCTGTGGTGTTCTTAGATCAAGCTTACTGATGAGCTCAGATGCATTCTTGATACCCTTTTTAATATCTTTAATGATGAGCTGATTCGTTCGTGTATCTACTGCAACATCACCTCTTTCAGAGAGAACAGACTTAATCATCGGCTTAAGATCATCAGCACGAGCATAACTAATTCTTACGTACTTTACACCGAGTGCTTCAAGTTCTTCCTCAGCTAACTGTGCTTGTTTTAATGCTTCTCTTTCAAGTCTTAATTTTTCGACTGGAGCGATTCTAACTACATTACCTTCTTGAACTTTATCAAGTCCATTAGTTTTGAGAATTACATCGAGTGCTTGATCCCAAGGAACATCTATCAAACGTAGTGTAACTTTTCCTTGGACATCGCTGCTTGCAATGATGTTGAGATTAGAAACTTCTGCAATAATTCGAAGTGCATTATCAATATCAGTATCTTGAAGATCTAATGAGATAAGTCTTCCAGTATAACGCCCATCAGAATTTAGCGTTGAAAAATTTCCAGTACTTTTACTTAGTTTGAGATCTGCACTTTCATCTTTTGCAGAATCTGATTTTTCTGCCGGAACTTGAGAATCTGCTTTTGGAGTTGTTATAAGAGTTGGCTCCGCTTTTGCTTGCGCCATGTATTCAACAGAATTAGGATCAAGATTTTTAATTACAAGTGTATTATTTTGCATTAATGCCGTTAGTTCAGCTTCAGGCTGAGCAAATACTCGTAAAATGACATCGCCATCCTTTTCAATCGGTCTAACAGACCGAATTGATCCACTTCGAGGCTTTGCTAATACAGTTTGATTGGCAACAGGATCCAGGGTTACTCCTCGTAGTGTTGCAATATATTCTGATTGTGCAGTTTTCTTAAACTCAAAATCCTTAAGGTTACTGACATCAGCAATGATTACATTGCCTTGACCTGGGATTGTTTCAATATTGAGATTCGATAGTACTCTTTGACCACTAGAAAGTTGGATTGGTTCTTTGATTGTTACTGGTGCTTCAGTTGTAGACTCAATTTCTTCTAATTTATTATTTTGCTCAAGCAAGTGATTGTCCGCGAGTAGCTGTGAATTATCTGCACCAGATTTTTCTGCTAGTTGTTGACTTGCAGATTGATTCAATATTGCTTGATTCGAAGTAAGAGCAACGATTATTTGCGATCCACTTTGAGTAATATCCTCTTTAGCTGCTGATGCTAAATCGATAACAATTCTGCTTTTATCTTCATGTGCACCAAGTCTTACTGAAGAAACCACATCAGTTTGAGGAGGTGTAACGGTAGTATTTCTCTTAACTTTTGAATTAGTTATATCTAAAACAATTCTACTAGGATTTTCTAATCGAGAAGCAATATATGAGCTTTTTGCATTCCCTGTATCGATTGTTAATAGTTGATTATTATTATTTTGTGCATAACTAATACCAACTCCTGCTTGTTGTCTTGCAGCTAGAGTTGTCGGCGGTGTTGCAGCAGTTACATTGGAACTAATTACGTCCACTGGTACTGTTGACGCACTGCCATCATTAATAATTTCACTTGTAGAAAGCTCAGTCGCACCGTCACGGTTATCAACTTCTGTTGTGCCTCCTCCTAGAGAAGCACAGCCTGAAAGTGATACAATCAGTGCACTTAATAAAACCGATGAGGTATAAACACTACCTTTTCCAAAGATACCTTTCATTGTCGGGATGCTCCCATTCATAATTAAAACCTCTATAAAGTTTCAGCATAGCCATCTGACGAGGCGTAGCGATCCCTTAGTCCCCCTATGAGACTGGACGCACTACAGTTTCGTCAATACGGTTTTTTTTGAACGAGCTCTAAATCAGCTCTAAACTTAGGTAGATACCACTATTTTTTTTGCTCGCCCGTCTTGTTAGAGTCCTGATTTGGGCGTTCCGATTCTTCAAGATAGCGGAAAGTTTTTAAAACTGCTCTTACATCAACCTCAACAAGCCCAGCATCTTTTGCGCCGCGTGGATTATCAATCAAAATATCTTGAACATTGACGACTCTTGAAATCCTCGATATTTCATCCAAGAAAATCGCCATCTGATGAAAGTTTCCCTTCATCAGAATATCAACTGGTATTTCAGAAAAGAACTGGCGTTTTAATTCCGCTCTTGGAGTAAAACTCTTTACCGACAATCCTGAATCTTTGGCTAAATCTGAAACAGATTCTAATAACGATTCAATCTGCCCTTTTCGAGGTAACATCTCTAAGGCTTTTGCATACATTAGATTGTAATATTCAAGCTCTTTTCTAAGGATTGGCAAATTTTTTAGTCGACCAGTTTCTATAGCAATTTGAGAGTCTAAGGTTTCAACCTTATCAATTGATTCTTCTAGCTCTGTATAAGTATCTGATATCAAAAAGTTCCACGATAAAAATGAAACTACTCCAATAACAGCCATCCAACCCGAAACTCTTTGCCATTTTGGTCGCTCAAGTATCCTTTCCCAATATTCAAGCATTACTCTTTACCTCCATCAGGAACGGGCGTTGGAACTTCTTTCTTTTTAATTTTCTGTCCACTATTTGGATCAAAGGTAAATTCGATTGGACTGTAACGAATTTTTGCTTCAGCGCTAAAACTTAACCCCTTAACCTCCTCCAGGCTCTCCCAAGCAAAAATTGTTGGGCGCCCTCCTATAAATCTGCGACTTCCAGAGGACTCGAATGAAAGCTTTGTAATCGCTCCACCAGCAGTGGAAGAATTATTTGATTCGGTCACTGCATCTTTAAGACTACTTTCGGGGATTTCATTAACATACGTAAGCCCAGCTTCTTCTGCTTCGCGTTTAATATCGCCAAGTTTAGCTGATACGGTACTTTTATCAGCTCGAACGACGGCTTTTGTTTGCTCACCAGTAAAAGAATTAAATGTATTGATTTGAATCAAAGCTACGGCTCGTCTATCTTTAAGATCAACGTCCACTACGAATTCTGATTGTCTGAAATTTTGAATAAATTGCGAGATAGAGCTGTCATCAAGAGCCAGACCCTCAATTTTCATAATATTGTTTTTTGAATCAATAGTCGAAAGCCAAAGCCTGTCAGGAACTGCAATATTAATTGCATCAAGAAGTTTTACTGGACCTTCTTGAGCTTTTCTAAGTGAGGCAATTGCCAACGTCATTCCTTGTACTTCATCACGGGTTGCTTTTAAACCATCGACTTCTTTGGTTCTATCTTTAAGAGTGCCTAATTGAATCTCTGCTCGCTTTGCCCTTCGTAGCGATTCATCAAGTGAAGAGAGCATTAATGATCGAGCAACAAGCCAGATCGTAATAACCAACAATATTGATGCTATAAACGTGACAAGCCAGATAATACTATCTGTTGAGGTTACCTCTTCGTCACCAATGAGATTTATTTTAATCATCGACTACTCATCCCGCCTATCTCCAAATGTTCGAATCGATAATCCGGCAGCAATGGTATAAGCAGTTCTTTCTGCTTCAGCAATTGGTGCTTCAATAATCCAGTCTTTAAATGGATCTATTATCTCGCAAGAAATTCCGGTTTTTTCTGAAAGCGCTGTAAGAAGACCTTCCGCTTGTGCACCGCCACTGGCGAGCATAATTCTATCAATCTGTTGATCTTCGGCTGAACTTGAACCCCAGAAAAAACTTAAACTTCTATTTATCTCAGTTGCAATATCTTTAGCCTCTTTTGATCGAAGAGGTATGTCTCCTGTAAAAAGACTTTCACCGTTTCGACATATTGCTACACTCATAAATCGGTGCCCTATATCAGCAAGCGCAACGACTTTATTTGTTAATTCAGGATAATTGAGTTCAAAAATATTTTGCATTGCAAAAAAATCAACATCAGCTATACCAATATTAATTCCTGCCATCATGACAGTATCAATATAGCTATCAATGATTTCATTTTTTACGGCTACGACCAACACCTCTAACGTGTCTTTACTGACTTCTCTAATAATTGAATAATCAAGTTTAACAGCCTGAATATTGTGAGGTATATAGTTTGCTGCCTCAAATTGAATACTAGAATAGAGATCAGCCTGATCAACTTTTGGAACCTTAATTTTCTTAGTGAAGACACTAGGACCAGGAAGACCTATAACGGCTCTCTTAGAGGATAAGTCTACTTTTTCCTGTATTTTTGAAAGAGCTTCAACTACCCGCTCAGAATTCTGAAGAACTTGATTATGAAACACCTCGCCAGTAAAAGGGATAGTAAATGCCTGAATTACCTTTCTGCTCGCGCCAGATATCTCACTTTCGATAAGCTTGAGGGATGACTGACCTATGTCCAGACCGAAAAAGCTTGTTTGTTTTTTAAAAAGTGACTCGAGTTTCATTTTGAACTCTAATTAGACTATGGAATTAAACATTTCTACTCATGATTTTTGCTAACGTTGTTATAGCGCCACTCGAGACCCCCTATTCCTACCTCATTCCTCCTGAGTTAGAGGATGCTGTCGCTATTGGGAGTAGAGTAGAAATACCACTTGGTTCAAGAACTGCACAGGGGTTTATCGTTCGTCTTTCTAAGCAACCACCAGAGCAGGTCTCAAAAATCAAACCTATTAAAAAAATTATCCATGATGAACCATGCTTCCACCAGAAGGATTTAGATTTTTTTACCTGGGTAGCTGAATACTACGGTGAACCTTTAAGTTCTGTTGTTGATGTAGCAATTCCACCTTGGCAAGCAGGTAAGATTGAAAAGATATATTCAATAAACCAAGAATTTGATCAAAAGAATATTAAAGGAGCTCATCAAAAAAAGATTTTAGATTTTATTATTTCGCATAATGATAATAGTGTATCTCATGAACAACTCAGCAAAAAATTCCCAACTGCATCTGCGAGTCTTCGTGAGCTTATAAAAAAAGAGGCAATTTCTGTTAACAAGCTTGAAGTTCGTCCTGCTTCATTTTTGTCAGATGTATCTTGGGCAAAAAAAGAGGTAGAACTTTCAACTGAACAACTTCATGCAACGTCTCAAATTCAAAGTATCATTCATCAAGAAATTACTCAGCCTTTCCTCTTACACGGCGTAACAGGAAGTGGAAAAACAGAAGTTTACATAGAAGCAATTAGATTTGCCCTAAATCAAAATAAAGGAGCAATCGTTATCGTTCCTGAAATTGCACTTACTTCACAATTAGTTCATCGTTTCTATGCTCGACTTGGTTCAACAATTGCACTTCTCCATAGTGGGCTCAGTAAACGTGAGCGTTGGGAGAATTGGCGTTCTTTAATTGAGGGAACAAAACGTGTTGCAATCGGTGCTCGTTCTGCAATTTTTGCTCCAGTCAGTAACTTGGGGATTATTGTTGTTGATGAAGAGCATGATAGTTCATACAAACAGCATGAAGGGCTGCGTTATAACGCTCGAGACATCGCCTATGTAAAGGCAAAACAATCAAAAGCTGCACTCGTTTTAGGCTCTGCAACACCTTCCTTGGAAACATTTCATCGTGCAGAAGAAAAACAGATTCAAAAAATAATCCTTTCGGCTAAACATAGTAGACATGCGAGGCTTTCTATAGAAACCATCGATCTCAATCAACTAAAACCGTGGGAGATGGCAAGTCCTCATATTTCTCCAAAGTTATTTGGACTCCTCAAAGATGTGATCGATAAAAATGAATTAGCATTTGTACTATACAATCGACGTGGATTCGCTTCGTATCTTCAATGCGATACATGCGATGCACTGCTTTCATGCCCTCACTGCGATGTCTCATTTACCTATCATCAGCGAAATCATGAGCTCCTCTGTCACTATTGTAATTTAAAACGACCCGTTCCAACTTTTTGCCCTAGCTGTAATCGCAACGATGGCAAAGTTCCAGGCTCGCTCAAACTTCACGGTGCAGGTACAGAAAAAACAGAAGATGAAATTCAATTACTTTTTCCTGATGCAAAAATTCTTAGACTCGATCGAGACGTAGCCAATCATCCTGAAGAATATGATGCAATCTTGCAAAAAATGCGTGATAAATCTTGTAATATCCTAGTTGGTACTCAGATGATCGCAAAAGGACACGATCTACCAGAAGTTACCTTAGCAGCAGTAGTAGACTGCGATGTCGGCCTTCATATGCCTGATTTTCGTGCCGGCGAGAGGGTCTTTCAACTACTATCACAACTTGCAGGAAGATCTGGTCGAGGCGATAAAGCAGGTCGAGTCGTCTTGCAAACAAGAGTTCCGAAACATCCAAGTATATTTTTTACACAAACTGATAATTTTACTGGATTTGCTAAGAAAGAGCTTGAAAACAGAAAACAGCTTGAATATCCACCGTATGGAAAACTTCTTCGAATTATCGTGAGTAGCACAATAGACACCATCGTTCCTCAAGAAGCAAAAAAAATACAACGACTCATTGAGCGGTTAGTTGAAGGTTTGAAAGAAGAAGTAATTATTCTTGGTCCAGTCCCCTGCCCGATTGAAAAAATCCGAGGAGATTACAGATGGCATCTTTTAATTAAATCAATCAAAAGCACGACACTTGTGAAACTGATTACTTCGTTGAAGAAAAATATCAAAAAAGATAAACGAATCAAGATTATATTCGATTTAGACCCGCAGGATATGCTTTAAGTAAAGCTTTTAAAAAACTTTACTCAGGGAAGAGATGAGCTTGTCTATCAAGCCGTCGAATGAACCATTAGACATGACGACAATGAGTGTACCAACTTTATCTTCTTGAATAAGTGCCTGTAGTAATGTCTCAGTATCATCAAAAAGATTCACTTGCGAACCATTTCTATTAATAGCATCTGCAACTGATTGGATATTCATAAACTCAATACCACTATCATTATGACGAGCCGACACAGATTTTAGGTATACAGTGGAGGCATCTTGAAAGGCATTTCCATAATCATGCTCAAATACTTTTCTTCTGCTCGTGTTCGATCGGGGTTCAAACGCGCAAACTATCCTCCTTCCTGGATATCCTTGCCTGATGGCTGAGAGTGTCTCTTTTACTGCAGTTGGATGATGAGCAAAGTCCTCGAGTACAATGGTACGAGAGTTTTGATATCTAACATCTTGGCGACGAAGGACGCCAGGGTACGAAGAAAGACCTCTATTAATCTCTTCTGTGCTGAGGTTACACATCTGCATAGTTAAAAATATAGATGTTGCATTTCTTGCATTATGCTTTCCTAAAAGCGCAACTGAAATATCTTGAGATTGATTTGCATAACTTAATTCAAAAGTTTGAATGCCATCTTTGTATCGTTGATTTTTAATAACTGCATCTGAATCTTGATCAAATCCGTAAGAAACTACGGGACACTTACTAATACTTCTCCAGAAAGGAAGTAATCGTTTGATATTTATATCATCGAGACAAACAGCAATCCTGCCGTTATCCGGCACTGCTCGTACTAAGGTTTCAAACTCTTTTTCAATAGCACTTAAATCTGAATAAATATCTGCGTGGTCGAATTCAAGAGATGTAATGGTTAACAGCTGTGGCTTGTAAAAAGTAAACTTCGGAACTTTTGCAAAAAAAGCACTATCGTATTCGTCACCTTCTACTATCGACTCATTGCCATTTGCTACTACTAAACTTCTCTCGTAGTTTTTAATAAGGCCACCTACGAAAAATGATGGGCTTCTTTTTGCTACCGAAAGAACATGTGCTCCAAGTGCCGTCGTTGTTGATTTTCCATGGGTTCCAGAAATAACAATCGATTTCTTTTCGGCTATCAGTAAATCACCTACAATTTTTGGAAACATTGAATATGAAAGTTTTCTTCTTTCTGTTTCTTGAACTTCGATATTATCTCTTGAAATAGAATTTCCAATAATAACAAGTGATGTCTTTTCTGGGATGTTATTTTGATGAAATCCAGTAAATGTCCTTATCGCTGTCTTTGCAAGCAGACCTGCCATTGGTTCATAGAACTCTTTATCGCTTCCACTAACAATATATCCAGATTCCGCAAGCGCAACAGTCAACTGAGCCATCGCCACTCCACATACACCAATAACATGAATACATGCACCTGCTGGTATGTCGCTTAACGAAGTGCAATTCTCAACAGAAAAATATTGTTCAGTCATAGCAATATGAAAGATTATGCTCCACCTGAGTCAGCGAATTTCTCATAGAGCTGGGCATACTCAATATCAAGAGCATCATAGACTTGTTTAAGAATGAAGTACTGCTCATTTCCTGCTTCAATCTGCATAAGGAGCTCATCTGATTTTTGTTCAGTTCGAAGTAAATCATTCTTAATTGCTTCTATTTGAGCCAAAAGTTGTGAGTTCGATTCAATCTGAGATGAGATTGAATTTAACTTCTCAAATGCATCTTGAATTCGAGTTTTTAATGCATCATTTTTGCTTCGTAGGTCTTTCTCTTTTTTATTGAGGATCCGTAACTCTTCTTTCGTTTCGATTCCACTTGCTTGAATTTCACGCTCTACTTCATCGAGCTCTCTAAGGCGATTTTCAACAGTTTCTAGCTCCGCCTGGGTAATCGTCACCCTTCCTCGTTCTTGTTTTATAATCTCTTTTGCTTCACCAAGCTCTGTCGCAGTTTCCCTGAGCACTGCCCAACCCAACCTAATTTTATATTGCTCAGCTATCTCTTCAAAAAGTTTCTGACGGCGAGTTATTTCGTCATCGTACATAACCAAATTAGCAGAAGCTTTAGCTCCAGATCGAGTTTGTAAAAAAATAAGTGCTCCACAAAGAAGTAACATCTCTATGACTGCAGCAATGATTATAGTACTCATCTCTGATTACCCCTCATCTTTAGTTTCCTCTGGAGAATCTTGGATTTCTTCAGTAGCAGGTTGATCAGCTTCTTGCTCTACTGAAGCAGTATCATCATCAGCTGGTGTACTGTCAGGTGATGGTTCGGTATCAGCGTCTGAGCTACCCTTAGATGTTGTAACAGTGGCACCTGCAACCCCACTCCAAGTACCAGGAAGCTCATCATCTTTCATTGTAAAGAACTTTGATTCTATATCGACTTTGTCTAAGCTCGAAGACTCAACAAGCTTTTTTAAAAGTTCTTCACTAACTAATGTAGAAGAAAACTCAGGGATTTGCATTTCAACCGATGCTCCCGCAGTCTTCTGAGCCCATTTCATAGCAAGGAAAAATACACCGCCATTTAAAATTGTCATAAGGATGATTGGAAGGATTGGTGATGCTGGCTTCTCTTTTTTAAACGCTTCTTTTTTCACCACTTCAACAACATGATCTTCATGTCCGGATGCTGGATGATATTGGTATTCAAACGGTCTACTTTCTGCTCGAATCTCTTGTCCACGCTTAGTTTCACCTACTAAAATACCTCGAAGTACATATTGACCTGCTTTTGGTAAGTCAGCAGGGTTGGCAAAATATTTAACTTTAGAGTCTTTTTCTTTTATGACTGATAATTTAATTCTGTTGTTTTTTTCATCAGTCGCAATAAGATCTACTGATGCTTTTTTAAATGTTTGTGCATCGTCATTAAGTATAATAGTGAATGCTTCTATTTTACTATGCTCATCATCTGCAGCATGTTCATCATGACTGTCTGCGCCATGCTCTTCATCGTGATGTTCCGTCAGTTTATCAGCATCAACTTCTGCGACTCCAATTTGTA
>JBIKWN010000040.1:0-21839 GCA_044356295.1 Bdellovibrionota bacterium
TCCTTATAGGTAGGATAAAGAAGCGTCGAAACATAACACTGCTTTAAAAGAGTGTTTGAAACTCGCTGGTTTCCAAGCATTAAAGGATCCAAAGTTTCAATGGCTTCTTCAAGCGATATAGAACTAGGATAAGAAAGTGAAAATTTATCACAATAAAAATCTACCACTTCTTTTTGAGTAGCATTGGAATCATCACAGACACAAAGAGTCTGAGGAATCTTGCAATCCGGATCTATCAACACACTCAACGTTTGGCAGATATCATCAACATGAATTCTGTTCGTATACCTACTGCCATCTCCAATAATTTTATAACGTCCACTTTGTATAGCATTACCAACTCCCCTTCCAGGACCATAGATACCAGGTAAACGAAGAGCACAAAAACTTTCAGAATGTTTTTGATATTTTCTATACGCTTCCTCTACTGCAACTCGAGCTTCAGCCCTTTTATGTTTCGGTTCTAACGGAGTCGTCTCATTCACTATTGATCCATCAGTTTTTCCAAACACACCAGTTGTACTCAAATACAAGATACGATCACTTTGAGACGAGCAACGCTCTATAAAAGAAAGATAACTATTTACCAAGGTAGAGGAAGAACTATTTAAAAGAGGTGGCGGCACAGAATCAATAACACATGAAAAATGATCAGCTTTAAGAACAGCATCAATCTGCCGTTCTGCATCTGGGCTCATAAAGTCTAGGATTGCCCTAGTAGTTATAATGCACCTTTCTCTTACCTCTTCAGATTGAAGTGCCAGAAACCTTTGAAGCGTATATCCTGCACCGACAATTAATATAGAATTTTCGTGAAAAGCCATTTTTGAGGGATAAATAAAATTTTGGTATTCTTTCAGTTATAACACTTACTAAGCCAAGTTATTGTAAACTAATCTCTTTAATATGTCCCCCGTATGACTCATTCAGATTTCTCAATTATTTCAGTTTACAAGAAACAAACACCAGCTCGAAAACCTGTTTGGTTTATGAGGCAAGCAGGTCGTTACCTTCCAGAATATCAGGCAATCCGAAAAAAACATTCAATGCTTGAGGCAATTCAAACACCAGAACTTGCCGCCGAGATCACATTACAACCTCTCAGACGTTTTGACCTTGATGCAGCAATTATTTTTGCTGATATCTTAAATCCATTAATTGGTTTGGGAATTAAACTTGATTTCATTGAGAAAGAAGGTCCAAAGATCTTCAATCCTATTACGAGCAATCAAGACGTTTTAAATCTTATAGATGCAAATCCACTTGAAACGATTAGCTACACCTTAGAGGCGATTAAACAAGTTAAAGCAGAGTTGCTTCCCCGTTCGGTTCCCGTTCTTGGATTCTCTGGAGCCCCATTTACGTTATCAACATATCTTATTGAAGGAAAAACTTCACACAGCCTTACCCATGTAAAACGATTTATTGGGGAACATCCAGACAGCTGGAATTTATTACAACAAAAATTAAAAAAATTCACGGTCAGTTATCTTTGTGCTCAGGCTTCTGCAGGGGTATCAGCAGTTCAGCTTTTTGATTCCTGGGCAGGATATGTTTCTCCATTTTTCTATGAGCGCTACGTTCTGCCGACATTAATTGAGCTCGTAAACGAATTTAAAGAAAAATCTGATATTCCAATTATTTATTTTTCAACTGGAACATCAGGAATGATTCCACTTCTTAAAAAAATTCCTGTTGATGGTTTTAGTATTGATTGGCGAATGCCATTATCAAAAGCATCTGATGCGTTTGGAAATGATACGGTGCTTCAAGGAAACCTTGATCCCGAACTCATCGGTGGTGATAACGGTTTACTGAAAGATGAAGTTTCAAAAATTCTTACAGATGCTTCATCTTTAAAACATCATATTTTTAACTTAGGGCATGGCATACTTCCTCATACGCCAATTAAAAATGTAGAGTCTGTTATTGATTTGGTGCGTCGTGGATGAAGCTACTGTATTTGATGTCGTTATCATCGGTGCTGGAATCTCTGGGCTCATTGCTGCTTACGAATTAAAAAAAGCAGGAAAATCTGTTCTTGTTATCGAAAAATCATCGATTGCAGGTGGTTGTATTCGTACAAAAGTCATTGATGGCTTTACCCTTGAGCAAGGTGCAAATACTTTGGTTCTCACTCCTACGATTCACAAACTACTCAGTGAATTATCTTTACTAGATAAAGTATCTGAGCCTGCATTTCAACCATTCAAACAATATGTGTGGTCAACGGCACACCATGCCCCAAGGGAAGTCCCAAGAAGTCCTGTTGCTCTTATAAAAACCGATCTCTTTACTTTTTCTGAAAAACTAAAACTGGTTTTTGGTCTTTTTAAAAAAATAACAGTCACTAAAGACGATTCAATCGCAAACATTTTTGGAAACCTTCTAGGCACTTCTGTTGTTCAAAAAGCTCTATCACCGGCACTTCGTGGGATTTTTGGAGGAGACACTTCGCGATTAAAACTTGCAGCAGTATTTCAACGAATTGCTGATTCATTAAACAGCGGGGGAACTCTATTTTCTTATGCAAAAAAATTAAAAGGTAATAGACGGAAAATATTTCATCTTACCAACGGCAATAATCAGTTAGCTCTTGCTTTGGTTGATAAGATTGATGGTTCTATTATTTTGAATTCAGCGATTTCTCAGGTAACGAAGGTTGATTCCGGTTATGAAATTGTAGTTGAAGAAAATAATCAAAGTACTTCAACAAAAAAGAATATTAAAACTTCCGTTTTATTACTTGCCAATAGTGGTCAGTCTCTTTCGAGCTTTCTTCATACATATTTTCAAGAACAGATCCCAACACAGCGATTTGCACCAATTACTGCAGTGCATTTTGCTCAAAACAATAAAAAACCAATCCTCGAAAAAGCATTTGGTATTCTTTTCCCGATTGAGAGTCCATTTTCAATAATCGGAGTCCTCTTTAATAGTGATCTTTTTCCTGATACTGCTCCAAATAACCAATCACTGATAACTGTTTGTATTGGTGGTGTTGATGGATTTGATGATAAAAACTTATCGGATGATGAAGTGTATGAGCTGTGTAAAAAAGATTTATACAGCTCTCTTCAGATAGAGCCCGATACCCTTTCTGCTCTTTCAATAATTCGCTGGACTCAAGCAATACCGCAATATGAACAGGATTTTTATAAACTCAATGCTGAACTTGATAGTATTGAAAAAAAATATCCGGGATTATTTTGTATCGGCGTTGATAGAGGTAGTGTTGGAATTCCCGACAGGATTGATAGAGTCTTGAGCTCTGTGCACTCCAGCTCCGTGTTTAAACACTAGGGTGCCTCCCAGAAATCCAGTATAGAGAGTTGCCATACAGAGCAGCACAAGAACGATTCTGTAACTTTTTTGCATTAGTGCATCTTCGTATATCTTATCAATAGCAAAACCCGCCGCTGCGACTAAACTGCCACCAAAAAAAATCCACCTCCCCCACTGATAATGGAGGGCAATAATATCTTCAGGGATCTTCGAAGCTTGTTCTGCAATATCTTGGGCTTGAAGCCCTGAAAAAAACGAACCGACCGAAAAAATAATAAATAAAAAACAAAGTGATCTGAATACAAGAAAATATGTTGATAGTTTTACCTGGGAGCTGTTTTTATCTAATACAAGAAAGTACGGCGCCAAAATATTTTCAGCAGCACAAAGCAACAAAGATAAAACAATTGGAAAATGAGTCAGTACTGGGTGAAAATCCATGCAACACAGAGATTATCATTAAAATTCGTTTGAGTCCCTCTATTTTGCTCGGAGCACAAGAATCGTTACATCATCTTTCAGAATTCTTCCATCCAAAAAGCTCTTAAATGTTTTTTGAATGGTTTCTAATATATTTTGTGAAGAATGTTCCGCGGTTACTGTTTCAAGCACTTTCGTAATTCCTCCAAAGCCAAAAAACTCTTTCTTGCGATTTTGAGCTTCAGTAACACCATCGGTAACAACAACAAGAATATCACCAGATTGCATCGGTGTTGAATCGGTTGGATATTCGCCTTCCTCAAAAAAACCAAGTGGGAATCCATCACCTTTTAATTCCAAGATCTCTCGAGTCTGTAACTTGAGTAGCGCTGCTTGTGGTCCACCAGCGCGAGCAAAATAAAGCTTTTTCTGCTCAGGGTGATATAGATACGCATTCGCAGTAACAAACCTTCCCTGTGGAAGTACAGGAGCCATCAGCTCATTCATACCTTTTAATAATTCACCAGGTGACTCTTTAGCAACTGCAACAAGAGCAAGTTTTGTCATACTTCCAATAAACGCAGCAGATAAGCCATGTCCTGTTACATCAGTACTCAGTAACTGGACACCACCACCAACAGTTTTTTGTACGGTATAAAAATCCCCTCCAACTTCGTCTAGTGGATCATAGGCAATGGATACTTCAAAAGTTTCATCAGAAGGAAGCTCTTTCGGAAGCAGTGCTTTTTGAATATTTCGAGCATCTTGAAGCTCTCTTATATGGCGCTCATTCATGTCTCGAAGGGCAGCGTTTACTTCAGCAAGTGATGCCTTCTCTTCGTTACGACCAGACATTTTTCTAAGTCTCAGAAGTGTTGCTAGTTTTGAAACAATCGTCCCAAGAGAAAAAGGATGTTGCAGAACTTCGATTTTATCAAACAAGAGCTCTCTAATTTGCAATGTTTGTAATTTATCTGCGGCAAGGGCTAGGATTGGTATATCTCTGGTTTGCTCTTGAGAACGTAAGAATTCTATCCACTCGTGAATCTGTTTATCTTTTGTATCTTCGATAAGTGCGATATCAATAAACTCATCCCTAACTAACTCTGGAATAGATTTGCTGTCACTTTTTGTATGCAATTTGTAACCAGCTTTGGTCATGAAAGCAGTAAGTTTTGGGTCGACGTTCCCAATGAGAAGGATAGAGTCCATATCGTTTAGATCCTATAACGTGTTATACTGATTCAAAAAGTTACCATGATGCAAAAAACAGCTTTTGCCGCCGCAGCTATTTTTAGGTCCCACCTCACCTTGATCCTTATATGCGCTCTTTGCGTATCCCTGCCTGGTCTATATGGTGAAATATTTACCTATCCAGAGCTAAACGAAAAATTACTAATTCTAATAACATCGTTTGTTCAAGAACTATTAAGTACTGCTTTCTTTATTTTTATCTTCTATCGAATACGGAAACAGGATCCATCACATCCACCATTTTCCTTACATGCAATACTCCTCACTACTGCTTTCTATCAATTCGCATGGCTCATTAATCATCTTCCACTACTTTTAACGTTCTTACTAAAAACCGACCAAGACGTTTATGAGCGGCTGTCTTCAATGGCAGGAATGTCTTCATTATTTATCTCTTTTTCAATACTGTTCTGGGCATCGAGATACTATTTTATTTTTTGGCCTCTCCTTATTGAAGGAAAATCTTTAAAAGACAGCTTCAAAGCAACTTCACTTCAAAGTGAGCATTTAAATCGCCGTGCAGCACTACAAGTTGTTGCAACTGCGCTCGTTATGTCTGCAATCGTAACGCAGTGTGCAGTAACTTTTTATCCACAACCTGAACATCCAATGGTGAAGATATTTGGAGATTTAGCAGATGGAATTTATTGGATCGTCATGACATGCCTTTGCATTGGATTTACAAGAGTTTTTGAAAAAAATATTAGTGATAGTTTTTCAATAACGAAAAATAACCAGCTTCTTGCAAACATATTTGGAGCAAAAGGACTTGGTAAAGCAATCGTATGTTTACTTTTATTATCTGGTTGGCAGCTGTATCGATTAACGGCTGCAGAACCAACGGCCACATTTAAAACCTCGATTAGTTCGTTTAATGAAACAACTGGTTTTCTAACGGTTCATCTAGATGCAGTCGACGAGAAAAATCATTTTTCAAATTTTCAACCTCTGTTTTTGAGGATCGCCGGTGAAGACGGATTTATTTTGAGTGATAGCAGTGAACTTATCTCACCTTCACGGTATCCAGAGGAAATCCTCAAAGCCCCAGTCTCATTACAAATGACTATACGTTTTCGAATCAGTAATCGCAGAGAAGATTTTGTTCAATTAAAAGACGTCTACCTTTGGTACGGTACCCACCGCCTGTCTCCTCTTGACCTTAGTAACGTTCCAATTGAAACAACTCCTGAAGTGAATCAAGACGCAGGGCAAAAAAAAGCGCCCTTTGAGGGTTCATTGTCTTCAAAAACAATGAGCCTCGCGGGCGCCCCAAGTAATATCTTAGATATTACCAAGCTTGTGCTGTAGTTGGTGCTTCTACGTCACGTGCCATAACTGTCTTACGACCAGCATCTTTTGCCTTAGCAATTGCTTTATTGATTTCAACTTCAATAAGTTTTGTAAGTGCTTCTGGAACATCACCTGCAGTGTTCATTCCTGAGATTTCTTTGATGAACTTCTTAACTTTAGAAGTTACAACAAGAACTGTCCCTTCGTTTGCTGATGTTTCAGTTGTAGTGGTTGTTGTTTCTGTATTTTCCATGGTTTTCTCCTAATTAAAATTTTCTTAAAAAAGTCTTATGCTTAAAACCCTCTTAATTTCGTTCTCACGAGCAAGCAGACGGTATCTCATGAAACCATTCTACACAAACAATTCAGAGGGGTTTTTTTCAAATAGTAAAATTTAATATATAAATCATTGATTTTACTAAATAATTTTTGTTACCCTGTACCTCAAATTTATGGGTAAAAAGCAGACTCGGGCAGGTGACCTCATCTTTTTTGCGATTCTTATCGGTACAGTCTCTCTTGCAGTGAGTGCCATGCAATCTATGTTTATCATCTTTGAAAATGCTGATTATACACGTCTGCTGACATTCTTTTCTGGTGTTATTCTTGGCGGTGTCCTCTGTAGCCTCTTTGTTAAGGGTCACCTAGCCGTTTTTTTTCATGAACTAAAACATGCAATCGTAGCTCTTCTTGCCGGGAACTCTCCTAAGGGAATTAAGGTTGGTCAAGAATCAGGGCATTTTGAGTATTCATTCACAGAAGATACAAAAAGCTATAATGCGTTTATTTTTCTTGCTCCATATACCCTACCCCTTTTTACAGTTATTTTATTAGGTTCCTGTATCTATCCTCTTTGGAATCAGCCATTAGCCCTACTTGCACTTGTTGGTCTTGGCTACGGAGTTGATGTCGTAAGTGGTATTCGAGATATCCATCCAGGACAAACTGATTTCTCATCACTGTATGGAGGGTTTGGAATTGGGATTGTCTATGTAACTGCCCTGCATGTTTTAATTTTCTTCTCGCTTCTTGCATGGTCTGCAGGCGGAATTGCAACCCTTGAGATGTTTTGTAAAGGGATCTTTGGCGGACTTTTTTCTTAATAAGCTTCACTTTTTTTGAATAGAAAGCTGTTTTCAATTAACATCATTGAACAATTAAATACGTGCAGAAGTGTTAAGAAATGGCATCGCCACAGATAATCCATGGTTTTGGTGTCCTTAGACTTAAATAATTTTCAAGTGTAAGGACACCAAAGAGGTTGTCTAAAATCGCCCGTTTATTTTCTTTTTCAATGATGAGAGAGGAGATAGCGGGTAACGTGGAGTGAAGTTATGTCAGATAAAAATGATCAAACTAGATTATCTTCCTGGAAGGAAGAATTTGCAGCTGCTGAAGCTGCACTGAACACTAGGGACAGTGATGAAAGCAGTGATCTGCTGGATGATGAACTGCAGGATGAGGAACTTTCAGCTCTCGAAGCTGAAGTTGAGGAAGGACTTCGGGAATTCCTTAATTCAGATGATTCCGGTGCAACTGCTGAAGGTGAATCGCCTGTGCAAGTGGAACTCCCTCCTTATGATCTTGGTAAGCCGTTTAGCGATAAACGGAAAAGAACGATCGAGGGAAGCCAGGATGCAAGGAAGGGTCGAGCTAAAACTCGAAAAACCCTTGCATCCGCAGCAACATCCGCTCTTCTAACTGCGCATGAAGATGCCAAGAAGATAGATGGAATTGGATTGTTGATGGCAGCAACCGTTGTAAGTCTTAGGGCTTTTCAACAAAGCAATCCAAATACCGATCCGTCGCACAAGAAAACAGCAAAAAAGATCCTTAGGATCCAAGCTGCCTTTCAACAGCGACCAGGCTTTCTAAAGAAGCCACCAAAGGATAATCGTCGAGTAACAACGCCTCTCGAGGCTGAGCCCGTCGAAGCCTGAGCCCGTCGAAGCCTGAGCCCGTCGAAGCTGTCTAAGCCTGAGCTTGTCGAAGGCAGCTTGTCGAAGGCAGCTTGTCGAAGGCAGCTTAATCGAAGGCCGGCACTCTCCACAGATCTATTTTTCACCGAAAGGTTAAAACGATTTCTGAGGCGAGTGCCATTTTTTAACACCTCAAAGCGAAGCAGCAATTAAAGCAAGTGGTCCTTGCTTAGTGCGATCATCCTGAAGAAGATCCTCAACTTCACTATCATTATCTAACACTGATAGCTCAACAGTTTCTCCACGTTTTTCTAAAAGCTTACCAACGATAACGGTAAGTAATCTTCTATCAAATGTTTGAATAGCATCCGAAGCATTTAAATGAAGAGCTGCAGCAATATGAGTTTTTGCTTCATCGAGGTTATTCATTAAAAGCGAAGTTTCAACCCGTCTTAAATGATAGTTAAGTGAACCGTCGCCGCTTGCTGGAAGGATATTTTTAAACCAATAATCTGCAGATGAAGCTTTTCCATAAAGTAAGAGTAAACGAATATGTTTTAATCCTTCATCTAAAGAACCGAGTGCGCTGTATGCATAAATTGAATAACAAAGTGCATCTTCCATACTACCGATACGGACATATAAGTTCGCAAGTGAGCGTCCGAATATAGCCATTGAGCCTAGATCTGGGCGAGACTCAGCATCAGTAATGCCCTCTTTAAAGTATTGCTCAGCTAAAGGATAGTTTCCTAGTTCTGTATAGATTTTTCCAACCCAGATTCGGTACGTTAAATTAAGTGGATCTCGAGCATAGAGATCTTTAAAAATTTCTAGAGACTCATCGTACCGCTCTTGCATAAAAAGAGATGCCGCAAGATTCAAAAAAATTCTTTCTGCATTTGGTTGCAGCCACAATGCTTGGCGAAATCGAAATTCAGCATCAACAAATCGGCCACCAGAAAGGTACCTGAGTCCTTCGTTATTAATACGCAGTGCATCAACTTCCTTTTCTGGAACAAGTGCTTGTCGTGTTGATTCAGGAGGCGCAATAAAACAACCCGTACAGAGTATTGGAATTAAAACGGCACAAAAGGCGGTTTTGAAAAATTGCATCATAGAGATAAGCGTTTAAAGATCCTCTCGGGTATAAGTTTAATGATTAACAGAATAAAACACCAAAACCATGGGACATAAACAATATCTTTCTTATTCTTAATCGCTTTATAAATGATCGCCCCAGCTTTTGCGGCACTGGTAAAAAGGGCATTTTTGGGAATATGGGCTGTCATAGGAGACTCAACAAACCCAGGTTTTATCGTTATGACTGAGATCCCTTTTTTTGCCCCATAATTTCTTAATCCACTTAAAAAAGCATCTAATCCAGCTTTTGTAGCGCCGTACAGAAAATTTGATCCTCGCCCCCTATCACCAGCAACAGAAGAAATAACAGCAATCGTACCTTCGCGATTTTCAGTGATAAATTGTTGATACCAAATACAGCAGTGATCCATTGCAGAGATTAAATTTACTTGAAAAAGATCTGCTCGCTTGGTTGCATCAATCAGCACTTCTTCTTGTAAAGGTAAAACACCATATCCAACGTAAATCAGATCAACTGAGACCCCTAATTTTTTTACTTCTTCAAATAACTCAAGCGGGGCTTCTTTTGTTGCGAGTTCATTTTCTAAACAATGGATATCTGTAGCACCTCGCACTTTCAAGTCCTGCGCTAGCAGTTGAAGTTTTGTTTTATCTCTTCCTGCAAGGATAATAGTAGCGCGGTCAGATGCATATAAACGTAGCGTTTCAAAAACCATCGCTGACGTTGCTCCGATTGCAAGTATTGTTGTCATAGTACCCTCCGACTAAAAGATGATGAAAATTTTGGATCAATATACTTCATAAAAAACGAAAGTTTTGGATACATATGATGGAAACTTTCCTTACTCATTAAACCATCTTTTGCAGGATACAGAGCACCATTACAATCCATGACAATCTTTTCAAGAATTTTAAACAATTGAACGGTACGTTCACCTTTGTAAGCAAAATCAAGTGTCAGTGTAGTACCTTCCCGTGGAAAAGAAAGAAGACCTGGAGAATCGATAGAGCCAAACTCTTTTATTACTGCAAGAAAAGAAGCAGAACCAAATTTTTTTGCTTCTCGCAGTATCTGTTGAATTCCTGTTTCTTTATATGAAGGAGGAATGACGCATTGAAATTGCAGAAATCCATTTTTCCCATACATTCTATTCCAGTGATTGACTCCATCGAGTGGATAAAAAAACGGGTCATAGTGGACTGTACTTTGGGTGATACGATTTCTGAGGCGATGATAATACAACACATTAAATGCTTGAATTGAAAATCGATTTAAAGCCCAACTGGGTAAATTAATTGGGCATGAAATTTTAGGTTCTCGGTGTGAAATTTTTTCACCGTGTACTGCATGTTCACCAGAGATAAAATGTCCTCTGCCTATCCCATCGTTTTCAGTTAAGCAATCAATCCAGGAAACGGTATATGTTGCATCGCACGATTTGGAGATTGAAAAAAATTCGGAAAGCGAGGAAAACTTTTCAACTTTTTGATCAATATACGCTGAGGTTATTGGAATCAATTTAAGTGTTGCATTCAATATAAATCCAGTGAGACCAATACCTGCAATTGTTGCAGCAAAATAATCTGCATTCTCGGTTGGACTACATTCTAAAATTTCACCGGATGATCGTAATAAAGATAACCTTGTTACCCACCTTCCAAACGTACCAGCGCCATGGTGATTTTTACCGTGGATATCATTAGCAATTGCACCGCCAAGCGAAACAAATTTTGTTCCAGGACTTACGGGAATAAAAAAACCTTTCGGAACTATGATTTTTAAAATTTCATCAAGAGTCATCCCGGCTTCTGCTGTTATAAGTCCAGCATCAGTATCTAAACTGAGTGCACGGTTCAAATACTGAGTCTTAATCAGAGTGCCGTCTTGATTCAGACATGCATCTGCATAACTTCTTGCTTGTCCTTGTGCAAGAAGTGAAGGTTGATTCAAGTTTATGTGGCTACTCCAAAAAGGAGTCTGAATCTCTCTATGAGATACCTTTGGGTATTTCCCCCAAGATTGAAATTGATCTGAGTCTTTCATAGCTATAGAGAAGAGAGAACAATAATAAGAAGTATTAATCCTACAAAGTAACTTGCTTTATCTTTTAGGGCAAAGACAACTGGATCCTCATGCATCTCGCCTCGTTTTGTTTTTAGCCAAACTCGACAGACCCAGTAAAAAAATAAAGGACATAAAAGCCATAAGTGCTCAGCGTGACTATACAGTACGGTTACATCGGCACTATTTAAGTAGAGTGCTAATACTAAAATTGAAAGAAATCCACTTGTAATCCCAAATTGGCTAATCAGACTTAAATCATCAGCACGGTATCCTCGTCTTCGAAATGTAAGATCATTTTCATCTGCAAGTGATAAAAGCTCATCATATCGCTTCACACAGGCAAGACTAAAAAATAAAAACATTGAAAATGCCAAAAGCCACTGTGAGATCGGAACACTGCAAGCAACAGCTCCTGCAAAGATTCTTATCGAATAAAGAGATGCCAGGGTTAAAATATCTACAATTGGAATTCGTTTTAATTGAAATGAGTAAAGTGTTGTCAGTATAAAATAACAACTCACGACGCCAAGAAATTCAGTCCCAATCACCAGTGCAAGTGCAAAACCAAGCGAAAGCAAAAATGGAACAGTAAACAGCCCAACGGTTCGAGTAATTTCACCTGATGCAAGTGGTCGAAACTTCTTTTTAGGATGAGCTCTATCCGCTTCTATATCTACAATGTCATTAATAACGTAAACAGCTGAAGCAATCAGTGAGAAACTAAAAAAGGCTCCAACTGCGCCACTCAGTGTTAAAGAATCCTGCCAACGGTGAGCCATAACCACTGGGACAAATAGGAGAAGGTTTTTTACCCATTGGTGCAAACGAAGGAGTTTCAGTAATGGCTTAATATTCATAATCAAAATAAAACTGAAAAATAACACTGTTTATAAATGTGATGGGTGCCGCTATCCCACTGAATCTCTTTGAAAAATGACAGTGAAATTATGTAGTTATTTCTGCTACAATTTTGGATCATATAGACTATTTTAAGCATCTTACTCGAATATGACTGCAATCCGAAACATACTTATCTTGTTGATATCCTTCTGTCTAATTAGCTGTGGTGGAGGTGGTGGTGGCTCTGATCCTAATGAGCCTGCAACTGAACCTGCATTCACTAATTTGGTGGTTCAACCTACGGCGCTTGATGCAGGAGATAAGATAAATATCACTATCTATCTACAAGAAATAAATAAAGATGGAATTGTAGTTAAGATTAGAGTCCCCTCTTCTGTACTGTATTTTAACGATACAGGATTTCTCAACGTTGATGGCAATCAACAAAATATAGACCCTGAGTTTTATCAGTCGGCTAATAATTTTAATTATTTAGTCTACGTATTAAGCCGCGATCAATTTGGTGAATCAAATGAAGGGACTGTTACTGTTCAATTTCAAGCTTCTGCAGCAGTTGCAGCGGGTGCAGTCGCAGTTGATGTTGATTTTAAAGATACAAGTCTTTCAAATGCTGAGCAATTTGATATTGATAATCCTAGATTCAGCGCTCAAGATACAGTCGATATTGTGGTAACCAATAGTTAAATGCTTGGTAAACTTTTCGGAGGTTTTAAGAAGCCAAATCAGGCGGCACCAGAAAAAGTTAAACTTTCTTCTGGTGTGAGCGATCAGATTATTGCTGTGGTTGGAGCTCGTGGAATCCCACCGATGCCAGGGAATGCTCAAAAAGCTTTTTCGCTTGCAGTAAATCCTAAAGCTGAAGCAAGAGATTTTATTGATCTTATTAAATCCGATGAATCAATCTCTGCAAGAATACTGCGAGTTTCAAATTCAGTTTATTTTGACAGAGGAAAAAAAAGCACCTCTATCGAAGATGCCGTAGGTGTTATTG
This sequence comes from Bdellovibrionota bacterium, assembly GCA_044356295.1. Taxonomy (GTDB): domain Bacteria; phylum Bdellovibrionota_C; class UBA2361; order UBA2361; family JBIKWN01; genus JBIKWN01. The sequence goes on from JBIKWN010000040.1 coordinate 13,187, forward strand.
GTCTGAACGAACTTCGATCACTACTAAACGCTTCCTCCCTTACTGCTCTTTTTCCATCTTCACATCCTGCCCGTACACTTGCGTGGAATAACGATATTGCCACAGCACTGTTTTCTAAATTTTTATGTGATAGGTTCCTTCCCGAAATGTCCTCAAGTGCTTTCCTTGCGGGGCTCATGCATGACATTGGAAAGCTCCTTTTAATCCAACGATCTACTGATGAATATACAAAACTCTTAAGAAGAGTAGAATCTGACGGAATCCCCTTTCATGTTGCAGAAGCAGAAGTATTTCCTTTTGATCATACTGAAGCTGGACTCTTAGTAGCAGAGCGTTGGAATTTTACGGATGAATTAAAACTCGTAATTAAAAATCATCACTTACCCTTTAAGAGTCTTTCGCAAAGTAATTTTGTTGGAATAGTAAAAGCAGCAGACATGCTTACCTATGCAATTGGTGTCGTTGGAGGCGCATCTTATAATCGGCTAAGAACTTCGCTTGAGGAACAACTCCCTTCTATCTGGTCATACCTTGAAATATCTGCGGCTGATGGCTCAGAGATGTGCAAGCAATTAAAACATTTATATGATTCTGAATCGGATCTATACCGTTCACATACGTAGTGGTAATCCCAATGGATATGACGATTCTTACTATCGGATTATTGGTTGGCCTCGGGCTGCTCCTATCCTTTTCTGGCGGCTATTGGTTTGCTAATAAAAGAAATGAAGATGATGAAGACTCTAATGATAATGACATCATTTCAGAATCGAGTCTAAAAAATAACAATGGCAAAGATGCGTTGCATCATCTCTCTGCAGCTATCATTGAAAGAGATAAACATAGTAAAATTATTTTTTGTAGCCCATATACTGAAGTACTCACAGGCTACAGCTTGCAAGAGATCTATGAAGCAAAAGAAGATTTTTTTCTTACAATTTGCCCTGAAGATCACAAAGAAAGGATTTTTCGCTCATTAAAAATTTCAGAACTAAGCGGCGAGCCTTTCCAGTTTCAATTCCCTTTCCTGCATAAAAGCGGGATCGAAATGTGGGCTGAATCAAGAGTTGTTCCACTTTTTGATGATGAGCAAGAAGTATGTGGTACAATTTCTGTCACCCTCGATGTTACTGCAATGGTTCTTCAACAAAAATTAGTCGAACTCAAAAATAGCGAACTCAAAGAATTCACTTCTATTGTTTCACACGATTTAAAAGCGCCCATTTATACTATTAATGGTCTTATCAATGTCATTAAAGAAGATTTTGAACAGGAATTGCCACCTTCAGCATTAGAAATATTTTCAACAATTGAGCATTCTGGTCGCCGCCTTGAGCAGCTCGTTCAAGCAATTCTTGAATATGCACGCCTTGGTGTTAAAGAATTTTTAATAGTTCCAGTACCTCTTTCTGAAGTATTTGAGGATGTATTAGCAGAACATACACATTCAATTGACTCACTCAAAGTCAATATTACTTCTGAATCACTTCCAGAAGTTCTTGGTGATAGGTCTGCCTTAACTCAAATCTTTAGTAACTTAATTGGCAATGCAATCAAGTACCGAAAACCTGAAGTTCCTCTCGAAATTAAAATTAGTAGTGAAGCAACACAGAGTTATAAACAGATAAAGATAAAGATTGAAGATAACGGAATTGGTATACCCGCAGACCGTGTCCTCGATGTTTTTAAACCTTTTGTTCGTGTGCATGAACATGAAGTTGAAGGTTCTGGAGTTGGGCTTGCTACCGTTAAAAAACTTGTTGAACGTTTCGGAGGATCCGTTTACGTTGAATCAATATCGACTGGCTCATTATTTACAGTAATACTACGGACACCATGAATACGTATTCAAAATTAGTACTCTCATTTTTTTTTATCATTGTTAGTAGCTCTGTATGTGCGCAATCTCTCCGTTATATGGATGAATCTGGACAGCTTCACTTTGTTGACTCCATTTACCAAGTTCCTCCCCGATACAGAAATCAAGTATTAGTCCCAACTCCTGTTCCAACTGGCAAAGCTCGCATTGTACGTCCGACTCCTAAACCTAGACCAACCAAAACGCCACGACCTCCAAAAAATGATCCTCGAAAAAAACAGGCTCCAAATGTTGGATCGACAAGTTTAATAGGAAACTATCCAGCTCCAGGTCAAATCCCAGTTCAAAATAATCAAGTTGGACCTCGTCAGCCAAGAGCTCCATACCCAGTCTTACAAGCACCTGTAATCCCTTCTGGAGTACCAGAAGGAGTTATTAATCCTTCTATTTTTACACCCACACCAACCGCTACTCCAACTGAAACCATTGTTCTACCTACTAATACGCCGGCCCCCCCTACTGCTACACCTACGCCAACACTTACTCCAACTCGTACACAAACCCCTAAAGCAACTTTTACTTACACTTTTGAAGAAACGCTTCTTTTAGAACAGCAACAATAGGTATCGATAACTTTTTTCAAACAGAGTTCCCTACTTTTCTATAAAGAAATCTCTCTGAAAGAACGAATTCTCCTTTAAGGAGATCTCATGGGAGTTATTGGCGGATACATAGGCGTACTGCTTTGCGTAATTATTGGACTTGTAGGTCCTGGAGGTAATCCACTTGTTCTTCTCCAACCATTCGAGCTTCTCGTAATTGGTGGGGGTGGACTGATGACAGTTTTGATCTCAACTCCTGGCAATGTTATCAAACAAATTGTTCCAACAATTGTAATTTCACTGAAAGGAAGTGGTGTTACAAAAAGCAAATATATTGAGCTCTTAGGATTAATGGCAAGTATTTTTGATGTCATGCGTCGAGAAGGTGTACTTGGTATCGAAGGTGATCTTTCAAATCCTCATGAAAGTGCACGATTCAATAAATTTCCAATGATTTCCCATGACCATCACGTTATGGAAACACTGTGCGGTGCACTAAGACTCTTCGTTGATGGAGTGGTTAATGCTTTTGACTTGGAACGATTACTCGATACAGAAATCGAAGTGCACCACGAAGAAGCACTACTCGTACCAAGTGCTGTTACAAAACTTGCTGATGCATTCCCTGCTCTTGGGATTGTTGCGTGCGTACTTGGGATTATCATCACGATGGGTCACTTAGATGGACCACCAAGTGAAATCGGAGCACACGTAGGAGCCGCTCTTGTAGGTACGATGTTAGGTATTCTTCTTTCATACGGATTTGTTGGACCACTAGCAACAAACATGGAACACGTTGTACGTGAGCAAACTGGTATTTATAAAGCTATACAAGCTGGATTAGTATCATTTGCAGGGGGATCTCCTCCTCAAGTAGCACTTGAATTCGCTAGAAAAAATATTCCTGGAAATCTTCGTCCATCAGCTGAAGAACTTGAGGAACTTATCAAGGCAGCCAAAGCTAGGTAAATAGATCATGGCCGATGACAAACCAATTATCGTCATTAAAAAGAAAGGTGGTCATGGTGGTCACCATGGTGGTGCATGGAAAATTGCTTACGCTGACTTTGTAACAGCGATGATGGCGTTCTTTATGGTGATGTGGCTTCTTAGTGCTGCGCAAAGTAGTGTGCGCAAATCAATTTCCAGTTATTTCAGACGTCCTGGTATTTTCAGTGAAGGTTCAGGAACACCACTTATGATCGGTGCAAACGGAATCCTCAATGATGGCGTACCACCTGCCCAATATAAGGGAACAATGGAAATAGATGGTACCATTCAAGAAGCACCGAAGCGAAAAGAGATGTTAGCAGGAGAGGATCTCGCAGAAAAAATCGACATGAAGATTGCAGAGCTCAAACGTTTACTTGAAGAATTGAAAAAGAAAGGAGACGGTGAAGCAGAAGAATTCTTGAAGCAGCTTTCACAAGAAGCTGAACAGCAAAAATCACAAGAAGAGAAAATGAAAGAGCTTGCTGATCAGATTAAACAAGAAATTGTTTCATCACCTGAACTTAAAGAACTATTAGGAGCAGTCGACGTTAAAATTGATGCCGATGGACTTAATATTGAAATCATGGATACCGCCCAGTCTTCTATGTTTACTTCTGGGAGTGCAACAATTTTGCCAGATGCTTCAAAAGCTTTTACAAAGCTTGCTGGAATTTTAAATACTGTACCGAATAAGATTGATATCATTGGACATACCGATGCAAAACCTTACCGAAGTCGTACTGGCTTTTATACGAACTGGGAGCTATCAGCTGACCGCGCAAATGCTGCAAGAAAATTACTCGAATCGCAGGGATTAGAAACTGGACGTATTGAAAGTGTCATTGGAAAAGCAGATTCTGAGCTCAAAAATAAAGAACTTCCTGAAGATGCTTCAAATAGACGTATCACTCTAAAAATTCGATTTAGCAAACAACCCAAAACAGATCTTTCAAAAACTCCAGACATGCTCAAAAACTTTGCATCGATTGAGCAAAAGTGGCGTAAAGAGACTGAAACTAAACCGGATAGCAAAGAAACCGTGCATTCAATGACTGTTGATGATGTCATCAATGAAGCAAAAGCAGAGAAACGAAAAGAAGCTATTGAAAACGAGAAACGTATAGCTAAACCTACAGAAATTGAAAAAGGACTGATTTTTCAAGAAAATCCGGTTCTTGGACCTGCTGAATTCTTTGATAGATAAATTTTATATAGGTTTCTTATACATTTCTTAAGCGTATTATCTTAAAATCCTATTTTATAGGAATATATACGTAACATGTGGCTTACAACTAAGCAGAAACCTTCAAAAACAAGAAGCCCTCTGCGACAAAGAATTTTAGAAACAACTGGTTTTGGGTTGGCAGTCACCCCTGCAGTTTGGATGGGATGTTGGTTCGGTGCATTAGCTCTTCAGACGATTAAAAATACAGTTGGACTTGGTGATACAGCTCCCAGAACTATTCCAATTTCAAAAGCAAAAGCGGCTAAACTTACAAAAAACTCTACAGAATTCATTTTTGATCATTTTCACAATTCAAAGTTAGTATCACTCTCAGATCAGTCAATCTGGTCAGGAATGACACCATTTAGAAATTCGCTATCGAATTTCTCTCCTGACCTAGACTCTTGGTTGAGTACTATGTATCAATCAGGTCGCTTAAAATTTCAAGATTTTTCTAATGAAGAAAGTCATACAACACGACTGGCTCGATTTGATTTTCATTCAAATTCATTATTGCTATTCCCAGGATTCTTTTCTCAAACCGACGCACAAAAAATCCTTATACTTCGACATGAGCGATTTCATGCAGGGGAAGATATGATTGACCTTATCGTTACTCATGGAGCTCCATTAGCCGGGATTGGAACTATTTCAAGTAAAGTGGCTAAAAATTTGGCAACAATAGTCAATAATACTGGTAGTACATTTATTGAACCAACATCAGAGGAGATGCGGAGGAATAGAATTATTGCAATGCAGTATTATGATCATCAAGTTGGTTTTCATCGATCATATAGAGCTCCTGAATTAACACCTCGTCAACAAATGATTAACTCATCTTTTGAATTAAGTAATTTTCTTTCATCACAAGGTGAGCAAGGATCATTTGCTTATAATCTTATGTATTATAACAACAGAAGTGAAAGAGCTGCACGAAGGTATGAAGAAGAAACTCGACAAGAACTTGGTATTCCATCAGAACGCTCTGAAGACGAACATACAATATCCCAGAAAACTGCTTCTTTCATTCCAGAACATAGCGAAGCAGCAGTAGGTTTCGTTTTAGGTGCTGGTTCTATCCTTGGCGCGAGAAAAAGATTAAAGAAAATCAAAAAAATAATTTCAGATTCTAAAAAAAATTAGAATTCTATTTTATCAATCCTAACTTATTCGCACGCCTAGGAAATTTTTGAGGGGTATCTGCTAATTTCTGAACTACTGCAATGAATCGCTCTTCTTCTAAAAAAGGAACTTTCACAGGTTTGATTGAAATTCCCGAAGCCCCGAGTATCGTGGCAATCTGAGCAGCATCTGACTTTTCCTCATTAACTTTTGGGCCTTTCATAGCAAGCATGACGCCATCTTTTTTAAGGAAAGGAATTGATATCTCAACTAATGCAGGCAGTGCGGTTACTGCCCTTGAAATTACAATATCAAATTGATCTCTGATTTCAGTTTTATGTGTAATTTCCTCTGCACGGGCATGAATTGCTGTAACATTTTTTAGTTCAAGTTTTTCTATAACTGACTGTAAAAATTTAATGCGCTTATCGAGTGCATCAAGAAGTGTAAACTGGTGATGAGGAAGCAGTATGGCTAATACGATTCCAGGAACACCAAGACCAGTGCCAATATCGACGATTGAAAGAGCACTACCATGTGGTATCAAAGGAATAAGTGACGCTGCATCAAGTAAATGATGTGTAACAGCAGCATCACCTGTAACCCTTGTAAGGTTAAGAGATGCATTAGTTTCTTCGACCATGTTCCAATAATTCAAAAGATTATTGGAATCTTTTTCTTGATATTCAGGGTATAGACTGGAAAGTCCTTGTCGTAATTGATCTAATGCTTCTTCAGAAAAAATCATGCCACTATCCTCTTTCCTAAAAACATGATTTTTTTCTCGTACAGACGTGTAAAAAATACTACTCCTGGAGGAGTGTCTTCTGTAACGCCTCGCGCTGTAAGCCCAAGTTGCCCTCTGAAAGATTCTGGCTCTTCTTGAAAATTTGCTTTTTTAAGCTCTGTACGATTATCCCAGTTTCGTTCGTTTAAGATTTGTTTGAGGTCAGTGAGCCTAAAAGGTTTAACACTATCAATAATAAAAGCTTCGACGAGCCCTTTATAAGATGGCTCATTCAAATGAAAAGCATCCAGAGTGGTAATTGCCAACTTCCCTGGTTTCGGTAAATTTAGAGCTTTATGTTGCGCAAAAAACTGCTCTGATACATCTGCTGCAAGAAGCGCTGCATGTGGCTCTAAAAGGACAAAGGGGGGCTCTGGTAAAGTTTCAATAAAAATTACTTCTTGATCAAGAGAACGTGAACAAAACGCATCTGTATTACTTTCTATAACATGTACCGTTGGAATTAAACTGTGGTCAGGAGTATCAAGAGATCGAATCAACAACTTTTCCTTACATTCCTTTTGATAACCAACCCACTGAGAGTTCCAATTTGGGAAACTATTTTTATTTGTAGGATTAATTTTTATAACAGATTTCTTAACTGTATTATTCGTTAATAAAGACAACGGTGGGGAAAACTCTTCTTGTAACTTGGTGCGCACTCCATCATGACTTCGACGCATAGGGTCCGCCCATAATGCCGTGAATTTTTCAAAAGAATTACCTTCAATATAATCTTCATAAGAAACTTCGAGAACTTGAGCATTTTCACAACTACAAAGTGTCAGATTCTTTCTGGCAAATGCGGCATGAATTGGGTCGACCTCAAGAGAGGTAACAGATTTTCCATGTCTCGCTAAGTGAATAGTATCAAATCCAAGTCCTGATCCTACTTCAAGAATACTATCTTCAGGTGTAAAAAAATTACTGTGATATAACGAGACCTCTGGATGAGAACGTTGCTCAAGACCTTGCTGAGTAAAAAAACCTTTTCGAAGATCTGGAAAATACTTTGAAACTTTTTTTCTTCCAAAAAAAACTTCTAATCCAATTTTTCTATATTCTGAGCTGAATTCTTTTGATTTAGAAAGTTCAAGTGGAAGTTGAGTATCAGATTTTTTATCTGATAAACCTTCTAACGCAGTACAAATACGTTCTATCTGTTCGAAATCAATATCCACAGGACGATTATATAGACAGAAAATTTTGGGAGCAAAAAGTGATAGATACACTCTATAAGCTCTTAAAAAATGACACGAATGAATGAGATTAAAAAAATCCCCTCGTTTTTGAACGTGTCGCAAACGAGGGAAAATACTCATGAAAGCAGTACTGCAAGCTCGCAAAGTGCAAGCAATATAAATACCGCTTCGAGCACTGCAAATAACTTAGCTTCTTTATCTTGATTCGTTCGAATACGACCAACCAGGATTAGAATACTAAAGCCACTTGCAGCCAAATATGCTGGAACCAATAGGAATGCAAACCCTACTGCGTTTAAGGCGCAGACAAGGAATGTAAATATCGCCTGAGAATCCTTTCGGATCTCTGGAATACATTTTATTCCCATGGTTAGAACAACCAGCAAGACAATAAAAAGCTTCAAAACGTTTTGGGAATCTGGCAGGAACGCAGTAAGCGAACCAGCAAATTCAGTTATCGAAAGAAGCCTCAGCACTAACGCTGCTCGTAAGACCGCTATCAAGATAAGGCTTGCTCCGAGGAGAAAGCACATTTTCTGGATAAACGGTGCATAATGTTGGGCTTGTCCTAAAAGCCACATCATCATACCAAGAAGCGTGAGTGTTGAATGGTCGTGGTGCTTCGAATCAAGCTTTTGAGCTCGAGGAAGCAACGTTTGTCTGATTTTGTAGGTCAGTTACGTGTATCTACTATCTGCGAGCATAATGCTCGCCTCCCGCACTAGTGCACATGGCGAAAAAACCTCTTTTGGAAATCCTTCTACCCATGCATTCGTGACGGTGGGATTATGACATAAATATAGATTTTTCTGTATCTTAATGGGTCTATTCCGTGACCGTGAGCGTAGGCGTGAGCGTGACCCAATGCTGCACTTCGGTCACGCTCACGCCTACGCTCATGGT
>JBIKWN010000081.1:0-10011 GCA_044356295.1 Bdellovibrionota bacterium
TCAAGAGAAACCTTGCCGAGGCGAATTTTTTTTAAGGTTTCTAAACTTCCATCACCTTCAAAGGGGTTCAATGGCTTAATATGCCCCTCTTTGTTTGATGGGCTTCTTGTTCGCAGCGACATTGTTCGCGAAGCACGAGGAAAGGAACTATTCTCTAATTTTGCTAAAGACTGCCCTTTAAAGGCGCTCCCCCGCATTTTACTCTCTTTTGTATCTCGACTTCCCATCAGAGATGGTAAATTCGGCAAAAATTCAGATAAGTTAACAGTTTTCTAAATGAAATAATTCCAAAACTAAGAAACTCTAATTACCTTCCAAGAGATTAATGCAGAAAAGAAAAAACCTACAAGCCTCAACTAGCTACAGTCAGCCTAGCTATCGGCCTTCAGCGCTTCTACCAATGAAATTACTTCTTGGGCGCATCCCCATGCAACCGTATAACCACCACCTCCGTGACCGTAATTGTGGATGACCGATTTGCCATTTCTATGATGCTCTACTTCTAATCGAATCTCGTCACGTCCAGGACGTAAGCCAACAGATTCCGAAAGCACGCGACTGTTTTTTAATTCAGGCATGACCAGTTCGCAGCGTTTTTTAAATTCATGCGATTGCTGAGGATTCACCACGAGCGACCAATCGCCAATATCGGCAGTGCCACCTAATAAATAATCATGGGCTCTGGGCAGTATCATCGTGAAATTATCTTTCGACAGAATAATACGAACATCTGGTGAAAATGTATCTTCTTTTGCGACACTCAAAACTTGTCCACGAATAGGGTAAACGGAGGTATCATGCACAAGATGATAGGCCCCTAATCCACAACAATTGATCACTGTATCGTAATGCTCAAATAGTTCTTCTATGGTCTGTATTAATTGAACAAAAATTTGACCGCCTAGAGCACGATACTTATCTTCGATGTATGGCATAAAAGTAGGTACATCAATAACAGGTAGTACAATGCTATATGCTTTCTCGAAAGGTATTCCGTAATCGATTCCATCTATAGCGTTCCATGCTTCAACCATTTCTAAAACGCTTAGCGTTTCATCTTCTTCCTCACAAAATCGAAGACAGGTTTGAAACGATACGCCACTGAATGGATCTGTCTGAAAATGTTTATATGCATGGAACGATGTAGCAGACCATGCCTTCACTTTATCGAATGGTTTAGTATTATAAGGCCACCAGAAAGCACCAGCACTCATAGATGTCGTTTGAGCAAGTGCATCTTTAGAATAGATAAGGACGTCATAGCCTTTTTCGAGTAGTCCGATACCGCAACTCAATCCAGATATGCCTCGTCCGATAATTGCTATTTTTTGCTTATTCACTCTGAGCAGTCTGATTTTATTGTAATTTCATAAAGTAAAACACAACAGTTACAAAACACCAAAATAAATCTTTAATCGCAATAAAAGTGCGGCATATTGTCGCATTTTTACTAAAATTATATTTAGCTATAATTCGTGACTATGAAAAATAATAACTTAAAAATTTCCGATATAAATAGCTCTTTAAAAATTTTATGTCTTACAGTAGCAATCTGTACTCTTACAAATAATGTTTTTGCAGATGACGATCCTTGCTGTACGGGACATATAAAAGCTTTTGCTCCTGCCTCTGTTATGGGAGCTCACCTTCATAAAAAAGGCGAATCAATGTTTGGTTATAGCTATATGTATGGAGCTATGAGCCAAGGTAAACCTGCAGGTACATCCCTCACCTCGCCTCATGATCATGATCATGATAGCGGACATGGAGGCGAAGAGGACTCCGGACATCATCACGAAAAATCTTTAAGACATGGTGATGAGCATCATGATGACACCCCTTCTGCTTCCACTTCTCACCAACACACAATGCAACACCAAATGCATATGCTAGAGGGAATGTATGGGGTATCAGATAACTTCAACATAATGGCAATGGTTCCATTAGTACAACAAAGAATGAATCATAGAATGCCTGGAGAAGAAGGATTTTCTACTGAAAATAATGGAATAGGCGATGTTTCACTAACAGGATTACATTCTTTATACAGAGGAGATAATTCTTTGCTGCACGCAGGTTTTGGAATGAGTTTTCCAACTGCAGATATTGATGATACTGATATTTATCATGGTGTTAATTCAAACCATCCTTACATGATGCAAGTTGGATCTGGAACTTTTGATTTATTACCGTCTTTAACGTATCAAGAAACTTTTGGGAAATTTGGATGGGGCCTTCAAGGCTCTATGGTGAATAGATTAGGAAGGAATAATAATGACTATGCTTTAGGAGATAGATATAACGTCACTACTTGGGCAGGTTATGAATTAGCTCCAAGATTTAGACTAACTTCTCGTGTAACAGCAAAATTTTGGGATGATGTAACAGGAATGGATGATGACATATTGATTAAGTCAAAAATGGCAGATCCAAGATCTCAAGGTGGAAATTTAATTGAAGCAGGAATTGGAGGATTATACTCTTTCTATGCTGCTGGTTTAGGTCATTCAGTAGGAATTGAAGCTGGATTTCCGATTACTCAAGAAGTTGATTCTGGTTGGATGAACCAAGATTGGATGTTGACTACTACTTGGAGAGTGGTTTTTTAATTGAAGGCTCACTGCTCTTAGAAATTTCTGGTACAGGGTAACTTTCATTGTGATTTAAACTAGTCAAAGTAATAAGTAATTCGTGTTACTTTGTACCAATTGTTTATTTTCGCTTCATTGTTATTTGTGGGAACCCTTCTTGAATACTTCTTTAGCAGAGCCAAGAAATTTTGTTGCCAATGCAACAATAGCTTCTTCAGATAAAGAAAAATAATCACGGACTGATAAATTTCTTGCATTGATACAATCTATCCAAAGCTTTGGGTCGTTGAGGATTTCAATCGTTGCAGCTTCTCTGACGACATCTTTTGGGGCGTATGCCTCAAGTCCTTTATCTTCAACGATTCGCTTTAACTCTTTCCAGCTATACTCAAGAGCAACCTCAAATGCTTTAGTAAGAGCCATAAAATAAATGGAACGCTCGGATAAAGATGATGGTTGATATGCATCAATACATCTTTTCAGATCATGTAATGATTCATGCAGCTTTTTTCTTTTTAGCTCTTCCATAAAGACTTCCTTTAAAAAACGAAAAACTTGCATAATCACCACAGAGATACTTCACAGGTGAATCAAAATCATCAAAGAAAGATGAAGGTGCTTCATCAAAATTTAAGATACTGATCTTTACCGGCAAATTATCAAATGAACTATCACATTGCTCTTTTATATCTAAGAAATCTTGCCAAAAAAGTGGTACCTCACCACCAGTCAATCCAATATCATAATCTGAATATTTTCTTGCTTTGCCTGTAACTCTGCTGCCGTACAAAAAAGCTCCTATCTTACAATTGTTTCTTGTACTTCTATTAGTTACCTTTTTTAATGTTTCAATAATCTCTTTCAGATCATCACTTGTCTCTTCAGATAAAAGTGACATCGGCGCAGTATCTAATGCCTTGCATATGGAAAGATATGCTTCAGTGAATGGAGAGAGTTCACCACGTACATATGGATAGATCGTATTTCTGTGCAGACCAGATGCAATTGCTAATGCAGAAAAACTATTAACCCCAGAAGAAGCCATGCATTGTTCAAGTTTTACTTTGTCGATTTTAATCTTCATAATTTCAATATAGCATAATATTTTAGGCATAGTAGCATAAAATATTATGATTATTTAGGTGACGCTCACCTTTTCAAGGTTATCGTCCCTAATACCACTATTTGGCTCAGGGTAACTTTCATTGTGATTTAAACTACTGAAATCATTAAGTAATCCAAGTTACCTTGTACCAATTATTTCTCGTAAGAAATTAGTCGGGTTTAGTAGCCACGATACTATAACCACCATCGTGAAAGTATTCTTTAACATCTATAAATCCAACGTTACTAAAATCTTCCGGCAATAAAACAGTATAATTTGCCAAACAAGATGGAGCTAAATCTTCATCTTCATAGTGAATAAGAGCAAATATACAACGCTCTTTATTATCTTCGTATTTTTGAATAATTTTTTGTTTTTCTTCAGCATTTTTAGGATCTGCTTTGCTAAGCTCAGCTTCCAACTTAGATTCTAATGAATAAAAAGTTTTAATAGCCAAATCGTAATACGTTACAGGTTCAACCGAAACAAAATGAAATGTTTTTCCACCGGCCTTTAGAAGGTTAAAACAATTTGCCACTGTTTTCTGTGCTTGTTGCGGGTTTAACACCGCTTCGCAAAGAACATTAACAGAATAAACAAAATCTTCTTTTCCATGAAAATCATCTTCTATTTCAGCGGTAAAATCTTGTGTCTGAATAATTCCTTTTAGTAAATGGGAAAGTGCAGATTCAGAATCATCTGACCTATCATTATCAATTCCAAGAATGAATCCACCTAAACTTCCTAGAAGCATCAGATCGTATGGTATTTGTCCGCATCCAAACTCAACTATACTCCTACCTGAAAAATAGTTTGAAATCTTAGCGTGCCTTTCTTCAAAAGTTCCTTCAAACGCATCACATAAAAGGCATAGTTGAAAAATAAAATGTTCAGATACAGCATCAGATTTATGCAATAAAGTAATGTCATTGGATCTTGTTGCATTGAATGGAACATTGGACCTGTAAAGCCACTGGGCAAATTCCTTATTTTCACGGAATAAGGAGAGCGATCTTGTTGGATGTAAAATTCTATATGAATCTGCACTCTGCGAATTATTTTCCGAAGAACTATAGTGCTCCATTAATGATGTAGCTATTAATTGATTGGGGCACGTCCCTCTTCGTTCTTCAAATTCGCGTTTGATGTGATCTAATGTAGCGATTTTTTCTTGATTAGATAGTCGAGTCAGAGCCAAGTCTAAATCAATCGAATCTGGAATTCTTGATATAAGTGAACTATAGGGGCGCTCTGCGTCGATACTGCTATGCATTATAGACTATTCTAAAAGATTATTGAGGCTACTCAAGGGCAGGCTCAGGAGATAACGATTTTGGTTCAGGGTAACTTTCATTGTGATTTAACTTACTGAAAGTATTAAATAATCCGAGTTACCTTGTACCTATTATTGATTAATGCTTGGGCGCCACTCCGTTGCAAAATTAACAATTGAAGGGGTGCGGTTTAGGGCAGGTAGGTTAAGTGGCTTGCCTCCATCAGTGAATAAAGATTTATATCTGAATGACAGTCCAGTTGAGGTGGTAATCCTTAAGGTGCGAGATTGACGCACAGTATCGAAATCTGGTTTATTCGTTGTGAGTCGAAGATGCACAGAGCAACCTGAAGAGTTACCATCGACATCAGTACAGATACCTCGTTCAAAGGTCACATCAAGTCTTTTTGTCCCTTGTCGTTTTTTGGAGTTATGAGTGTCTCTTATGACGACAAGTCCTACGTTATCATTTCTGCGAACACGCACTGCGCCACGCGGTGTTTTCAGCTCCAGTGATTGCCGCTGAGAGGGAACATCTTTGATGGAAGGGAAAAATTTTGAGTAGTAACCATTAATGTCTCCTGCTCGAATAGTGAGTAATTTCTTACTAAAATCCGCGCCACGTGGCGAAAAAAAGATTCCGTAATCAATGAAATCTTGAGCTGTGAAAGTGTATGGAGCTGCAAAAACCGCGCTATCGGTCATGACGAAAACAGATAGCGAAAGGAAGAGTTTATTTAGTAATTTCATATGAAGAGATCCCTTTTAAAATATGCTGCGATATTATTACACCAATTATTATCCTTTTTCACTAGAAAAGCAAAGTTATTTTTTTAAAAAAATTCTGGCACAGGGTAACTTTCATTGTGATTTAAACTACTGAAAGTATTAAGTAATCCAAGTTACCTTGTACCTATTATTTCTTTTTCCTAACGCTACTCAGAGAATAGCGCTGAAAATCAGAGTATGTATCCGAGATTATGTAACCCATCAAAAATAAACAGTTTTTTTTCTAAACGGGTAGCGTCACTGTTACTGTTATTTTGGCTTCCTGCGTAATCTGTAAACACTAAGAGCCCTCATAGGTATCGCATCACCCTTATAATACAGTGTCACTGCAGTTGGTTCTTGCAAGCCTTCATATCGTTCCAAGGATTTCTCAACTTGCACTCGATTCGTTCGGTATGTTGTTGAAGGCTCTTGCATCGGTAAAAAACCAACTAATGAATTCATTCGACAAAGTTTATGGAGAAGTGCAACTAGTTCATCAATACATTCATGTATATCAACTCGCGATAAGAAATGTTGATTCGGATTGATACGACATATGACACCTCTGCGACCAAGGCGATGGAACAGATGAAGCTGTATATTACCAATCGGCTTATTGGATTGCTCTTCAAACAGTACAAGTTGGAGAAAATTTTTACTATGCCATCCCTGCAGATCATCCGACGAGCATAAATCAGAAGAAGCCCGTGAATAAAAACTCGCGGTATCTTTTCGAAGCTGCGCATAGACGCCGATTGTTTGTTTCTGCTGAATTCTTCCATCTTGCGCCACGAGCGTGAATCGCATTCCTTGCTCTGGGATCTGCAAGATTGCGCAGTCCTGCGAGCGGTCCTGTATTTTAATGAATTGAGCAAAGGTACAAAATTTTGCTCTGTCATCCGATGGCGGAAAGCTCATAAGAGACGCAACATACTCTGAGCACTCATCCAGTATCTTATCATTTTTATTAGCAAGCATATCCACCGAGCGGCATCGTGCATTTCTTACAAAGTTTTTGAGTGCCTCAGGATGAGCGCCGTACCATTGAACTGTCATCGTTAACGCATCATCAACGCGCAGTATCACTGACGCCTCAGACAAAAGTACTCTCAGGAACTGAGAAGGATTTACTGGTGGGTTATCCTCCAGGATCTTGATAATCTGTTCGAAGCGCAGTGCACCAAACTGCTTATAAATCGCACTACATTCGCGAAAACTTTGTCTATCAAAACGTAACAATTTTTTAGCCGTCTTCGGATCGACAGGTGTGCTGAATTCGTGCAAGACCATCCGTGCATTGGACAGCTGCTTATCTCTTGTAATGCGGATTTCATCATTGATAAGAGATGAAAGCAGCTCTACCTGCGTGCGTCTATCAAAATCAGGATACAGTATTGAAAGTTGCTTCAGTGCTTTTTCAAACTCGTACGAGCGTGCATAAGAAAAAATTTGCCGTACGGCAGATCGATTCCTGTTTTGATTCGGGAATGAAGTCTTTTCTTTCGTCTGTAAATGGATGTCAGCAGTATGCATCGTAACTATACGTAGGATATTACCTGCAGGGTGGTTCCTACTCAAATAGCGGTCACATTTTCATCCTACTGCTCGCAATTTACGATAGCGATTTTGGTACATGGCAACTGTCATTGTGATTAAAACTTTTGACCAATTATTTTTTCTCAGACTTAAATCTATCTTTAATATTAATAAGGCTGAGGGATAGCAGCTTCTACTGGTTTTACCTTAGGGCAAACATATCCAGGAGAACCCCCATCACCACACCATTTCCACATGCAAAGTCCCTGACAGTATAGCTCTAAGTCACCTTTAGGAATGCCAGTTTTACAAGCAGCAGAAGCTTTACACTGAGCTAGACATTGAGTACACGCGTCCTTCCCTTTGTTAGATGCACACCACTTATTGATCCCTTGCTCCAAGGCATTGCAGCATGATTTGTCTTTGGGCGTACCCTCACCATCATCACACCAACTCTTAATAAAAGTCTCACCGTTAACGACAACTTCAGAGTAGGAAAAAGAGGTTACAACTAAAGTGAGCACGAAAACTGCCAATAAGCTAAAATACTTCATAGGTTCACTCCGGTATGTAGATTGTTGTAACTAGATATGATTCTAGGCTTCAAGCGTTAAATCCCCAAGCAAAATCTTTAATGTGGTAACCGTATAATATCATTACACTTAGTTTTCAAATTTCTAAGAATTATTCGTAGTACCGCCATTGCAAAGCTTGCGTACTATCAATATCGTCCTTCCGACATTAACTTCAATTTTAAAATTAGTGAGAAGACGATTTTAGTACAGGGTAACTTTCATCGTGAGTTAAACTACTGACAGTATTAAGTAATCCGAGTTACCTTATACAAATTATATCTTGCCCTACTTTTTTTCCTTCCAGCTTTGGATGTTGTCAAAATAGTTACATTGTACCAGTTTTTTTCTTGCTTTTTTCTAGTGAGGAAGCTCATATTTAGTGTAAAAGTATAGCAGTATTTAACCTCTCCAAAGGACTTCCTTTTTATGAGATATCTTAAGAATCTTTGTCTTATCCTCTCTGTATCACTACTCTCTGGTACGGCAGTTTTTGCAGATCCATATACATTCACTAAACAAGATTTCATTGAATACGGAATCTATTTTTCGCCACGTAGCACGGTTCGCAGCACTAAATTACTTACTCTTCGTGCAGGGGACATTACAGGTTACTATGCAAAGTTCTTCCCTTCCATCAAAGATGTCCCTTCGCAGCGGCAAGCACTACAGCTTACAACACTTCGTGGCGCTGTACGTGTCCGCAGAAATGATGATACAGGTCTAGTCGTTATCCGAGATACTCATAACTCTAAAAAACGCATAGGTACAAAAAAACTTGATGTGACTTTTGAAAATGGTATCTGCACTGATGCCGCTGGGACTTCTTCACCTTGTGCTGTGCATCTGCTTCTGACCACGAACAAACCTGATAAGAATACGCTGCGCCAATCACGTACGTTGCGCATTACGACATCGACAGGTCTTTCATTCAGATATAAATCTTTATCCTACGACGGTGGAAAGCCTCTTAACCTCCCAGCCCTTAATCGTACTCCTGCAATTAACAACTATGCTTGGGAGTGGCGACCAAGCGTTAAGTAGCAAGTATACTTGATTATAGATCGTGTGCGCAGCAGAGAGCGTTATTTGTTCTATGAAAGTCCGTCCCTGTACCTACGTCTTCCTATCTATCAATGATAAGAAATGCGATCTTTGCAGGATCATTACTGCTGAACTCTTCAATTTTGCTTAAGGTGCAACCATCTACTGCTGCAAGTGATAGAACTGCTTTGCCACTACTAACAGAGCTTTGTCGCACGAGAAGCTCTTTGCCTTGGCAGGTAGCATAGAGCCCAAACTGTTTTGACTCGCTCTGCTGTGTTGCATATTGAATTGTAGCAATACATCCTTGCGACGCGGCATCATCGGTACGAATAATCTGCCTATCCTCAATAATATATGAGCTACAGTTCGTTAGAAAAACACGAGACTCAACAAAGGTGGTTTTATAAAGTGCTTGTTTCTGTTCTTGTATCGTTAATTTAATGACTGAGTCGTTCGAAAGCTTTGCATTATAGCGAAGCGAAATTGTCTGTGGTTGTGTCTGATCAGGCTGGAATTCAATTGAAAAATTGTTGCCCTCCGGCGCAAGCATTTCAAAGGTGCCATCTGCGTTTGTCGTTGAGATACGTGCTTGACCAATATCATTAGACATCACGATGGCTCCATCTTTGATAGGAGCTTGCATGCGGTTACGAGCATATCCTTGAATAGATCGATTGCTACCAGTATCGCCTCCTGAAGATCCGATGGTGCCGCCACCACATCCTGCGAGTATAAGAATCATATATAGCAATAGATTGTGAACGGAAATTATTTTACTCATGGTGTTTTTTTCCTCCCTCGTTTTCGCGGAACAATAGCAGTAGTAGGCTGTGGTTTTCTTACCACTGCAAATGTTCCAAATGATACATATCCTTGACCGCTTTTATCAGGTTGATGCGTAATATCAAGATCCTTTGACCCAACAAAGTCTCGCACTTCTTTGTGCATGGCTTCACCTTTCTTAAGGAGCCACGCTGTAACCTCTTCCAATGCATCAAGCGATACATTGTCAAAGTAGGTCCTAAGCTGTAATTGCGGTATCGGTTCATTGCCCCACACGTTTCGCTCAGTCGCTTCAAGGAGTGAATGGATATCTTCGCTGACGGCAGTCATGGC
>JBIKWN010000075.1:0-11235 GCA_044356295.1 Bdellovibrionota bacterium
CCTGTAACTTGACGGTATCACCAACTCGTTTTATGGCTTGCATTCGTTCAAGTTCAAAAAAAACAGTGTAGGGACTTATCTCTTTTGAAACGCTTTCGACGAGTGCAGTGAACTCACAATCAATTCCTTCAAACTTAAGCGGTCGAGGTTTATTGTGTTTATTTTTAAATTTTTTTGAAAGTTGCCACTGTCCTATTATCCGCGTCAGTACTGCACTCTTATCATGAAGCTTTGAATCACCTTGTAAAAGCCGTGTGGCTTCTGCGCGGTGGACTCCGGTCATAATTGAAACTTTGCTTGCATTCACTTCAGCATCAGCCTCTGCAAGAAGCTTTTGCGATTCATGGACTAATGCTTGTTTTAGTATCTCAATGATTTCAGGCAGTTTGAGCCCATGGCGCAGCATAAAGCGCAGTAAAGGGGATAAAAGAGATTGGGCAGCTCGTTGGAGTGCCGTACCAGAACCAAACGACATATAAGTAATGTATCAAAAATAAGTGTAAAAATCTAGCACTATTTTGTTGACATGTGCTCCTGGGTCGATTAATTTACTGTCAAACTTTAACATTATTTAAGGAGCTTCCATGAAACATCTTTTATTAACAGCTTTTTGTGCTCTTGGTCTTGCCGCTTGCGGAGGATCAGATAGTAACGAAGCGCTTTTGCGAGTAGTTCATAATAGTCCTGATGCACCTGCTGTCGATGTCCGAGTCAATGGCGGTAATGTGTTAGAAGATGTTACCTACCTTACTGCATCAGATTTTCTCTCGGTCAATGAGGGCAAAACCCAAATTCAAGTCCTTGTTGCTGGGACTGATACTGCAGTTATCAATGCAGACCTCAATTTGGCGAAAGATACAAAGTATACCGTACTTGCTTCAAACCTTGTAAGCAAAATTCAACCATTTGTTCTTGAGACAACGAAAGATACTCCAATGGATGGTAATCTGTTTGTTCGAGTGTCGCATGGAGCACCATCTGCACCAGCAGTTGATATCTATGTAACTGCGCCTGGTGCAAATTTAAGCAATAGCACGCCCGTTTTAAAAGCAGTTCCGTTTGGTACAACTTCAGGCTATCTTGAGATACCACAGGGCGACTATCAGTTAAGAGTTACTGTTGCAGGAACAAAGACTGTGGCGATTGATTCAGGAGCTGTTTCACTTGCGTCAGGTAAAATACTTACGGTTCTTGCGCGTGATGCTGTTGGAGCCGGTGCGCCATTCTCTTTAGGTATTCTTGAAGAGCAATAACATTTATCTATCAAAACATAACGGACGTAATTATGAAAACAAAATATATCAAAGCATTCTTGATTCTATGTACGCTCTTTGTATCAACGCAGGTTGTGTTTGCGATGGGTCGACCACCATATGCTGCAGAGCTCAAAAGCACAGTTGGTGAACGTACAAAGGAAGCAATCGCCAATAAGGGTTGTCTTGCGAAAGATGATTACTTAGATGTGACATCAGAGTATAGAAACCTTTTAAAGATGAGACCGATAAAGAATGTATATGTGACGATGACTGTTCTTTATCAAGGGAAAGATGCGAAAGGAACTCGTACTATTACCCTTGGTGTGGGAAAGAAAACGAATAATGAGGGGCGTGTGCCACTTTCCTTTACAATTCGTGGTCTTGAACGTCAGGTCAAGAAATTACTTCGCCAAGATAGCTTTTATAAGGGGGTAGAGCTGGTAGGTGGCCCTATTGAGCTCTCATTCCTTACCCAAGATACGCTGTCTCGCTCTGTTCGATACACGCCCAGAAAGCCTATCGTTCTTAAGCTTTGTGAATCGTAGGTAGTATTATTTTTCCGCGCGTTTGAATTTATTTTTTAGATAGGTTCGACGTGCGGAGTTTTACATACTGACTGTGAAGATCGACGATTTTGGTACTGGGTAACTTTTATTGTGAGTTAAGCTAACGAAAGTATTAAGTAATCCGTGTTACCTTGTACCAATTATTTCATCTCGAAATCCACCCTAATACCTCGGCGAAGTCGGAGCTCTTCCAATATTAAAATAAACTGATTGTTCTCCACCCTCGGTAAATCCGATACCTATATAAGCAGGAAGCAAAGGTGTATCAAATCCTATAAACGTCGATCCTGACCACAGTAGCCCAGGGTCATCAAGTTGACTATTATCCATTTGATATCTACCGAGCTCTACAGATCCACCTAGATACACTCCCATACCGAGTGGTCCAGAACCTGACTCTAAAATTTTACGATAAGGAATAACACGCAACAAATTGTAGTCAGTTGCAAGAAGAGAACTTGATCTTAATCCGCTAACATCTAGGAAACCACCAAGAGAATACGCCCTTTCAATCGGTAAACTCCCAGGAGAATAAAAATGTTCAGATGTAATTTGAAAATGATTACGACCATCGTTAAACGGAAGCCTAGTCTGACCGTGTAAATACTCGAAATTTTTATTCGATCCTAGACCATCTCGTGCGATTCTATTTTCGATTTTCGCTAAAAACCCTTTTGTTGCAAAATCAGCATCATCAAGAGAGTCATACCCAACACGTGAAACCATTTCACCTATATCAAAATCAGCTTCAGGTAATAATGGGCTTCCGATTTTTCTTTCTACTTGCCCAGATCCGATCAAATAACCGATCGAAGCTTCGGAAGAAGTTGTTGGATCCACACCAAGTCTAACTCCAATTTCTTCTCGTCCCCTTAAATATCTGGCAATTGTTTCATTTTGATTGTCAGATAAATTTAGATTTCGTCTCATTATAGTAAGTTCTGGCATCACAAAAAGCGAACTCCCGTTCCAAAATGGCTGCCTAAGATATGTTTCAATTCCATTTGATCGACCGATTTGTGCGGTTATATCCAGGGAGGCATCAGCATCATTCAAATGGTTAATATGGTAATTTCCAGCAAGAGTATAAAAACTGTCCCCAGAAAAATCATCTTCTAGATTCATTCCAAAACGAACATATTCTGGAAACCAAGATTTTTCTGATACTGAATATGTAACTTCTTGTGTTCCATCATCTTTCCTTTGGGTCGTATAACTTGCTCGAGAAAAAGCTCCTAAGTGATGTAAACTTGCTATATCATTTTCAATAACTGAACGATCAAATAAATCTCCGGATTTTGTTTTAACTATATTTTCCAAGTATTCTTGGCTAAAATTGGAATGGTTATCAAACTTTACAGAAGATACAATTCCAACCTTGTCTTCTATTATGGGTGTTCGTTTATGTATGAGTTCGTCATATATAGATGGTGAAATTGAATGTTTTTTTAATTTTTCGATGTTATTTTGAGCAGCTTTTAGACCTCTCTCCATAATTTCCTTGCCTGACATAAAATCAGACGCGGAAAATCCATTTAAATCAACTTGAATGAGAATATCTTTTGGAGACAAAAATCCTCTTTGTATCGTGGAATTTTGCTCTAATAAAAGAGATAGTATCTGCCCAGAAATTGACAATAGCGACGTTAGATCTTTTGCTTTCTTAAAATCAGCCGGAAGATCTACTGCAATTACAATATCAGCACCCATTTCTTTTACAACTGATATTGGTAAATTATTGGCAATACCACCGTCCACTAACATTTTTCCTTCCATCTCCATCGGTGAAAAAACACCTGGAACCGCCATACTTGCTCGAGCAGCGAATGCTAGGTCTCCTGAAGAAATTTCTACCGGCTTGCCAGTTTCTATATCTGCGGCAATTGCTCTAAAAGGTATAGGTAATTTATCAAAGTCTGTTGGAAGTCGGTATTTATTATAAAGCTTTTGTAGAACTGGAAGTACTTTTTGTCCTTCTATTATACTCAAAGGAACAGTACTGGCATTTTCCGATAGTCCAATCCTTGCAGTACCCAATACTTCACGATTAACTCCTGGCTTTAATCTATATGGTATTAAATCTCGCGGAATACTTTCGTTAAAAAGGGCAGCCCAATCTAATTCTCCTAATATTGACTCGAGTTCATCTGGAGTTCGTCCCGCTGCATATGCAGCTCCAACAATTGCCCCCATGCTTGTTCCAGCAATCATGTCTACGGGAATCTTTTCCTTTTCTAAAATTCGAAGAACTCCAATATGTGCAAAACCAAGTGCTCCGCCACCAGAAAGAACAAGACCAATTTTTGGACGACGATAGTTTCCCACTATGTCTTTGCGTGAATCAGCATTGACGTTTTGTATATTGAAACTTATTAAAAGCAGAGAAACGAAAAACGAAAAAGCTTGTAGTGATTTTACTTGCATATTATGAATATAAAGCTTTTAACGTGTCGTGGGATTGGGAATAAATTTGGGGAAGAAAACGAATTAAAATTAGCAATCTTTCCTAAGTTAATTAAAATAACCAATAGAGACAACCCACAAAAAGTCTAGTGGGACAAAACTGCTCGCCATCGCACTCGAACTAAAATCGCAGTAACTTGGAGTTAGTTGGTATTTTAAATTTTCCAACCCGTACCCGTTTTCTTTGATTTCCAACCTCTCTTCTGCCAAAACGACCGAGAAAGGAAAAACCCAGAAGAAAGCGAGAGAGATTGGACAAAGCCGTTAAGCTATTCCTTAAGGGTGATTATCCTATCACCAATTTCCAACTTAATCTTAGCTCCAAGCGCAGATGTGAGACCGAAAAGTGTGTGTAGTGTTATGTTAGAATGCTTTTGTGTTCGAATATCTTGGATAAGAGTTGGAGACACACCGATCTCTTTTGCAAGTGCCCTAACAGAGATAGCTTCTGACTCCATTAAAGCAAGAACAACTTCAGACAAGCAAAGCTCTTGATATTTTTTATCAACAAGCTTTTTTCTCTTTGGAGTAGATACGAACTCTTCGTAATCACTTTTGCATTTTTTTGAGCCCTTCATAGTATGTTCCTTTTTTCAATCGTTCTTCAAAGTCTTTCTTAGTCCTTAAAGCTCTATCCTTCTCACCTTGTGGAAGCTTGTCGCTTTTCTTATGAAAAGCGTTGGTGATAATTACCTTACGTCCAGTAAAGAAAAAACAAAGAAATCTTTCAGGCTGAGGTTTAAAAGCAAAAATCTTGTCCCCCTCATTTCTGAACTTTGTAATATCACGAATTTGCCCCGTTTCTCCTAATCTCTTGGCTAAGGCTAACATGTCAGCCTTTCTATCGTCGGTCAGATCTAAAAAGAACTCGCGTGCAGGGCTATGACCTTTATCGTCATAATACCATTCGATTGTGAAAGCAGTTCCTTGGTAGAGGACAATGCGGATATCCATTATATTATGAATGTACCATTAAAATGGTACATGATTCAAATATTATTTTTTCTCCTCGTATGGCTGAAAATACTAGGTTTTACAATATGGTAGCGCTATCCGTTTTGGTAGCGCCACCGTTTTATTACACGTTACGTTAACAACACAGCCTGAATTGCATGAATTTTATCCCGAAGCCCAGCAGCTTTCTCAAATTCGCGCGCAGCAGCAGCAAGGAACATCTCTTTTTTCAACTGCTCAAGATATCGTTTTTGATCTTTAGGATCTTTTGGAAGTCCTGCAAGTAGCTCCTCTGGTGGAAGCTCTTTACCGATAAAGTCTTGATCAGGGCGTTCAACTAAACTTGATTCCATGGATCGTTTCGCTGAGTACGGAATAATATTGTGAAGCCTATTATATTCAGCTTGAATCTTGCGGCGACGCTCTACTTCACCAATTGCAAGCTGCATTGAGTTTGTAATTTTATCTGCATAAAGGATCGCTCTTCCTTCAAGGTTTCTTGCAGCTCTTCCCATTGTCTGAATCAGAGAACGATGCGAACGCAGAAACCCTTCTTTATCAGCATCTAATATTGCAACTAAAGCAACTTCAACAAGATCTAAACCTTCACGCAGTAAATTAATTCCTATCAAAACATCAAAATCACCTCGACGAAGTCCACGAAGAATTTCAACACGTTCAATAGTATCAATATCTGAGTGCAAGTATTTCGCTTTAATCCCGATCTCTTGCATATACTTTGAAAGATCTTCACTCATGCGTTTGGTAAGTGTTGTTACCAGCACACGCTGTTTCGTCTCAATAACTTTTTTAACTTCAATTAATAAATCATCAACTTGATTAGTTGCAGGTCGAATAATGACTTCAGGATCAAGTAGCCCTGTTGGACGATTAATTTGTTCAATAACTATACCTTCACTTCTTTGCAGCTCTTCTTCACCAGGAGTTGCAGAAACAAAAATACATTGCCCTGTTCGTTGCCAAAATTCTTCACGGTTCAATGGTCGGTTATCAAGAGCACTTGGCAAGCGGAAACCGAAATCAACAAGAGTCATTTTTCGAGAACGATCTCCTCGGTACATTCCAGAGATTTGTGGAACAGTAATATGACTTTCATCGATCACTAAAAGGAAATCCTTAGGGAAGTAATCAATTAATGTAGCAGGTGGTAATCCTTCAGCACGTCCTGCCATATGTCTTGAATAATTTTCAATACCAGAACAAAAACCGATCTCTTCCATCAGTTCCAGATCGTACAAAGTTCGCTGTTCAAGTCGTTGTGCTTCTAATAATTTGCCAGCACGTTGCAATTCACCAAGACGCTCCTTTAACTCTGCAAAAATAAGTTTTCGGGCTTTCACTACAGCATCAGTACCAGTGACGTAGTGGCTTACTGGATAGACAGCAACCCTCATATGCTTTGCTACAATTGCTCCTGTTATTGGATCGATCTCTGATATCTCTTCAATCTCATCACCAAAAAATAAAAGTCGTATTGCTCGTGAATCTTGATCTGAAGGGAAAATATCTATCGTTTCACCACGCACTCGGAAAGTGCCGCGCTTAAACTCAACATCCCCTCTTCCATATTGCATCGTTACAAGTTTTCGAACTAACTCTTCACGAGGAGTAATATCCCCCTTTTCAACATAGAGCATCATTTTGAAATATTCATCAGGTGCTCCGAGTCCATAAATACAACTGACACTTGCTACAATAATAGAGTCACGACCTTCCAAAAGCGCCTTCGTAGCCGCATGACGCATCTTGTCTATTTCTTCATTAATTGCGGAATCTTTTTCAATAAAAGTATCAGTCGAAGGAACATAAGCTTCAGGCTGATAGTAATCGTAATAACTGACAAAATACCGAACGCGATTGCCCGGGAAAAATTCTTTAAATTCAGCATATAACTGAGCTGCTAATGTTTTGTTCGGAGCAATGATAAGCGTTGGACGCTGAACGCTCTGAATAACATTTGCAATTGTAAATGTTTTTCCAGAGCCAGTAATACCTTGCAATGTTTGGAAACGAATTCCTTGTACGAGATTATTGATAAGCTCAGGAATAGCTTGCACCTGATCCCCTGCAGGTTGGAACGGGGAAGCTAATTCAAATGGAACATCTGCTGGGGTAATCACCCGTTCTTAGCTGCTCTAACTTTCTCAATACGCTCTTTCGCCATACGTACTGCGATAACTTCAGTTGCAACTCCTTCTTTTTCGGCTGTTTTTAAGCATGAAAGAACGGTGTCACCAATTTTTTCAACTTTATTTTCAACCCAAGATTTATTCCAGCCACCTTTTTCTAACTCACCGGCTACAGAAATTACGCCACCACTGTTGATCACAAAATCAGGACAATAAAGCATTTGACGTTTTGATAACTCTTCATACATTGAAGGATCGCTTAACTGATTATTCGCAGCTCCTGCAATAATATCGCAAGATAACGAAGTAATCGTCTTGTGATTAACTGTTTGTCCAATTGCGTTTGGAGAAAAGATTTGAGCTTTTACTGAATAAATTTCATCAAGCCCAACGACGGTTGCACCGTATTCTTTCTCTGCAGTTTCAAGTGCAGCTTTATTTGTATCACAAACAAAAACTTTTGCTTTTGCTTTTGCAAGGTGAGCAAGTAAGTACATACCAACATGCCCTACTCCTTGAAGTGCAATTGTTCGACCAGCTAGATCTTTACTGCCGTATCTATACTCACACGCAGCTTCGATACCTCTAAATGTTCCAAGTGCAGTCCATGGCGATGGATCTCCACCTCCACCTTGTGCTGGATCAAATCCTGCAGCACACGTAGTAAATTTTCTCATCTCCATAACATCAGAGACAGAAGTTCCCATGTCTTCAGCAGTGATATATCGACCGTTTAGGTTACTTAAGCATTCACCAAATTTTTGAAAGAGTTTTTCTCTCCCAACTTTCATTGCAGGATCTGCAACGATTACAGACTTACCGCCACCGATATTGAGTCCAGCCACTGAATTTTTGTAGGTCATCCCTTCGGATAATCGAAGAGCATCTTCAAGTGCAGCTGCATCATTGTCATACACACGCATACGACAACCACCAAGCGCAGGGCCAAGGACAGTACTGTGGATACAGACAATCGCTTTTAATCCAACTTCTGGATATTGAAAGAACACTACTTGCTCGTGCGCTCGTTCAACTGCGGAACAAAATGCTTTATCAGTTACTACTTGAGTCATGATTATCTCCTATCGCCTGGGAGGTTTGCGTCGGTGTTTACGTATTTATCGTCGTATTTCACCTGTGTTTTTGGCTGAGGGCCACCAGATGTTTCAGTGTGCATTCGCTGACAAGCTGAAAGCATAAAAATTGCAAAAAATAGGGATAGGTAAGTTATATTTCTCATCGGCTGGGATCATATCGATACCCGATGGGGAAAGTCCAGAGAGATTCAATTTTTCAGATTAGGGCTAATCTATAAATATATAGTCATCTCAAACTAGATTAAAATTACAGTGTAGATTTTTTTGTAACGCGAAGGTCGCGAAGTACGCGAAGGAAAATAATATCAAAGTTTGTTAATTTCTTTGTTTTTATTGAGTGATTCTATTTACTTATCTAAAAATCATTCATTTTTTGTTTTAACTACCAAATTTAATCCCCTGTGCTAGTGGCAGATCCGCACCGTAATTAATAGTTGTTGTTTGGCGCCGCATATAAGCTTTCCAAGAATCAGAACCAGATTCACGTCCGCCACCTGTGTCTTTTTCGCCTCCAAAGGCTCCTCCGATTTCTGCACCAGAGGTTCCAATGTTTACATTTGCAATTCCACAATCACTTCCTCTTGCTGACAGAAACTGCTCTGACGCCCTTATGTTATTTGTAAATATACTTGAGGAAAGACCATGGTCGACGCTGTTATTTATTTTTATTGCATCTTCGATTGAATCATACGGAATTATATAAAGAATTGGAGCAAAGGTTTCTTCTGATACAATCTTCATATCTTTATTCGCCTTTATAATTGTTGGTTCAACATAAAGATTAGATGGCATTCCTGAAACAAGACTTCCACCACAAAGGACTTCACCGCCCTGTGTTTTAGCTGCTGAAACAGCGTGATTAAAAGCTTCTACTGCTTGTTTTGAAATCAGTGGCCCCATCAATGTGCCGTCTGCTAATGGATCACCTATTTTTACCTGTTTATACGCAGCTATTAATCTTTTTGTTACTTCGGCTTCCACACTGCTGTGCACGATAAGCCGCCTTGTTGTAGTGCATCTTTGTCCTGCAGTTCCAACCGCACCAAACACGACTCCTGGAATTACTAAATTAAGATCTGCATCCTCTGTTAAAATTATTGCATTATTTCCTCCAAGCTCAAGAAGGCTTTTGCCCAAACGTTCAGCAACAACTGCACCAACAGCTCTTCCCATTCTTGTCGATCCAGTTGCGCTTACTAATGCAATCCGTTTATCTGCTGCGATTTTTTTTCCAAACCGTGCATCATTATCAAAAATTAATCCGAATAGTCCTGGGAATCCATGTCGCTCTGCCACGCGTTCTGCAATTGCAGTCATTGCTAAAGCAACAAGTGGAGTTTTTTCAGATGGCTTCCAAATACAAACATCTCCACATACTGCTGCAATCATTGCATTCCATGCCCATACTGCTGCTGGAAAATTAAATGCAGTAATAATCCCTACTAAACCTAACGGATGCCACTGTTCATACATTCGGTGGGAAGCACGCTCTGAATGCATTGTTAGTCCATACAGTTGCCGGGAAAGTCCTACTGCAAAATCTGCAATATCAATTGCTTCTTGAATTTCGCCTAATCCTTCTTGATAAATTTTCCCACACTCAAGAGAGACAAGCTCACCTAGTTCTTTTTTGTACTTACGAAGCTCTTCACCGATTTGTCTTACTACTTCACCTCGTTTTGGAGCTGGATAACTTCTCCAGCACTCAAAAACATTTTGAGCATCAGAAATTACTTTTTCATAGTTAGCATCGGTTGTAACAAAGACTTTTCCCAACTCTTTGTTATCAATAGGCGAATCTGAGACGAATACTTCGCTACCATCTGTATACCAAGCCTTCCCACGGGTCGTAGGCTTACCAGAAAGTGGGATATCAAGGGTTTTTGCAATATCAGTGATTAGTTTCATATTCATACTGTATCAATTCTGGGGGTGATTGAAACCTGACTCAATCCCCATTATTCTTACCCCCACTATGGGAAGAATGTTTGAAGTACGAAAAGCCGCAATGTTTGCCAGATGGGCGAAAAACTCGAAGGCTTTCTCGAAATTAGGAAAAGAGATAGCAATCGCAGTGAAGCTTGGGGGCAACGATCCTGACAACAACCCTCGCCTGCGAAATGCTATTAAGACTGCACGCTCGCTTAATATGCCGAAAGACAATATTCAGTCTTCAATCAACCGGGCATCTTCAAAAGATGCAAGCGACCTGCAAGAGTTAACCTATGAAGGGTATGGTCCGCACGGTGTTGCGATCTTTATTGAAACAACTACTGATAACCCTACTCGAACTGTTGCAAATATTCGCTCATCCTTTAGTAAAAATGGCGGATCACTTGCTCAGTCAGGCGCAGTTGATTTTATGTTTACTCGTCGTGGAGTTTTTACAATCGAAAAACCATCAGGTGATCTAGAAGAGTTCGAACTTGAGATGATAGACCATGGTTTAGAAGATATGTTCGAAACAGAAGATGGATATTTGTTGTACAGCACCTTTACAGATTTCGGAACGCTTCAAAAAGCTCTTGAAGCAAAAAATATTGCTGTTAAGAATGCTGCTCTACAAAGATTTTCAACGACTACTGTTGAAGTGACGAATGAACAAAGAGCAGACCTTGATAAATTAATCTCTGTACTTGAAGAAGATGATGATGTGCAGTTTGTTTATTCTACTTTGAAACAGGTTGAGGAATAAGTTATCCCTCAAAAACCAATTTTATGTTTTTATTTCTTTAACGCGAAGGTCGCG
>JBIKWN010000092.1:0-6253 GCA_044356295.1 Bdellovibrionota bacterium
GTGCGCTAGGTGTGTTGATATTATTTCTATCAATTGTTTTATTTTGTATAGCTACCATACGATTACCTTTGTTTAAATCATTTTACTTAGTTGGTTAGTTAGATCCTGTTCCGCCACCACCAGTGCCGCCGCTACCAGAACCACCACCAGAATTACCACCAGCAGTTACCCGATTTCCTGATGTAGCCACTCTAAAGAGTACGCTCACGCCAAGTCCGATCAGTGCGTTTCTCGAGTTGAAAGTATTACCTAAATCTTGTGCGAATGTTCGACTTCGACCTAGTACTCTTGGATCCGCAGTCCCTTCTACGATGAGGGAATCTACTTTGCCATTCGCAAGTGCTACTTGACGACTAGACAAAAGCGACCAACCAGAAAGTTCTTTCATGTATTGGTTTTGACCCTCAGGAGATCCGATATCCAAGTTATTGAGACCAACCGTTCGTCCTTCATCAATTGTTCCGTATACTGATGAAACTGCACGTTGGCTAAGGTTTGTTCCATGTGCTGTGTTATAACTTTCACGGTTGAGAGATCTTTTATCGTCACCGATTGTTCCGGTCATCATCATCTCTCTCGTTGCTTGCCATACACCTGCACCATAGTCACGACCTTGTGAGTAGTTACCGTCATTTTTTACATCTTGACCATCTTTGACATTGCCTGCATTTCTTTCAGCATCAAACTCTGCGTAAGATTGTTCAATCTGATTTGAAACAACTAACATTAACATATTAGCTGCATCGCGATTTGCTTTACCTCTTGGAGAGCCTTGGGGTATTTTTGCATCCTTCATCTCTTGTTCAAGTTTTTGATAATCTATCGGTCTTCTCTCTTTAATTGCTTGTTCAAGCTCAGGAAGGAAAATGTCTTTGCCTGTACCAGCATCAAGATACTGTATAAGGGCGAGGCGAGTTTTAGCTGCTTCCGCTTGTAATTCAGGTGAGAGTGTATAGCCTGTTGAGCCTACCACGATTTTTCCATTCTTATCGACGCCCAGACGAACACCAGCTGCACCTAGTTGAGCATGTATGTCTTCGATTGCTTTTTGGTAGTCCGCTGAATTTTTCAGTGTAAGTTCTGCTTCGTTAGCAGCATTAAATGCAGTACTTGCATTATTTAATGCTTCTTGTAATGGTTTGATCATTTCATTGCGAGCAGCAAAACTTAGGTTAGCCACATCACCGGCTTTGATCGCCTTCTCAAGTTCTTTCCCAACTACACCATTCGAAGATAGAAGCTCAGTAATTGCCTTATCGGCATTTATTCGCTTGCTTTGTTCCTCTCTGGTGAGCGTTGATGCATTAAAAAATTCTTTAGGAAGAGAAGGTATAGTTATCTCGTCTTCCTTTGCGCTTCCCGAAGCGGCTTCTTCCATTATTGTTTTAATTCTATCACGGTATTCTGGGGGAAGAACTTTACCTAGATCAGAGGCAAAAAACTTCGTTAGTTCAGTATTGATTGTCTCTATTGCTAGTTTGCGATTCGCTCTTGCGTCTTCAAGCTGTTTTGTTTTTTCAGTGTATTCTGGACTGATTTTTTTATTATCAAGCGCAGTTTGAGCAAGATTTTTAGCTGTCAAAGCATCATCAGTTGCTTTTTCTGCAGCTGCTGTTTCGTTTATAATTGGATGAGCTGCAACAAGAGAAGCAACAACCTTCTCACTATCTTTTATATGCGTAGGAAGGTTAGTGAGAATACCAGAAACAGTACTTGCCGCATAACTATTAAGCTGCTCAATTTTTATCGTCTTTGTCTCGTCACGTACAGCCAAGGCATTGTTCAAAGCACCGGATATAACGTCAGCTAAATCTTTGCTCATCGGCTTATTGAGTTCACGACGAAGTTTTGCATGTCGGTGATGATCGAGACGTTGACTGAGCTCTTCAGTGATAATACGAACTTTCTCTTCTTTTGATAATTTGCTGAAACCTGGAACTCGACCTTCGGTGTCAAGTTGGTCAAACAATTTAACTGCTTGGTCAGCAGCGAATGATTTTAAGATCTCGCCTTCTGTGGCATTAGCTTTGCCTTCTAGAGCTTGGTAAGCCTTCTTAAAATCTTCATAGCCTTTGTCAATTGATCTACGGTAGAGGGAGTCGATATATTTATCTACGTCTTTCTGAATTTTTTCAGTTCTTAGAATTTCCTGACGATTTGATGCGGTCTCTGGTGCTACTGCTACTGTTTCATAGTACCACTGCGTTCTTGAATTTGATTCTTCTACTGAATTTTTTTCAGCATTGGATAGTGAGAGAGATTGTTTTGAAGTCCCTGCACCTTGATAAACTGAATCAGGCACACTTGATAATGCAAGTTTTAAATCAACAGCACATCGAGGATCACCTCCATGCAGACCTCTTACAAATTGGTTAGCCGTTCGTTTTGCATCTTCATTTGATACACCACTCGAAGCAAGTTTATCCACAACATTCTTATGGATTTGTTCCATAGTCTTACCTGGGTAATCACTATTGATAAGATCGTTTAACTGTTGATCAGTGACTCCAAACGCTGACTTTAAAAGAGAAGCTGCAGCTTTCTGTTCAGCTGTATCTAATTGTGCTTCAAAATTTTCTGATCGTTTGGTTGCTGTTGCTGTACCCATAATAACTACTCCAAGAGTTTCTTTTCCTGTCTTTGTTATCGGGGGATGGGGCAAATCTGTTACATATTTTCGGCAATTTCTTTTTTAAGGTTTTTTTCTGATTCAGAAATACTGCTAATATATTGAAATTACTGAATAAAATTATTGATTTTATTCTTATCAAGAACAATTTAATCAGGAATTAGTAATAATCAAAAAACCCAATAAAATCAAATGGTTATATATTTGACTGTTTTCTTTTGGGGAAATTGGTTTTTTTCGCTCACGCCTACGCTCAAGGTCAGGGTCAAGGAATGGGGGTGGATTTATGAGTGGTTAATGATTGCAATTTTTGTGCATTTTTCATTAATTTGTCGATTAAGAAATAGATCTGTAATCTATCAAACAGTGAAATCTAACAGATCTATAATCTTACTCTTTTTGTTGTTGTCTGTTTTATCAGGGTGTGAATTTCTAACAACAGTAAATAAAAACTTCATAGCATCACCAGTCATTGAGCCTTTAAAACCTTTCGACTACACCACGCTAGAAGTCAAAGCATATCCATCTGGTAAACACGACTCTGAAGTTCTTTCTATCACAAAATTGCCCGATGATTCGCTGTATCAATTTGTCACTATTGGCAAAGATGGAAATGTTCTTCTTTGGAGTGTCAGCTCAAAAACACCATACCTCGCCTTAAAAATTGAAAATGGAATTGACAGTGCCACATTTGATCCGATGCACGGCTTAATTGCTTGGATTAAAGGTTCAACTGTCTCGGTAGCACCAATAAACTTTAATTATCAGTACCAATATGAATTACCATCTCGTATTGAATCTATGAATTTTACCAACGACGGACAAAGTCTGTTACTTGGAGGCAAAGACGCAAGGATCTATCGGTGGAGGTTTGCTTTAACAAAAAATGCAAAAACTAAAAAAGAAACAGAAAAAATTGTTGAAAGATATGTTGGTGCTGGAAAGGTTATCTCTTCTGTTATACCTCACCCAGACGGCAATCTTTTCTTCTCTTCCGATTGGGCAGGAGCTGTACAAGGTTGGCAGCTTTATACAGGAGACCGCTTAAAAGGAGAGGGGATAGAAAGTACTATTTCATCTACTTTTTTCTCAACAGCATCAGTACGCACTAACTCAAAGCGAGAAGTCAAAGACGAGCGTATAGAAAAAATGGCTCTTGATAATTCTGGTAAAGAACTTCTTGTAGGTACGAGTTACGGTGATATTGAGCTTTGGAAAGTTCGCGGTCTTCTGCAGATTGCTACGATAAAAGCTCATCAGTCTGATATCTTTTCGGTTTCTTTTTCTCCTGATAGTCAGAAAGTAGCCACTGCTGGAAGAGATGGATTGCTTCGTGTTTATAGTATTCACCATTTCACGGATGAAGAGTTACGTGCAAAGACTGATCGTAAACAACAAGCCGAATTGATTCTTATCAAGAGCTTTCCATTATTATATGCACGGACACTAACTTTTATTAATAACCATCAAATTGTAGCTGGCACAAAAGATGGTTCAGTATTATTAGTCGATATCCTATGAAATCTTGGAATCGAAAAACAAAGCTAGTTTTTTTTATTATTGCCCTATCAATTGCAGTAGCAGATCAATGGATCAAACTTCTGATAGTAAATCGTTTTGCAGAGGGTGAATACCTGCCAGTAATTCCTAACTTTTTTAACCTCGTCCTTGCTTATAATCCAGGCGTTGCATTTGGTGTCTTTGCTGGGATTGATCATGATACAAGTCGTTATCTCGTCCTAGGATTGACTTCAATCATTGCGTTACTAGCCGTTTACTTTTTTTCTAATACAGAAATTGGTGAGCGAAAACTTGGTGTTCTTGCTCTTGCAATGATTATTGGTGGAGCGGTGGGCAACCTTATTGATCGGGTAATGTTAGGCAAAGTAGTTGATTATCTTGATTTTTATTATGGTCGTTATCACTATCCAGCGTTTAATTTGGCAGACAGCGCAATTTGTATCGCTGTTTTTCTGTTGTTAATTATGCCCTCAAAGCCAAGCAAGTAATCGTAAGTATTGTAAAAATATTTTAAAAAATTACTCGTGGTGTAAAGTGACTTCTTCCTTTATCCTCGTTGACTATAGACGAGGTGGTGTTTCCTCGGTGATTCCTGAACAAACGAAGAGTGTATAAATTATGACTAAACGACTATTTTTATTTTTACTACTCACCAGCCTTGTCTCACTGCTTGGCTGCTTCACCAATCCTTCTGATGTTGGAAGAGTACAAGAGAATTCATTTGAAAATGAAAGACGTAAACAAGAAGAGCTTATTAAAAGACAACAAGAAGTCATCGAGCGTCAACAACGAGAGCTCACTGATATCAAACGCCAATCAGTTTATGATGAGCAATTAAGAAGATTAGATCCTAAGGAGTAAAAAATGCGAAATACAAAAAAACTTGATAAACAATTTATGGTATCAGTCTTTGCCGTGATGACTGCGTTTTCCGGTTGTACGCAGCCTGGTGATACTACAACATATGCAGCTGCAACTGGCGGTGCAATTGGTGCGGGCTTAGGAGCAATTGTTGGCAGTCAAGTTGGGAGTGCAGGTGCAGGGATCGCCATCGGAGCAGCCGCTGGAACTGGTGCAGGATATGCAATCGGTAATGCAATAGAAGCAAATGAAAAGAAAACTGCTTCAACTGAGGAACGTCTTGCAAGACAAGAAGAGATGCTTCGAGCGCAAAGAAATGAAATTAATAATCTTAAAACTGTTGAGAAAGATTCATATGGATCAACACGCGATTCATATGCAATGAATCGTTCTGCTTCATTCGGAGGCGGGGATGCTCGCTATGCATCGAGTTCAGAAATTGCAGCTGCTCGTCAAGCTGTCGAGAATAAAGAATACGGTAGAGCGCAGCTCAATACGAATACCCTTCGCCAAGAGCCGCAAAAAATGAATGCTCCAGAGCCTTCACGATATACACCTCCTATGCTCCCAGAAAAGCCTCGCAGGGCAGCAGATAGTGGAGTTTCATCTGCTCTGAATTCAAATTCAGTAAAAGAAAAAGATCTGATTGATGCACCTACTTCTAGTATCTCTGGCTCAGGTAAAGAAGAGCAGCAAGTTGTAGAAGTCAAAACAACGAATGATGCTGTTGATGAAGCTCCTGCAGCACTGAATAAAACAACCACTGCTTCTACTTGTAACAATGGAGATGAAGAGATCTCAAAAGCAACTGCTGCTTCTGATTCAGCTGACAAGTTGTTTCACATAAGAAGAGCACTGCGTCTTTGCCCAGATAACGCAGACTATCATGTTCGTTTGAGTGATCTGTATTCTTCAATGAATCGAGCGGATGATGCAGTTTTTGAACTGAAAGAGGCTGTTAAGCTTGATCCAAATAACAGTGCGGCTAAGCAGAAATTACAAGCAATGCAACGTGGTGATGGGGCTTCGATTGCTGATTCAAAGCAGCCTAAATTGCCTGGGCGGTATTAATTAAGGTTTCTAACCTAAGTTAAGAATTTGTTAACGCGAAGGTCGCGAAGTACGCGAAGTAGACTGTACTACTTCGCGTACTTCGTGTCCTTGTATATAGAAAGTATCACTTTATTAGGGGTACACTTTTAAGGTGTGTGGGTAATGTGACAGTTCGAATCGTGCCCTGTT
>JBIKWN010000041.1:0-21153 GCA_044356295.1 Bdellovibrionota bacterium
ACCTTCGCGTTACTAAATTTAGCATTAATAACGTTTGCCGTTATTAACACGATGCGTTATTATCATAAGAGATGATTAAGTCATTTCGCTGTAGAGAAACTCAAGGAATTTTCGAAAGACGTCGTTCAAAGAAATTTGGTTCGTTTCAAGAAATTGCATTAAGAAAATTGCTTCTTATCGAGGGTGCTGCTGTGTTAGATGACTTGAGGATTCCTCCAGCAAATAGGCTTGAAAAACTTAAAGGTAGTCGTCTAGGACAATATAGCATACGGATTAACGATCAATGGCGAATCTGTTTTGAGTGGCGGGACGGTCATGCTTTTAAAATTGAAATTGTAGACTATCATTAACTGAGGACGTAACTATGGCAAAAAAAATACGAGCGATTCATCCAGGCGAAATTTTAAATGAAGAATTTTTAATTCCAATGAAAATTTCACAATATAGACTCGCCAAAGAGATCAAAGTTTCGCCGCGTCGAATTAACCAAATCATTCACGGTACAAGATCTATTACTGCCGATACAGCACTTCGTCTTTCTAGGTATTTTAGTTTATCCGAAAGATACTGGCTTAACCTTCAAGCATGGTTCGATCTTGAAACAGAAAAAGATAAGCTTGGTGATCGACTTAAAAATGAAGTTCATCCTTTAGCTGCATAATCCGGTGATGCTCACCTTTATAAGCTCCTCATTCGAGGTGTTACTATGTCTCTAGGAAAGCTATCAATTGAAATCGCCTTGAAATTCCACGCTCCATACCGTTTTTACTTAATACTTTGTTGTTAAGCCGCTTTTTTAGCAATGACTCGGTAGTCATACCCAAGTGCTATCAACATATTAAAGAGAACATCAAAAGTTACTTTTGCCGTTCCAATACCTGATTCAATTTGAGCTACCCTTGCCTGACTCACGCCTAATTTCTTTGCTAACGTAGCTTGAGATAATTTTTTAGCTTTTCTGATCTTGTGAATCATATCAATGAGCTTTTGCTTTTCACGAACCTCCGTAATATCTGCACCGATAGACTTAGCAAGCTCCTCTAATGTCATTTCTTTCCATGCCATATTTAGATCTCCTTTAATCTTTTCAAAATCATATCCATATCCTTGGAAGATATAGCCTGCGTTTTCTTACGATAGGCATGCAGTAAATAAATTGCATCACCACGCTTGATATAATAGATCACACGCACTTGTCCCGCTTTATCTCGGAACCTTAGCTCATGTAATCCAAATCGAATGCTTGATAAGTTTTTACTTAACGGCATTTCAAGATTCTTGCCTGCTTCAAGTTGAGCTAAAGCATCAAAAACCTCTAGCCTTGTCGGCTCCGGCAATTCTTTTAAGAATTCCTCGACAGGACTACGCCCACTCGATTTTAGGTAAAATTTAATTTTCACTTATTTAAATAATAAGCTTGAGCTTATTATAAGTCAAGGCTTATATTTTGGGATAATGGCTTAACTATTTGATTAGAAAGCATGGTGTCATGCTTGATGAAAATCTAACTAAACTCTACGGGATAGAAACAATAAGAAGAGAATTCAGCTCTGAGATGCCAAATTGGCATCTCAGAAAAAGGGGCGCATTAGATTTATTTCAATCTTCTTCATCGGTCAAATGTAAAGGTGAACGGCCCCCTACTTCGTAGGAGTAACAACCGCTTCCTCAACAACCCCAATCGGCTCAACAAACTTCCCACTCATCGTCAAAAGCCCAGAAGGATCTTCTAACCCCTCCAAAAGTATCTGCCCCGTCTCAGTCATCAAATACCAACTTGGTAATTTCTTAACTTTATAAATCTCTGGTGGCTGCATCGTTGGAATAATCGTAAATGCAGATGCAAGGCGGCGCTGCAAAGCTTTATCGGTTTTGATCCGATTAAACAATTCATTCATTGCGTTTTCAGCAAGTCGCGGATTATCTTTAAATTTGGCTTCAAGCTCTGCCGTATTATCTGGTACACCTCTATTAATCTCTTCCTGTGCAATCGCAAAAGCTTCTTTCATTGCTTTAGTATCATCCCTTCCATTAATGACAAGAAATACAGGAGCCGGATTTAATTCACGCTCACGAGTCAAACGATAATAATGAGCAAGAGTAGTTTTCATCTGTTCCGAACCATCTGCTTCAACAATAAGCCCTATTCCCCTCAATGGAATTGCACGTTCATCTTCTTCAGCAGAACGTGAGATCTGTTTTTTATTTTTGGACAGATCTTTTTCTGGTTCAATCTCTGGTTCTAAAACCGCTACCTTCTTCTTAGGCTTACTAAACAGATTATTTTCATCAGTTTCATCAGTGACATCAGTTTCAGTTTTTTGATGATCACTCTTTACTGGCTTTTGTTCTCCTATAATCGGGGCCTCTGTTGGTAATAGCGATTCTTGTTCATTTGTGTCACTTGGTGAGGACAAGAAAATATCATCCTGCGCTACAACAGCTTGCTCATAGAACAAAAGAAAAAAAACGACTAAACCTATTTCTCGAAAGAATTTTGAAAACGAAAACACCAATCTATCCATCTATTAATATTCTCTAATATTGAACCGCTCTACACCTAAATGAGGCCCAGGGAAAGGAATAATTCCAAACACAACATTTCTCAATAAAAATCCCTCAATACTATTCGGGTTCGTTGGTTCATATTCAGGGCATGATGCAAAAGCAGTCCATCTATTAAGCTGATTTGGACCTGCACCTACAACTGACAATTTTTCATCTCCAGAAGCATCATCTGTAATATCAGGCGCTCTACAATCCTCCTCAATCTTAAACTGCATGCCACCAGCATACGGAGCTAATGCCTCTAAATGAGCTTTACTAGGCTGCACTTTGTCATTAAAAGAAGATTCTGAATATTTCTGGTTATAAATACGAGGGTTGATTGTTGCCGAATATGGGAATCTATATTTAAAATTCGCACGTGGTCTCGTCAAGAGCGGTGTCTTCTCTTTAAAAAGAGTAATATCTTGCGCATCTTTTACAACTGCTTTGGCGATAGCCCCCATTTCAGCATTCGACTTTGCAAGATTTAGCTCGGTGTTTATAGCAGTTTGTGTTATTGCAGTGCACGCTTTACTTTGTACTTGCCCAATGTTTCCCGATGTCAAATTGGATGCAGTGGTAAACGTCTTTTTAATATCAGAGATAACCGCAGCTGCTTCACGAGAAGTACCACCATTAAATTTCAAAAGCATTAAGGCTCGGTCTAACTGCTGAATATATCGTATTAATTTTGCATTTACTGGATTATTGAAAGTATTTGAATTTTGAAAAGCAAGGGCAAGTGCAGGATTCGTACAAAGGTCGGGATTCTTTTTTTGCTCTAGAAAAGGGATAAAATTCGCTGCTAATACTTTATTAAACCCGATGATTGTGGGACTTCTTGCAAGAGCAAGATCATAAGGCAAGCCGCGAATAAACATGTTCAGATTGCCATCGAAAATATCTTTTGCAAACGAAAAGTTTTGCTTTGCATTAGCTCCTTGAGAAGGAACAGCAAAATAATTGTTTTCATTTTCAAGTGGAAGCGTTCCAAAATCAGTCATGGATGTACCAGCAGAAGCAAGCCTCACTCGAGAATCCTGCAATTGATTATCTGCAAACTGTGCATTAGGCGATTTTGTATTTAAAAACTCAGCAGCGGTTGGAGTAGAAGGCTCACGAGTAGGCGGAAGAATATTAAAAGGAATAAGTGGATCTTGAACTATTTCAAATCCAACTTGTAATCCAATAGTCACAATAAACCTAAAATTTGGATAAGTAGCTTTATTATCTTGGAAAGTTTTTGCTAATAATCGACTAGCCACTGCTGGAGTAAGCCCGAAATTATAGTTAATTGCTCCGGGCATTTTTCCAATAGCAGCAGTTGTAAGTGCACGCTCAAGTCGTTCAGCTTGAGCCATTGTAATTTTGCCATCAAGAGCTGCTTTAAAATAGTCACCATCTTGTTTACTAGTAAGACCAAGCAGATTAATGCCGCTTGGTTTCGGCATTCCATTCGCACTTAAATTCGGTTTCGTAATACATGCTAACAGTGATTGTCCAATGTCATTAGCGTCTACATCTGCAGATTTACCAGTAGTAATTCCTGAAGCAACGCTCAGTTCATTATTCATTAGCATTGCATTCATACAATACTGTCGAAAATCTACGGTATTTAACATAACTTTTAATGAGCTTGCGACAGGCACTGCAGAAATTGCACTTTGTAAATTATTAGCAAGGTTTCTAAGAAGACTAAGAGTATACGGTGCAGAATCATTTCCACGCGCAACTGTAAGTTTTTCGGTAAAAAGCCGTGTAGTATCTGCAGGTGTAATACCCCAAGCAATACATGGGCCACCATCGTAAAGTGTTGCTTCACATCCACTACACCAATACTTAGTAGGCCAGCCATTTTCTTGACACTGATACGTATTAAATCCGTTTCGTGCAATAGGATATAACCCTGGGATCAATGGATCTATTACCGATTTAGGATTAATCATTGTAGTATGATTTTCAATAAATACTGGAGAGGTAGCACCACCAAGACTCGTCTCATCAGCAAGCTGAGTAGCTTTTACAGGATCAGAAATTCTTTCAATTTGATTCTTAGTCAGTGTCTCAAGCTGATCTTTACGTCTAATGCTATTAACATAATCAAGCATTCCTGCGCCGTATTTTTTTTCAAACGCCGCAGCACCTGAACCAAGATACGTCTTAAAATCTTTTTGCTTATCAGGATCAGCAAGAAATGCTTTAGCAGTGTTTTGAATAAAAGTAATATCAAATGAGCTAAGACCACCTGAACCACCGCCGAGCTGTTTTTTTAGCTCAGCAACATAAGGTGTATCTGGTTTTTGTGCCTGTCCATGTGCAAGACGAAGTTCAACAGATAAAAAGAGCGATACAATGAAAATGTAAAAAATAAAAAACCTAAAAGCTCTTGGGTAAGAAATAACGTCAAAAGACTGCATCACTTACTTTTCTCCAATTTGTATAAAGACTTTATATAAGGATGGAATTCACCTTTGGCACTCTTTGAATAATTCTTCAAAGCAGGAAGCCCTTGATCAATATACACCCTTGCACCTTGAAGCCTCATCCTAAACGGAAGGCATGGTACCCCCATTTCAGTAATGTAGCTCCATCCCTTATTCGGCACTTCTTTAACAAATGGTACTAAAATTGTTGTGACCCCATAAACAATATCTGCATCCTCTACAAAATCCTTTGGTTCGATAAAAAGCATATCTTGGTAGGGCGATTTTTGACCTTCTAAACCTTCTGGAAAGCTTTCAGACATCTGAAATGATTCACTTTTATCTTCTAGGCATCTTGAAACTGCTGGTGGTTCAACGTTTTCGAGGATCTCTTTGGTGAGCTGTTCCTCGGTAGGCATATTCTTGGCGGACTCGATCCATTTCTGTTTAAAGTCCTCGACGAATGCTTTGACATCAATTAAAGGAGTCGGAGTTGGACCAGGAATGAGGTCTCGGCCTTCATTAAATTTAAAATGTTTTTCAATAGGAACCCAGGTCGGTTCTGGATCAAGTCCGTCTTCTCGTTGAGGTGGACTCGGTGTGTCGGGTGGATAGACTGGTTGTCTTTTTTGCATCTCTTCTGGTTGTGCTTCAAGAGGTAATGTTTTTAATACTTCTTCCGGCATCTTCATGCCTTCAGGTGCAATTTCATAACCAATTGATCCGTCTTTATTCTTTTCAGGTGCGGCTTGCCCCATTTGCATTTCTTGCTGAGGTTTTCCAAACAGATCGTCTTGAGCAAAACAATACGAGTTAGGTGTGACGCTTACTATTAGTAATAGTATTAGACCAAAAAATAAATTTGAAATATCTAAATATTCCAAATTGTTACTAAAGGTGAGCGTCCCCTTTTTTTTCATTTTTCGTAATCTTCCATTGGAAGGCATGCGCAGACTAAATTTCTGTCTCCGAATCCAGCATCAACTCTGCCTACTGCTGGCCAGAATTTATAATCACGCAACCACTTAGCTGGATATGCTGCTTGTTCACGTCCATACGGTCGATCCCAAGTATCTGCAATAACACATGCTTGAGTATGCGGTGCATGTTTCAATGGATTATTTTGCTTATCAAGTTTTCCTTGTTCAATTGATCGTGCTTCATCACGAATAGCGATCAATGCATCACAGTAACGATCCATTTCATGTTTTGATTCACTTTCGGTTGGTTCAATCATAATAGTTCCAGGAACTGGCCACGAAACTGTAGGAGCATGAAAACCAAAATCCATAAGTCGTTTTGCAACATCATCAACTTCTACAGCAGAAGAAGTTTTTAGTGAGCGAAGATCAAGAATACATTCATGAGCCACCAAACCATTTTCTCCTTTATAAAGAACAGGGTAATGGTCTTGAAGACGCTTCGCCATATAATTTGCATTAAGTATTGCAACTTCACTTGCAGTCTTAACCCCCTCTTCGCCCATCATTGCGATGTAACTCCAAGAAATTGGCAAGATACTCGCACTTCCCCAAGGCGCAGCAGAGATAGCACCAATACCAGACTCTTTATTAATATCTGCTAAAGGGTGCGAAGGAAGAAACTCAACAAGATGTTTCGCTACACCGATTGGTCCAACACCTGGTCCTCCACCACCATGTGGAATACAAAATGTTTTGTGCAGATTCATATGGCATACATCGGCACCGAACTCACCTGGCTTAACTAATCCAACTAGGGCGTTTAAGTTTGCACCATCAAGATATACTTGACCGCCGTGGTTGTGGATTGTTTCAGTAATCTCTCGAACGGCGGCTTCAAAAACTCCGTGGGTCGATGGATACGTAATCATTAACGCAGCAAGATTTTTACTGTGAAGCTCAGCTTTTGCTTTTAGATCTGCAACATCAACGTTTCCGTAATCATCACAGTTAACAACAACAACTTGCATTCCTGCCATCACTGCACTTGCAGGATTTGTTCCATGAGCAGATTTTGGAATCAGACAAATATTTCTGTGACCTTCATTTTTTGTTTGATGATATTTTCTAATAACTAAAAGCCCAGCGTATTCACCCTGCGAACCTGCATTCGGCTGCAAAGTAACTCCTGCAAAACCTGTCATTGCACATAATACTTGCTCTAATTCATTGAAAAGAACTGCATACCCTTGAGTCTGATTAGCTGGAGCAAAAGGATGAATTCCTCCAAACTCTTTCCAAGTAACTGGGATCATCTCGGTTGTACTATTTAATTTCATCGTACAAGAACCAAGAGGAATCATTGATGTTGCAAGTGAGAGCTCACGTGATTCAAGTCGTTTTACATATCGTAAGAATTCACTTTCAGAGTGATAGCGATTAAAAATTGGGTGCGTTAGACATTCTGTTGTTCGAAGCATCGCTTCTGGAAGTTGAGGCTTTTTGACCGCAGCAGTAGAAACAGATTTTTTCTCGCCAGTCAGAACATAAACGAGATCAGATAAATCATTTGCAAGAACAGTTTCATCGAGCGAAACACCGACTTCACCAGCTACAAAAGAATTAATATTAATACCAACACTTTCTGCGCGAGAGATAATTTTACGTTTATCATCCTCAGTAACTGTAAATGTTACAGTATCAAAAAAGTTTTTATTAGAAAGTTTTAGGGATGAACACGCATCAACAAGAGCTTGAGCATTTGCATGAACCGTTGAAGCGATATCTTTTAATCCCTTCGGGCCATGATACACAGCATACATTCCTGCCATAACTGCAAGTAACGCTTGAGCAGTACAGATATTACTGGTCGCTTTTTCTCGGCGAATATGTTGTTCACGTGTTTGAAGCGATAAACGTAATGCAGGATTACCATTACTATCTTTAGATACACCAATAATTCGTCCAGGAATTGAGCGCTTTAACTCATCGCGGCATGCAAAGTAAGCGGCGTGTGGACCACCAAATCCAAATGGAACTCCGAATCGCTGGGCAGATCCAACTGCCATATCGCATCCGATATCCCCCGGTGCCTTAAGCATCGTTAGTGACAAAATATCAGCAGCAAGAATTGAAAGTATCCCTTTCGCACGAGCAGCGCTGCACGCTTGGGTAAAATCAACTACTTCACCTTTTGCATCAGGATACTGAGCAAAAAAACCAAACACATCATCGGATAGCGTTGGCGTCGTACCAGTAAAAGTCTCTACTTTAATACCAAGTGGCTCAGCACGAGTTTCAATACATGCAAGCGTTTGCGGAAATACAGTAGCAGAGACTAAAAATTTAGGTTTAGTAACTGAATCTTTATTTACAGAATGAAAAGCAACACTCATTGCTTCAGCAGCTGCAGTTCCTTCATCGAGCAGTGACGCATTGGCAACAGGAAGTCCTGTTAATTCAATTATCATAGTTTGAAAATTAAGCAGCGCTTCGAGTCGACCTTGTGAAACTTCAGGTTGATACGGAGTATACTGTGTATACCAACCAGGATTTTCAAGAATATTTCGCAAAATTACTGTTGGAGTCAGCGTTCCGTAGTAACCAAGTCCAATATATGAACGAAACACTTTATTTTGGTCGGCGATTTCTCGCATACGAATC
Source organism: Bdellovibrionota bacterium (assembly GCA_044356295.1). Taxonomy (GTDB): domain Bacteria; phylum Bdellovibrionota_C; class UBA2361; order UBA2361; family JBIKWN01; genus JBIKWN01. Next base: position 8,555 of record JBIKWN010000041.1, read on the forward strand.
AGTGATTCTTGTTCTGTTAACGCTTCTCTAAGAACAGGAAGTTTAAATTCTTGCTTTGAGCGAACTGCATCAGGAATAACAGCATTGATAAAGCTCTCCATCGAACTATAGCCAACTGTTTTTAACATTGACTGAACATCTTTTGGTGAAGGACCAATATGTCGACGGATAAAGCTATTATTTTTCACTGTTTGCTCCATATACTTAAAGACTCGAAACTAAATTAAAATTATGCGTTGATGTGTTTTTTGTAATCAGCAGCACTCATAAGGTTTGAAAGATCGGCTTGGTTAAATCCTTCAAGCTTACAGAGCCATCCAGCACCGTATGGATCATGGTTAACCTTTGTAGGATCATCTTTTAAAGATTCGTTAGCTTCCTTTACAGTCCCAGCTATCGGAGCATACACATCCGAAGCGGCTTTGGTTGATTCCAATACGCAAAAACTAGCTCCTGCGCTGACTGACTTACCTACTGCAGGTACATCAACAAATACAATTTCGCCCAGTTCGTTTTGAGCAAACTCAGTTACACCAACCGTTGCAACATTACCTTCAACAAGCACCCACTCATGGTCTTTTGTATATTTCAAAGTATCAGGAACATTTGTCATTTTTTAATCTCCAATAAAAATTTCATTTCTACTAAATTTGTTTTGCACTCACTACCTATGAAGGCTTTTTATAAAAAGGTTTCTTCACTACTTCGGCACGAAGCTTCTTACCACGTACTTCTATAAATAATTCACTACCTTCTTTGATGTGAGATGTATTCACAAGAGCCATACCAAGTGATTTTTGAATCGTTGGAGTTTTTGTACCGCTCGTTGTGATACCAATCTTGTTTCCAGCAGTATCAAAAATCTCTTGGTTCTCACGCACAATGCCAGCATCAGTTACAAAAAATCCGACGAGTCCTCTCTTTAATCCTGAAGTTTTTTCAGCTTGAAGAGCAGCTTTGCCGATGAAATCACCCTTATCAAATTTAATAACCCATCCAAGCCCACTTTCTAGTGCATTGATATCATCACCTAGTTCATGTCCATGTAATGGATAACAAGCTTCGAGCCTCAAAGAATCTCGAGCCCCTAATCCATTTGGGATTAGCCCTTCAGAAGCACCAGCTTCTAAAAGCATATTCCAAAAAGATTCAGTCACAGAAGTTGGGATAAAAAACTCAAAACCATCTTCGCCCGTGTAACCAGTACGCGCAGCAATAACCGTCGCTCCACCAACAGATACTTCTTTAAAGTGGAAATACTGCAGATCATTTACTGAAGCGAGTTCTGGGATTTTTTTAACGATTAAAGTTGCTAAAGGACCTTGCAGAGCAATCTGTCCATATTCACTACTTTTATTTACATACGTAGCATCAAAAGTATTTTTAGAAGTGAACCAAGCAAAGTCTTTATCTGCATTTGAAGCATTCACACAAATAAGAAATTTTTCTTGGTTGTATCGATAGATAATAATGTCATCAACAACTCCGCCTTTCTCGTTAAGTATTGCGGAATACAACGCCTTTCCATCATATAATTTCGAAACATCATTACAGGTAAGATACTGCAATGATTTTTCAGCTTCTTTACCAGTAACAAAAATCTCGCCCATATGTGAGACATCAAAGATCCCAGCTTTTGTTCGTGTCGCTGTATGTTCTGGAATCACACCTTGATACTGAACCGGAAGCTCCCACCCAGCAAATGTTACGATTTTTCCACCTAGTTTTTGATGCGTCTCATACAGCGGAGTTTTTTTCATATCAATATTTTTCTTTAATTCATTCTTGTTAAATAAGCGCTCAATGTATTTTGAAGAAGCATTGCAATCGTCATTGGACCAACACCGCCTGGAACTGGTGTAATCTTTGAAGCAAATTTGGACGCTGCTTCAAAATCAACATCACCTTTTAATTTTCCATCGGGCATTCTGTTAATCCCTACATCGATCACAACTGCACCCTCTTTGATCCAATCACCTTTCACAAATTCAGGTATACCAACAGCAGCAACAATTATATCTGCACCTTTTACAACATTTCGAAGATCTTTTGTTTTAGAATGAGCAATTGTTACCGTTGCATTTTTTTCAAGTAACAACATTGCAGCGGGTTTACCAACAAGAATTGATCGCCCTATTACAACTGCATTTTGTCCAGCAATAGTAACTTTGGATTGTTCAAGCAGTTCTATACAACCGGCAGGTGTACAAGGTTTAAGCTCTGCACGTCCTTGCATTAAGAGTCCTTGATTCACAGGGTGCAGTCCATCTGCATCTTTAGAAGGATCAATTAATGAAATTAAACGATCACTATCTAATCCTTTAGGAAGTGGAAGTTGTAAAAGAATTCCATCAACTGCTTCATTATTATTAAAAGATATAATTGCATTTGAAACTTGCTCAAAAGTTGCATCCTGAGGAAGCACTGCATCAAATGTTTCAAATCCACACTCACGTGCCGCTTTTCCTTTATTTCCAACATATGTTTTGGAGGCAGGATTATCACCTACTAATATAACTGCAAGGCCAGGAGCTCGAACTACTTTTTTTGAACGGAATTCAGCGACAACATTTTTGATTCGCTCTCTTACTTGAGCTGATATTAGTTTTCCATCGATTAATGTGGCGGTCATCGCGGGTGGTAGTATAACGAATCTTGTTTAAAAATCACAGTCGATTTAGAGTTCGCTCGAGGCTCTAGAACCACTTTTTTAGGAAATTAGTAATTATGGCAACTTCATCAATGACAATCGGTGTTCCACGAGAGAGAAAAACTTTAGAACAGAGAGTCGCTTTGACACCTGATGGTGCAGCAGAGCTAGTAAAACATGGCCATACTGTTCTTATAGAGACAAATGCCGGTCAGAAATCCCATTTTGAAGATGCTCAATACACCCAAGCAGGTTGTAAGATAGTTCCAACACTTTCTGATGTTTGGACCAAATCACAAATGGTGGTGAAAGTTAAAGAGCCCCACCAAGAAGAGTTCCAATTTTTTAGAAAAGATCACATCCTTTTTGATTACCTTCACCTTGCCAGCATGCCAGATGTCACAAAAGCGATGCTTGACGGACAAGTAACAGGAATCGCTTACGAACTAGTAAAAATGCCTGATGGCCGGCTGCCTCTTCTTGAGCCGATGAGTGAAGTTGCGGGGAAACTTTCTGTTTTAAACGGAAGTTATTTCCTTCTTGGACAAAATGGTGGTCGCGGGGTTCTTCTTGGTGGAACTGTTGGTGTACTTCCAGCAAAAGTAGTCATCATCGGTGCAGGAATCGCAGGACGTTGTGCTTGTGAAGTTGCACTTGGAATGGGAGCAGATGTCTCAGTATTAGATGTCAATTATGCAAAGCTTGATCATATTAGGGTTCAGACATCAGGGCGTGCTCGCACAGTTCACTCAACAAAAGCTTCACTAGAGCGAGAAGTTCAAACTGCTGACCTATTAATTGGTGCAGTACTTATTCCTGGCGCAGCAGCTCCTAAACTTATCACTCGTGACATGATCAAATCCATGAAGAAAGGATCAGTTTTTGTTGATATCAGTATTGATCAAGGTGGGTGCGGTGAAACGATTAAACCTACTAACCTTGATGCTCCAACGTTTATTGAAGAAGGTGTGATTCATTACGGTGTTTGTAATATGCCTGCTCAGACTCCTCGAACATCAACCCAAGCACTAACTGCTGCAACACTTCCTTACATAGTAAAAATAGCTAATAACGGTGGTATTGCTGCTTTAAATAAATTCGCCGATCTTCGTGGGGCACTTAACACTCATCATGGGATGCTTACGAATCATGAAGTGAGTGAGGCAACTGGGTTTCGGTTTACTGCTATTGATGAGGCTTTGAAAGCTTAATGAGGATCTTTTTTGTAACGCGAAGGTCGCGAAGTACGCGAAGGGGATATTTTTGAAATTCGTGCTTTGACCCTGACGGTTTGAGTTTTTCTCGCAACTTTTTTTTGGAATTCATCGACCATTACTTATTAAAATGAGTAATTGGAATAAAATGAATTTTGAGCCTTTGAGTAATCAAGTAATTAGAGCAGCTATGAATGTTCATACTGCTTTAGGTCCAGGCTTATTCGAAGAAGTTTATAAGGCCTGCTTATTTTACGAATTATCGAAAATTGGTCTTAAAACATTTTCCGAAGTAAAGCTTCCAGTTCTATATGATGAAAAAAAGTTAGAAATTGGCTATAGAATTGACCTGCTGATTGAAGATAGCCTCATTGTAGAATTAAAATCTGTAGAGCAACTTCGTCCGATTCATAAAGCTCAACTTTTGACGTATTTAAAGCTTTCAAAGAAGCCGATTGGCTTACTAATAAACTTTAATACACCACATCTAAAAAACGGGATAATCAGAGTAATAAATTCCCAACCCTAATACTCCCCCCTTCGCGTACTTCGCGACCTTCGCGTTACAAAATCCAAACAACAAAAACTGTCACTTTCCTCCACTATTCAGTAGAATCAATGACACCATGGCAACATTCGAATACGAAAAATCAATCCAATTATCAGAAGACAAAACAGTCTACCGCAAACTTCCTGGCGATTTTGTCAAAGAAGTAAAACTAACAGACGGCAGAACATTTTTAGAAGTAGCCCCCGAAGGGCTAGCACTTTTAACCAAAACTGCATTCGCCGACCTTTCGTTTTTTCTAAGAAGTGAACACTTAGAATCACTTCAAAAAGAGTTAGATGATCCAGAAAGCTCAGATAACGATAAATTTGTCGTCTATACACATTTACAAAATGCAGTAATCGCTGCAAACGGAGTCCTTCCTATCTGCCAAGATACAGGTACTGCCCAAATAATTGGATGGAAAGGAAAAAACATTCTTACTGATGGAAACGATGCAAAGTATATCTCGCAAGGAGTATTCGAAACCTATCAAGAAAAAAACCTACGGTACTCACAGATAGCACCAGTAGAAATATTCAAAGAGAAAAACACAGGTAACAATCTTCCTGCACAAGTCGAAATATACAGTGATGCTTCCGAAGATTACCGCTTTCTTTGCATAGCTAAAGGCGGAGGCTCTGCAAGTAAAATGTTTCTGTATCAAGCATCACCTGCAGTGCTTAACGAAAAAAGCTTTGAAGATTTTATTACTAAAAAATTGGCAGATATTGGCACATCCGCTTGCCCACCCTATCACTTAGTTGTTGTCATTGGTGGAACAAGTGCAGATGACACAATGAAAGTGCTAAAACTTGCATCAGCTAAATATCTAGACTCGCTTCCACTAACCGGAAATGAAAAAGGAAGAACATTTAGAGACATCGAGTGGGAAGGAAAAATCCTAAAAATTGCTCAGAAACTTGGAATCGGCGCACAATTCGGAGGAAAACACTTTGCCCATGACGTTCGAGTCATTCGCCAAGCTCGCCATGCAGCAAATTGTCCGATTGGACTTGGTGTTAGTTGCTCAGCAGACAGAAACCTTAAAGCTAAAATTAATAAGGATGGAATCTTTATTGAACAGCTTGAATTTAATCCAGCAAAGTACCTTCCAAAAGTTGCCCCCGAGATGGCGCCTCCGGTTGTCGTTAATCTTAACGAAGGAATGGATAAAGTCCGAAAACTTCTTTCTCAATTCCCGGTAAAAACTAGGGTTAGCCTTAATGGTTCTGTCATTGTTGCAAGAGATCTTGCACATGCACGAATCAAATCAATGATTGAAGCAGGACAACCTATGCCTGAGTATTTCAAAAAATATCCTGTCTATTATGCAGGACCTGCGAAAACTCCTGCTGGTATGGCGACTGGAAGTTTTGGCCCAACAACTGCTGGACGGATGGATAGCTTTGTTGATCAATTCCAAAGTCTTGGCGGTTCAATGATCATGCTTGCCAAAGGAAATCGATCACAACAAGTTACTGATGCATGTAAAAAATGGGGCGGATTTTATCTTGGGTCTATTGGAGGCCCAGCAGCAAGTCTAGCGCTGAATAATATTACAAAAGTTGAAGTAATAGATTTTGAAGATTTAGGAATGGAAGCTATTCGTAAAATCGAAGTAGAAAACTTCCCAGCCTTTATCGTGATTGATGATAAAGGCAATGATTTTTTTCAGATGCTAAAGTAGATCGGAACAGTCATCAGCTAGCGAAGACTGACAATAACAATAAAAAATTACTAAGCAGCCCTAGCTGAACTTTTAGCTCGCTTAATCACAATCGGAGAATTGATAAGCAGCGTCGTCGTATCAGACTCACGCTTATAATTGATATCGAAACCATTCTCATCAATCACAAAGAATTTCTCTATTACTGACACAAGCTCTTTTCGAAAAGCTGTAAGCTCTTCACTTGAAAGCCCTGCTCTATCCTGTACAAGACAGAAGTGGAGACGGCTTTTAGCCAAATTTTTACTTTCACGACCTGCGAAGAGTTTTTTGAATGAATTAAACACTTTTTTACCACCCCTATTTTGTATTATCCGTTATTGTTATCTGAAATTACCCAAACGCCAATCGGGAAAGTTTGCCAAACAGCCCTGTTGGATTAAAATCTGGAAATGGAACCACTTCTCCAGTGATTCGAGCCGCGATTCGCGAGAATGCCGCCCCTGCTTTTGCCTTAATGTTATAAACAACCGGCTCACCAGTGTTGGCAGCTATAATTACGCTCTCATCTCGCTCAATAACACCAATCAGTTCAATTCCAAGTATCTCTTGAACATCTTTTACTGAAAGCATGTCCCCACGCTTCACCATATCGAAATCAATACGATTTATAATCAATTTTGGCTCAATGCTTTTTGCTGCTAGAAGCCCAACAACTCTGTCAGCATCCCGTATTGAGGCTACTTCAGGTGTACAAACAACAAGTGCACTATCTGCTCCTGCACAAGCGTTTCTAAAGCCCTGCTCAATACCTGCAGGTGAATCGACTAGAATATAATGAAATTCGCGGCGGTACTGATCCAGAACATTTTTAATCTCTGTTTCAGATATTACATCTTTATCATCAGTCTGAGATGCTGGAAGAAGATAAAGATTATTGGATTTTTTAGACTTAATTGTTGCCTGATTTGGCTTACAAGCATTCTTTGCAACATCAACTAAATTGAAAACAATTCTATTTTCAAGTCCAAGTATCACGTCAAGGTTTCTAAGACCAATATCAGCATCAACAACTAATGTACGATGCCCTTTGAGTGCCAACGCAGCACCAATACTTGCTGTAGTAGTTGTTTTACCAACTCCTCCTTTACCAGAGGTAACGACGATAATCTCACCTAGCTTTTTACCAGCTGCACCGTTTTTATTATTCATACGCTTATCCCTTTTACTCTTAAAACTTTATTCAAAAAATTGATATTAATTTACGCATCCTTGCGACGTGATAACATTGCTTTTGCCTGATACGGCTCAACTACTATGGATGTTCCATCCACGCGAGCAATCTCTGAGACATGCGCAGTAGTGCTCTTATCAACAGCACCTCGCGAAATCACGGCACCGATTCTTAACTGAGTTGGCTGCAAATTCAAAGCAAAAATTACACGTCCACCACCTGTTTCATCATATGCACCAGCATGGGCAACGCCGCGAAGTGTTCCAAGAACGATAATATCGCCACCTGCTATAAGTTCTGCACCTGAATTAACATCACCAAATACTACAATTGAATGTTCTGTTTCGATCTTTTGTCCGCCACGAATGGTAGAAGCAATAATTCTTGCATCAGCTTCATCAAAAAGCGCTGCATCACCTAGTTTTGATGAGTATCGATCAAATTTCACTGCTGAAGTTTTTGCTTCTCCATCAACAGAGAACGAATCAATCCCACCAAATAAACCACGCGAACTTGTTGAAGTTTGAGCTTGTGAATTCATGCCGAATGTTTCAATTGACTGGGCAAGGGTTGTTTTTTGGGAAACATCCTTTGCAGACTCACGAATGGTTGGCTCCTTAAGATGTGAAGATGCAATATCGACATCCCTCGATTTTGCATAAGCAATCAGGGCATCAACAAAATCAACTTGCGGAACTTCAGAAGTCCACTCAATTGATACGTCATTACCTGCCAAAAAGCGCCGGCGAGAATCAATAAAAGATTCAAAGGCTTCTTTGATTGAATCTCGTCCTGCACGACCATCGACTCGGATAACTAATCCTTCGCCTGTGCCTCGTGCTGTTATAATGCTTCTATCTAGAGACAGATCTACAGAAAAATCATCACCCTTACTGCCAAAAAAATCTTGGCCTCTCGTTTCCTCGTTGTCCATTAATTCCTATCTTTCGAAAACTGCGGTTTCTCGTTACTTTAAGTAACTTATAGCAAACGAGGTTTCATGACGTCAACAAATATCGTCCCGGCGAAAATTTTAGATCAGATCGCTTGGGTACTTGCCACTGGGCTTGGATCAGGGTTAGCACCAGTTGCATCTGGTACGTTTGGGTCTGCTGCCGCTCTCATTGTGTGGTATTTACTAGGTTTTGACCCATTTTTTGGAATTTCTGTTCCAGCTCGAGTGCTACTGATTATCTCTGTTTCTGCACTCGGAATTTGGGCTGGGCAAAAAGTTATCGATGCAAAGAAAAATCTCGATCCAAAAGAAGTTGTCATCGATGAATGGGCTGGAATGTGGATAAGTGCGCTACTGCTTACCCCTCAAAGCTCTTGGATTCTTTGGTTTGCTAGTTTCTTTTTCTTTCGCTTATTTGACGTTATGAAACCTGGACTCGTTGGTACAGCAGAGAAATTACCTGGAAGTTTTGGAGTAATGGCAGATGATATTTTGGCTGGAATGCTAGCGTTAATCTGCACAACTACTATAGCTATTATATTTTTTTAGTAGCGAGTACTCGCCAATGCTAAAAAGTCGATATGGTTATTTTGTTGCTACATTAATTTGCATCGCTAGTTTGCAAGGCTGCAGCCCATTCTATGTATTTGATGCAGCTATTGAACAAGTTTCTATTCTTTCCAAACGGCAAGATATTTCTGAGGCACTTACTGATCCCGATGTGCCACAAGAAGTAAAAGATAAACTATCCTTTGTTCAGCGTGCTCGAGTATTTGCTAAAGATTCTCTGCTATTAACTCCTGATGGTTCATTTACTTCTTATGTTGATATTCAAAGGGATCAACTGTCTTGGATAGTCATGGCAGTTAAAAAAGATAGCTTTGAACTGCAATCTTGGTGGTTTCCTATTGTTGGTACTGTTCCGTACAAAGGTTTTTTTAAAAAAGAAGATGCTGAAGCTTATGCCAAAGAATTAGAATCTGATGGTTTTTTTGAAACTTGGGTTCGCTCAACAGATGCATACTCAACTCTGGGATGGTTTGACGATCCAATTCTATCGACAACACTAAGACATCCCGTTACAAGTATTGTTGAAACGGTACTGCACGAGTCATTTCACCAAACGGTATGGTTTAAAGGTGAGGCAGCTTTTAATGAAACTGCTGCAAATCTTGTAGGGCTAGCTGGAGCAGCACTTTTTTTTCAGTCAATACAACCTGGAAGTGACTATGAAAAGAGTTCCAAACAACGGCTCCTCGATGCAACTTCGGTAGGCGCGATTGTCAATGAACTGTACTCAAAATTGCAGGAGCTCTATGTCTCACCAAAGACCCGGGAGCAGAAAATTTTAGAACGTGACCAACTGTTCAATGAAATAATGATGCCTTGGAGGAAGAAATTCCCTCAGATGAAATCATTTGCAAAACTTAATAACGCCGAGATTCTTCAACTAAAGACGTACTTCACTGATTTTGATATTCTTATGAAGCGATTTGAAGAAGCCGGTTCACTACCTGCTTTTATTCAGTATCTTACAAAACTAAAAACAACTGCTGAAGAAAAAGAGATTAGCCCAAATGAAATTTATCGATTACCTCTCACAGACAGCGCTTCGAAATAATAGTGCGCTCTGTGCAGGTTTTGATCCTGTGATTGAAACTGTGCCGCTTTGTTTTAAAAAACTTGGTGGTAAAGAACTAGGAAATGTCGATGCTACGACAACTGTGCTTACTGAGTTCTACCGATTTGCAATTGAAATACTTTCTGGATCAATTGCGTGCATAAAACCTAATATCGCTTTTTTTGAGCAATACGGAATTGCTGGGCTGGTTGCACTAAAAAATATTTTGGCGATTTCACGTGAACATAAAATTCCTTCTATTCTTGATGCCAAGCGTGGCGATATAGGAACAACTGCAAAAGCTTATGCAGATGCTTATTTTAAAACTTCAGATTTTGAAGCTGATTCCGTAACAGTAAATCCATTTTTAGGATTTGATACTGTCAAAGTATTTCTTGATGGTGCAGTCGAAAATAATAAAGGAATTTTTATACTTGTTAAGACTTCAAATCCTGGATCAGATGATTTGCAAGATCTTTTGGTGAACGAACTCTCAATCTCAGATAGAGTTGCAAAGTGGGTAGCTGATAATAGTAAATATCTTTCAGGAGACTCAGCCGAAGCAAAAAATCTAAGTGGTCTTGGCGCAGTTGTTGGAGCAACTCATCCCGCTCACCTATTAAAACTTCGAACGCTTATGCCACAGTCCTTGTTATTAATTCCTGGCTATGGTGCTCAAGGTGGTACTGCAGAAGATGTGCTGCCTGCTTTTATAAAACCTCAGTTAGGAGCTGTCATCAATGCATCCAGAGGCCTTATGAATAATTTCAAATCTTCCGATGCATCAATTGAAATATTAAAAGAAGAGCTGAAAAACACTGCTAACAATTTATCGCTACCACTCAATAAAAAGTAAACTATGAAACTTCCTGACCTCCATCCTATTGATGCTGAACAACGATTTACTGATGTTTTTTCAAGGCTGAAAAAAACAGTTCAAACTTCACCGAATGCAGATGAAAAGATTGCAACTTTTTGGGATGCGGATTGGCAACGAGCCCCATTTGAAGAGGAACTTACACTTAGGCAGCTTGCTTCACTTACGGTCGATACACTTACAAAAAAGAAATCATTTAATACTGAAAAAATGATAGCGCTTGCGCTTGCACTTGAACGAGGCTTAGGAGATGGCAAAAAAACTCTTTCTCTTGTTACAAACAATCATACCGAATCAGATAAAAATCTTTTCTATAAGGCTGACTTTACCGAATCGGTTGAAACAATTATTTATTTTTATGGTAGACAAAAACTTGCTCAAGAAGTTTTTAAAGGTACACAATTTGAAAAGTTTTTTACCTCAGTATTTGGAGCGATATCCCGAAAGGACATACAAGACCCTTGGGCAACAGAAAGTAAAATTAAAGATGAAAAAGTAATTTTACAATACGCTCAAGATACAATCCCAGAAGTACTGATTCATTTTCGAACCGCATTAACTGGACCTGGCACCTCCACGAAACACTTACTTCTTTCATATAACATCGCACAAGAAACACTGGCCGCGGCTGAAGAACTTATTCTGCCACTTCTCTTCAGTATTAAAGCAAAACAAGTAGTAATAAATAAAAAAATCATCCCTTCACACTATTCCCTCCATCCCGAATCATCAGCAACAATTTTCAAAGCACTCAAAGGTCATACGATAAAATCAAAAGAAAAGTTTAAAGATACGTTCTCTTTGCCGTTTCCATTTTTTGATGTTGAGTTGATTTTTCGGATTGTTAAGAAGTAGGACAATCAGGGGACGCTCACCTTTATAACATATTGTTTTTTAAGCTGAATTTATCAAGATCTCTATAATAATTAACCCTCTTGGTCGTATAGCGAGTCCCACGGGCATCGTCGTCGTTAAATTTTTACTACACCTTGATTAAAAAACTATCATAACTGAGATGAGATTAAAGGGGATGATATGCTTCAAGAACCAAACAAAGAACCAATTAAACGCGGTGGCGGCTCTAGCGATGCCCACATTCCGAGTGCTGGCGATACGCTATTCAATTTGAGTCCAGATTTGACTGCTGAGAATCTTGTTAAGTCACTAGACTACCAAATCATTAGAATTTTTAATGAAGGTATATGGGGTATTTTATGTCGTGAATCAGGTGACCTTCCGTGCAAGACGGACTCATGGTTTTATTATAATAAATGGTCCTTCGAGAATGAGCAGAATAAAATTCGCAGAGCTCTCGCGCCAATTAAAGGGATTACCGTTGGTGTGCAAGATCTACTTCTTGATGATACCCGACGTGCGATCGCAGATGATGGGTATGGATACAGAACTGGATATATCGAGCATGAAGCAAAGTGTTTGTTGAGTTTTGACGAACAATCATTGACTGTATTGAAGGCCGTTGCTGCTGATATTAATACCATTGTGGCTGAATCGTATCGTGAATACAAAGAATCTGCTTCAAGAATGTCTGCTTCAAGAATATCATGTGAATATAAAACTCTACAATCGACACAAAACGGACGAACAGTACAGAAGTATGTTATCGATAACGCTCAACGCGAGATTGAAAGCTATCTGGAAAACTTATCTAAAGGATTAATTATAGGACAAGAAAGGCGTTTTGAAGTTGTTTCGCCCTCTTGGTTTGAGGGACCTTACCTTAGATCTTTCAAAGGTATAATTCGATACTATGGTGAACCTATAGGGGTATCAGCTGTCTTTGATGGTAAGAGTGTAAAAGTCTATGAGCATGG
>JBIKWN010000042.1:0-20946 GCA_044356295.1 Bdellovibrionota bacterium
GTCACCGTTTTCCGAAAGATCTCCGTGACCACGAGCAATCTCGATAGCACGTGCGATCTCGGGACGTTGACTCTTTAAGTTATGCAGCTCACGCCGCAGTGCGTTGTACCCTCGAGGGGTTATTGGACGTTTCATAAAAGTAATCCTGAAGTGCTTTTACCGAGAGAACCTCCCCTCTTTTTAACATCTCAATCGCACTAACTCCAGCGGAAGCCTGAGAAAGTGTCGTAAATGTCGGAATATTCATCTCATTTGCCATTAAACGTATCGATTTTGAGTCCATAAATGGCCCTGAGCCTTCCGGAGTATTCACCACAAGTTGAATTTCACCTTTCTGAATCATATCGACTATGTGAGGCGATCCCTCTCTTACTTTATTTACAATCTCAACTGCAACCTTTGCCTCTTGAAGGACTTTACCAGTTCCTCGCGTTGCACAGATTGCAAATCCAAGTTTTATAAATGATTGAGCTACGGAAACAAGATCTTTCTTATCAAAATCCATCACAGATAGAAAAACTTTGCCTGAAATGGGAAGTTTCTGATTCGATGCTATCAGAGCTTTTGCAAATCCTCCTGCAAAAGAATCATGCAGACCCATCACTTCACCAGTTGATTTCATTTCTGGGCCAAGTATTGGGTCGACTCCATGAAATTTACTGAATGGAAAGACGCAGGCTTTAATTGCAAAATAATCTTTCGGTTCGGTTTCAACTGCTCCAACTTCTGCAAGTGATTTTCCTAGCATTACTTTCGTAGCACGCTTCACCCATGGAACTCCTGTCGCTTTTGAAACAAAAGGAACTGTCCGACTTGCACGAGGATTAGCCTCAATAATGAAAATTTCATTATTTTGAGTAACTGCAAATTGTACATTGAGGAGTCCAACCACATTAAGTGCTTTTGCAAGTATTTTTGCTTGTCGTTTTAATTCGCTTACAACTTCATCTGAAAGTGTTGGAGGAGGAAGACAGCATGAGCTATCACCTGAATGAATTCCGGCACGCTCAATGTGCTCCATTACTCCACAGATTACAGCATCTTTTCCATCAGAGAGCGCATCAACATCAACTTCAATAGCATCTTGTAAAAATGCATCAAGCAAGACTGGTTTGTCGTGACTCACTTGAATACTTTCATTCATGTACTGTTCAAGTTCTGGGATACTGTGAAGAATCCTCATTGATCTTCCACCAAGTACAAACGAAGGTCGAATCATTAAAGGAAAACCAATTTTTTCAGCAAGTACAATTGCTTCTTCTAATGATACCGCTGTTCCACCGTTTGGTTGTTTAAGTCCGATTTTATCGATTAATACATTGAATAATTTTCGGTCTTCCGCTGCATCGATTGAATCAACTGAAGTTCCAAGAATTTTTACACCTGCTTCATGAAGTCTTCGAGCAAGTTTCAGAGGCGTTTGACCTCCAAATTGCAAGATAACACCTTTCGGTTTTTCGCGCTCAACAATCGACATCACATGTTCAAATGTAAGTGGCTCGAAATAAAGCCTGTCACTGATATCGTAGTCAGTTGAAACCGTTTCAGGGTTACAATTGATCATTATCGCTTCTATATTCTCTTCTTTGATGGCGAAGACACCGTGAACGCAACAATAATCAAATTCAATTCCTTGTCCAATTCTGTTTGGCCCTGAACCGAGAATGATTACTTTTTCACGATTTGTAGGAAGCATTTCATCCCCGTGATCGTAGCAGGAATAAAGGTACGGTGTTTCGGCTTTAAATTCAGCAGCACATGTATCAACCGCTTTGAAGTTTGGCAGTATGCCATGTTTCAACCTCAGCGATCTGACATCTTTCTCAGGAACTTTATAAAGATCAGAAAGTCGTTTATCAGTGAAACCTTCTCTCTTTAATTCTCTTAATTCAAGTGCAGAAAGATCATTGAATTTCTTTTTCTTTAGATTTTCTTCAGATTCAATAATTGAACGAAACTCCTCCAAGAACCACGTATCTATTTTTGTAGCATCAAAAAGCTCTTCAACTGTTGCACCAAGACGGATTGCTTCAGCAACATACCAGATTCGGTGAGCTGTTGGTTTCGCAGCAAGAGCTACAACTTCAGCTTTTGATTTACCAGTAACAAGTTTTGAGCGGTCAAAACCAGCAGTGTCCATTTCCATGGATGTAAGAGCTTTCTGGAAAGCTTCACTAAAGTTTCTGCCAAATGAAAGCACTTCTCCAACTGATTTCATCTGGGTTCCAAGAGACGGATCCGCAAGAGGGAATTTTTCGAAATTAAACCGTGGAATTTTTACGACGACATAATCGATACTCGGTTCAAAACATGCAGGCGTCAGTTTTGTAATATCATTCGGGATTTCATCTAATGTGTAACCAATCGCTAATTTTGCAGCAATTTTTGCAATCGGAAATCCAGTTGCTTTTGATGCTAGAGCGGAGCTTCTCGAAACTCGAGGATTCATTTCAATGACAATAATTCGTCCATTGTTTGGATTTATTGCAAACTGAACGTTTGAACCTCCTGTATCAACACCGATTCTCCTCATGACTTTAATAGAAGCGTCTCGTAGTAGTTGGTATTCTTTGTCAGTAAGAGTCTGAATAGGAGCAACCGTAATTGAATCACCGGTATGAACACCCATTGGGTCAATATTTTCAATACCACAAACAATGACGACGTTATCTTTCAAGTCACGCATGACTTCAAGCTCCATCTCTTTCCATCCAATTAAGGATTCTTCAAGAAGGACTTCACCATTGGGGCTTAGTGCTAGTGCACGAGAAACTAAGGTTTTTAATTCATCAAGATTATTTGCAATACCACCACCAGTTCCACCCAGTGTTCGTGAAGGTCTTAAGATAATTGGAAAGCCAATTATTTTTGCAATCGTTTCTACTTCAGAAACTGATGTACAAAGCTCTGATTTAGCGCTCCCTAAACCAATTTCATCCATTGCACGCCGGAATAATTCACGGTCTTCAGCTGTTTTTATGGCATCAACTTTTGCGCCGATTAATTCAACGTTATATTTTTTCAATATTCCCATTTCATCAAGTGCTAGGGCGATATTAAGAGCAGTTTGTCCACCCATCGTAGGAAGTATCGCGTCAGGTCTTTCTGCTTTGATTACTTCTTCAACAAACTCAGGTGTTATCGGTTCAATGTATGTACGATCTGCAAACTCAGGGTCTGTCATAATCGTTGCTGGATTTGAGTTTATAAGGACAACTCTATACCCCTCTTCTTTTAGTGCTTTAATAGCTTGGGTACCCGAGTAATCAAACTCACAAGCTTGTCCAATGACGATTGGTCCTGAACCAATGAGAAGAATTGTTTTTATATCAGTACGTTTTGGCATGACTCTTATACTCCTACAACAAGATCTCTAAAGCGGTTAAAATGATGAAGCGCATCGTGTGGCCCAGGTGAGGACTCGGGATGATACTGAATTGAAAATGCTTTTTTATCTTCAATATCGATTCCTTCAATTGTTCCATCATTAAGATTTATAAATCGAGGAAACGCAAAGTCTGGTAACGATTTTGGGTCAACTGCAAATCCATGATTTTGGACTGTGATTTCAATTTTTCCAGTTTTTAAATCTTTAACTGGATGATTTCCTCCACGATGTCCAAACTTCAACTTATATGTTTTTCCACCAATTGCTTGTGAAAGGATTTGGTCTCCTAAACAGATACCGAAAATTGGAACAACACCAACAAATGATTTTACTACATCAACAATTGAACCAAGTGTTGCAGGATCGCCTGGGCCATTTGATAAAAATAAACCATCAGGTTTTTGTGCTTGAATTTCAGCCGCAGTTGAAAATGCAGGTAACACAGTCACACGAAGCCCAGCTCCGCGAAGTAATCTCAAAATATTCCATTTGATTCCACAATCAAGCGCAACAACGTGAGGAAGTTTTGCTTCCGATGCAGCATCGGTTTTAACAGTACCAACTCCTAGCTGCCAAGGAAGTTCATGCCAACTATACGAGGATTTACAACTTACATGAGAAACATAATCCTTACCTAGCATCGAACCATTTTTCTTTGCGAAATCGACTAAGAGATCAGATGACAATCCTTCACCTGCAGCAATAGCACCCATTTGAGCACCGTGGGTTCTTAGATGGACAACAAGTTCTCTTGTATCGACTCCATAAATCCCCATTTTGTTATTTTCTTTCAAGTGAGCATCGAGTGTTTTTACAGAACGAAAATTTGAAGCTACTTTAGATAGATCACGAATAACTAATCCTTCAATATGAACTTTTTTACTCTCTTCATCTTCACCATTTGTTCCAACATTACCAATATGAGGATAGGTAAATGTCATTATCTGTCCTGCGTAACTTGGATCAGAAAGAATTTCTTGATACCCATACATTGAAGTATTAAAAACTACTTCTCCAATACACGGGGAATCGCTAGAGGCATGTGCTCCAAAAGCATATCCATGAAAAAGTTTTCCATCACTCAGTGCAAGGGTTGCGGGAGTTTTCTTAGCTATACTCATACTTCGTTTAATCCTACTAATGTTTTCTTGTTAACAATTATTTTACCAGCTAAAAGAAGGGTATCAACATGCCCAGTTAGATTGTTGCCCAACCATGGTGAATTTTTAGAGATACTTCGGCATGTATCACTATCAAAGACCCACTGATGATTTGGATCAAGAACACTAATGTCAGCGACAGATCCTTTTTTGAGAGTCCCTCGTTTCAATCCAAAAATATCAGATGGCTTAGAAGTCATTGACTCAATAAACCTTGAACGTGAAAGTTTTTTTGTCTTAACAAGATCTAATAAGAGAGGGAATGTTGTTTGCAACCCAAGGATTCCAAATGCAGCCATCGAAAATTCAATCTTCTTTTTATCAAGCTCATGCGGCGCATGATCACTTGCAATCACTTCGATAGTTCCATCGATGACACCTTTTAGAAGAGCTTCGCAGTCTTCAATATTTCTGAGCGGAGGACTCATTTTTGCATTTGTGTAATACCCTTCAACTAAACTTTCATTTAAAAGAAGATGATGTGCAGAGACTTCGCCGCTCACACGAATTCCATCATTTTTTGCACGACGAATTAATTCTACACCTCGAGCAGTAGTTACATGGCAAAAATGAACTTTTCCCCCGGTATACCTTGCAAGTTCAATGTCTCGAGAAATGTGAATCTCTTCTGCAACTTTTGGCCATCCAGCAAGACCAAGCTTGGTCGATAGCGCTGACTCATTCATCACTCCACCATGAGATAATGATTTATCTTCCTCGTGACCGGTAATGACGCAATCAAGCATCTGACACCACTCAAGGGCTTTTCTCATCATAGCTGCGTCCCACACTGGCTCTCCATCATCAGAGAAAGCGCACGCACCTGCATCTCGGAGCTCACCAAGTGGGGCCATCTCTTTTCCTTTCAGACCTTTGGATACAGCTGCAATTGGGTGAACGTTGACTAATCCAGCTTTTTTACCTTGCCTAATAATGAAGTCTGTAATTTCAGCAGTATCATTTACAGGATTGGTATTTGGCATACAGCAGATTGTGGTGAAACCTCCAAGTGCTGCAGCTTCCGATCCAGTTTGAATAGTTTCTTTCCATTCAAAACCTGGTTCACGCAGGTGTACATGAATATCAATTAAGCCAGGCGTTACCCACATCCCCTTAGCATCGATCTGTTCTGCATCACTTACAGTCGTACCAGGTTTTACAATATCTAAAACTTTTCCTTCTTCAATAATGACATCCATTTCACTTTCGAGTGATTGCGAAGGGTCAATTATTGTTCCGTTTCGTATTACTTTTCTCATCATTAGTATTCCTAAAAATTATTCAGCGATTTGACCTCTTCCAACTTTAAAGAGAACCGCCATTCTTACGGCTACGCCCATATTCACTTGCGACCCAATAAGTGACCGAGCACCATCAGCAACATCGCTTGAAATCTCTACTCCACGATTCATTGGTCCTGGATGAAGCACAACCGCATGAGGGGCAACTGCACGAAGTAATTTTTCAGTAACACAGAATCGACGTGTATAATCATCTAGTGTTGGAACAAAGAAGTTTCCTTGTCTTTCAAGTTGCATACGAAGACACATGACAACGTCAGCCCCTTCTATTCCTTCTGCAAGATTGTGAGTTACTTCAACAGCGTCACCATAAATTTCTTTAAGACCACGTGGTACGAGAGTTGGAGGAGCTACAACAGTAACTTTATTTCCTAAATGTTTATGTGCCCAGAGATTACTTCGTGCAACACGAGAGTGAAAAACATCTCCAACGATTGCAATTTTCAATCCTTCAATCCCTCGTCCAGATTTTGCAAAATGTTTTTTTATCGTAAGACAATCAAGAAGTGCTTGAGTAGGGTGTTCATGAACGCCATCACCTCCGTTTACAATCGATACATTTTTTAAATTATCTGCAAGAAATTTTGGAGCACCACTTTCTTTGTGTCTAATAACTACGATATCAGGATTCATCGCTTCAAGATTCCAAACAGTATCAAGCACCGTTTCGCCTTTAGAAACAGATGAGCCCGATGCTGAGACATTAACTGTATCAGCAGAGAGTCTTTTGCCAGCAATTTCAAAACTAACCCTTGTTCGAGTTGAATTTTCAAGAAATAAATTAATGATAGTTTTGCCACGTAGAGCTGGAACTTTTTTTATCTCACGCTCTGAAATTTCAATGAAATTGTCAGAATCATTTAAAAGCCCCAAGAGATCTTCTTTTGATAATTCTTCTATACCGATCAGATGTTTCATTAGGTTCTTACTCCGCGATCATTTTTTACAATATAAACACCGTCCTCACCGTATCCCATCTCTTTTAACTTAACTTTTATGGAATCCTCACGAGAGCTTGGAACGTTTTTTCCAACATAATCTGCTCTTATAGGAAGCTCACGGTGCCCCCTGTCTATGAGGCATGCGAGTTCAACGGTTCGTGGTCGACCAAAATCAGTAATTGCATCAAGTGCAGCGCGAATTGTTCGTCCAGTAAAAAGAACATCATCAACTAGAACAATACGAGAATTAGCTATTGGAAAATTAATCTCAGTACCTTTTAGTATAGGAGCATTATTGGTTGCCAGATCGTCTCTGTACAGGGTGATATCAACTACTCCGTAACTAACATCACTTGCTTCAATCTCATGAAGTCGCGTATGAATTCGTTTCGCGAGGTGTTCCCCTGCAGTACGAACACCTACGATTGCAAGTTTAGCTGACGTTTTTTCTTTCTCAAGAATTTCATAACAGATACGAGATATTGCTTTTGAAATAGTGGCTTCATCAAGAATTAGATTCCAATTTTTGGGAATTGTATGAGTTGGTTGAGCCATAATGTTTCCTAAGAAAACTCTTCTTTACAGAGAAACAAAGCGTAAAGAATCAGTGATTTAAATTGATCTTAGAAAAGGAAGCTGTGTGATTTTGAAAGGAAGGGCCTAGAATATAAATCAACTAGGATAGTCTGAAAAACTTTTTACCTTGGCTTCCTTTGCGAACTCACAGATTCACAATTAAAGGATCGACGTATTTTCTAGCAGTTAGAACCCTTAGTCAAGATGTAAGAATACCAATCCATATATATTACAAAATCAAGTAGATATGAGAAATTTTAACTGAACAAAGAGGTAATTATAATGAATTACACTTGAGGCTGTTCAGTAATATCTAAGATAAAATGAAAACTTTGAATAAGATACCGTTTATCAAAAAACTTAAAAATTATCTTTTCCCCGTATTCGTAACGAATATGTATCGTATTTCCATCACGCTCAATGAGGACAGATTGAATATCCCCAGGAGTACCAATACCCCGCATCTGATCAAGTAACCGATTTCGAAGCTCTTTATCTTCAAGATCTTTAGAAATAATAGAGATACTATGCATTGCATTTTGTAGTTCATAATATCGATACTGCACAGGTATGTAGTGAAACAAATACCAAGTTACAGCCCAAAGAATCGAACCAAAAACTAACAGCGTTAGAAAACTAGCGCCTCGCTGACCTTCAAGCCACTTAACAAAACCACTATTCGCAATCACTTCAGAAGCCCCTGCATCTTGAGCAGCGGCGAGTTTTTCAGTATCCATATGTGATCCAAATGCAATTATTTCTAACGTTGGATACAGAGTAGTAATAGAAGAAATTAATTCAATTGGATCTGATTTTTTATAATTAAGGTCGATAAATATTTTTTTGATTTTAGATGAAGATCCAGATAGCTCTTCAATAGATTTTGGAAAGATCACATCCTGCCCAGCAATAGTTTCCTTGATTCGGCTTTTAAACATTAAATCGCTGACAAAAAAACAGATCATTATTCACCTTCCTCAGGAAAATATGTTTGTACTTTTTGAATTAAACCAGAACGAGAAATCCCCAATACTTTTGCAACTTCGCTTTTATTATTTTTATACATTTTCATTGCGGCTTCTATCATAGAACGCTCAAGCTTTTCAGTAGCATTCTTCAAATTTCCTACCTGAATTTCATTTACAACTGAAGTCATATTTTTTAAAGGAGCTCCCTTCGAACCATTTACAGCAGGGCTTAAGAATTCAGGAGAAATTTGTTCCTCTTCTCCGGACAACAACAACATTCTTTCTACTTCATTTTGAAGTTGCCGAACGTTTCCAGGCCAACGATAACTCTGCAGCAATTGCATTGCAGATTTGCTGATTGATTTTTTTGAGTACCCTGATTTTTTTTCATAATCAAGCATGAACCGGTCAATCAAAATCGGAATATCCTCTGCTCTCTCTCGAAGCGGCGGCAGTTCAATTTCAATGACATTGAGTCGATAGTAAAGATCTTCACGAAACTCACCCTTAGCAATCATATCTGATAACTTTCTGTGAGTAGCACCAATCACTCGAACATCAACTTTTTTCGGACGCGTATCACCAACAGAGACAAACGTTCCATCCTGCAAAACTCTCAGTAACTTTGCTTGCATTGATGGGCTCATTTCACCTAATTCATCTAGAAAAAGAGTTCCACCGTCTGCTACTGAAAACAAACCGAGCTTATCTTTCACTGCACCGGTGAAAGCTCCACGAACATGTCCAAACAGTTCGCTTTCTAAAAGAGTATCCTGAAGCGCTGAAACGTTTTGGGCTACAAATGGTTTATCTTTGCGCGCAGAACTAGAATGAAGCGCATGGGCTATAAGCTCTTTTCCTGTACCGGACTCACCAGTAATTAATACTGAAGCACTTGAATCTTTAATTTTTTCGATAATTCTAAAAACAGCTTTCATTGCATCACTGTTTCCAATGATATGCCCAAATGAACGCTCTTGATTTTTTTCTCTGCGAAGCTCTACAGCTTCATCAATAAATCGTTTTAACTCAGAATAAAGTTCTTTCGTTCGCATAGCTCCACGAATTCGTGCAAGGAGTTCTTCAGAGCTATAAGGCTTAGTAACATAATCATTAGCACCAAGGCTTAAGCCATGAACAATATCATCTGAGCTATCTTTACCAGTTAAAAGAATGATTGGAATGTATCGATACCGTTCATCGTTTTTAAGTATCTTAGTTACTTCATACCCATCAGGCGCAGGCATCTGCACATCTAAAAGAATAATGTCAGGTAATGACTCTTGAACTTTTTTTAATGTCTCAGCACCGCTGCTAGCCCCGACAACGTCAAAACCTGAATCCCTCAACAGGGTTTCTAAAGCAAATAATGCATCACTATTATCGTCGACTGCTAGGATTCGTACACCACCATTCATACGGTAATGATACTATCCCTTCATCATATCAAGGAACTCTTTATTATCTTTAGTACCATCCATTTTCTCGAGAATCCATTTAGTAGAATCAAGAGGAGTCATGTCATGAAGCACTCGTCGAAGAGCCCACATTTTCTGCAAATTAGCAGCAGAAAGAAGCAGGTCTTCTTTTCTAGTACCAGATTTATCAATATCAATTGCAGGATAAATACGCTTCTCAGAGATCTTACGGTCAAGAACAAGCTCCATATTTCCTGTTCCTTTGAATTCTTCAAAGATAACTTCATCCATTCTGCTTCCTGTATCAACAAGGGCAGTACCGATAATTGTTAAGCTTCCACCCTCTTCGATGTTTCTTGCAGCACCAAAAAATCGTTTTGGTTTGTGGAGTGCGTTTGAATCAACACCACCTGAAAGAACCTTACCAGATGCAGGAACAACAGTATTATAAGCTCGAGCAAGACGAGTAATTGAATCTAACAAGATCACAACGTCTCGTTTGTGCTCAACAAGTCGCTTAGCTTTTTCAATGACCATCTCTGCTACTTGTACGTGCCTAGATGCGGGCTCATCAAATGTTGAGCTCACAACCTCGGCCTTAACTGACCGAGACATATCAGTAACTTCTTCTGGTCTTTCATCGATCAAAAGAACAATAAGAACAACTTCCTTATGATTCTCTACTATTGCATTTGCAATACTTTGCAAAAGAACAGTTTTACCAGTACGAGGAGGAGCAACAATAAGAGCGCGTTGTCCTTTTCCAATTGGACAGAATAGATCAATGATTCGAGTCGACATTCCGCCTTTTTTGCTATCGAGGTTTAATCTCTCGTTAGGGTGAAGCGGTGTTAAGTTATCAAAGTGGGTTTTGGTTTTGATAACATCAGGTGAGTCGTAGTTAACTGAACTTACTTTTAGAAGTGCGAAATACCTTTCACCTTCTTTTTCACGTGGAGGTCGAACCTGCCCTTCAACAACATCACCAGTCTTTAACCCGAACCGTCTTACTTGTGCAGGTGAAACATAAATATCATCTGAACCAGGAAGATAGTTAAAATCCGGAGAACGTAAGAATCCAAAACCATCAGGAAGGCATTCAAGAACGCCTTCTCCGTATACAGTACCATCAAGGGCTGCGTGCTTGGTTAAGATTGCAAAAATAAGATCTGAACGACGCATATTACTTGCGTTTTCAATTTCAAATTGTGCAGCAGTTTTTACAAGATCTTCTGGTTTTAAACGTTTTAATTCATTTAAGTTCATTGGCATTCCAGCCATTGCTCCTGCGCCAAGTGTTGAGGCAGTTGAATCATTAGAAGCTAGACTTGCGGTTTCAACTTCGTCTTCTTTTTCGAAATCGTCCTGAGCAAAACTAGGCTGCTTGGTATAATTTGAGCCACGTCTTGCTGGGCCACTATTGTGCCCGCCACGACCTTGCGGTTTGCCACGAAAATTTCGATTCCCTCGAGTACCTGCTTCTGTTGCCATATTTAGTTAATGTAATGTTAGTTAAAAAGATTTTTTAAAAAGGATTTATACCGAAAGAGCTAAAAGAAGCTTCAAGAGTTACGTTTTATCTTCGGCTGTTTCTTAAGTGATTTATTAGTCAATGACTTTTAAAGACTTGTCTCTAAAAGGCTGGACAGAGAGAGGGCTTTCCTGGAAGGATTAACCTCTTAGCATCATTTTAGACTAGAATCACTACCCTTTGTCAACGTTTTAATCTGATTTCTTTCCTCAATAGTCCTCGCTGCTACTTCCCGTAGGTAATACATCTCTAAATCTGCAATCGAATCAGATGTATACTGATTAAGCTGTGAAAAATCGCTAAAAAATAGATCTAAAACTCCACTCAAAAAATCTTCAATATCAAGTGAATCTGGTGAGTGCGAATCCTCAAACGCAAAATTAGATGGATAGATCCCTAACGGGTACAGCTCGGTACGATCTTTATTGATTGAAAAACCGTACACTTCATCTCTTCTTGCATCAGCAGTTATCGATACCACATTTAAATCAGGATGAGTTTGTAATACTCCACGAGCGAACACTTCAAGACTTTGAGAAACATATAAAACAGCTGGCTTATGTTGTTTTGCAGCAATACCTGAGAGTAATCCTGATACAAAACTTGCACCGATTCGAAGACCAGTAAACGAGCCAGGACCACCTCCAAAGAAAATCGAAACAAGGTTCTGTGGCGTACACGCTGCTTTTTCTAATAGATCAGAGACGACGACAGCCAAATTTTCATTGTGTGAATCTGTAATCTCAATTTTTTTTGAATAAGTAACATTTTGATTCAAAACGAGAGCAACAAATCCAGCACTCGTAGAAGTATCAATTGCTAATAACGGATACAGATCGGGACGTGTCACTTAAAAAAGACCACGAATATCATTTGAAAGCGCATAGAGCATTAAAGCAAGGAGAGCAAACATCCCAACACGTGAAGCGTATTCTTGTACACGTAATTCAAGTGGTTTCCCACGAATAGCTTCTATAAGGAAAAATAATAAATGCCCACCATCTAAAATTGGAATCGGTAATAAGTTAAGAACTGCTAATCCAATGTTTAAGACAATCATGAAATTAAAAGTTTTCTCTAGACCATTAGAGGCACTTTTTGCAGCTTCTTTTATAATACTAATCGGACCACCTAAATTATCAGGCGAGATCATTCCCTGAAATAGTCCCCAAATACTTTTTAAGTTTATATATGAAAGGTACCCAACATAGAGCCCTGCTTGTGGAAGGCTTTCAAAAAAACCTACTTTTTGTGTTTCTGTTTTTTGCGAAACTCCTATCATGAATGACTTCTTGCCTTCGCCAGAACCCATCAAATAGTCAACTTCACCACCTATCTCTTTACTTCTAAGATCGAATGATAATTCTTGACCGTCCCGAAGCACTGTAATCTGTATAGGCCCATCAGCAGAAGCTAAAACTTGCTCACGAATTTGGGGCCATTTTAAAATCTCAACATTGTTTACTTTCGTAACTTGATCCCCTGACTTAACTCCAGCTAGAGCGGCTGGGTATTTCTCAATTACCTCTCCAATAACAGTTGAATCTGTTGGCATTGAAACTCCATACTGCACAAGAACTACCACAGCGAGAACATAGGCAAAGATTAAATTGAAAAGTGGGCCGGCAAATACTGTTGCCGCGCGCGCATACACAGGTTTATTGATAAACCAGCCTTGCTTATGATCTAGATGGTGTACTTCATGTGGCTCGAGAATATCAGATGAATCGGTTTGATCTTTTACAGCTTCTTGTGTTTCGCCTGCCATTTTCACGTATCCACCAAGAGGAATGACACGTATTGAGTACCTTGTATTCTTCCAAACAGTTGTTAACAGTTTAGGTCCAAAACCAACTGCAAACTCAACAACACCGACACCAAAAAACTTTGCCACTAAAAAATGACCAAGTTCGTGAAAAAAGATTAGTGCCCCAAGAATAAAAATCGCTAGCAAACTCATATTAAACCGTACTTTACCCTATTATCTAATTCTACAACATCATCAATTGTAGATATATTTTCACCACAAAATCGTTCTAAAACACCTGATATAAATGAGGAAATCTGAATCCATGTGAGATCTCCCTTCAAGAATCGAGATACTGCTACTTCGTCAGCTGCATTTAAAACCACTCCATCACCAGTTGAACCAGAAAAAACTTTTTCTGCAAACGTAATACATGGAAATTTATCCGTATCGACTTTATGAAAATGAAGTGACCCAATCGATACAAGATCAAGAGGTTTCATCACAGACTGCAGCCTTGAATCGGGAAACGACAAAGCAAATCCTATCGCACCTTTCATATCAGGGACAGAGCACTGGAAAATTTGCGTACCGTCATAGTATTCAACCGAGCTATGAACAATACTCTCGGGATGTATTACAACTTGAAGCTGTTCTTTTTTGGCGCTAAACAGCCAATACGCTTCAATAAGCTCAAGACACTTATTAAAGAGCGTTGAGGAATCGATTGTAACTTTTGCACCCATAGTCCATCGGGGATGTTTAAGAGCTTGCTCTTTTGTAATCAAAGCCAATTCAGAAACTGATGTATTTAGAAATGGTCCACCTGAAGCAGTTAAAATGAAATTTTTAATATCGCTGCGATGATTACCTATAAGTGCCTGCCACAGGGCACTATGCTCACTATCGACAGGCAGAAATTGTGCACCTGTTTTTTCTGCTAGCGCAGAAAGGATTGCGCCGGCACAAACCATAGATTCTTTATTTGCAAGTGCAATTTTTTTTCCTCGAAGTGTTGCTTCGTATACAGATGGTAACCCAGAAACTCCAACGATACCTGCCACCATAACGTCATAATCAACAAATCGAGCAGCTTCAATAACACCCTCTCGCCCAAATCGAACTTCTATTTCTGGATGAATTTTTATAGCTTCAGCGGTAAATTCAGAATCAGTAAGACCATCTTGTTGAACAGTAAGTGCTGCAACCACAACCGAGGGACGAAGAAGTTTTATCTGCTCTAATAAAAGCTTTCGATTTCCACCGCCCACTAAACAAATAGTCTGAAAACGCTCAGGAAAATTTTTGAGTATCTCAATAGTAGAGGTTCCAATTGATCCTGTTGAACCAAAGACTGCAATTTTTTTTCTACTAGTATCCTTCGATTGATTCGAATCAAGTGATAAAGGTATCAAGCTCATAGCATTACATCGATAAAAAAATCAAGATAGCTTGAAGTCCGACTGAGCCTCCAAGTATTCCATCCATCCTATCAAGAAATCCTCCGTGCCCTGGAAGTAAGGTACCGCTGTCTTTTACATTTGCAATTCTTTTAATAAAACTTTTTGTAAGATCAAATAACTGCCCGAACATTCCAATAAATAAACATGAAAGAAGTATTGGAACAGGAATAGTTATATTAGAAAAATAAGGAATTAAATAACCAGCAATAACCCCAAGCAAAAGTCCACCAATCGATCCTTCAATCGATTTACCTGGAGAAATAAAAACTGATAATTTATGTTTACCAAAAAGCTTTCCTATAAAATAAGCACCAATATCATTTGCCGCAACAATTCCGATAATCCAGAAAAGAAGAAAATGTGATTGCAGTAATGCAAAACCAAGTAAGCTTGCTCCACCAAATCCTAAAATAACAGCACCTATTAACAGCTCAACAGTACGCTTCGAAGCCTCTTCAAGTGAAACCCTTCCAGCTGATGCTATATGTGCAATTCCAAAAAATAACCCGATAACACCAAGGGCAAAAATAAGTGATGCCTGTTGAGAAAGGGAAAGGTCTGGACGATAAAAGTGAAAAATAAATAAAACTAAGCTGGGTAAAAACGTAACGACGCCGTTCATAATACGATTTTGCAACAAGCGTGTATGACCACGACAAAGAGAATCGTATTCATAAACACAGATCCCAATAAACAGCAGAGCTAAGAGTGGAAAAAGATTTTGAAACGACAATCCAAAATATGATCCAGATGGAATTTCAGAGAAAATTTCTGCAGCGATGATAAAACCGATAAGAAGTGCTGCAGTAGTCGTTCGGGTAGCAAGATCGGCAAATTTCATGCAACATTACTCTTTTTATTTTCCAAAACTTGCTCTGCGGTTAAACCAAACCGCCTCTCTCGTTTTGAATATACTTCAAAGGAATGAAAAAGCTCTGTCTCTGAAAAATCTGGCCAAAGCACAGGAGTAACATAGATCTCGGCATATGCAATTTGCCAAAGAAGAAAATTAGATACTCTAAACTCATTACTGGTGCGGATAAGTAGATCAACCGGTGGCAGATCCGATCCATATAAATATTTAGAAAAACCTTCTGTCGTTAATTCATCAACTTGGAATTTCCCTTCAAGGCATTCTTTTGCAAAATTTTTAGCAGCGTATACTAGCTCTTCCTGACTACCATAGGATACGGCAATAACAAACTGCATCGCAGAATTCCCAGCAGTTAATGATTCTGCTTTATTCAGAGCATTCAGAACACCAGGACTTAATTTAGATCTATCACCAATTGCACGCAGGCGAACGTTATGTTTCAAAAACAGTTCAAGCTCATCTGAAAGATATCTTTCAAAAAGTTTCATCAGCGCTGAAACTTCATCTGCTGGTCGATTCCAGTTCTCACTAGAAAAGGCATACACTGTAAGAACATTGACGCCTGCTTTAAGGCAGCTTTCAACCATTCGTCGGACTGTTTTTGCACCTGCTCGGTGCCCTTCGACTCGAGGTAGATTTTTTGAACGAGCCCATCGCCCATTTCCATCCATTATCATAGCTACATGGTGAGGAACGCGATCAGGAACTGTGCTCTCTGACTGAGCCTTAGCTTTATTTCCAAATAAGGCTCTGAGCATAGAAGTGTATCAAACCTCCATCATCTCTTTTTCTTTTGACGCGAGGTGAACATCAATTTCAGCGATATATTTATCTGTAATTTTTTGAATATTTTCCTGACCTTTGCGAAGATCATCTTCAGAAACATCACCGTTTTTTTGTTGCTTTTTTAAACCATCAATCGCATCACGTCGTAGGTTTCGAATCACAACTTTTCCATCTTCAGACATCTTATGAAGTTTTTTAATTAGATCTTTTCGTCTATCTTCAGTAAGTGTTGGAACAGGAATACGAATAAGCGATCCATCTCGCTGTGGATTTAAACCTAAATCAGCATGCTTAATAGCTTTTTCAGCTGCTTCAACTGCACCACCATCGTATATTTGAACAGTTATAAGGCGCGGTTCAGGAGTATTAATCATTCCTAATGTTTTTAGTTGTACAGAAGAGCCGTAGTAATCAACATAAACAACATCAAGCATAGAAGCAGATGCACGACCTGTCCGAAGTTTCCCCAGATCTTGTTTAAAGTGATCGATTGATGCTTTACATTTTTGTTCAAATTCAGCGAAATTTTGTGCCATGTAAACCTTATATTATTTAACGATTGTTCCTACAGTTTCACCCATTACAATCTTTTCAAGATTACCCTGAGTTCCTATATCAAAAACAATAATTGGAAGCTGGTTATCCATACAAAGGGATATGGCAGCCGCATCCATTACTTTTAACTCTTCTTTTAGTACATCCATGAAGGTTAAAGAAGTATAACGTTTTGCGTCAGTGTGTTTCTTAGGATCTTTATCATAGACACCGTCTACTTTTGTTCCCTTAAGAACCGCCTCAGCACCGATCTCCATTGCTCTCAAACTTGCAGCAGTATCGGTTGTAAAATAGGGATTTCCAGTACCAGCAGCAAAGATAACAACTCGATTTTTTTCTAAGTGACGAGTCGCCCTCCTTCGAACATACGGCTCAGAAATCTGGCGCATTTCTATACCAGACATGACACGGGTATCAATCCCCGCTTTTTCCATGCAATCTTGAAGTGCAAGTGCATTCATAGCAGTAGCAAGCATTCCAACGTAATCGGCCGAGGCTCTATCCATTCCTTCAGCACCCAATTGAACACCGCGAAAGATATTACCTCCGCCAATTACGATTCCTAGCTGCACTCCTCGGACGTATACCGACTTAATCTCTGCTACTAATTTATTAATAGTTGCAGGGTCGATACCGAAACCTTTCTCACCAGCAAGAATCTCGCCGCTGAGTTTCAAAAGAAGTCTTTTATACTTCATGAATCCTTTATTAAAATATTAAGCAGCAGAAAGTGTCGCTGCAACTTCATCAGCTAAGTTTGTTTGAGCTTTTTCAATGCCTTCTCCAACTTCAAATCTTTCAAAACGACGTACTTGAACTTTCTCACCACATTTTACAGAAAGATTATCGACCATCTGTTTAATTGTAAGTTTTCCAGAGTCATCACGTACGAATGGTTGATCCATCAGACAGACATCTTCGAAATACTTAGCAACTTTCCCTTCAAGGATCTTATCTGCATTTTTCTTTTGAGCATCATTTAATTGATCAAGGAAAATCTCTTTTTCTTTTTCAATTAATGCTGCAGGAACTTCTTCTCTAGTTATGAACTTAGGTTTCATTGCTGCAACATGAAGTGCGATGTTTTTAGCTGCTTCTTGGAACTCTTCTCCACGTGCAACAAAATCTGTCTCACAGTTTAACTCAACGATTGAAACAACTTGTCCACCGGCATGAATGTAAACACCAATCGTGCCTTCAGCAGCAGTTTTACCTGCACGCTTTCCAACATCTTTGAGTCCTTTTTTACGAAGAACTTCAATTGCTGCATTGATATCGCCATTTGCTTCTTTCAATGCCGATTTACAATCCATCATCCCCGCACCAGTTTGCTCGCGAAGGTTTTTTACTAACTCTGCTGATATTTCAGCCATGATAACTCCTAAAATATTTTTAATTTTAACGTTTCGTATTTGACTCTTAAGCAGAAGCTTTTGAATCGTTATGAGATCTTCTTCCACGACGTGGAGCACTATCGGTAACAACACCAGCACCCTGGTCTTGCATAATCATCCCACGAGGAACACGCGCTTTGTAGATCTCAGCACCTTCCAATACTGCATCTGCAACTGCTGCCGAGAAAAGCTCAACAGTTTTTGAAGCATCATCATTCGATGGAATTGGAAAATCGACAGTCTCTGGATTTACGTTAGAGTCAACTAATGCAACCACAGGAATGTGAAGTCTTTTTGCTTCATTAACAGAGAGATCTTCTTTATTAATATCTACTACGAAAAGAACATCAGGTGTTTTTTTCATATGACGAATACCACCGATGTTCGCATTGAGTTTATCAATTTGACGGGTAATATTTAATTTCTCTTTTTTACTTAAACGAACTTTGCTGCCTTCAGTTTCTGCTGCTGCAAGAAGCTCTTCAAGTTTAGTCATTCTTTGAATAGATTTTTTGATTGTTTGGAAGTTTGTTAACGTTCCACCAAGCCAACGAGTAGTAACAAAGTAGCTATTGCTTCGCTCTGCTTCTCTTTTAATAATCTCTCGGCTTTGCGCTTTTGTTCCAACAAAAAGGCAGCTTCCACCAAGACTTACTCTATCAACGATAAATTTACGTGCGATCTCCCACTTACGCATAGTGTGATCGAGGTTAAGGATATGGACTCCATTTCTCTCACCAAAAATAAACGGTAGCATTTTTGGGTTCCATCGTTCAGTTTGGTGACCAAAATGTGCTCCAGCATCAAGAAGAGTCTTAACACTTACTTGCGTATCACTCTTTTGTCCAACGGCAAGCGTTGACAACTCAGTTGTTTGTTCCATTTTTTATTCTCTTTTCAGTTATCTTGGTTATGCCTCCCCACTACCTCTTTGAAAAACTTTTCTCTGACTTTCATCAGATAAAGCCCACCAAGATTTTTAAACAAGAAGAGTGGGTGTGAATTTGTGTTGGATAATAGTCCAAATATATATTTTTATCAATATTACCAATGGATTGTCTGTATCCTACTAAAAAATAAAGGGATTTTTTGTCTTTGAGGAGTTTGGGAAGTAATTAACCCTGAACGTAGTTTTTTCGAAGTTATTTTTTGAGGCCTTTCCGGAATGTAAATATTTGTTGTTGCTCACAACAATTGGTAATGACGTTATATTGTTTCTGAATACTTCAAATTAACTTATTGCAGATTGATGTTGTAATAATTGATATGGTTTTATACGCCCACGACTCCATAAGGAAGTACTGCTTTTTGGCTTACCTAAAACTTATAATCATCAATTTTTAAATTAAACCACAAAATCAATGAAGAATTCTGTACTACAACAAATCACTCTGAGTGTAATAGCACTTATTTCAGTAAATACTACTCTCGAAGCTCACGCCCAATCAAAGGTAGAAGTACGCTCAGTAAATCGAGTTCTTTGTCAAAATAAAATCACAAGAGTTGTTGTTGAGTGAAATTCATGTAGCTCTAGAGAAACTAGAGTTTCTTCATTAAAAGGCACCACAGGACCTACTGGATTAAGTGGGGTTTCTGGTGTTAGTGGAATGTCTGGACTAAGCGGTGTGGAAGGAGCAACTGGAGTTTCAGGCGTGAGCGGGGTTTCTGGAATTGAAGGCGCTGAAGGTATTAGTGGAGTATCTGGGATTGAAGGATTAAGTGGAGTTTCTGGAGTTACGGGACTTAGCGGTGTTTCTGGGGTTACAGGATTAAGTGGTGTTTCTGGTGCTACTGGACTTAGCGGTGTTCAAGGACTAAGTGGAGTTTCTGGAGTTAGCGGACTTAGCGGTGTTTCTGGGGTTACAGGATTAAGTGGTGTTTCTGGTACTGCTGGTCTTAGCGGAGTTTCTGGTGTTCAAGGATTAAGCGGTGTTTCTGGTACTGCTGGACTTAGCGGTGTTTCAGGAGTTGCTGGTACTGATGGACTTAGTGGAGTCTCTGGTGTTCAAGGACTAAGTGGAGTTTCCGGAATCGCTGGACTAAGCGGTGTCTCTGGAGTTCAAGGTGAACAAGGACTAAGTGGAGTTTCCGGTATTGCTGGACTAAGCGGTGTCTCTGGAGTTCAAGGTGAACAAGGACTAAGTGGTGTTTCCGGAATTGCTGGTCTAAGCGGTGTCTCTGGTGTTCAAGGTGAACAAGGACTAAGTGGTGTTTCGGGAATCGCTGGACTAAGCGGTGTCTCTGGTGTTCAAGGTGAACAAGGACTAAGTGGAGTATCGGGGGTTGCGGGAGTAAGCGGTGTCTCAGGAATACTTGGTTCTAACCTATTCCAATCAAGAGGGGTTAGCGATATAACATCAAATTCAATAGTTATCTCGCTTATTAATGGATCGATATCTGGAACATTAACAGGAGCAACACTCGATGGTAAAATGGTTCCAGTGGGTTCAAGCTGCTCATCATTTGGAATCTATCTGCATCTTGGAACACTTCCTGCTGGCGCGTCTCCTGCTGACGATTGGACATTCTCATTAGTTCGTCAAACAGCTTCACAGGTTCAAGATGCTGGAAATAATGGAACTGATATTTCAATTTGTACAATAGCTGGTGATGATGCTACTGGATCGTGCACAACTACTACATCCGCTTCATTTACAGCAACTGAATTTATCGGCTTAAAAGCTGAATCTTCAGGAACACCTGCATCAAGCAATGTGTACTTCTCGATTCGATGTGTAGCACCTTAATTTATTAAGTGTTTCAATGCGGCGCATGTGTTCTTGATAAACACATGCGCTTTTTTTATTCTTAATTATCAATAATTAATTTCTTAACGCTCCAAAA
>JBIKWN010000102.1:0-4019 GCA_044356295.1 Bdellovibrionota bacterium
ACGCGATGGTCGCGAAGTACGCGAAGTAATAAATCAAATCCTTCGCGTACTTCGCGACCTTCGCGTTACTAAATGAACCTCCAACCCATTCCAAACTATAGCTTCTTGATACCCTCAACCAAGAAAAACGTTCCACCTCCCATATCAACCGATAATGGCTGACCATCAAGCGTGGCATCTTTTAAAATCAGATACCTTCCAACAAGACGATACGTTGAACCTGCTTTTAAAGAAGCCTTTCTCATCTGTTTAAGTGCTTTTTGTGATTCTGGAATGAGTTCAAGGTGCTCAACTGATGATTCATTTAATAAAGACCCAAGACACTGACCAGAACTTTTATGAGTACTCATAATTTGATTATATTCTCGTGGAGGCAAGGTAGATATTCTTCCTCGCGCGCCAAGTTTTTCAATAAAACTTCCACCAAATCCAAATGAATTAAAACTATAGTCAACAACAGTGCCTGAGATCTCTTTTATTGCACCTTTAATATAACGAGCACCCGTACTATCAGGGCTACCAACCACAACTTCTGAAACAGTCGACGAGATTTTTGGAAGCGATACAAAATAATCACTTACATGAAATGAAAAATATCCAAAAATTACAAAAGCTATTACTTGATACTTCAAGAATATAAGTATCGTCAGAGCCCAATTAAAGCATTAGAAACCGCAGTCACAAGAATTTATCAATCAAACCGCAATCTTATAATCATCAAAGCTCAGAACATCACCAAAACCATCAAACATGACATCGTTATCAATAAGCACCGAACCAAAGCTTTGAAGCTCAACCGGGGGATTCAGTAAAGTAACCATACCGTACTTATCTTCCAAATCATTAATAAGTGTAACGATAGTGTTCCGAACTTCTCTAGAGAGCGTTTGAACACCATGAAAATCGAAAAAAAGACTTGAAGGCGTCGAATTCCAAAGCCTTAAATCTTTAGCTAAAACTTCTAGAATAGCATTCTTAACCTCATCACCGTTTGAGCTATGAGGATCTTTAATAATGAGCTTCAAATCGAGTGTAAGACGTATATTTGATGAATGTCTCATAAGAATGATTATCTTATTTTTATCATGTCCACATGAAAGGTCGAATTTCGATCAATCGATGTAGGTTTTTCTGATCTTCTTTTAACCATTTGTTTTCATCGCTCGCCCATTTTTTTGCAACAACAATAAACTTCTTGTAGGCAACTTTATCCACGGGAACTTTTGCAGAGCCACTCGATGTTTTTTTGGTGACCATTTTTGGAAGAGCAATCTTTTTGTATTGTCGGTCACGAATAGGTCGCTCGTTCTTCCACCATTTGTATAAAGAAGTCATCTCTTTCCACGCTTTTTTATGTTCAGAATCATATGACCAGTCAACAACTTTTTCAGGCTTCTCTTGTTCTATAAAATCAGCGAGAAGTTGAAAAGACGCATGAATAAGAATTTCATCTTTATCATGCCAATTGCCGGTTAACTTTTTTATTTTGAGTGCATATGCTTTTTTCATCGAGAAAGATTCTACGCTACTCTGGGCGGTGTTGATAGACATTTTTACTCTCTTGTGAAATTTTCATTCGACAACAAGTTCAGAACGAACTTTCGTTACAGATCCTGTGTTTCTTGCAATATTTACTGCTTTTTGAGCTTCATAGTCCGATCCAACTCGACCTTTTAGTGTTACAACCGTTTTATAAGTGTCTATGTTTATTGCAAATCCTGATATCTCTTCATCTGCAAGAAATTTCGTTTTTATTGAAGCCGTTATGCTTTGATCATCAAGCGTTTGACCCATCGTTCTATTTTCTTGTGTTCCTACGTACGCAGCTTCTGCTCCAACACCTGCTGCGGCTAACATACAACCTGTGGTTGAAGATATGACAAGAGCTGCAAAGATAATTTTAATATATATCATAATAATTCCTTTAATTTTTTTATTTATAAACTTGTAAAATATGCCTTACCTAACATTCCACCAAGAAGCATCCCAATAAATGGAAAGAGCACTGCCCAAACAATACTTCCAGTTGATACGGTTAGTAATGAACCAGCGATAATCCCAATAATAACTCCGGGTATCGCACCAGCGCCTCTTTTACTTCCTTTGATCCTGTTATCTGTATTTAAATACGGTTCCATTTTTTCTCCTGTATGAATCTGTGGTTCCCTTTTTCGTCACAAGCACGGTGCCATATGCATCAATACGATCGCCTTTGTATAGATTTAGTTTCGAAGCTTCTGGAAGTTAATCATCCTCAATAGAGAGCTTTATAGACATGATAAGCATCATACAAAGCTCATATACATAGTACGTATAGTCACAAGTAAGTTTTAAGGCAGAAAAAAATTTCAATGTTCTGGATATTTTAAAAAGTAATCATTGCATTTAGATCTGACTTGGATTTTTTAAATAATAAAGACTCATAAGGGTCTTTAAAATAACAAGGATATATATGTTAAATTGGGTCTTTACATTTTTTATAGTCGCACTCGTTGCAGGAGTTCTTGGATTCGGAGGAATCGCAGGGGAAATGGCAGGGATTGCCAAAATTCTGTTCCTAGTTTTTTTAGTACTTTTTGCCGCATCATTTGTGATGAATAGAGGAAAACCATCGATATGAAAAATTCAAGAATAATCTTTTCTGTTTTAATAGGCTCTCTAACGGGAAATAGTTTCGCTCAACCGGTTGCTATTCCGAACCTTCATACACAAACTATTACGACACACACTGAGCAAGAGATCGAAGATAACGGAGACTTCGTTGAGTCTTCTACTGTCAACGATGCAAATGGAACTGAGAAAAGTGAAGCTAATTCAAAAGAAACTAGCAATCATTGGACAGACAAGGGCAAAACGGTAAAGACAAAAAAATCTATATCAGTGGATCCTAAAGGTCTTGGAAATAAACAAAAGGTTGAAATCGACGAGAAAGTTGTTACACATCCTGATGGTTCTGAGGAAAGAACAGTTATCAAGGAAGTCAATGGAACTACGGTTTCAGAAGAAATGAAGAAAACTCATAAATAAAAAATCGAAGAATTACTGGTCTATTTTTGCAAGATATTTTAACAGAACTTAGCCGTTAACAGCTCCATCAAGTAATCCGACTAAACCGGGTGACCTTGATACCATCGACTAAGATATCTTCAAAAAACATAGCTTTTGGTCTCACCCACAGAGTACCTTTAGGATATTCTTTTGACCCATCAAGAGCTGTGTAAAGGACTAGCTCTTCATATGTCTCACTATGAATGACAATGCCTAATACTTCGTAGTTTTTGCCTTTGTAATGTCGATACTTTCCTAATATTTGATTTGAGGAATCCATAAGTCTATTTAATACCTACTAATTTTTGAAACTCAATACTAATTCTTTTGTTGAAAATGAATCGCTGTCTGGTACTATCATTTAGCTTTATTCAATATGGCCCAGAGTAGTTTTCCATCTCATCTTATCAACGAATCATGGAGCCGTGTGTACGGTACAGAACAAGAGCTTTACCCTGTATACAATCCATTAACAAAAACTGATTTACTAAAATTTCCTGACAAACCTCCAGCTCTAGTATTTCCAAATCCAGTACCGTTTTTTTTAAATGGTGGTAAGGCTTATTTGGATTGTGTTGAATTTTATGAAGTAGCAACTCCTGAGTGCTCAAACCCACTCGCAGCAATCATTTATGATAGAGCAATGATTCAACTTGCCTTGTCTCTCAATAAAAATCACTTGTTCATCCGAAACGGTGCGGATCAAGGGGGGCATACTTCTGGTTTTCATGAAAACTATTTAACAAGACTCTCACTTTATGAAAGAGAGCAATTAATTCCATTTTTCCTTTCACTGCAACCATTAATTGGTGCAGGGTTACATGACCCTGCAAAAATGAGCTTTCGAATTCATCAACGTGCTCCTCATATTAAACATATTGAAGGTGAATTTGCGCATCGTAATCGAGCGATACTTGATCAACGTGAAGAACCATTGTCATCAATTGATGGATTTTTCAGACTTCATCACG
>JBIKWN010000054.1:0-16878 GCA_044356295.1 Bdellovibrionota bacterium
ATGCCCAGCAGCAGATCTGTTAAGAATCGGTGCCACTGCACTAGTCATTCAAGGCTTTGAGGAGCGATCTATCACTCCGCTCAGATACGATTACTTCAAGTCGCTTGAGGACTTAACTAATATCAGCGAATCTAAATCAAATTGGTTGTTAGAAGGAACGCGCCCAAAACCAATGCTTGCTCTTTCTGTTCAAGAATATTTCCTTAAGCAGGTAAAGAGTAATTTAAAAACGATGTCCCCACTGCGGCAGTTCTTTATTAATTTATGGGAAGAGGGTTTGTATCGACTTTCGCATAACGACCCAGATAAGTTAATTGGCTTTAACGACTGGGCAACGAAGCGTTGGCTCATTGGACTGCAGGCAAAAGAGAATCAGTGTAGTGTTTTTGATCCACCGTGCCTTGCCATCGATAATGAATATCACGAAATGCAATTTGGTGTTGAATCACTTTTTGATTTCCTACAAAACGATGGAACTATTTTGCACCAAATTCCGCAAAAGCATATCAATCATGCTGCCAAGTATCCTCCAAAAAACACTAGAGCACATGCTCGTTCAGTTTTATTAAAGGAGTTTCAAGACTCATGGAGTTTTAGATTATCAGTCGATTGGGATGAAGCTGTAATTAATCGAATTGGGAGCGATCAGTCAATGATTCCAATGCAAACTATTAGTATGCCAGACCCAAGAAATAGATATGTCTACAAAGCAAGAAAAGCAATCCGGCAGGTTTAATTTTTCTTACTAAATTTCAGATAAAGCAACCAAATACCCTGAAGAAGTAACATCAGAGCTAGGGCACCTACAAACCAATAAACTATATATACTTTATTGGCAGATATCTCTGGATCAGGAGGTGGATATTTTAATACAACGCTTTTTGCGATCTTTTCAAGAATTGGAAGAGTACTAGCGAGGGCATCCCTGTCGTTTACCATCGTTAAAATGAAATATCTTTCTTTTGAAGGAAAAACAAACACCCCTGCTGCAACGGGACGCTGGTTGTGGACATACAGAATTTTTCCAAAGAAAACGTCACGACCCGCAAGTTTACGCTTTTCGCCGTACTCAGCCTCGGCATCAACAAAACCTACTGCTCGGTAACTATCAACTACTTCGTTTCGTATTTCACTCATCGTTCTGTCAGCGACTTTTGCATTACCAATCTGCTGCACCACCGTCACCGTAGGGAAATAGCCTTGATTTGGACGAGCGATAAAAATGACATCGCCTGAGTCTTTCTTTTCGATAGTGAATGAATCAGGGAAGCTAAGAGAGATTCCAAGCTTGTTATCCGAATACGTTGTATCTTGAGAAACAGCCGAAAAAGCCACAAAAAACAGGGCAATTACAGGTAGATAGAGAGATACATATTTTTTAGGGTGAGTGAAAAACATAGACTCATGCTACCGATTTCAGACACAGAACCGCAACTTGTTTTTAAGCACAAGAGGAAAAAGGCGATTTTTCAAGGGAATTTTAATTATTTTTTATTTAAATAACTTAAATTTTATATTGCGCTCTTGTCACAGATCTCACTATTATCGCGAAAATAGAGGTTTTTGCTCTGAAAAAATTTTAACGTTAACTCAAAGGAGATTAAACATTATGGCTAAAAAGCCAGTAAAAAAAGCAGCTCCTAAAAAAGCTGCACCAAAGAAAACCGTAAAAGCTGCTGCTCCTAAAGCTGCTGCTGCAAAACCTATCGTTCAGAAGGTACAAGTTGCGAGTCGTCCAAAAAATGGTTCGACTAACAGCTACACTTATTCTGAGTTCGTAGAGAATGTTAAGAACTATTGCGGTATTGAAAAGCGTGCTCAAGCAAAGACTATGGTTGATGATCTTGCATCATTCATCCGTGATTCTTTAAAGAAAGGTTACAAGCTTCCACTTCTTGGACTTGGAAAACTTTATGTAAGAGAAAGCAAAGCTCGTATGGCACGTAACCCACAGACTGGTGAAGAAATTCGCATACCAGCTCGTAAGCGTGTACGTTTCACTCCTGCTAAAGCACTTAAAGAGCATGTATTGAAATAATCGTTTGAGTTTCTCGAAACGAAAGGAAGGACTGGTCAGAAATGACTAGTCCTTTTTTTATTCTTTGATAAAAAATTTAATCCTTCAAGTAAACAAGTGGTGAAGTTTCATCAATAGTAAAATCAAAAACCATACAGCCTCCTAGGTATTTTTAAGTTACAAATAGGTATGAACCTAAATGCAAAAAAACAACCTAAGTCAGAACGTCTGTTCTAATTGACGATTTTAGCCGAAATTTAGCTATTATTTAACGTCGCCCTCTTCTCCTCTTTTACGAAGAGAAAGTTTCAAATCTGTCCCAGAAAAAGGAAACGACTCACGGAGCGTGTTTTTAATATATCGTTGATACGAGAAATTAAGCTTATCCGGGTAGTTTAAAAACAATACGATTTCCGGCGGAGCGCTAGAAGCCTGTGTTGCAAAAAGTAGCTTAATTGGCTGCCCTCGAAATACAGGAGGTGGTTTACGCTCCCACGCTACCGAGAGAATCTTATTTAATTTCGAAGTTTGGATTCTGTGCGTCCAGTTTCCATATACTTCTTTTGCGGTTTCTAAAATAGAAGGACACCGTCTTCCGGTTTCTGCTGACACAAATAATATTGGAGCATAACGAGCGAACTTAAATACTTCGTAAATACCTTCAGTGTACTCTTTAACTGATTTATGATCTTTTTCAACAAGATCCCATTTATTCATTACCAAGATAAGCCCCCTGCCGCGTTCTTGGGCAAGACCTGCAATCTTTGCATCTTGTTCTGTCGGAAGTCCTTGAGAAGCATCCATCACCATCACGGCTACATCGCATGAGGCAAGAGAGGTTAATGCATGAAGATTCGCATAACGCTCAACTGTTTGTTCATCAACTTTATTTTTCTTTCTCAGTCCTGCGGTATCTACAATCTGATACTTCTGACCATCACGTGTAATCATGATATCGATACTGTCTCTTGTTGTTCCTGCAATATCTGAAGTGATTAATCGCTTCTCACCAAGGATACGATTGATAATAGAAGACTTTCCAACGTTTGGTTTACCAATAATGGCAAGTTTTATTGCGCCAGTTTTTGTTTTTTCGTGAGGTTCGATCTCTTGAGGATTAATATCAAGAATATCTCGTATTTCATCTACTAGCTCAGGAATCCCAACGCCGTGTGCTGCACTTACAAAGTTAGCTTCAGGAACTCCGAGTCGGTAAAACTCATTTGCAGAAACTTGTACATCTGGCTTTTCACACTTATTGATAACGTAAATAACTTTCTTACCAGATCGTCTCATTTTTTTAACGATCTCTTTATCATGGGCATGCGGGCCAGCAATTCCATCAAACAACACAATAGAAACATCAGCTTCTTCAATTGCAATACGTGCCTGCTCTTGTACTTCGTCTTCGAGCCCACTTCCTTCTTCACCGATCATTCCACCGGTATCGATCAAGGTAAAAGGAAACTCAAAGCGACTAACATAGCCGTAATGTCTATCACGAGTAACGCCAGCAATATCTTCAACAATTGAAACTCGGTGACCAACAAGGGCATTAAATAATGTAGATTTTCCAACATTTGTTCTTCCCACAATTGCGATTGTAGGGATTTTTGTAAAGTTCATAGCTCTATTTTTCCTTTTTAGCAGACATCTTTTTTAAGTGAGCAAGAGCCATTGATGCTGCCTCTGCTTGAGATGATTTTTTTGTTGCGCCTTTACCTGTTCCGAATACTTTATCGTTAATAAGTACAGAAGAAATAAAACTTGGTGCATGTTCAGGACCAGCAACGGTATCAAGTCGATATATCGGTGCATCCATTGCTAAGGCATGAAGTACTTCTTGAAGTTCAGTCTTAGGATCCGTTGGAGAAACTTTCTTTATCAGATCATAAAAGATGGTATCGATCACATCTTTTGCTTCGTTGTATCCACCGTCTCGGTAAATTGCTCCAAAAAGAGCTTCAACAACATCTGCTAGAAGTGATGGTCTTTCTTTTCCGCCAGTGCTTTCCTCACTCTTACTGACTCGTACAAACGCACTCAGCTCAAGAGAATGTGCAATTGAGGCAAGGTTCTGAGTGTTGACAAGAGCTGCTCTCATTTTTGAAAGATCCCCTTCTTTATGTTCGGGATACTCGTCTAACAGCAGATGAGCGATAGCAAGGTCTAATACTGCATCACCAAGGTATTCAAGTCGTTCGTAGTCTTTTTTTTCGCCTCGTTGTTGTAGCGATCGATGCGTCAATGCAGACTCAAGAAGGTCTTTTCTTTTAAATCGATACCCAATCTTTTTTTGCAAAACATCGAGTGGCGACTTCTTAACTGATTTTTTGGCTTTAACTTCAGCCATTGACGATTCTTCCTCCCCCAAAAACCTCTTCGTTCTCTAGGTCATAGAGAACACATGCTTGACCTGGAGACACCGTGCTCCAGTCATCTAAGAAGCTTATTCTAGCAGTTTTATCCTCTGAAGGAACGACGGTAACCTTAACTCCTTTATGTCGATGACGAAGCTGTGCGAGGGCTTCAAAGGCCACTCCTGCAGGACGATCGTACGGGGCAACCCAGCTTAGGTCCTTTATGAGGAACTCCCTTCTTTCAAGTTCATGTTTTTCACCAGCTATAACGAGGTTGTTATATGGGTCAATTTCGAGGACATACAGTGGATTTTCGTGACCGCCAATTTTAAGCCCTCGTCTCTGTCCGACGGTAAATCTATCGATTCCATCATGAGTTGCTAATACTTTGCCCGAACGAGTAACTATTTGACCTTCAGGTTTTTTGCCTCCAATTGAGACTAGAAAATCTTGCACAGAACCAGAAACAAAACAGATATCTTGGCTCTCTGGTTTTGAATGAGTAGCAAGTCCTGCTTCTTTAGCAAGTTCTCGAACTTCTGGTTTTGTTAAATCGCCAACAGGAAATAGTGTTTCGGATAGTTCTGTTTGTTTTGAGCCGTAGAGAAAATAGCTTTGATCTTTCTCAAGATCTTTTCCTCGTAACAGATGCCAGCCTGCATCGCTTTGTTTAACACGCGCATAGTGACCCGTTGCAACATGAGAACAACCAAAAGCTTTTGCACGATCTCTAAGCTCTCTGAATTTTACTTTATTATTGCACTCGATACACGGATTTGGTGTTTCGCCCCTCGCATATGTTTGAACGAAGGTATCAATAACTTCTTTTCTAAATGTTTTTTCAAAATCAAAAACGTAATAAGGAATACCCACTTTTGCAGCAACTTTGCGTGCATCAGTAAAATCATCAGGCGCGCAACATGTTGCACGAGTACAGCTTCCACCGTTATTTCGGTAATCCCAAACTTGCATAGAAATTCCAACACAAGGAATTCCTTGTTTAGCAAGAAGCAGTGCTGCTACTGAAGAATCAACTCCACCTGACATTGCAACAACAGTACGATTTGGTTGTAAGCTTTCACTCATTATGCTGCATCCTTTGCTTGCATTGTGTAATAAGCAGACGCGATTCGCTTCACAGCCAACTCAATATCTTGTTCTGATAAATAATGATGAACACTAAAGCGAACAGTTTGAAGGGCATCTTTCTCA
The DNA here is from genome assembly GCA_044356295.1 of Bdellovibrionota bacterium. Lineage (GTDB taxonomy): Bacteria > Bdellovibrionota_C > UBA2361 > UBA2361 > JBIKWN01 > JBIKWN01. The sequence continues at coordinate 5,590 of JBIKWN010000054.1, forward strand.
GAAAAACCATGAGCCAACAAGACTGGGGAAGCAGAGATTTTTCCAGAGCTACATGCCGAACCGCTGGATGCAAAAACACCATTTAAATCTAATGCAACAACCATGTCGCTGGTTGCAATTCCAGGAAAGAGAACACTTACGGTATTACCTATCGTGTTGTCTTTTGAGAAATTGATAACCACTTCAGGAATTGAGGCTTTTAGAAGTTCTGTAAAGCGTTTTGCATTCTCTCTTAGTTTGGCTTGACGAGAATCACCTTCATCGATCAAAGCTCTGACAGCTTCACCAAAAGAAAAAATTCCAATCACATTCTCTGTACCTGGACGTCTTCTTGTTTCTTGTGGTCCACCAACAAGAACTGGATCAATTGAAACACCGTCTTTCATAACGACGGCGCCTACTCCCGAAAGTCCACCAATTTTATGAGCACTAATACTCATATAATCAACGTCTAGTTCTTGGAAATCTATTTTTTGTTTACCAAAAAGTTGTACTGCATCAGTGTGACAAAGAATTTTAGGATTCTTTAACTTAGCTTCTTTAAAAATCTGTTGTATCGGAAGACATACACCTGTTTCGTTATTGACAGCCATTACTGAAATTAGTTTTGTTTTATCAGTAACTTTATTAATAAAATCTTCGACATGAAATTGTGAATCAGATCTTGGTGAAATCACCGACAGTGTAACGCCGAGTGATTCTAAGCGTTTTGCAACTTCCATAACGGCCGGATGTTCGACTGCTGAAATAATCAGTTCAGGAATAAATCCATTATGTCTTTCGGTATTGATGTAGCTCCAAAATGGAGACATTAAAACTGAATTATTAGACTCAGTAGCACCAGAGGTAAAAGCAATAGATGCCTTTGGCGCTGAAATGGCCTGTCTAATCAAGTCTCTGGCGGTTTCAATTATCATTCGAGATAATTGACCACCCTGATGTATTGAGCTTGGATTGAAAAAATCCATATCAAGGCAGTGCAAAGCCTTCCTGACCGAAGGGTGTATCGGATAGGAGGCATTACTATCTAGATTAATAAACCCTGATTCAACAGGGGGACAAGTTGTCATAAAGAAGCCCTATTTTAGCAAAAGCACGGCCGTAAAGGAAAAGAGGCAAATCTATCTGTTTTTAACCTGTTTTCTGGGTACTTAGACGAGCGGATTCAGGAAGGAGCTTTCCATCGAGTAAAGATTCAATCTCTTCCATCGAACATGCCTCATCACGGTCAAGAGTTAAATATGGAATCTCTGCTGCTTTCAGAACGTCTTTCACAAATATTAAAGAGTCACTGTTAACCTTGGATTTAACAGAGATTGCAAGTCGAATTTTCAGTGAATGCCTGTCAATCAGAACATACTGAACACCATGATTGCGAAGTCGTTTTAATAAATGAACTGAAACAGATTTTTCAGTTGTATCAACGAGTCGAGAAAGAACTACATTAGGGATGACTAGAAAACGACCTTTTGCATATTGATTTAGATTCAAGAATAGCGATTTATCTTTCGAGTCTAAAAAAGCTTTCTTAGCTGTTACTGGAATAATTATATCTTCTTCTGGTTCAGTAGGACCTTGATATGAGTCTTGGTAATGTTTCGTTATTTGAGGCGAATCAGTATCTGATAAAACAAAAGCTCCCCCCATCAGTGGTGGATGGTTTTCTTTTTGTAGTGCATCTTGATCCTTAATTTGAATTTCACTAATTGTTTTTTTAGGAACAGGAAGGATCATGTAGATAAGAAATATTGCTATGCCAAAGAATGTTACGATCCAGGACATTTGGATAAGTGACATACTCATCGCATATAAGAGCGAGGTCAAAACAATATCTTGAATCCTTTCGAGCATATATCTTCACTAACCTATACAAAAAGTCCGCTCTACTCAATTTAAAAATATCCTAAATTGAAAAAATAACGTTAAAACAGTGGAATAACTTAAAAATTGGTCGATACTATCTATGTGGCATCAGATATTAACCAGATATTACCAATTGCTCTTGGAGCACTCGTAAACAACTCACAGCAAGCTTCAATTGCCGCATCTAGAACAAATGCTCTTCATTCTCCCCTAGCAAATATTCATCAGGTAACTCAGGCTATTGCTGCTCAGTCTGTCGCAAAAGTTAATGCTGACAAAAAAGAGCAAAGTGTTCAGATTCCGAAACGAAGCGAACCAAACTTTGGTGCGGACGACGATGAAAAGCCTCGTGATGAGGAGCAGTCCATTCAATCGAAAAGTAAGCCTCAATATAAAAAGGGCTCTGGTAATTTAGATTTAGTTGCCTAATGTTTTTGATATGAGCCTTTTAAGAGTAAAAATTCTAGGAATTTTACTGATGGCAGTTTGTGTTTTTCAGTTCGTGATTAATTACTCACTGAGGCAGGCAAATACTTGGGATTCCAAACCTGAGGATAAAGTCATAGTCGAAAAACTAGACCGAGAATCCAATCGGTCGTACGGGGTAAAAACAAAACTTTCCGAAATGCCAGAATGGCAATTTTACCGAATTAAAGGGTTATCACATACAAGCGCAGAGCACGTTTTTAAGAACCGAGATTTAATTCTAAAAGAAATTCGAAGTAGTAAGGATGCTGTGAAAGTGCTTACTTCCTTTAAAGGAATCGGTGAGTCCACAGCACAGAAGCTGCTAGATCAAGTATCAATGGAATAGCTTTTTTGCTTCAATTCCATAAGAAAAATTCTTATACATTTCCATTTACAGAAGCGACTTTCTTTTATTTCAATACGTTAGACTGGGCAAAAAATTAATAAATTTAGCTCCCATTTCTTAACAAGACTCAACTTTCCGCCGTACTTAGTAATCACAGGAGTGGATATTTTTATAATACAACTTCTGTAACTCGCAAAAAGAACAAAGACAAAGAAAAGGAGTTTTTTGTCCAGTGGGCCTTTCGATTCGAACCAACATCGATTCACTCGTAGCGCAAGGAAACTTGCGAAGGGCTTCGAACGATCTTAGCAAAACATATGAAAGACTCTCATCTGGAATGAGAATCAATAGTGCAAGCGATGATCCCGCAGGATTAGCCTTGGCTTCTAAGCTTGAAGCTGATACGAGAATTGCATCAGTTGCTGTTCGAAATGCTAATGATGGAATATCAGTAACAAGTATTGCTGATTCTGCTCTTGATGAAATTAATAATTCTCTCTCTCGAATGCTTGAACTTGCGATGCAAAGCGCAAATACAACGCAGACTACCGCTCAGCGTTCTAGTATCAACTTAGAATTCGTAGCGCTTGGTTCTGAAATTGATAGAATTTCAAGAACGGTTTCGTTTAACAATATTACACTTCTTTCAAATAGCAGAGATATTTCAATTCAAGTTGGAATGGACTCAACGTCGAACTCATTAATTACGATTCCAAGCGTTCGTGCAACGTTAGACTCTCTTGGATTAGCAGCAACCGGTGGTAGTTCTCTTGTGTATTCGTTAATGACTACATCAGATGCAGGATCAGCATTTGCGTCTACTAATAGCCTTTCAGCTATTCAAAATGCTATGACAAGTCTGACAACAGTTCGAGGAACAATTGGGGCATCACAAAGTCGATTAACAAGAGCTCTAGGTTATCTAGAAGTTGCAAGAGAAAATTTTGCTGCAGCAGCTAGTAAGATCAGAGACATTGATGTTGCAGAAGAAACTGCAAAAATGGTAGCGCTGCAGGTTATTCAACAATCTGCTACTGCAGTTATGGCTCAGGCGAACCAGACTCCACGGTTGGTCTTAGATTTGTTGAAGTAGTTATTGAAAATCGAAACTAATAGAACCTATAAAATACCCAACACTTCATCGGCATGCCCCTTTGGAGAAACATCTTCGAACAGCGCAATAATCTTATTATCTTCACTTAAAACAAAAGTCTTTCGAAAGATTCCCATATACTCTCTTCCCATAAACTTCTTTTTTCCGTACGTATTAAACTGTTTAGCAATTGAAAAATCACTATCAGTCAAAAGGATATGAGCAAGATTATATTTTTCGCAAAACTTCTTTTTAGTTTTATCAGTGCCACCTGAAATGCCGATAACGACAGTTTTTTTACGCTTAAATTTAGCAAGAGCGTCAGAGAACTCTTTAGATTCAATGGTACATCCAGGTGTATCATCTTTTGGGTAAAAATAAATTACTTTCTTTTTACCTTTAAAATCTTTGAGGCTTACCTCACCACCATCTTTATCAGTTAATGTGAAGTCTGAAACTTTTTTTCCAAGAGATATTTTAGCCATGGTCCAAAGTATCGAATGGATATCTTTTATTTTCAAGTATTCGTTTGGAAATTGAATCAGCTAGTTTGATATGAGCAACATCTTCATTCTTATCAAGCCTTCTTAAGTTTTGATTAATTCTTCTTTTGGCTTGTTGAGTAAAAATCTTTGCGATTTCAATTTCATCACGACATTCTTCTATCGTTGACTCTTCTATTTGGGTACTCACTCTTGAGATAACACATAAACAGGCAAAGAGATCTATTGCACAATCTGAAAGTCGCTTAGAAATAATTTGCGAGCCTACGATTTTTTTTCCAAGTTTTTTTACAACTTCTTCTGTTTTTGCAGAAAACGCAGCTACGTATTCTTCTAGAATTTCTGATTCTTGCTGAAATACTTCGTGAGCTCGGTCGATTTTTGGACGGCCAAAAGAGGAAAACTCAGAAACTTTTTTTCCTGCATATTCCTTAAACAAGCCATACCCTTTAATCGGATGTGAAAAAACATCTTTAATCCCTTTCTGGAGATCTTTTAGGTAGGTGGCTATATCATTAATTGCTGAGAGCGCGATGTATATTCGAAGTATTTCATTCGTACCTTCAAAGATAAGATTGATTCTAGAATCTCGAACAATCACTTCGTATGGATACTCTTTCATAAATCCATTTCCGCCTGCAATCTGAAGCGCTTCGTTACCAACGTACCATAGCGATTCACTGGCAAAGATCTTACTCATTGCAGCTTCAACAGAATAATCTTCAAAACCTGAATCAATATAATATCCAACCATTGAAACGATACTTTCTGTGACATAGCACTGAATAGTCATCTGAGAGATCTTTTCTTTAATCAGTTGATACTCACTAATTGATTTCCCAAATTGTTTACGTTGATCCGCTTGATGAACAGCAGCAATAATGGATCGCTTCATAGCACCAACGCATCCACCTCCAAGCCCAGTTCGGCCATTATTAAGAATCGCCATTGCTACTTTAAAACCCTTGCCCTCTTCTCCAAGGACATTTTCTGCAGGAATTTTCATATCCTGAAAAACAATCGTTGAAGTTGCAGATGCACGAATTCCCATTTTATCTTCTTTGACGCCATGAGTAAGACCAGCGCCTCGCTCAACAATAAATCCAGTAATTTTTCCAGCGTCGCTATCAGTTCTGGCAAAGACTGTGAAAAAATCAGCAATCGGTCCATTAGTTATCCAAAGTTTTTCTCCGTTTAAAACAAAAGATCCATCAGATTGTTTAACTGCAGTAGTTTTAATTGAAGCAGCGTCAGAGCCAGCACCAGGTTCTGTTAAACAAAAAGCTGCAATCATTTCACCTGTTGAAAGTTTGGGAAGATATTTTTCTTTTTGGGCATCAGTTCCAAAAAGTAACAGTCCCTTCATCCCGATCGAGCTATGGGCACCAACTGTAAGACTTGTTGAGCCATCATAGGTTGTGACTTGCTGGAGCACTCGTGAGTACCCTGAGTTTGATAAACCAATACCTCCGTATTCTTCTGGAATAATTAAACCAAACAGACCTAATTCTTTTAGTTCATTTATATAGTCACTCGGCTGGCCCCCTTTTTGGTCATACTCCCGAAAATGAAGCGCCTTAGATTGCATAAACTTATCAACGGACTCCAGAACCATTGAAATGGTTTCTTGCTCTTGTTTTGAAATTTTGGGAAACGGAAAAAAATTATCTTGTTCTACTTTTCCAAGAAAAAGTAATTTTGCAGCTGATAAATCAAGTTTAGGGGGGTGCGTAGTGTCCTTCATACACCTATTCTATCCTTACTTTTACCGGTTGAGGTATTGGATTTTATTATGAGATTCTATAACAATACCCCCTGTTTGATATTTATGCCAAGTGCCAGAACAACACAGCGATCCTCTGTTATAGCTAGAATTAAAGCATTCTCACTTGTCTCGGTTTTTTTCAGTTGTTTACAATCCCCGCTCTTTACCCTAGCGGATCCACAGGATCCTAAGGATATAGTCTACACAAAAGATGGAATTGAAAATCTTGAAAAGTTCGAGGGCAAAACTATACGAAATATTACTATTAACGTTACAGATGTATTCGAAGAACCTACCGATAATCGATTATTCGCTACTGCAAATTCGATCAAAATTAATACGAATGACTCAGTAGTTCGAAGGGAATTACTCTTTAAAGAAGGCGATACCTTTAGTGCTTTCCGAATAAAGGAATCTGAAAGAGTACTCAGACAGCTCCGTTTCAATCGTGATCCAATCATTACCCCAAAAATGGTTGGCGATTATGTCGATATTGATGTCAAAACTCAGGATACGTGGACGTTAATTCCTACTTTTAATTATTCATCTGGTGATGGTTCGGGTTCAAAGAGTGTTGGAATCTCTGAGTCTAATATATTAGGTCTAGGAAAACGTGCTGAGCTACTCGTCTCAGACGAAGAAAACCGACGAACCTTTGAAGGGATCTATGACGATTGGAGAGTAATGAACTCAAAGGTTCGAATGGTTCTCGCCAATTTTTACAGAGCTGACGGAAATAGATTTGTAGGCTTGATTGAGTCTCCTTATAGAACCTTACTTGATAAACACTCTTGGTCATTTGATGCTGATATTGCTGATAACATAGGGAAACTCTGGTCCGGAGGGAATGAACGTTTTATTTATCGTCGTAATTCTGTTGACCTAGGCGCAAATTACAGCTGGAGCCTTGGACCTCGTGAACATCAAGAAAGAATTACGCTCGGTCTTGATTATGAAGATAGCGAATTCAAACTTCCAACTGCACAAGATTATATTGATGCAAATGTCGATCAAAGTGACATCGTTGAAGATCCGACTTTATTAGCTAAAAATCGAAAATTTGTTGGGCCACGATTTTCTTATGAATCGCTTGAACCTCGTTTTATTCAGATGAGGTATATTGATAGGTTCGATCGTCCTGACGATTACGATATCGGAAGAAACTTTAGCTTCTCTGGAACTACGGCATTCAGCGAACTTGGCTCAATAGAAGACGCCTTGCTTTTCAACCTAAATCAAACAGCAGGAATGAAATTCAGTAGTTCATCATTTCTACGTGGTGAACTTGGTTTTTCTGGAAGAAATACGTACGGGGATTTTGAAAACACTCTTTTTCGTGCTGAAAGCAAATATTACAACGTACTTGGTGATGTAAGAGTTAAAGATATCTTTCTTGGTAAACATACATTGGCATTCGGTTATTCACTCGATTTTGCAAATAAACTTGATCAAGATAGAGAATTCCTTTTAGGTGCCGATTCGGGGCTTCGCGGATATGACTCTCGAACGTTTACTGGTGATAAACGTTTTATCTTAAATATAGAAGATAGAGTTCACATTGCAGAGGATGTTTGGAAGCTCATGAGCTTTGGTGCAGCAGCTTTTGTCGATGTTGGTGGCTCAACGTATGATTCATTTAGCTCTTTATTTAAAGAGGACCTCTATGGTGATGCAGGTATAGGACTTCGTTTTGCTTTTCCTCGATCCTCTGGTGGACGAACGCTTCGAATCGATTTTGCAGTTCCATTCAGAGATGGGCAAGACGGCTCAAACGCATATGAAGTTCGTTTGATTTTTGCAGGTGGTCAAACTTTTAGCGCGAGAACCCGAAGCGAGCAAATCGGTACTCAGAAAGCTAATGTTGAAGTTGGAACTGACCGCTAAATTAATCCCAGTTTTTGAACAGCTCTTTTTTTAGCTTTGTAACGTTTTCGCCTTCTGTACTTTCTTTCAGCCCTGCTACAACGAGAACCTTATTAGGATTTACACGTAAAAAGTCGCAAATTGAAAGGAACGAGAAGATATAATCATCTTCTGGACTGAGGAAAAACTCGGTGGCTTTTCGCTTTTCATACCCTTTTTTCTTCACATCGTTTAGTGCCCCTACCAGGATGGCCCGCAGAAGCTCCTTCTCTGGATTAGAGGTATCATAAGGCTCAAATTCCTCGAACCCCTTGAAATCTATATTGTTTTTCTGTTCTTTATCACTCATAGCTACTTTACTTCCCAGGGTATCATCGACAGATAAACCCTTGTTCTTGATTAGATGACTCTAAAAAAAAATCTGTTTAAGAATTTTCTAGCTTTTTCCGACCTACATAATATCGACGAAGGATTGTCGATACTCACCATAATCATATGTGCCAAGGAGGGCCAAATGAAAATTGAACGTATCTATACTAGAGGTAGTTCCGTGGATCGATTAGATCCCGATAGCAAAAAGAAACACCGCGATTTCCGCGAGGAAAAGAATCGTGATGGTTTATCTGAACATTTTGAAGAAGATGAAAAGATAGAAATCATCGATACTGCAGCGGCAACGAATCAACTCGATAAAAAGAAAATTGATCTGATTGTGTAGTATCATATCAGTGAACGAGATGCTGATTGTGGTTCTCTTCTGAAAGTTTTGATATCTCGAGAAGAACTTCTTCAAGTGATACTGGTTTTGCTAGAAATCTATCGACACCTTGTTTTAATTGTTCTTCAATTGAGTAATTAAATGCATCTCTGCTGAGATACATCAGTGGTAGCGATACTGATTCTAATTTTTTACGAATCGATTGAAATGATTCATTCGGATATGTTTTTGAATAAGATTCATCTACTAAGATAACTTGAGGACGAGTTGCGCTCTTAACATCAAGTGTTTTAAGGTGCCATTCTACCATACATCCTTTCTTCGTTAAGTATTCAACTAAAAGAATATTTTCGGGATTTTTATATCCAATAAAACTTATTCGTGCTCCGATAATTGTACTTTCTGGTTTTTTTTGAATAGTTGTCAGAAACTTATTATTTGAAAGATCTTTAATAGCTTCTTGAAAGATTACTGAAAATACTGTCCCCTCACCAACTTCGGATCTAAAATCGATAGAACCACCGTTGACCTCTACAAGTCTTTTCGTAAGAGGCATACCAAGACCTGTTCCAGTTTGCTCAGCTGCGTATCCGTGGGTAACTCTTTCAAATGCGCCGAATACTTTTCCAAAATCGGCAGGTGCAATCCCACATCCGGTATCTTTTACTAAAATTTCAATTTTACCGCCAACAGTGCGCTCTGCTAAAAGTTCTATCGTTCCACCTTCTGGAGTATATTTTACAGCATTCGTAAGTAAGTTTATTAACACTTGCCGAAAATGCCGCCGATCACATAAAACTTCAGCATCAATATGTGCAGTAACAATAACTTTTTGTTTTTTTGAATGAGCCTGTACTTGAATAACATTTGATAGCTCTTTTAAAATTTCAGCTACTTGTATAGGTGTCTTTTGAGGTGCAACTTTTCCAGCTTCAACTCGGGCGTAGTCGAGTACATCATTTAATAGCTCTAGTAGGTGCTCGCCATTCGTTAGAATCATTCCGAGCAGGTCTTTTTGCTGTCCAGTTAATTCACCTGTCATCCCATCTTTCATAACTTCTGAGGCATTTAAAATGACGCCAAGTGGACCACGAAGTTCATGACTAAGTCCTGCAAGAAATCCAGTTTTTGCTTTTAGTGAGTCCTCTTGTAGACGTCTTGCCCTCTGAATTTCAGTGATGAAATTTGAATTTATGATTGTAAGGTTTGCATACTGTGCATACATTTTCAGAGCTTGTTCCTGCGGAGAGAGCGGATACTTTTTAAAACTTGCTCGTAGAACCCCTACTGCTTCACCAGCGAAATGTAATTGCTCTACAAGTGTTACGTTGCCGAGAATTGAAATCTGACCCGAACTTCCTCCAAGCATTTCATCAATAGGTTCACTAAATGGGGTCCCCGATACGATTGATTGTCTATACGATTTAGATTCCTTGTCGTAGAGACAAATCTCAACACCTATTGCTTCTAGGGAAACTCTTGCTTCAGACACAAGCTCTTGTAAAAGAAGGAGTCGCTGCTTACTGGAAACAATTGGTTGTTCAAGTAGCGAGAGCATCTGTTTTGATGGACCCTTTTCAGAAGGAGCGCCAAAAAATAGGAGTGAAAACCTTTCGTTAAGAAACGTTAAACAATCAATACATTTTTGGAATAAACTACGCCACACCACATGGAGTATATCGACCAATGTTGAGATCAACTAAATAGGACTTTAGTGGGATGTAAAAAGCGTGAAAAATAAGTTATACGCCGAGAAAATCACGATTTACTGTATAAAACCCAGGTTGTTTATTCATAAGAACGAGTCCCAAGGACAGGGCTCCGCGAGCAAAAATTGCCCTATCCCAAGCACGATGCGTTAATTCTAAACGTTCACCTTGGCCAATAAAATATACTGTATGTTCACCAACGACTGTGCCACCACGTATTGCAGTTACCCCTAAGGATTCTGGGCTTCTTGCAGCATGAATTGCACCCCTATCATGTACAACATCAAGAGTACGACCTTCTTTTTTAATAGCATCGGCAAGGAGAACTGCTGTCCCAGAAGGCGCATCTTTCTTTTGATTATGATGAATCTCGCTTATTTCAATATCAAAAGAATCACCCAACATGATTCGAGCACTTTTACACAACTCAACAAGTGCTAAAACACCGATGGAAGTATTGGGAGCTCTGAGTAATGGAAAATGACCATTGGCGAAATCGCCTAAAATCTTAATTTGTTCCGGGGTAAAGCCAGTGGTAGCAACAAGTAATGGAGTCTTAGTGGATTTACAATACTCAGCTAGAGGTATTGTAGCGCTTGGGGTTGTGAAATCTAGAATCACATCAAGCGATATCTTTTTTATCTGTAACTCTTCAACGGTATACTGTTCAATAGATTCGCCAGTATCAAGAAATAAACCATTAGAATTTTTATTTCTAACAATAGCTACTAACTGAAAGTCTTTTTTCAGGTCACCAAAAACACTTAAAATGTATCTTCCAGTTTTACCTGTTAAACCCTGAACGCCAATTTTTTTCACAATATCACAAAACCTTTTTTAGCTTTTCAATAGTTGAAGGTTCTGCAGGGACAAGTGGTAAACGTACCATGTCAGATGCGATTATACCTTGAAGTTTCAAAGCAACCTTAACTGGGATTGGATTAGTTTCGATAAAGAGAGC
>JBIKWN010000043.1:0-20590 GCA_044356295.1 Bdellovibrionota bacterium
TTTCTTCGATGCATGCAAATTGGATTGTGAATCCAACTAAAAAAGGTAGTGCCCAAGACGTTTTTACCCTTATCGAACTTGCTCAAAATACGGTATTAACACAGTGCAAAGTAAAGCTTGTCCCAGAGGTCAAGTTATGGGGATTCTCAGATGTTAAAGGTGTTGTTTCGAACAATTAAGATAGTTTTTTCAATCACTGTAATATGTAATTGTAACTTTTTTGCGATGAGCTTTCACAGAGCTTCCAACAATAGTGTACATTTTAATTGATTCAAGGACTAAGAAAAATCCTAATGAGAGATTAAATTCCAAAGCAGTCTAGAAAATCGGTCAGGTACGCGCATTCATGCTCTTTTTGTTCTATTCATTTTCAATCAACAAAGAAACATGTGCATTAATTATTTCTAACATTCTTTGAGCGACGTGCAAAAATTGTACTGTGACATCCAGTATAGCTTCGCTATCTGAAAGATTGCCTAGTCCTTTCTGAACCGTTTCGCGCAATTGAACAATAGATGCTTTCAGCTCAGGGAGGGAATCTATCAACTTGAATTTAACTTCAGAACTTAAAAAAAGCTTTGCAAGGTAGAGCTGCGCATAGCTGACAATTGGTTTTATTAGTGCTGGATCGGTGATTGTTTCTGATAACTCCAACGCCTTGATCATTTCAGTTCCGATGCTAATTGTTTCTTCATCGTTGGATTTTTTTGAAAGGAGTGCAAGCTTTCGTATTTTCAAAAACACTTCTTGGCTATGTGCAAATGGCTCAAAGGAAAAATTGTTGTTATCAATTTCATGTATTGGTTCAGAAATTTTTTCAGCAAACAAAAAAACAGTCTGCTTTGTCGAAGCTTTGACTTTTGCCCTGAGTGACGGTGTTAAAGCTTCAAGTGCTATCCTATCAAGAGTCAATTGCGCGTTTGAAGGTGCTCGTAATCGAAATCCACAATTTTCAAGCTCTGCAATGAATGATTCTGAGAACACTCTTTGTTCGGCTTTCATCCAAAGTATTCCTCCTTTTTGCAACACTCGCGCTGATTCCTCGATATAATGTCCGATTGTTTTGCTGTCTAAGTGATAAGGAGTCGAAATTTCTACTACTGCAACACTCCCACTTTTTAAAGGAATGTTGAATGCATCCGCCAAGACTCGTCTTGGATTTTTGGATAACTCAAGCATACCCAATGAGGAATCAATATCAACAACTGTAGGAATGCTGTAGTTATTTAGTTTGAAATTCAAAGTAGCTTCTTCAACAGCTTCGAATAAAGTTCCCGGACCAGAACCTAGGGAAAGAAACACCGGATTCTTTCCCCAAACTCCAAAGTTTTCGGGAAATGAATTCATAACAAAGGAAAGACCAAGCCTTGTGGTAAACCAAGTTGAAAGGTGTGAAACGAACTCACTGTAAGTTTGAGCCAATTTGGACCAAGACTCAGGGTGAGACGCCCTTCCCAATGCGAGACGAAGCATATCTATGGGAAGTAAAGGTCTTTGTTCAGCATCTCTTCGTCCTTTAGGTTCGACAAGATGTGTATATGAGCCAACATTATAAACTGAGCCAGCCCTTCTAAAAATAAATTCAGCACCTTTAAATCCTGGTCCAACTGCTTTTTCACGATCAAGCATAGAATCCACTGGATGAGGAATACTCTCATTAGTCACGACACGCAAAGAATTAGGGATGAGAGCTCCATACGCAAAGGAAGCAGTTCCGATTTTATGACGATTAGCATCTGAAAAACGGCAAGAAAGCCCAAAAAAAGCTAACTTTCCATATGGTCCGATAGGTCCAGTAATTTCGAAATGCTCGCAATTTCTGATTGCATTTGTGACTATCCTTCCTTCTAACGACTGTCGGCCCTCTTCGCCGAGACGCAGATGAAGTGACCCATCATTTGTACGAATATACCAATCTTGTGAGCCCTTATTTTCAGGATCTTTTTCCAAGAATAACAAAAGTGCCTCGATTGCAGTGAGGTCAGTGCTTACTTCTTTTCCTGAAATTCTATATTCAACCTTCGGCTGTTTTTTTTCCGTGAGATGATAAGGGTGAAGCAGTTCCTGTGAGGAAACGGCAAACGCCCCCTGGGCATCTTTTTTCCAGTGAACCCGAATTATTTGGTCAGTAAATCGGGGGGTCACTGAGCCTTTTAACCCTAAGACTGCTTGGGGTGCATATGCACTTTTTGCAGGCGCTTCAATGACAAGAGTTTCGGCTTCATGTAAGCAAGACATTGCAATCTGGTACGACATAGATCCAGACGTTTCCGTTGTAGCGATGAGATAAGATTTATCATTGTATATAATTCGTGCAAAGTCTCGATCGAGCTGTTCATTATTTTCAAATGCTAAATTTGAGAGAGCTTCTTCAAGTGTCAATTCGGTTTTAAAATCTCGCGTATTTTCACAATCAAGAATAATAAGTGCTTTTCTTTTACCATCTGGATAGAGATAGTTATCAGAAAGTATACGCGCTTCGATTGGTTTATGGCTGCCGTTACTTTGTTTCTTGAATGTAACTTCAACAGGCTGCCCTGCATATACACGCGAAGCATGCCATTTCACACCAAATGCTTCCAAGCTTCCTCCAATAGTCAGTTCTGATTCAATTGAGAAAGTGTCTAGTCTCGAAAGTTTTTCAGCTAAATAACGACTTGGACGATTTACCTTTCGTGGAATTGCCGTCTCAAACGAACTTCCTCTATATCTAATTGTGGCTGGTTTAGATCCAGGCATGTCTCGCAAAAGTCGTCCAAGTTCCATCATGGAAAGATGACTTTGATATGTTTGTAGCTCAAAGTTGATTGTTTCTTCTTTTCTTGGCTGGCCCAAAGCATCTGTAAGAATAGAAGAATAAATAATTACTTCCGCAGGCTGTAGTGTATCGTCCATTCCTTTTTTTAAATTCAAAAGTACCTGGCGAGACTCTGATGATTTGCCTGTTTTTACGCTAAAGCCGAATATATGAATAGCCTCCGATTGGCTCGGCTGCTCTAGAATGATAGAAATTTCAGAGAGTGTGGCGATAAATTTCTTAAGTGCAGCATCCCAGTTATTAGGATGACCACTAGGAGGTCGTAGTTGAAACGTATTTTGACCAATTAGAAGCGTTACCGAACGCTCTCTTTCCTCATAATGAGGTGACGCTTCTATTTGTCTGATGATAAAGCGAATATCATGGAGCAGTTTTTCAGGATTTTCTGGGTCTTTGAATACTGAATCACTATGAAGTTGGGCGGATTGGAGCATCAACAATTATTATATCAGGTTAGTATCCTTAACATAGTTTATGAGACAGTAGGTTTGGCTGTATGGCTCTTGGTCCTCATCGAGTATCACGACCTGGCGGGAGTAGTCAGGAATACGTGGCGGTGTAAGTTGGAATAGCTTGAGATTTCATTATTTTCTTAGTCTCAAGAGTATCAATAAGAAATGATAGGATGCGCATTTTAGATTTACGCTTGGATCACTCGATAAGGTAGTGCTCATAATTAGATTAATACACCTTACCAAGGCAGCATTTTACCCTTATCGAACTTGCTCAAAATACGGTATTAACACAGTGCAAAGTAAAGCTTGTCCCAGAGGTCAAGTTATGGGGATTCTCAGATGTTAAAGGTGTTGTTTCGAGTAATTAAAATAGTTTTTTCAATCAGTATCGTTGCAGCTGCAACGGTTACAGTGATTTCTTATGTAAATCCAGAACTTCTAGTTCGTTCTGGAATAAACGTTTATATAAGCAAATTAGAGCGTTTCTATCACCAGGAACTCTATGAACGACGAGTCCTTGTTGAAGGGCTTCAATCGGTTGAAAAAAATGAAATTGAAGCTTTGATATCGCCATACACAACAAATCTTTCGTTTTGGTTTCAATCAAATGAGATAGTAAAGGTTCTAAAACAAAATCCATTTGTTGCAGACGCACAGATTACAACTTGTGATGAAGGATTTTTGACCCGTTGTTTCCGTATCTCTATTGAAGAAAGAGCACCGCGCTTTATTCACTTGAAGGGTCCCGATGCACTGCTTCTTGCAGAGGACGGAGTAACAATTGCTGTTGTTCCAAGCAGCGAGCTGATCCCATCACTTGAGCGTATGCTCGTACCGCAGGCGCCGAGACCTAAGATTATCGCCGGTGTCATAACGAACGATGCAAGTACCGATCAATTTCGTGCACGATTTGAATATGTGAAAGAAAGTTTTGACATGCTTGAAAAGTTATCTGGCTTTCAGTTCTCTAGACTTGAGCTGTTACCCAATGGGGAGTTGTTGGCGAAACCCTCAAAAGCGCAGTTTGTAGTGCAATTTGATAAAAGTTGGGGAGATCCAAAAGCATTTGCAGAAGAAGTTTCTCGTTTAAAACTTCTTCTTCCTGAAATAAATGACAGACTCCAGGAAGTTGAAAAGATTGATCTGGCCTATAACAAACTGGCAGTTGTTAGTTATAAAACTTCACAAGTTACTCCAACACCGAAGCCCTTAAAAAAATAGCCCCTTGCCCTGGTTACAAACTCTGTTTAATTTTGAAGTATATGGCTAGTCAACCTCATATTATCGCAGCCCTTGATATTGGAACTTTTCAAACAAAGATCGTCATAGCAGATGTTACCGATCCATCAAGACATGAAGTTATTGGTGTTGGTGTAACTCCGTCTCGAGGAATGAGAAAAGGAGTTGTGATTCATATTGATAATACCGTTGCCGCAATTGAGCATGCATTGAAACAAGCTGAGTCGATGGCAGGCGTTGAAGTATCATCCGTATATTGTTCACTCTCAGGGAGCCACATTAAAGGTTTATCGAGTAACGGTGTCGTTGGAATTAAAAATAAAGAAGTACGAGCTGATGATATCGAAAGAGTTATTGAAGCTGCTAAAGCAGTTGCAATACCGATGGATAGAGAGGTGCTGCATGTACTGCCGCAAGAATTTATTGTTGATGATCAAGATTCAATTAAAGACCCGATTGGTATAAACGGCGTACGACTTGAAGCACGTGTTCATATTGTCACTGGTGCAGTTGCAAGTGCTGAAAATATTGTTAAATGTGCAAACAGATGTGGTTTAACTGTCAATGACGTAGTGAGTGCAGGTATCGCTTCTGGAAGAGCTGTTGTTACTGATGAAGAGCAAGATCTTGGAGTATGCGTAATCGATATCGGTGGAGGCACTACCGATGTAACAGTTTTTCATCATGGTGCAGTAAAGCATTCATTTGTTTTGCCAGTTGGTGGAACTCATATTTCTAATGACATTGCTTCTGTGCTTAGTACTCCGATTGAAGCTGCCGATGAACTTAAATGTTTGCATGGTTGCGCTATGTCATCTTTGGTAAGGTTAAACGATACAGTTTCTGTTGTTTCTACAGGTGGTCGTGAAGACAGAGTAATTTCAAGACAATTTTTGGCAGAAATTATTGAGCCCCGATTAACTGAAATATTCCAAGTAGTCATTGGAGAGCTCATCAATGCGAAAGCTGACCAATTAATAAGAAGCGGCATTATCCTTACTGGAGGAGTAGCAAATCAAAATGGGATAGCTGAGCTTGCAGAAAGCGTATTTAGCGCTCCTGTCCGAATCGGTTTACCAAGAGGAGCCCATGGCTTGTCAGACCTAATTCAAGACCCTTCACATGCTGCTAGTTTTGGCCTCATTCTTTACGGGGAAGCTACAAAAAGTACCTCTCGAGCCGTATATGGCAGGTCTAATTTCATATCAAAGTCGATGAAGAAGGTAGCAAACTGGTTCGGGGAACATTTTTAGGATAGTATCCCTTCACAAATTCCGAGAACACGAATTTTTTGCGGTTTAAACTATTATTGGGGACTCTTTTACTGCTTTAATGACGCCAAACCACAATTAGCTTTACTTTGAACTAAAATTAGTTTAAGTAACCTAAAGTAACAGTGTTTTTTAAATGCGAGTTTTTTTAATACAAGATTTTTTTAGAACAAAGGTAGAAATCAATGACAACTGAAGCTGGTAAAAAGCACCATCCTAATACTGCAAACATTAAGGTATTTGGAATTGGTGGAGCTGGAATTAATGCCGTAAATAATATGATCAAAGGCGGACTCTCAGGAGTTGAGTTCTTTGCCGCAAATACGGATTCACAGGCTCTTTCGTCATGTGAAGCAAAAAACAAAATTCAATTAGGTGACGAAATTACCAAAGGTCTTGGTGCTGGTGCTGACCCTGATGTTGGTTATGCTGCTGCCCGTGAAAGTCTTGAGACAATCCGTAAATCGCTACAAGGCGCTGACATGGTGTTCATCACTGCTGGTATGGGTGGTGGTACTGGAACACTTGGTGCTTCTGTTGTTGCAGAAGTTGCAAAAGAACTAGGATGTTTAACAGTCGGTGTTGTTACAAAACCTTTCCTATTTGAAGGAAAGCGTCGAATGAAAAATGCAGAGCGAGGTATTGATGAGCTCCGCAAACAAGTCGACACACTGATTACTATTCCAAACCAAAGACTTCTTTCAATCGCAGGAAGAAACACATCTCTTCTCGACACGTTCAGAAGAGCTGATGACATTCTTTATCAAGCCGTAAAAGGAATCTCTGATCTTATTACCTACGAAGGTCTTGTTAACGTCGACTTTGCTGACGTACGTGCAGTTATGTCTGAAATGGGCATGGCGATGATGGGTACTGGTGATTCTTCTGGCGAGAATAGAGCTGTTGAAGCTGCTCAGAAAGCAGTGTCATCACCACTTCTCGAGGATATCTCAATTCATGGTGCACGCGGAGTTCTTATTAACTTCACTGCTTCAAGAGATGTAACTTTACAGGAAGTTAACGAAGCGGCAGAACTAATTCATTCTGAAGCTCATGAAGATGCAAACATCATCTGGGGAATGGTTATCGATCCACAGCTTGAAGACAGAGTGCAAGTTACAGTGATTGCAACTGGATTCGGTGATCGTGATGCGGTTACTCCTGGCGCAACTTTTTCGTCAGCAGTTCCTACCTCTACGACTTCGCAACTATCGACTTATTCAACGACACAAGCTGCTGCACCAACTGCAAGCCTTGCTGCTTCAGTTGAGCAATCAACATTTGGTAAAAAATCAGCGCAATCCGATGTTATTAAGCTCAAAAAACTCTCTGTCATGGCGAGTGCTGAAGATGAAGATAAGTTTGATATCCCAACCTTCTTAAGAAGAGGGGCAGAGTAACTGCTTCTACTTTTTAGACCGGTTTGTCATAACAAATTGTGATATGAACCTAGTGGTATTTCTTTATGATTTACTACTAGGTTTTTTTATTTCTATTCCTTCTGTGGACATAATGCGCGAGATGCGCTTTTAAAACCTTGTTTGCTCTCGTTTTTTACGAATTCATGTTCCCTTTTATTATCTTTCCGTAATTGAGATTAACAGATATATAGCAATAAGATGATTCCTCGTTTTTATAGAATAATTTTTCTTTCTACCATTATAGTTTCTTGCACTTTGCCTACATTTGCAGAGAGAAGACTAGGCGAGATGAGTCTTGAAGAATTAATGAACGTTAAGGTTTCGATAGCATCTGGAAAAGAAGTTGATATCCGTTCTGCACCAGGGATTGTAAGCGTTATCACTGAAGAAGAGATTAAGGCGTTAGGTGCGAGAGATTTTATTGATATCCTCAATCAAATTCCAGGATTTCAATTTGGAGTTGATGTAATTGGAGTTGTCGGTGTTGGCGTTCGTGGTATCTGGGGGCATGAAGGAAAAATATTGCTGCTCTGGAATGGTCATGAAATGAATGAATTGCTTTATTCAACGCTGCAATTTGGAAACCACTTTCCTGTAAATTTAATTAAGAAAATTGAGATCATCCGTGGACCCGGATCCGCTCTTTACGGTGGCAATGCTGAACTCTCTGTCATTAATGTCATTACCAAATCAGGTAGTGACTTAGATGGTGGTGAAGTTTTTGTGAGCTACGGACAGAATAGAGAAACATTTTCGCGGCGTAATATCGAGTTTGCTTACGGCGAACAAGTTGAAGATTTCACTTACGATATTTCTGGTATTATGGGAGAGGGAACGAGAAGTTATAAGCAATATACCGATCAAGCAGGTAATAGCTTTGATCTTGCAGAGGACTCAGAGCTTAATCCTGGAATGCTCATGTTGAATCTTAAAAAAGGGAATTGGGATGCTCGTTTTCTTTATGATGATTATAGGACGAAACAGCGTGATGAATTTACGGATATTTTATCTGAAGCAGTTAATGCTGATTTCACCTCTTATTTCTACGACCTAAGATATAATGCAGATATTTCTGACAGTCTTACTCTTATACCAAGAGTTTTTGTTAAAGATCAGATTCCTTACCGTGCAAACAATAATACCAAACAAGATAACACACCTTTGAATACTCGGGCCCAACGTGCTCAAGGAGAAATGATTGCAAAGTACAAGTTAAGTAACTCAACTGATACATTATGGGGAGGACAGGTTTACTCTGATAGAGCCAGAAATTATATTGATGGGGAGTCTTTTGGAAACGGCAGTCAGTATTTTGATTACAGTGGGCGGGCTTTTTTTGGTCAAGCAATGATGCGATCTGATCTTGCCGATTTTACTGTCGGTGGACGTTATGATGCGCATAGCATTTTTGATTCTGCATTTGTTCCAAGAGTCTCTGCTACTAAAATAGTAGATAACTGGCACTTTAAACTTTTAGCAAGCTCTGCTTTTAGAAATCCTGGAATTCAGAATATTAGTCTTAATCAGGCACTGATTAATGATAATGCTCCAGGAATAGATCCAATCAAAAGGGAAGAAACTACTGTATATGAATTAGAAACTGGGTACGCTTTTTCTGATAAAACTGTTCTTGTTTTTAACGTATCTCATACTCAGATTGACGACCCAATTGTGTACACGCTTTTGAATGATGGTGCTCAAGAAGGATATGTTAATGGAGACAAGGTTGCGTCTCTTGGTTTTGAAGCTGAACTAAAGCACAATTTTGATTGGGGTAAAACAGCAATTAGTTATTCACACTATGCTGCACAAAATTCCAATGTAGATATTTATGAAGTCCCCAATGATAGTCAGTCTTATTTAGGTTTTGCCCGAGATAAAATAACTGCTTCTGCTTCTATCAACATGAATGATAGGACTTCACTCACCCCATCCTTGGTATTCCTTGGTTCTCGCTCTGGATATTATCAAATCGATAGTTCCGGAAATTCTGTGTTGAAAGAATTTGATCCGGTTGTTTTATTGAATGCTTATATTTCACATCGTCTCCAAGGGATTGAAAATCTTGAGCTTGGATTGGGTGTTTATAATATTCTTGGTCAGAATTTTAGCTTTATACAGCCTGCTAACAATGGTCATGCGCCGTTACCTGGGCTTTCTCCTGAGGTTATGGGTAGAGTTACTTATAGGTTTTGATAAAGGAGCCTCAAAGCGGTCTTTTTATTCGCATACCTTTAAACGCTTGATTCTTTAGAATATTCCTCTGATATTTTGGTCGAAGTACCATAATTGTCTGGAAAGATACCTACATATGAAATTTAGTAACGCGAAGGTCGCGAAGTACGCGAAGGATTTAATTAGATCCTTCGCGTACTTCGCGACCTTCGCGTTACTAAAAATGCCTTCAATGACTTTCTACAGGACAGTTGGGGCAAACTACTCCGTAATTTCTAAAAATTAAGTAATTATGTAACGTAGCTTTGCCATCTATGTATAACCATTTGGAATGATTGAGCGACTAGATAAATCACATATTACACAAATGATATTGGAGCTTCCTGAGTTGAAACGTCTTCAACCAGGAGATACAACCATCCATGGAACTGATAATCCAACCTATATCAATATGGGTTACGGGGGAAGGATTAGTGTTCATAGTGGTAATCAATCGATTGTAATCAAAGACCCTTCAAAAGATCAGAGCACAGATCAAATTCCGTTATCGATACTCGTAAAATGTCATCAAGGTCTTACAGGTTTCCCTGAACAAGGAAGAGCACTTAACGATATCGAACTTTTGCAGTGGTACCGCAATGAAACTTCGATGCGCCCAGATCTTAATCGACCGATCGATACTCATTTTGTTTTAATACCGACACAAGACAGACCCGAAGATTTAAAAAGATGCGTTACTAGTATTTTTGAGCAACATGCATCGTATCCACATCATAAAATAAAAATAATTATTTACGATGATTCATTGTTAGAGAATTCAAAGAAAGTAAATCGATTACATATTCGTTTATTAAAAGAGCGTGAAAATAGTAATTGCTCTATTCAATATGCAGATGCAAAAGATATTCAATCAATTCTTGCTGAAAAAAGTTCTCTTAGCCCGTATCATCAATCTTTTATTTTCCCTAAAACCGCTAGTTTCGGAAGAGCAAGGAATGCCCTCTTTATTTTAGCGGCAATTGAACATGGTAGTAGTAATGAAAATACTGCAATACATTTCTTTGATGATGATACTTCACTTCATACTGTTCAAATGAATGGAGTTATATCCGAGAAAGATATAATTGTTAATCCATATTCAAGTGATTTCTTTGAACTAACGGCGACTGCACTTATGAAAACAGGACATGCCGGAGCTTGTGTTCAGGGTATTTTAGATATGCCTCAACTTGAGCTTGTTTCGTTATGGCGATCGTTTTTACAAAAACAACTAGCGATATTAGTACATTCTGAAGACGAATTTTCAAAAGGTATTTTTTCTGCAGATGATCTAGCTTCTTATATCGAAGCGCTCAACGATGGTAGAGTGCCACATATTGATCATCGGATCCTAGGAAATAACACGTATGAATTCTTATCTGAGTTTTCTTCAAACATTGTAACGTTAGGATCTGGAAGATCCCTTTTATATGAAGTTGCGCTTGCTGTTCCTTTTGCAGTAGGTGGTTCTGAAGAAGATCATATTCATGTAGATGCAGTTTCAGTGTTGGGTTATCGTCAAGAAAATAGCCAAGGCATAATTCATCATTGGTATGGAAAACAGAAGTTACCCCACGGCTTATCATTGTGTTTAGAAGAGAGCGATTTAGAGACGATTCAACACCTTGATGAAGTTGGCGATAGGCTTGTTGCTGCTATTAGAGAAAATAATAGACACAGTGAAATTCAGTATCCAAAAAGAAATTCACTGTTACGGTACGGCGAAAATCATTATACAAGAGTCCAGTTGGCTACTTGGGAAAAATTAAAAAAAGAACTCATGCAGAGTGAAGTGAAAGACTAAACTTTCCTTTTTAAAGATAACCCTAAAGAGGTAAAGCCTATTCTTTTAGGCTCTTCAAATTTCTTTAAAATTCCAAATGCAAAATCAGCAACTCCGCCCATCTCAATTTTAGAAGAATCAGAGATATCGTCCTCAATAATGCGGTTTAATCTCAGTATAAATTCGTCAGCACGTTTTTGAATTTCGTGAACGAGTGGAGCCGATAATGACTCAGGTCTGGTAGAAATATAGAGACAGAAAGCTGCTTCTTCACGAACATGTTTTGATGGGTCATCTAAAGCATACAAGAAAATATCAGCGATGATTGGTGCGGATTTGATACACTCCATCAGGCCTGAAATCCAAATTGTTCTCAGAATCTCTACTTTATCATCTACAGTATTCTGGTTTACGTGAAATTGGCGATGAAATTTTTCTGCAGTTTCTTGAATGAGCGTAGAAGTAGATGTTTCAGGATTTGTCCAAAAGGAAATATCAAGGGAGAGAAGTCCATCTTTAACAGCTTGGAAATATCCAAGCGCACCTTTATTGTTGCCAGCTGAGCCAATAACTTCTTTTTGTGCAATCCGAAGTGTTTCTACAAGTTGATCTGGATCCTGATCCTGGGGAAACTGATACGCTCCAAATGAAAACATCGCTTAGTTTACCTCAACAACGCTTCGCCTTTTCTTACCTCAGCGCCTTCAATTGCAAAAATTTCCGATATAACCCCATTCCATGGAGATGCAATGACATTTTCCATCTTCATCGCTTCTATGATTACAACTGGTTGCCCACAAGAAACTTCATCACCGATTTTAACGAGCATTTTTGCAACAATACCTGGTAGCGGTGAGCATATAGAATTTGGGTCGCTCGGTAGTTGTGTGGTTTCTTGTCGAATTATTCTTGGCTGAGCAGATTTTGTTATCCCAGAATTTAGAGCATAGCTTGGTGGCGCATACTCGCGAGCTTTTGGTTCAACACTGACAGTATAGGTTTGATTTCCTAACTCGAATGAAACGGTATCACCCTGTTTATCGATGAGTGTGACTTCAAATTCTTTTTCATTTACTGCGACAGTATATTTATTTTTCATCGGAGCTCCGAAATTTTTGATTGTGCACTCCAAAGCCTTGTAGGAAGTGGTTTGTTTTCAGGGATCAAAAGATACAGTGCAGATGCAATTGCAATAATATCTTGATCAGAAGGAATTGATGAATCAACAGGGATCATAGGAAGTGCATCGATGCCATCT
This sequence comes from Bdellovibrionota bacterium, assembly GCA_044356295.1. Taxonomy (GTDB): domain Bacteria; phylum Bdellovibrionota_C; class UBA2361; order UBA2361; family JBIKWN01; genus JBIKWN01. The sequence goes on from JBIKWN010000043.1 coordinate 12,460, forward strand.
GGGTCAAGAAAAAAGGTCTGCTCAAATGATTGTGATTTACTCGATTTTTTAGAGCGGGATGTTGCCATGTTTCTTCTTTGGATTAGTTTGAGATTTTCCTTCAAGGAAAGCAAAAGATTTTATGAGTTCTTTTCTCGTGTTCTTTGGTTCAATCACTGCATCGATAAAACCAAGACGAGCAGCTTCCCAAGGGTTTGAAAATTGATCCTTGTAGCTTTCGATAAGTTCTTTTCTTCGTTCCTCACGAAATTGCAGAGGAAGAGATTCAATCTCTTTTCTAAAAAGAATTTGAACAGCACCTTCTGCTCCCATTACTGCAATCTCGGCTCCTGGATAACTTAAGTTTACATCAGCACGGATATGTTTCGATGCCATAACATCATAGGCACCGCCATATGCTTTTCTTGTTATGACCGTTACTTTTGGTACGGTACTTTCAGCGTAAGCGTACAAAAGTTTCGCGCCGTGTCGTATGATACCACCATGCTCTTGTTCAATACCTGGTAAAAATCCTGGAACATCCACAAGAGTAACAAGTGGAATCGAAAATGCATCACAGAAACGAACAAAACGGGCAGCTTTTGTGCTGGCATTAATATCAAGACAACCTGCAAGAACCATCGGCTGATTTGCTACCACACCGATTGACTGTCCATTAAGGCGAATAAATCCAGTAACAATATTTTGAGCAAAGTTTTCTTGTAGTTCAAAAAAATCGTTGTTGTCTGCAACTTCAACAATGATTGATTTTATATCATAAGGTTTATTTGGTTCGTCTGGAACCAATGTTTGCAGAGAATGATTGATCCTTCCGAGCGTATCACCAGATTGCACTCTTGGTGCTGGGTCTAGGTTATTCTGTGGAAGAAATGATAAAAGTATTTTTAATTGATTCAGTGCATCTTCATCCGATGAGCAAACTTTGTGACAAACACCGCTGACACTTTCATGTGTATGAGCACCACCGAGTGACTCTTTATCGATATCTTCTCTCGTTACCTGTTTTATTACTTCAGGACCTGTAATAAACATATGGCTTGTGTGATCAACCATAAATATAAAATCTGTGATTGCAGGACTATAGACGGCACCCCCTGCACATGGTCCCATTACAAGAGAGATTTGAGGAACGACACCAGATAACAATGTATTTTTAAGGAAGATATCGGCGTACCCTCCGAGGCTTTCAACACCTTCATGAATCCTAGCACCACCAGAATCATTAATGCCTATGACGGGGCATCCGATTTTTTCGGCATGCTCCATGACTTTAATTATTTTTTTAGCGTGCGCCGCTGCGAGTGAACCACCAAAAACTGTGAAATCTTGGCTAAATACACAAATATACCTTCCGTGCACGGTACCAAAGCCAGTGATGACGCCATCTCCAAGAAATTTCTGTTCGCCAATGCCGAAATTGGTAGCGTTATGGGTCACAAAAGCATCGAGCTCGACGAAGCTGTCTTGGTCAAGCAGAGTGAGGACTCTTTCTCGGGCAGTAAGTCGTTTTCCACCAGCTCGTTGTTTTTGGAGCCTATCTAGACCACCAGCAGAAAGAAGCTCTTGCTGTTTTAGATGTAACTCTTTTAGTCCTTTCATGCTGCCTGTAATCCCTTTATCTTTCCACGTACTGGATTCTAATGATACTTTCGTGCTGTGAGCAATTCGAATCCTAATAAATATCAAAGAATATATGGTGCTGAAGCTTTTGGCGATGCAGGTGAGTTCCCTTATACACGTGGGATTCATTCTGAAATGTACCGTAAAAAACTATGGACAATGCGCCAGTATGCGGGTTTCGGAGATGCTACCGCTGCAAATGCTCGTTTTAAGTATTTGATGTCTAAAGGAACTACTGGGCTTAGTATTGCGTTTGATCTTCCTACTCAAATGGGAAGAGACCCCGATCATCAGCTTTCTCAAGGTGAGGTTGGAAAGGTTGGTGTTTCTATTGCCACCAGTGATGATATATCGAATCTTTTTTCAGAGATTGATCTTTCAAAAGCCTCAGTCTCAATGACGATCAATGCAACTGCTACAATTCTTTTAAGCCTTCTTTGCGTTAAAGCGAAAAAAGATGGAACAAAATTTTCTGATCTTCGTGGCACGACGCAAAACGATATTCTTAAAGAATATATTGCTCGGGGTACGTATATCTATCCTCCAAAAGGAGCAATGAAGCTCACGACAGATTTAATTTCATTTTGTAAAAATGAACTGCCTCAATGGAATACAATTTCAATCTCTGGATATCATATTCGTGAAGCTGGAAGCACTGCTGCGCAAGAGATAGCGTTTACTCTTTCGGATGGCATTTCATATATTGAAGCTGCTCTTAAAAAAGGGCTTACTATTGATGAGTTTGCACCGAGACTTTCATTTTTCTTTAACGGGCATAGTAATTTTTTTGAAGAAGTTGCTAAATTTCGAGCCGCTCGGAAATTATGGGCGACTTTAGTAAAGACTCGTTATAATCCAAGTAAAAAAGAGAGTATGCAGCTTCGATTTCATACACAAACTGCAGGAAGTACTTTAACGGCTCAACAACCTGAAAATAATATTGTAAGGACTACGCTTCAAGCCTTAGCAGCAGTTCTGGGTGGAACTCAAAGTTTACATACCAATGGCTTTGATGAAGCGATAAGACTTCCCACACAAGAGGCAGCCACCCTTGCGTTAAGAACACAGCAAGTTATTGCTCATGAATCAGGTGTTATCGATGTTGTTGATCCTTTAGGTGGGGCTCCTTTTATTGAAGAATTAACAGATTCACTTTTTAATGAAGCTTTAAGTTTGATAGAAAAAATCGATTCGCAAGGTGGTATGATTGCTGCGATTGAAAATTACTTCCCACAGTCCGAGATAGAAAGAGCTGCGTACGATTTTCAAAAATCTGTTGAGCAGAAAGAAAATATAATAGTTGGTGTAAATGATTTTGTTGCTGAGTCTGATGACTCTGATAAACATAGTGAACAAATGAAATCTAGAGAGTCCTCTGAGGAGGATATTGTCGAAAAGTTGAAAGCTTTTAAAGGGAATCGAGATAGTGCCTTAGTTTCTGGCGCATTGCAGGCGGTGAAAAATGCTGCAACTTTGGATGAGAATACTATGCCTGTTACTATTAGTGCGCTTGAAGTTGGGTGTACGTTGGGTGAGATCAGTGACCAGTTCCGAGAGGTCTTTGGTGAGTATCACTCTGCTTAAAAATAAGATTATTTAACGCCAATAGCGGAAGCCCGTGACCATGACCGTAGGCTTGAGCGTGAACGAAAATTTCTTGCTCACGCCTACGCTCACGGTCACGGTCAAGGGTGGGAGGAGCGGGGGATCCGTAGCATTCTTTTGATTGTCGCATAGCCCTTTATCTACTAGGATAGAGCCATGAAAAATGCACAATTACAAGCTCTCTCCTCAGTCGGTCAATCTGTTTGGTACGACAATCTTTCACGTGACGTTTTAAAATCTGGAGAGCTCAAAGGTTTAATAGATGCTGGAGTTCTTGGACTTACCAGTAACCCATCGATCTTTAAAAAATCAATTGCTGATAGCAATGATTATGATGATGCTATGAAAGCTCTTAAAGCTAAAGGAATCACTGATACTGATGCAGTCACTGAAGCGCTTATGATCGAAGATGTTGCAGCAGCAGCAGATCTGCTACGACCAATCTATGATGGTTCAGATGGTATTGATGGTTGTGCAAGTATTGAGGTCTCACCTTTTCTTGCTCACGATACCAACGGAACAATTGCAGCTGGTAAAAAACTTTGGGGAATTTTAAATCGTCCTAATATTATGATTAAGGTTCCTGCCACTACGGAAGGAATACCAGCAATTAAGGCTCTTCTTGAAGAAGGCATTAATGTAAACGTAACTTTGATTTTCTCTGTTGAAGTTTATGCGGCTGTAATGGATGCCTATATTGCTGGGCTAGAAGCACGTACTGCGAAAGGTCACCCAATAAATCGAATTGCATCTGTTGCAAGTTTCTTTGTATCGCGTGTTGATAGCATCGTTGAAACGGAACTTGCTAAAGTTAAAAAGGAAGGCAAGATCTCAGATGAGATCGAATCAGAGTATTTTGGCAAAGTTGGAATTGCTAACTCAAAACTCGCTTACGGAGCTTATGAGAAAACATTTACTTCTCCACGTTTCAAAGCAATTCAAACTAAAGGTGCAAAAGTTCAACGACCACTCTGGGCAAGTACTGGAACTAAAAATCCTAAGTTTTCTTCTGTTATGTATGTTGAGGCGTTAGCTGGAAAAGATACAGTGAACACAATGCCTCCTGCGACATTGAAAGCAACCATGGAGCAAGCTGTAATAAGAGATGCTCTCGCAACAGGTTTTAAAGAAAGTGAAACACTGATTAATTCCTTGACATCTCACCATGTGAATTTCTCTAAACTCTTAGAAGACCTCCAAGTGCAAGGTGTAAAACTTTTTGCTGATGCGTATCAAGAATTGTTAGATTCTACTAAAAAGAAAATATCATCACTTTAATCTTAATATTTCTATGACTTCTATTACTGCACCATCGCCGTCAAATCAAAAACCACCTGCAACTGTTATTGTAATCTTTGGTGCGAGTGGTGATCTGACTGCTCGAAAACTGGTCCCTGCGCTCTACAATCTTTTTGCAGATCAATATCTTCCAGATAATTTCATCGTTATTGGTGCAGCAAGAAGTAAATTGAGTGACGAGGAGTTTCGTTCGAAACTTCATGATGGTTTGAAAAAGTTTTCACGACGACCCGTTACGGATGAATTTTGGTCTGCGTTTTCTAGTCGAGTTTTTTATCAATCTGTTGATGGTTCTGTTATAGATGATTTTAATGGCCTGAAAGCTAGGATTGAAACATTAACTGAGGGTAACATTACCTATAATTATCTTCATTATCTTGCTGTTTCACCTGAATTTTTTGCAGGGATTGCTGCAAATCTTCGAAAAACCGATCTGATGGTTGACCCAGCCACAGGAATTCGAAGAACAGGACTTATTGTTGAAAAACCATTCGGACACGATGTGCCTTCTGCAAAACTTTTAAATCAAGAGTTAATGCAGTACCTCAGGGAAGATCAGATTTTTAGAATCGATCATTATCTTGGAAAAGAAACTGTTCAAAATATTTTAGTGTTTCGTTTTGCAAACGGTATTTTTGAACCGCTCTGGAATAATCGATATATTGAGTCGATCCAGATCTCGGTATGTGAAGAGATCGGTGTTGGAAGTCGGGGCCCATACTTTGATCAAAATGGAATCACCCGAGACATCATACAAAACCATGCAATTCAGATGTTATCGCTGCTTTGTATCGAGCCGCCTCATTCTTTAGGCGATCCGAATGCAATTAGAGATGAGAAAGTAAAAGTTTTAAGATCCATCAATCGATTTACTCCACAAGAAGCTGCAAAACATTCAGTCCGAGGGCAGTACACTGCCGGCACTGTAAACGGAGAAGCTGTTTGTGGTTACAAAGAAGAAAAAGGAATTTTGTCTTCCAGTAAAACTGAAACGTATTCAGCAATGCAATTTGAAATTGATAATTGGCGATGGAAAGGAGTGCCGATCTATATAAGAGCAGGCAAACGCCTTCCTAAACGTATCACTGATATTACCGTCTATTTTAAAAGTGCACCTAATTCACTTTTTAGAGGTCGTAACATCGGAAACCTTGAGCAAAACTGTTTGACTATACAGGTTCAACCGAGTGAAGGAATGGCACTTCATATAAATTCAAAACCTCCTGGGCAACGTTTCAGTATTGAACCAGTACAGATGGATTTTCAGTATAATCAATCATTCGGTGTTGCATCATCTGATGCTTATGAACGGTTGTTACTTGATTCAATGAGAGGCGATTCAACTCTATTTACTCGTAATGATGAGATTGAAGAAGCGTGGGGTCTGCTTGAGCCGTTCTTTGATGCATGGAGTGATAAATACCTCTGTCCTGTATGCGATTATGCGGCTGGTTCTTGGGGACCGAAGGAAGCTGATAAACTACTTGAACAAAGACATCAGAAGTGGCGACAGCTGTGAAAGTTGAGGTTTTTGAGGCAACAACATATTTTGATGATGCTGCTTTATTCATCATCAACAAACTTCAGTCATATAAAGGTCGCACAGTAACTTTTGCATTGTGTGGAGGTTCAACACCTAAACCTATCTACGAATTACTCGGTAAAGCTGTTAAAGCCGATCCATCCCTTTCAGATATAATGTTTGAATTATATTTAGGCGATGAACGATTTGTTCCGTTAGCTGATGATCGTAGTAATTATAAAATGGTAATTGATTCAGGATTTGCCGACATATCTGGTCGTTCAAAACTGTATCCACTCGATGTTGAGAGTCAGTCAGTAGAAGAAGCTTCAATAAAATATGAAAACCTTTTAGAGACTAATGTCTCAAAGTTTGACTTTATGCTTTTAGGAATAGGAGATGACGGGCATACAGCATCACTCTTCCCCAACGATATAAAAGCATTACATGAAAAAACTAAAAAGTGTATTGCGGTTTCACACCCAACTGATGGAACAACACGTATGTCGATGACATTTCCTGTATTGGAAGCAGCAACTCATATTTTCTTTCTTGCTCGCGGAGCAGGTAAAGCAAAACTTTTAAAAGAAGTCGTCAAAGGTGATTTTACTATTGAAAACTATCCAAGTACTTTTTGGAAACGGTGTGAAGACAAAGTCTCATTTCTATTTGATAAACCTGCAGCGGCTCTATTAGGATAAAAAGAGGTGTTATGTTAACACTAAAAGCCGGAGAAAAAGCTGAAAACCTCAGAGCTGAGCTCCAAGAATGGTTGAAGAATAATACGCCACCAAAAATCTCGCCTGAATCAGATCTTCCTGAATTTGTTTCACAGGGTAAAATCTGGCAGAAAAAACTCTCTGAGCAAAAATTTATTGCTGTGCATTGGCCTTCTGAATACGGAGGTCGAACAATGTCACTCGTTGAAGAGGCGATTCTTCAAGAAGAGCTTGGAAAAGCTCGTGCGCCACAAGTTGTTGGGCTTTTTGGTCTTACCATGGTTGGGCCGGTTCTAATCCGATATGGAACTGGTGCTCAAAAAGAGAGGTACCTTTCTAAAATTCTTTCAGCCGAAGAGATCTGGTGCCAAGGTTTTTCTGAACCTGAAGCTGGAAGTGACCTTGCAAATCTAAAAACGAAAGCAACTAAAGTTGAGGGTGGTTTTAACATTACTGGTCAAAAAATCTGGACAAGTTTTGCTCATGTTGCAGATTTTATCTTTGTTCTGGCAAGAACATCAGATGAAGAAAAACGCCATCAAGGACTTACTTACTTTTTAATCCCAATGACTGCACCAGGTATTACGGTTCGCCCCTTAAGGCAGATCACAGGGGATGCAGAGTTCAATGAAGTTTTTTTTGAGGATGTGTTTGTCCCAGATGAAAGTATCGTTGGTCAAGTTGGTGACGGCTGGAATATAGCTATATCAACATTAATGTATGAACGGGTGATTCTGACTTTTTCAAGACATATACAATCAGAAATAGCGCTTCGTGAATTACTGGAAAGAAAAGATTCACTCGATGTTACTGGTAAAGTAGCACTTTCGAATGCCATTATTTCCCAAGCTGCAACAAGAGCATTAGCCTATAAACACTTGAATCATTACAGTGTTACCGGCGCAAATCCAGGAGCAGAAGGCTCGCTTGATAAACTTTTATGGTCTACATCATTTCTTGAGCTGTCTAAACTTTCTGCTAAAAGTTGGGGGAGTTCTCTTGCACTTGGTGAAAGTGACTCAGATGCGGGGGATGATGTTCTTCGGTATTTTTATTCTCGTGGCAGAGCTATTGCTGCTGGGACTACGGAAGTTCAAAAAAATATTATCGCTGAGCGTCTACTAGGATTAAAAAGTAAATAAGAAATGATTCCACAATCTGTTCAAAAATCATTGAGAAACTTTGAAGAAGATAAAAAAAGAATTTTACAGATTGCCTCTGCTATGAGCCAGCAAGGTTTATCTGTTTCACCACAGGGTGATGAGTGGAACATGACAGAGCTGTTAGAGCATTTGGTAGTCGTTGAAGAAAAGCTCCTCGATGCAATGAAAAAATCTCTCGTAAGGAAAACAAATACCAAGTCTTC
>JBIKWN010000057.1:0-15934 GCA_044356295.1 Bdellovibrionota bacterium
TAATTTGACAAGCATGACAAGTGCTATTAACCTAATCTCATGTCATCAGAACTTTTCACACTGATATCTCTAAACTGGCTTTAAGCCATCTCATAACTCCTACCTACAATTCCAATCTCTCTAATTTTTAAACTTATTAGTTTTGTTGCAAAACTAATAAAAACAATTCTTCAGAGTTCATATGAAACAAGAACAAAGAGTTTACTCTTGCACGATTTCTTTACTCTCAGACCAGCATTCTCCAGTTGGTGTGTATGCCCGCATACGACTTCATTACCCTGAAACTTTTCTTCTAGAAAGTAATGAGCCTTATGGGACCCAAAGCGCAAAATCGATTATTGGCATAAAACCAATAGCTCGTTTTCAAGCAATACAAGGGGAAGTTAAAAGCACTATTAAATTAAATCAAACAGCCGCTGTGAGTGAGCAGTTTAAAGAGTTTTTTAACTCTTTAAAATTTGAATCAGATGAAAGTCAGACTTTAAATGGAATATTTGGCTACACCGCGTTTGATGCAGTGAAATATTTTGAATCTATTTCTTTTAAAGAAAAGCCATCTCATACGTCATCCAGAATTCCTGAGATGCAATATGCCCTGTATAAATATATTCTTGTATTCGATCACTACAATCACACGCTACATATCAGTCATAACTCATTTGATAAAGCCTCTTTGGGTGAGTTTTATCCCATTACCTCTATCCTGAAAGAGCCGCTTCCAGAACCATATTCATTCACATTAGAGGAAAGTGAGAAAGCATCACTTACAGATTCTGAATTTCTCTCGACAGTGAATCATCTAAAAGAGCATATTCACAAAGGAGACATTTTTCAGATTGTTCCATCAAGAAGGTTCACCCAAAAATTTAGAGGAGATGAATTTCAAGTATACAGAGCACTTAGATCGATTAACCCATCACCATATCTATTTTATTATGACTCAGGGACATTCAGGTTATTCGGATCATCGCCTGAAACAGCTCTTATAGTAAAAAATGGCAAAGCAATTCTTAATCCAATAGCAGGTTCAACGAAAAGATTGGAAGATGCAGATGCGAATTTTCAAGCAATTGAATCACTTAAAAGCAATCCGAAAGAGCAATCAGAGCATATAATGCTTGTTGATCTTGCTAGAAACGATCTCAGTAAAAGTGCATTTCCAGTCACTGTCGATGAATATATGACAGTGCGCAGTTATTCACATGTGACACATCTTGTTTCAGCTGTGTCAGGAACGATTACTGATAAAAAATCTACACTTGATATTTTCTTTGAAACCTTTCCTGCAGGAACCGTTTCTGGTGCGCCAAAATATAGGGCGATGCAGTTGATTGATACAGTAGAACCTGAAGCCCGTGGTTTTTATGCTGGAGCAATTGGATTTTTTGGGTCTCAAGGAAGCTGTGTACACGCACTGACAATTCGATCATTTTTGAGCAAAGACTCAACTCTTACTTATCAAGCTGGTGCAGGAATCGTTGCTGATTCGGACCCTAGATTAGAACTGCAAGAAATTAATCACAAACTTGGCGCTTTAAGAGCAGCACTCATCAAAGGAGAAAAACTCCATGGATAAAAATATTCTGATTATTGATAACTACGACTCGTTTACTTATAACATTGTTCATTCAATCAAGAGTTTAACTTCCGCATCAATTTCTGTTCAAAGAAATGATGTAGTTAGCCTTAGTGATGTAGAACGTGCGACGCATCTCATCTTTTCACCAGGCCCTGGTGTCCCTTCGGAAGCTGGGATGATGCCAAAGCTTTTAGAAGAGTTCTCTCAATCAAAAATAATTCTTGGCGTTTGCCTTGGACATCAAGCAATAGGTCAGACATTTGGAGGATCTCTTAAGTGTTTATCTAAGCCATTTCATGGTGTTGGAACAAAAATAGAAATTGATATTTCAGATTCACTGTTTTCAAACTTACCAGGATCAATTTCAGTTGGCAGATATCACTCCTGGGTCATTAATGAGGAAACATTACCAAAAGATCTAAGAATTACCGGACGAGATGAAAATGGTTTCATTATGGCTATTGCGCATAAGAAGCTTCCCGTCTTTGGAGTGCAATTCCACCCAGAATCAATTATGACACAATATGGAAATTTAATTTTTAAAAATTTTCTCAATTTAGGAGTTAATTGAAAATGACTAACTCACTTCACTACATCACATCTTCAAAAGATGCTCATGCATTAATTAGTACTATATTCGATGGAACAATGAGCTATGAAGCAATCTGTGCATTCTTAGGCGAATTAAAAACAGTTCCTATTTCTGAGCAAATGCTTTCTGGATTTAGAAGTGCAATGCTTGAGCGAGCAGTAACTATTGATCTTGATGGATTACAAACCATTGATATTTGTGGAACAGGAGGTGACGGCAAAGACACTTTTAATGTATCAACTCTTGCAGCGCTCCTTGTTGCAGCTTGTGGATATAATGTTACAAAACATGGAAATACTTCGTTTTCCTCTGCTTGTGGATCCTCTGATATTTTACAGCTGCTCGGAGTAAAACTTCCAAGCACTCCAGATCAAGTGAAGCGGCAAGTTGAAAGATGCGCAGTTACATTTTTGCATGCTCCGTTTTTTCATCCAGCTCTAAAAACAATTGGACCTGCCAGAAAAAAATTAGGCTTTCGAACTGTTTTTAATATCCTTGGACCTTTATGCAATCCTGTCTCGCCTAGTGTTAGTGTTCTTGGAGTCGCCTCGTATCCTGTTTACCGTGCATATAAAGCAATTATATCGACATCAAAAAACTCTTACGCAGTGCTGTGGGACGAAAATGGATACGATGAGATTTCTTTAACAGGAAGAGCTTTTTACTCTGTCAATCGAAGTGATCATGTTCTTGTTCCTGAGGAATTAATCCCTATAAGACTCAAAACAAAAGATCTTACTGGAGGAGATTCGCCAGAACAAAACGCAAAGATATTTAGGAAGATAGCAGAAGGAGAGGGAACTTCTGCTCAATCGGCTGTGGTCGCTGCTAATGCCGCACTAGCAATCAGCCTTATTGAGTCATCCAAAAGCTTTGTTGACATATTTAACAATGCGCAAGAAGTCCTAAACGCAGGCAAATTAATTCCATTGATAACTAAATTAAACGAGGAAATATGAGTTCGCTTCTAGATGATATTGTTAAAACTAAAATTCGAGAGGTTGAAGAAAAAAGAGCTTTGTACCCAGTAAAGTTGCTTGAGCAAAGTGTTTATTTTGATTCACCTTGTGTTTCATTGGCTACGTATCTTAATCGCACCGATTTATTTGGCATTATTGCAGAAATTAAAAGGTCATCTCCTTCTGCAGGTGTGTTGAATCCATATATCTCAATTGAAAAGCTCTCTATTGGGTACATGCAAGCAGGTGCATCTGCTCTCTCGATTCTTACGGATAAAGATTACTTCAATGGTTCTCTTGAAGACCTCTCAACTGCTCGAAAGAATAACTACTGTCCGATATTAAGAAAAGATTTTGTGATTGATGAATATCAAATCATTGAAGCAAAATCTTATGGAGCTGATGTAATTCTTCTCATAGCAAAAATCTTAACACCTGAACGTACACTGGCACTTTCTCTTTTCGCAAAATCTTTAGGTCTTGAAGTGCTCCTTGAAGTTCATGATGACAAAGAGCTACAAGTCTATCCAAATGAAGTAACAAAGCTTATTGGAATCAATTCACGTAATCTTGCAACGCTTGAAATTGATCATGCATTTATTGAGCGAGCTATTTCTGATTTACCTCATGGATGTATTCCCATCGCTGAAAGTGGGATTCGAACCCCTGAGCATGTCAAAGAGCTCTCTAAATTAGGGTTTAAAGGATTTCTAATCGGAGAGCTATTTATGAAATCTGCAGATCCAGCTGCGGCATGTCAGAGCTTTATTGAGGCTTTAAGAAAACTATGAAACTTAAAGTGTGTGGATTGTTCGAGACTGGTAATATTCTTGACGTATGTAGGCTGAAGCCAGATTACATTGGATTTATCTTTTATGCTCAGTCTCCAAGATTTGCCAACATCGAATCAATTCTCCCTGTAAGAAACGATATTCCCGCCACTGTAAAAACTATCGGGGTATTTGTTGACGAAGATCATAACTCAATCTTGAGTATCATTGACAAACTCTCTCTTGATGGGGTTCAGCTGCATGGGGCAACTTCTGCAGAAGTTGCGGGAACTTTGCGTGAGAAAGGATTTCAAGGTGAGATTTTTCTAGCAGCAAATATAGAGAATCCCCCAGATTTTAAAAATTTAAACAATATCGACTATATTGTTTTTGACACTCCAACACCTCTTCATGGTGGTTCAGGGATCTCTTTTGATTGGACTAAACTCAACACTTACGGTGCCGACATTCCATTTTTTTTAAGTGGTGGGATAGGTGAACATAACATCAAGGAAGCAATACTATTCAATCATCCAAAGTGTATCGGCATTGATATGAATAGCCGTCTTGAGAGAGAAGATAAAACAAAAGATTTCAACAAAGTTTTATATTGTATTGAGCAGGTGAGAAGCTATGAAGGCAGATAAATTCGGATATTACGGTGATTTTGGAGGAGCATTCATACCAGAGCTTCTTCATCCAAACATGAAAGAGATTACCGAAGCTTTCAAGAGACTTTCAATAGATGAAAATTTCATCTTTCAGTTCAAGAGGCTACTGGCAGAATATGCTGGCAGACCAACACCACTTTATTATGCAAAAAACTTATCTGTTCGATATGGCGCAAGTATTTATCTGAAGCGTGAAGATCTACTACATACAGGCGCACATAAAATTAACAACACAATTGGTCAGGCACTCTTAGCTCGTGAGATTGGAAAGAAAAGAATTATTGCTGAAACAGGCGCAGGTCAGCACGGAGTTGCCACTGCAGCAGCATGCGCGCTTTTTGGACTAGAGTGTATTGTGTATATGGGGGCTAAAGACGTCGAGCGACAATCTCCTAATGTTAGTCGGATGAAATTTATGGGTGCAACAGTTATTCCTGTTCACTCGGGAAGTAAGACCCTTAAAGATGCAACAAATGAAGCGATGAGAGACTGGATCCAGAATGCTGATACTACACACTATATAATTGGCTCAGTTGTTGGGCCTCATCCATTTCCTGAAATGGTAGCGTTCTTTCAATCAGTTATTAGTGAGGAATTACTACAACAAGCACAAACTAAAATTGGCAGAGATCCAGATTCAATACTTGCCTGTGTCGGAGGTGGAAGTAATGCAATGGGAATTTTTTATCACTATATTAATCGAACTTCAGTAAAACTCATTGGGATTGAGGCTGCAGGGCACGGAATAGAGACCCAGCAACACGCAGCAACTCTTTCTAAGGGAACGCCCGGAGTTTTACATGGAAGCAGATCGATGCTTTTACAAGATAAAGATGGACAAATTATTGAGCCTCATTCAATTTCTGCGGGTCTTGATTATCCTGGGATTGGTCCTGCTCACTCATTTTTGCATGCATCAGGAAGAGTTCAGTACCACGCAATTACTGATTCTGAAGCCCTCAAAGCAGCATCCCTTCTGGCAAGGTTAGAAGGAATTCTTCCAGCACTTGAGTCAGCTCACGCAATTGCATTTTTGGAAAAAATGTCGATGAATAAAAATGATGTCATTGTCATAAATCTTTCTGGGCGCGGAGATAAAGACTTAGCAACTTATATGGAGCATCTTCAATGAATAATGTATCGAATGTTTTTAAAGAAACTAAATCTCAAAAGAAAGCAATTTACACAGTAGTTGGATATCCAAATCTTTCACTGATGTATGAAGTTCTAGACGCATTACTAACTTCAGATATTGATATTATTGAGCTTGGAATGCCATTTTCTGATCCTGTTGCAGATGGTCCAGGAATTCAAAAGGCGCATGAGGTGGCACTCAAAGCCAACATCACTCTAGAGCATTTATTTCTTGCAGCAGATTACATAAGAGAGCGATCGAATATTGCCATCGTTGGTATGGGATACATTAATCCAATTCTTTCTTATGGCATGGAGAAGTTTTTATTAGATTGTAAAAGATCTGGAATCGGTGGGCTAATCATTCCTGATCTTCCACCTGAGGAGTTTGAACGAAATTTTAAGGATATTTACAAATCTGCTGGAGTATCCGCGATTTTTCTTTTAAGTCCCAACTCAAGCGATGAGCGAATCAAATATATAGATTCGCTCTCTGATAGCTTTATCTATGCAGTTTCGGGGCTTTCTGTAACAGGGTCTATAAAAAGAGATGATAAAAATAGCGCTTCAAGGATTCAGTATCTCACTCGACTGAAGAACCTAAAGCTTAACCATCCTATTATGGTTGGTTTTGGAATCAGTAATCGAGAAGACATTTCAGAATTAGCTTCATTTTGTTTTGGAGCAATAATAGGTACTGCATTTTTAAATATATTACAGAACCACGAAACTTTAAAATCAGACATTAAAAACTTTATGGAACAGCTACAATGATAGTCCTACTTTCTCAAAATATATCTTCATCTCAAGAGAATATAATTTCTTCCAGAATTTCTTCTTTTGGACTAAAAGTTTCCCGGGTAAGCACAAAGTCACGTACGTATCTGATAGCAACAGGACTTGCCCAGTATGACATTAGGGCGATTGGTTCATTACCTGGTGTCGATGATGTTCATATTGTCTCTGACCAATACAAGCTTGTATCGCGTAAATGGAAAACTAAACGCACTAGTATAGATCTAGGTGATGGTATCTCTATTGGTGGAAACTCATTTCAATTTATAGCTGGACCATGTGCGCTTGAGAGTGAAGATCAGATTACTCAAGTTGTAAATTTCCTCTCAAAAAATAATATTCGCATCATGAGAGGAGGGGCCTTTAAACCCAGAACCTCACCATATTCATTTAGAGGACTTGGATTAGAGGGGCTAAAGCTTTTCGCCACACTTGCACATGAAAAAAATATCAAAATTATTTCAGAAGTTTTAGAGCCTGCACAGATCGATGCCATGTATCCGTATGTAGACATATTTCAAGTAGGTGCCAGAAATTCACAAAATTTCTCGTTACTGTCAGAACTCGGAAAAGTTGATAAACCTGTTCTTTTAAAACGCGGAATTTCAGGAACTATTGATGAACTACTTCAGTGTGCTGAATATATTTTCTCATCAGGAAATGAAAAGATAATACTCTGCGAGCGAGGAATTCGAACATTTGAAACAGCTTACAGAAACACTTTTGATATAAACGCTGTGCCAGTTCTAAAAGATAAATCGCATCTTCCAGTCTTTATTGATCCATCTCATGGAATTGGTATTCGAAAGTTTATTGAGCCAATTACCTTTGCCGGAATAGCTGCAGGAGCGGATGGTGCCTTGATAGAAATTCATCCGACCCCAGAAAAATCAGTTTCTGACAGTGATCAAACTATAGGATTTGACGAGGCTACAAGAATGATTGAAAAATCAAGAATGCTTTTAGAAGTCATTACAAATGCTTGAGATTCTTATTTTTTACCGTCTTTGGTGATATTTGATTTAGTGCAATCTGTGTACTAAAACAGAAGCAATCTCACCCTCAATCCTTTGAACCTGCTTACTCGAATCCTGCTCTAATTTTTCAGGCAAACCAACAGTAATTGTAATTTTTATACCATAAGGAACTGGCCAGAAATTATAACGTAGCAGTTCCCATGTTCCATCAATTGTAACTGGAACAATCATTGCGTCCGGCATCTGTTTCATAAGCATTTGAAGCCCTGCAGATTTAAATGGTTTCATCACTCCATCTTTTGCCCTTGTACCTTCTGGAAAGATACACAGTGCTGCCAAATCTTTATTCGCTTCTACTGCACCAGCCTGCATAGCTCGCAAGCTTTGTGCTCTGTCGTTGCGGTCAATAAGAATCGTTTTATTATGTCGTGAGATAAAGCTTACAGCGGGGACAAATTTTCCGAGCTCTTTTTTCGAAATAAAACGGGGCTCATGTTCATAGAAGATCTCATCAAGCAGAGAAACATCATACATGCTTTGATGATTACTAATGACAATCAAAGGAATGTTTTTAGGGATCTCAGATTTTTTTTCAATATGAAATGTCACGCCTGCAAGTATTCTTAAGTTATAATGAACCGCCTTACACATCATGAGTTCAACAAAACGAAATCCACGGTAAGAAAAACATTTCGTAATCCGCATGACGATATCAAAAGTAATCAATATCGACACAAATACAACTACGTATGGGATTGTAAAGAGATAATCTAAAAATCTTTTCTTATTTAAATTTGTTGTCATTGATATCTATGAAATGCGCTTATGAGTTTTTGATAAAAGAATGGAGGAAGTTTTTTTTCTTCTACGACGTTTTTATACAGTGACATGATTTGCTCATGATGTGCGGTTATCTGTTCTGGGGTTCTTGATGGATGCGGACGAGCTTTTACAAGGTGATAATGTCTGAGCCAGTCAAGAATCGTTGGGGTTGTAGTCGCTGAATATGAAAAATTCTTATCAAATGCGTCAAATGAGATCGCATCTTGAATAACTTGTTGAAGTTCAGCGGTTGATACCAGAGTTGCTTCAACGCCTAGTTGTAAAAGCCGAGCAGGGCGGGGGTTGAAGCTCACTCCTTCTTCTCTAAAAAACCATTCATTTTTCAGTCCTGACTCAATTGCCATGCGGTAAATTTCGTCAAAATAGAATAGTTGTTCGCCCTTAAAAAGTTGCCTCAATGCTTTTGAGCAGCTTTGAGATTCTGAGGGGATTAGTATGAAGTTCATGTAATTTCAGTATCTTATAACGTTTTTAAGCGTATTTTTCTAGCATAGTTATGCGAAGCTCTTTTACTAGGTCATCGAATCCCAGTATCCTATTAGCCGATCTAAGAGATAGGATCTTTGTCAGGTCGTAGCACATAACTATGTATAAATTTTATCAAACTAGCCATCACAAGTCTTGCTTGTCTCAGAGGATTTTTATCCTGTGGTATGTTTCTGTGTTTTTAGTTCTTTGCCTTACCTTTACAAGCATTGTGCGTGCTGAAACTTTTAAAGAAATCGCACCTGAAGACGTTGAGGTCACAACTCCAGTGTATCATCCTCAGTTTGGAAAAATTGAATATCCTCTTGGTACCTATAACTACACAGTAAGCTGGCAAGGGATTCCTGCTGCAGAGGCTTCAATCAATGTTGCCCAGGAAGGTTTATTTTATAAGATCAAAGCAGCAGCTAAAACGTATTCAGGAATTGATCTATTTTATAAGCTTCGATATTCGGCGCTCGGCAAGATTAGCATGGTTGATTTTTTGCCTATTGAGACTGTCATTGATCACCAAGAAAATTCTCGAATGAAAAAAGTCGATATTAAGTATCTTGAAAATGGTGATATCAGCGCAATTAGATCTCAAGCTGGTAAAAATACTAAATCTATAACTTTTGATCCTAAAAATTTCACTCTAGAGCCTGTCAGTGCTGGATTTCTTGCTCGTGGACTCGATTGGAGTCTTGGTAAAAAGATCTCACTTGATACCTTCAATGGTAAAACACGTTATTTAATTACATTGACCTGTGTTGATAGAAAAAAAATTGAAGTTAATGATGAAGAGCGCGATGTTTGGGTAATTTCTCCTGCAGTGCAAAAACTTACGACACTTGAAAAAGACAGTAAGCTTCGAGAGGCGTTTATTTACCTAACCGCTGATAAGTATCGAGAGGTTCTGCAGATAGACAGTGAAGTCTTTATTGGATCTGTTGTTACAAAGCTTGATACTTTTGTTCCGCACGGTGGAGCAGGATCTCAAGTTGTTGCCCAAGCCAAGACCTATAAACTGCAGTTTTAATCTTGCCTTGATGGCGTTCTATTCATTATGCTTTTTTGTCGGCAATCACAGATACAAAAATTTTCCTTAGTGAACATCATCAGTATACGTCTACGATAGAGCGATTACTTTTTCTTTTACGGCAGTCAGTAGCAAGTGAAGTTCAGATGAGTTTCTTTGATCTTATTGAAGATGACCTAAGCGAACTGCAGCGGTATGGCAGTTGAACAAAAAGAACCATTGGATATCTTAGGTAAAGCCCTTCTTGTCGATAGCGATCCTGTAAAGATTAAATAATATTTTTTTTAACGCGAAGTACGCGAAGGTGTTATTTATGCGATGCAGCAGGTTTTTAGTTCTGCAAGATTATCGATAATTTTACCTACTCCTCTTACGACGCAGCTTAAGGGATCGGCTGCTCGGAAGAACTTGATACCAGTTTCTCGGCCAAGCCTTTCGGTTAGACCTCTTAATAATGCTCCGCCACCAGCTACGTGAATGCCTCGAGCTATTATATCTTGTGCAAGTTCAGGGCTTGTTTGCTCAAGGGCTGCCATTACTGAAGAAACAATTGCTTGAATTGGCTCATGCAGTGCTTCTCGCACAAGTTCATCATCGACTTCAATCTGCTTAGGGAATCCAGTTGCTAGATCTCGTCCAAAAACAGTTATGGATCTAGTTTTTCCAAATGGAAGTGCTGATCCAAGGATTAATTTAATTCTTTCAGCTTCGAAAATTCCTATTTGAATACCTGTTTCTTTTTTGATACGGCGCTGGATTGCTTCATCCATTTCATCGCCAGCAACTCGAATAGATTGTGAGTAGACTGTTCCATTCATTGCTATGACTGCAACTTCACTTGTTCCTCCACCGATATCGAGGATCATATTACCAACGGGTCTATCAACAGGCAGTCCTGCACCAATCGCAGCAGCCATTGATTCTTCTGCAAGCATTACTGCAGAAATTCCAGAACATAGGGCAGCGTCAATAACAGCTCTTTTTTCAACTTGGGTAATGCCAGATGGAACACCGATCACTATTTTAGGTTTGTTGAGTGACCAGCCACGCCCCACTTGTTTCAGCATGTACTGAATCATTAACGTTGTCATTTCGAAGTCAGCAATCACCCCATCTTTCATTGGGCGAACGCAACGAATTGCTCGAGATGTTTTTCCGTACATCTCTTTTGCGGTATGTCCAACTGCAACTGCTTTTCCAGTTACTTCATCAATTGCAACAACAGATGGTTCGTTCAGAATAATACCGCGATGTTTTGCATAAATTAATGTATTGGCAGTTCCTAGATCCATTGCTAAGTCGGTTGACCCAAAGAATCTTTGGAATCGCTCAAAAAATGGCACTGACTCATGAATTTCTTGAAAAGGTAGGGTTAGTTCAGCAGCGTTCATGAGAATCCTTTTTCTTATGAAAAATTATCGAAAAGCAAATAATCTCCGACGTGGTGTTTCAGCGGTACTACTATTGTCTTCAACTATCGGAGAAGATTGTGTGAAAGCAGTTTGATGTATGAGTGTATCAATGGTGGGCTGTTTTTCGCCTCGCATACATGACCTGGCTCTAAATTCTAAACTAAAACCTATCCCGCTTCGTGATCTGAGTGATGGATGTTCAGAGATAACTAAAAATTTATTGCTATACGAATCAACCATCATTGAATCAACAACGCAGATCATTTCTCCTTGAGGAGATAGATACATTGGATATTTTGGTGGAAGTGATTGTTGGATAAGTCTTGAAAATGAATCAAATGCCTGAGCCGTTTGTTGAAGCCCAAGTTCAGATTCAATATGACTAAAATTTGAGACACGAACTCGAAGTACTGCAACGCTATCGATTCCAATTGTGCTTGCAAGAAACTGTGCTTGCGATCTGAATTGAGCAAAATCTGATTTTGATTCTTTGGTTTTAGATAAAGCTCGATGGAGCGTTAAAAGAGCAGTGGCTTCTGCTGCTATCTCTTCAAGTAATTTCCCTTGAATCTTTGAAAACGCGAAAGCTTTTTTACTGTCGACGACTAGCACGCCAGCAACTGAAGGGTGCTCTGGGATTATTACGGGCGCACCAAGGCAGCTCTTTAATTGTAAGTCCTCTTTGTACATTCCAAGGATTTTGCTGTCTCTTTCGAAAGGGGACACGTGTATCGGTTTTTTGTTTTTTGCAACCCAACCAATGAGTCCATGGTCTATTGATAGAGGTTCAAACTTAACTGCTTGCGGCGCCATTGTTTGCCAGGCTACCGGAATCAGCTTGTCGCCAGATGGGATATAAAGAGAAGCAGTATGGGCCTCAACTAAGTTAGCCGATAACCTGCAAAGTCTTGCCGCGTCTTTCGCAAATTCCTGATGGAGCAATTCATCGTTTGAGCTTGTTCGATCCAAATCTGATTGAGACGGATAAGACCTTTGCATATAGCACCTGGAAAAATCTAACTACAAAACCTTTAAGTTTCTTAAAGTAAGGTATCAGGGTGCACCGGTCCTCGCAATGGGGGAAATGCGAGGATGATTTTCTGTCGAGATTGGTGAGGTTTCTTTTTTGATGATCGAGTAAGAACTTTTCAGGTACTGGTACGATTTTTGTTTTAACCTAAGCACCGCGCCAAAGTTTTTCCATTTTTCTGCACTGTCAATCTATCATAACGACTGCACTGCTTGGGATTTTATAAGTCAGCAAGGTGAAGTTAGAAAGGTAAGCGTCCCTGTCCCTCAAGGAGTTGGAGCAGAACATACGATTACAAGCCTTTGGAGCTTTATATGAGATATCTACTGAGATGTAGGCACAAGATGCTCGAGGCTCGTTTATTTTTTAATAAGGATCCCTCTCTTGAAGCATTGCAGTTAGAAGCGTTCGAAACATTCTCCAAAAAATGCAAGAAGCACTCATAGTGCATGAAACTATGGGGTATTTAGCCGAAGATGATCCAGATCAGCATGAGGTCCGACTGTTTAGCAATTATGTGATTAGTAGTAATAATGTTGGCTCAAGAGAGGATTCTTTTTTCAAAGTCATCAAAGGACTATCTGCTATTGCGGGGTGTGATATTGCCCCAGTCACCGGCGTCCCTTCAAAAAATTCATAAAGACAGAATGAGAAATTATTGAATAATAAAATTTATTTTTTTTCTTACCTTTTCTGATAAACTAGGATCAGAATGTCAAAACAAACCTTATTCTTGGATGTGCACTCAGTAAAAAAACTGGTGCAGCACATTGGAGTTGTCGCTCTGATTTCTGAAGTAGCTAATGCAATTGAAAAAGATTTTATTAATTGGAAAAAATTTCAGTTATGTAGTCGTGTTGCACACCACGGTCCGCTGGGAGTTGTAGAAATAATGCCAGTGGCGAATGATCAAAAATATTCATTCAAATATGTTACTGGTCACCCTAAGAATCCAATACAAGGACTCAGTACTGTAATTGCATTTGGTGTCCTATCTGATTTTGATACTGGATTTCCAAGTTTTTTATCTGAGTTAACATTTCTTACTGCAATTCGAACAGCTGCTATGTCAGTAGTTGCTGCTAAACCATTAGTTCGAAAAGGTGCCACATCAATGGCGATGATTGGTAATGGAGCCCAGTCCGAATTTCAGATTTTGGCGTTTCATCATATGTTAGGAGTTTCAACTGTAAATTTATATGACATTGATCAAGATGCAACTAACAAATTAATAAATAATCTATCTCATGTACCTGGACTAAAGTTGGTTCCATGTTCTTCTACGCAACAAGCAGTAGCAGAAGTTGATATTATTACAACGTGTACTGCTGACAAGACAAAAGCAACAATTCTTACATCTGATATGGTGAAACAAGGAGTTCATATTAATGCAATAGGAGGCGACTGTCCTGGAAAGACTGAGTTAGCATCAGAGATTCTTGATAGATCAAATGTTTTTGTCGAGTACGAACCTCAAACCCGAATTGAAGGTGAAATTCAGCAGAAGTCAGCTGATTTTCCTGTGACAGAACTCTGGCAGGTGTTAGATGGAACTTTACCTGGTCGAGTGCGTGATAATGATATTACTATTTTTGATTCAGTAGGGTTTGCAATTGAAGATTATTCTGTACTTCGCGTTGCACATGAATTAGCTATTACATTAAATATCGGTGAATTGATTGACCTCGTAGCGGTACCTCCAAATGTGAAGGATCTTTACGGATTTTTTCTTGAATAATTAAATTTCTTTAAGTTTTTTTGAATAAGAATTAATGTATTCTTACTAATTAGTTATCAGTAGTACAGCTGTAGGAAGTCAAAAATAGGCCTACGCTCTGCAAAGGCTACTCAAAGCTCAAAAAAGTTAAGCAACTTCATCAGCATAAACTGACCGCTCTTTCTCAGCACGATCTTTGGTAGATTCCATTTCAAATTCGTATTCGTCAGCACGAAGCCTTCCATCGGCAAGGATAAAGATCTTCACTCCGTATTCTCTTTCAAGATCGGTGAGGTCTCCTTTTTTATGATTCAGTAAGAACATTGCAGGACCAGGTGCAATTCTTGTTTTTACCAATGCAACACCACCGACAACGACGGCTGCTTGAATTTTTCGAAGCGCTTCAAGAGCAACAATGTCAGCAGATTTAATTAATCCAGATCCTTGGCAGTGTGAGCATTTCAGATGTGATTGACTGCTCAGCGATGCTCGAAGCCGCTGCCGTGAGAGTTCCAAAAGTCCGAATTTAGATATTTTTCCAACTTCAATACGGGCTTTGTCATTAGCAACTGCATCGGCAAGCCGTCTTTCCACATTTGCTCGGTGTTTTTGATCGAGCATATCGATAAAGTCAATAACAATGAGTCCACCCAGATCTCGAAGGCGCATCTGTCTTGCAATTTCATCAGCAGCTTCAAGGTTTGTGCGGTACGCAGTGTCTTCAATATTACCACCTGCAGTAGCTTTTCCAGAGTTCACATCTATTGCAACAAGTGCTTCAAGGGTATCAATGACAAGTGCACCACCTGAATGAAGTTTTACTTCACGAAGATGAGTATCAAGCACTTGATCTTCGATTCCATACGCAACGTATAGTGGAGTTTGATCTTCAAATAATTTTACGCGCGAACGGTACCGAGGCATTGTTTCAGTGATGAATTCTCGAACGATTTCGTAGGTATCTTTATCATCAATAATGATCTCTCGAACATCGGGGGTAAAGTAATCGCGGATTACTCTTGTTGCGATTTCGTTTTCTTTATAAAGCAGGCGAGGAGTGCCAGTTTTTTGAGCGTCAATAAGTACACGCTCCCAAAGTTTTAATTGAATGCTCACATCACGCGAGAGCTCACTGAGACTTCTGTCTAATCCAGCAGTCCGAATTATCATTCCGATTCCAGCAGGTATCTCTAAGTCTTGTCCAAGTTTTCGAAGTCTTTTTCTTTGTTCACCATCACCAATTTTTCGTGAAACTCCACCACGGTCACTGCCTGGCATGAGTACTGTGTATCGACCAGGAAGAGATAAATATGTTGTGAGCGTTGCACCTTTCTGTTCACGCTCTTCTTTTACAACTTGAACAATTAATTCTTGTCCTGGTTCTAAAACATCAGCGATGTTTACGCGGTGGTGATTTCGAGGGGCATGGTATCCGCCACGATAATAAGAAGGGTGAACATCGTTAATTTGGAGGAAGCCATTTCTTTGCGTGCCAATATCAATGAAAGCAGCTTGAAGGCTGGGTTCAATACGAGCAATTCTTGCTTTATAAATGTTTCCCTTTAATTTTTTTCCGATATCGGATTCGATCTCTAGTTCAGAAAGAACACCATCTTCGGTAATGGCAATTCGGCATTCCTCTGAATCAGAGGCGTTAATGAGCATTCGTTTTTCCATGGGGACCTTCCTAGGGACAGGTGCAGCCGCAAATGATCAGACGTGTAAGTTAACGTATGGTTGGAACTTATCTGTGATTTGTTTTGTGGTAGTTTGTTTTCAGGAAACATACTCTTCATAAACAAGGTCTGCTGTAACATCGAGCGGTGCAACTAAAGTGACTTAAAAATTTGTAAAGCAGCTTAGAGGGAAAAATTCATGAATTAGGGAAGCTCAAAGGAGGTTGCTACTAATTGTGAATGTTGACGCTCTAAACTAAAAATCTGTGAGGGAG
>JBIKWN010000099.1:0-4469 GCA_044356295.1 Bdellovibrionota bacterium
AACTCCTCTCATCATACATACTATATATTGTAAGATTGAGGAAGAATCAAAAAGGTATCAGATTTCTCCTAAACTCTTTAACTATTTGATTTTATTCGCTATATGACCCAGCTTGCAGTAACTAATGGGGAGTCCCGTTCAATTTTTAATCTTAATGAAGGTACAAACTTACTTGGGCGACCTGATCCAGACACCAGAACTATACCTGAAATCAATCTAGAGACCCTTGATGCCGAAGGCAAAGTCTCAAGACGCCACGCTTTAATTGAGCTGGATCTAGAAAAAATGCTTTTAGAGGATTTGGGAAGCCTCAATGGCACGTATCTCATGAGTCCTCTGGATACCAGCCAAACTAAGCTTGAGCTGGGACGAAAATATCCTATTCGAGTAGGTGACAGATTTGTGATCGGAAAATTGATCTTTCAAGTGATATAATTCTTAGCCATGGTTAAAATTAATAAGATCTATACTCGTACTGGCGACAATGGAGAAACGCATCTTGTCGGAGGACAGGCAGTAAGAAAAAGTGCAACACGTGTTCATTGTTATGGTGAAATTGATGAGCTTAATTCTATCCTAGGAATGATTCGAACAGTTGGAATCAAGACAAAAAGCACTGATTTAGTTTCGTTGATCTCGATTATTCAAAATGATCTTTTTGATATTGGAAGTATCGTTGCAACTGCCCATGGCCAAACGTTTCCTGGTATGGCGATTATTTCAGACGAGCATATAAAAAAATTAGAAGATGCAATTGATACTTCCACAGAAAATATCCCAGAGCTTCGATCCTTTGTTTTGCCTGGTGGTACTGAGTTAAATAGTTGGCTCCATATTGCTCGCACTGTTTGTAGGCGTGCAGAGAGAGCGCTGTGGGTTTTGCATGAGCAAGAACCAGTCGATTTATTTTTGATTAAATATATTAATCGTCTCTCAGATCTTTTATTCGCATTGGCACGAAAAAGTGCTCATGATGAAAAGGCTGAAGAGTTTTTGTGGATTCAGCAGAAATAGATTCTGTTTAACTCACCAATTCCCAAGCCCATTACTCCATCGCATTAAAATCCCCCCCATGACCGTGAGCGTAGGCGTGAGCGTGACCGAAAGAAATTATGTTTACAGTAAATGACACGATACTTGTTGCGGTTCAAAAACCTTATCTGTAGTTTTCTTCGCTCACGCCTACGCTCACGGTCATGGTCACGGGCTAGGAAGTTTTTTTTTATTCCTCGATATCAGCAGGATCTACAGGATCCATCAGATCTAAATCTTCAACTCTTACAGGTAAAGTGTTACTCTCACTTCTAACTTTTGTGAGTGCCGATTCAGCCCTTCCGAAGGGATGAATGCCCAAATACGGTGCTAAAAGCAAGAAGCTAAGAAATATACCTAGGAAAAGGATGCCTTTATTCATACGAACTATATTCTATACCACTGTTTGAGCTTAATTACTGAAGATTATTCTTTTTTTTACCGAGTTTCCTACTCAAGGTATATATATCTTACGATTAAGACGTGCCAGTGAATTATTTATCGACCGCCCCACATTCTAATGAGGAAGAGCTGCTTCCTGCCGCAATCACTGATACTGGTTGTGAAAGAGATCTCAATGAAGATCGTTATGCAGTCATTGAATCACCATCAGGTCTTGCGTGGATCG
Organism: Bdellovibrionota bacterium; assembly: GCA_044356295.1. GTDB lineage: Bacteria > Bdellovibrionota_C > UBA2361 > UBA2361 > JBIKWN01 > JBIKWN01. The sequence goes on from JBIKWN010000099.1 coordinate 1,661, forward strand.
TTTGTGATGGAATGGGAGGCGTAAGTGGCGGTGAACTTGCAGCGCAACTTGCAATCGAAGCGATGAAAAGAAGCTTTGAATCTTCTCCAAGACGTACTGCTGAATCTGCAATGAAATCTGCAATACTTGAAGCAAATAGAATTATTGTACTTCGAAGACAGAATCCTGCGTTCTCAAGTATGGGTACAACTATTGTTGGTGCTCTGTTTATGGGAAGTGAAGTTGCAATTAGCCACGTTGGTGATTCACGTGCATATTTGATCAGAGATTTTTCAATTCAACAACTAACCCATGATCATACGTTAGTTCAGGAAATGGTTGATCGTGGACAATTGAATGCTGAAGAAGCACTGATCCATCCTCAAGCGCATGTCTTAACAAAATGTCTTGGTTCAGAGCCTGGATTAGATATTCAATGCAGAAAATTCTGGATCTGGGAAACCGGCGAAGGAGAGCCAAATGACTTTTTGCTCCTGTGCTCAGATGGTCTGTATAGCCATGTTTCGGACGCTGAAATCTCTACAGTCGTTTCTAAGATGTCACCTCAAAAAGCTTGCGTTGAATTGGTTGAAATCGCAAAAAGTAGGGGGGGATTTGATAACATTACTGTTACAATTATCCCATTAACTGGGCAGTTAAAACGTGAACCACCAGTAGGCTTTGATTCTGGAAGAAACTTTTCACCACGGTCACGCAGTGAACTTAAAAATATTGGATCCAATCAATCTTGGAGTGGCGTCGCAATAATCTCTCTTGTACTGACAATTCTTTCGATCATTTTTGTAACTGCATTTTTTTTCATGATGATGTAATGCTATGAGTAACGATAAACCAACGAGACGAAATCCCGATGAAGGTTCTGACGCTGCTCACCGCGCACGTAATAGAACGGTCATGCTTACTCCTGACGTTACGGGGCAGGTCAGAGCTCGTTTACAACAAGAAGGTGGACTGCCAACAGGAACAAATCCAAATGATTTTATTACTCCTGCTGCATCTACTCAGATTAGAGCTACTTTGCCAGAACCAGAGAACACAACACCTTCGCCTCAACGTCCTCAACCCCAACAGCATGCACCTGCTCGGCGTAATGATTCGTTACAACCTTTAATTGGATTTCTTGTTTCCTTTGATAAAGGTACGGCTGGTGAATATTTCGAGTTACGATCTGGTAGGCACATCATTACTTCTGAAGATAACGGATCGACCAATAATATTCTTATTCAGCATGAAACAGTATCACCGATGCATGCCATCCTTCGTGTCTCTCCAACTGGGACAATTCAAATCTTAGATCAACTCTCAGAGCATGGAACATCGCTTCGACGTTTCGGTGCTACTGAGGTGGAACAGCTCTCTGGCGATAAAGCTAATCTTGAACATGGAGATTCGTTAACCTTTGGAGAGCGAACATTTCATGTTTGTATAATTGCAAAAAGCGAAGAGGAATAAATTTTTTTAATAGTTCATGGGAAGCGATAACGTTACTCAACTCACAGCTGGAACGGTCATTGGAGGCCGTTATGAAGTGACGCGCTGTCTTGGTGCTGGAAGTATGGGTCTTGTCTATGCTTGTAAGCATAAAGAGCTTTCTGGACACATTGTCGCAGTAAAAGTTCTTTTTCCTGAAGTAGCTCAAGATAAAATTGCAGCGCAACGTTTTAAAAATGAAATTTTTGCTAGTTACGAAGTGTCTCATCCGAATGTCGTAAGAGCCTACGAATATATTCGTGATAATGAAATCGTTGCATATACGATGGAATACGTTCCTGGAGGTGATCTCGCTGATAGACTTGGCGAACAGGAGACAATGAAGATTTCTGAAATAGTCAGACTATTAATTCAAATGTGTAGTGGTGTGCAGGCAATTCATAACGCCGGAATAATTCACCGAGATTTAAAACCAGAAAACATTCTTCTTACGAAAGAAGGAAATGTAAAAATTGCAGATTTTGGAATTGCACGCACAGGACATGGTCCAAAATTAACAGAACATGGTGGTGTTGTTGGAACAATTGATTATGTTAGCCCTGAGTACATGCTTAATTCGCATGTTGATTGGCGCTCAGACATTTATGCAATCGGTATTCTTGCTTACGAGATGGTAACAGGAGAATCTCCGTTTAAAGGTGATAGTGTTTACGCCACTATGACGAAGCGATTAAAGACTGATCCTGCACCTCCATCAAAGCTTCGTCGAGATTGTCCTCAACAGTTTGACGAAATAATTTTAAAAGCAATGGCAAGAAATCCCGAGGAGCGCTATCAATCAGCGTCTCTTATGGAAGAAGATCTAAGGGCTATAAGCGACTCAATGACTTCTGTTGTATCAAAAACATCCAATCCTGTGGTTGCGCCAATACAAGCACAAACCTCGGCAGCAGTCACACAACGAAAATTAGCGCCAATTAGCTCACCAAAATCTTCAATGCCACAGCAAGGAAAACTTGTTCAGCCAAAAAGTGTCTCTACAGCTGTAGAAACTCAGGTAGTACCTGCTAATTTTGATATTGCCGAAGTACAATATGTACAATCTCCTGAATCGCAAAACCGAATGGAAAGTGTTTTAAAAAATTCATCATGGGATCGAGCCCCGAGAGAGATTCGAATTGGTGGTGGTGCTTTAGATGAACAACGTCTTAAAAGGTTATCAAATCTTGCGCGTGCACAGGTTCGGTCATTGTGGGTCGATCTACTTACCATCATAATTGCTGTAGTTATAGGAATTGGTATCGGAGTGGTTATACTAAGTATTTGGTTTCCAGAATTAATTGAGACTCATGCATTATCTTTCGACTTATTGGAGGAC
>JBIKWN010000044.1:0-20315 GCA_044356295.1 Bdellovibrionota bacterium
ATTACTTATCTACCGAGCTGCTTGGTATAAGGATACGGGAGCAGAGCGTGTTAGTCGTGAAGCATCTATGGCAAAGTTGTTTTCTACAGAATCTGCGCAACAGATAATCGATCAAGCCGTACAGATTTTTGGAGGTTCAGGGGTTGTCGCAGGTAGTGTTGTTGAACGTTTGTACCGCGATATTAGACCACTTCGAATTTACGAAGGGACTTCTGAGATTCAAAAAATCGTCATCGCTCGTCATGTTTTAAAGGAATCATAAGGTAATGAAAATTTTACAACCATCCGATTGGCCTAAACCTAAAGGGTACTCAAATGGAGTGGAATCAAGCGGGAAAATTATTTTTGTTGCGGGACAGATTGGTTGGACTAAAGACCAAAAAATGTGTGGTAACTCAATCGTTTCTCAAACAGAACAAGCATTAATAAATGTCTGCTCGGTGCTTTCAGAAGCTAATGCTACTGCGGGTCAAATCACGCGAATGACCTGGTATGTTGTTGATAAGCAGGACTATAAGAAAAATGAAAAAGAGATCGGCGCTGTATACAGATCTGTCATTGGATCTCATTATCCAGCAATGAGTTTAATAGAAGTAAAAAGCCTACTTGAGGATGATGCGTTGATTGAAATAGAGGTCACAGCAGTCATTCCTGATTAAGTTCAATTGTATGACAGGACACATCGATACATTTGCTTATGATAACCTTCCGCCGTTGAGTCTTTGGTCGGAGATCGGATTTTATGGCGCAAAAGAGATCGAGTATGGGTCTGAATTAAATTGTGCAGTTGAGCTCCTCGATAAAGCAGTTGAAAAGGGATGGGGTGATAGGCCATGTTTATTTAGTTCTCATGGCTCATGGACATACAAACAATTTCAACAAAACGTAGATCGAATTGCACATGTACTTGTTTCAGAACTTGGCGTTGTAGCTGGCAATAGGGTACTGATTCATGGTCCAAATACAATAATGATCTGTGCCTGTTGGTTTGCGGTTATAAAAGTTGGTGGAATATGTGTTAAGACAATGCCACTTCTTCGCTCTCAAGAGCTCATCTATATAAGTGAAAAAGTACAAATTCGGCATGCCCTCTGTGATAGCCGTTGTATGCCTGAGATGCTTGAAACATCAAAAGCATATCCAGAGCTACGTTCAGTAGTAAGTTTTTGCGGAAATGATCCTGATTCGCTTGAAGTGAGGATGGAAAGATATAATGATTCTTTTCGTGCATGCAAAACAAAAGCAGATGATGTTGCCCTTATTGCTTTTACCTCTGGTACCACTGGAAAAGCAAAAGCAACTATGCATTTTCATAGAGATGTCATGGTTATCTGTGATTCATTTCCTAAGCATGTAGTTAAACCAAGCCCAACCGATATTTTTGCGGGAACTCCACCACTTGCTTTTACCTTTGGTCTTGGAGGACTTCTTCTATTCCCGATGCGATTTGGGGCATCGAGTGTCATGATTGAAAAACCCGCACCTCAAGAACTTCTAAACGCTATTGATACGTATAACGTTACTACTCTTGTAACATCACCAACAGGGTATCGCGGAATCCTTGATGCCTTACAAAGTAAAAAAATTTCATCAGTGACCACATGTATCTCGGCAGGAGAAACTCTCCCAAAACCAACCTTTGATGCATGGTATGAAAAAACTGGTATCAGAATTATTGATGGAATTGGTGCGACAGAGATGTTGCATGTTTTTATATCAGCTTCAGGTGATGATATCCGTCCTGGGTCTACAGGAAAAGTTGTACCTGGATACGTTGCGTGCATCATGGATGAAAATGGCAAGCCTCTACCACCTGGGAATGTTGGGCTTCTTGCAGTTCGTGGCCCAACGGGTTGTAGATATCTAAACGATCCTGAGAGACAAAAAGAATACGTAAGAAATGGTTGGAACTATACTGGTGACGCGTACCTCATGGATGTTGATGGATATTTTTGGTTTCAAGCTCGAGCAGACGATATGATTATTTCATCGGGTTATAATATCTCAGCTAATGAAGTTGAGAACGTGCTTCTTGGTCACCCATTGGTGAAAGAGTGTGGTGTCGTTGGGAAAGCTGATGAGCAGCGAGGCAGAATTGTAAAAGCATTCGTCGTGCTTCGTGAAGACTCAAAAGTATCTGATGAAACCGCAAAACTGCTCCAAGATTTTGTAAAGAACACAATTGCTCCTTATAAATATCCCCGTGAAATAGAATTTGTTTCATCGCTTCCTAGGACAGAAACAGGGAAGCTGCAACGGTTTCGACTTCGAAATTAGCTGTGTCAACAACTTGATAATTCATTGCACTTGAGGGCAAGTCTTTTACCTTTTATAATCTTCCTCGTTGTTAGGATAGTTTTCGAGATTAAATCAGTTACCACTAGGGCTTTTCCTGATATAGTATGGATTCCAAATGATAGCACAACTGCGCGGAGAAATTTTAGAGATAGAAGGACGAAATGTCGTTGTTGATGTTCAAGGCGTTGGCTATGCAGTACTTTGTACGATGTTACTCATAAGTGAACTAACAGTTGGTGCAAAAGCGCAGATCATTATCTATACAGAAGTAAAAGAGGATGCGATTCGACTGTATGGATTTTCTTCGAAATTAGAAAAACAAACTTTCCATTTGCTTACGATGGTCAAGGGTATTGGTCCAAAAAGTGCCATGGATGTTATCAGTCGAATCGAGGCACGAGAGCTTCTTAAAATGATAGCTCATGGAAATCTTGCTCATCTCAAAGCAGTCAAAGGTATAGGACAAAAAACTGCCGAAAGAATTATTGTAGAGCTCAAAGATAAAGTTGCTGGATTTATTTTGGAACAGCTCTCGGACGGTGGCTCCAGTACTACTCCAAAATCAGATCTCAATATCGAAAGCATGCCGTATAATCCATTTGATGATGCGCAATTAGCACTTTTAGCCCTTGGCTTTTCTCGCCGCGACGTTGATGGGGTGATTACAAGTCTTCAGAAAGGAGGGGTGCAGTTTCGTGATTCTGGTGATATTGTTAGGGAATCTTTAAAACAGCTTTAGTGTCCCGATATGAATTCTGGTTCTGAACAAAATCGCCTGCAAATGTGGGGTTCCAGCGTTATCCGCAGAGTGGATGATGATATCGAAGAAGCATCTCCGATAAGTCTTCGCCCCAGTGCGTTTAGTGATTACATTGGACAAGATGATATTAAGTCAAATTTGTCTCTTGCTTGTCGTGCCGCCAAAGCACGGAATGAAGCTCTTGATCATGTGCTGTTGCATGGTCCGCCGGGATTAGGAAAAACTTCTCTTGCAAGAATTCTTGCTGAAGAAATGGGAGTGCAAATTAAAACTACATCTGGCCCCGTTATTGAACGTCCAGGAGATTTAGCTGCAATTCTTACTTCACTTGATCATCGAGATATACTTTTTATAGATGAGATTCATCGATTACCAAGAGTTGTTGAAGAAGTGCTTTATCCAGCACTTGAAGATTACTCGATTGATATTTTAATTGGACAAGGACCATCTGCTAGGTCTGTAAAAGTTGATCTAAAACCTTTTACTCTTGTAGGTGCAACGACAAGAACAAGTTTATTGACGTCGCCACTTCGAGATCGATTTGGTATGGATTTTCGGTTGAATTATTATTCTCCAGAGCAGCTAAAACAGATTGTCATTCGTTCTGCAAAAATACTTGGCGTCACTATTAACGAAGATGCAGCACTTGAAATTGGGAAGCGAACCCGAGGCACTCCTCGATTGGCTAACAGAGTCTTAAAACGTGTTCGAGATTACGCGCAAGAAAAAACAGACGGAGTCATTGATGTTGATTCTGCACGAACTTCTATGGCGCTTTTAAATCTGGATGAGCGTGGGTTAGACGATCTGGATAGGCAAATTTTAAGAACTATCATCGAAAAATTTAATGGCGGTCCTGTTGGACTCGAAACAATTGCAGCTTCAATTGGTGAAGAAAGCCAAACAATCGAAGAGGTCTATGAGCCGTATCTTTTACAGGAAGGATTTTTGCAACGAACGCGTCGTGGGCGTGAAGTTACTGATTCAGCATACGAACATTTGTTAATAGATAGAAAAATCACAAATCGACAATCAAGACTTATATAAAAAATGAAAGAGCTCTCTACCAAAACAATTCGGCTCTTGATTATTTACTGTATCGGTTTTGCTGTTACTGTACATGCAGAGCAAGGGCTTTCAGTAAAATGGAGTAACCCAAAGCGAACAACGGTCGATATATTCGTTACGCATCATGATGAAGATATGGAAGAGTGCGCTCTTAGTGGTTCGGATGTGTACTACCGATTCGAAGTTCAAGTATGTACTAGGCGAAAAGGGTGGTTTGATCGATGTTCAGATTCAGTTGTCGCAACGCGTGCACTACGCCTTGATCCTATTTCCGAGACCTATACAGTTTCATCTGATTTGTTTGGAGATTCTTTACCATCTGAAAAACATGCGTATTCTTCAAAAGCTGAAGCATTATTAGATCTTTCTGGCGTTAATGGGATTCCTGCGATGATTCGTTCGAACGAAAATCGCAAACAATTTGTAAACGTACGATTAAAGTTTACATGCAAAGGTCAAAGTAGCGCACTGCTCGATAGGCTCTCATCAATTATTACCCTTGGGATAGTTCCTACGGGAACTGCTGATACCGGATGGCAGGAGTTTTTCATTGAATAGTAAGTTTCTCGTTGTTAGAAGGTGGTGGAGGGCGCGGTCTATCGTGACGCGATCTGCATTACTCGGATTTCTTTGCCTCGTAACCTTTAATCTCGTCTATCGATTTTTTGCACCTGAGGAAAGCTCTCCTATAAAAAACAACTTGCTTGTTTTCTTTCTTTACTACTTGAGTGTGATTTTTCTTTCTTTGTTAGCATTCCTTATCGGTCGCAACATTGTAAAGCTTATCTTTGATCGAAAAAATAATATTTTAGGGTCACAACTGAGGACAAAACTTGTTGTTGCATTTGGTGGTCTTGCGCTGGTGACAAGTATTATTCTTTTTATCTTTGCGGGTGGGCTTTTAAGTAATGCCCTAAAAGCTTTTTTTAGTGTTCAGATTGAAGATGCAGTACAGGGAGCAGTTGATATTGGAAAATATCAATACTCACTTTTAAAAAAGAGAGGTGAAGATTCAAGTCAGAAATTAATGAATCGCATCAAGCAATCAAACTTATTAGACGAAAGTGCTGATGCGATCGAGCGTGCTCTTGAAGCAGACAGAACACAACATCAGCTCTATTCTATTTCTATTATAAATCGTGATTATAAAGCACTTGTCACTGTTCGAAATGCTGCTGCATCAATCGAAACATTTGAAGAACCTCCGTATGACTCGAAAGCTATTGATAAAGCTTTCGAACAACGTCCAGTTGAACTTTTTGAGGAAAATAATGCTCAAAATTTCATACGATTTTATCGACCACTCATCCACCGTGATAAGCAGTTTGTTTTAATTTCTACAATTCGAATTGATACCGAATTATCTGATGCACTCGGAAGAGTAAACGATACATTTAGGGAATATTCCCAAACGAAATTATTTAAAGACACCCTTCGTTCAGGATATTTAATCACACTACTCTTAGTCACTGGTGTCACATTATTTGCTTCAATTTGGTTTGGATTTTATCTTTCAAAACAGCTAACAATCCCAATGCAACAACTTGCTCTTGCAACAAGAAGAGTAGCGCGTGGTGATTATGAAACGACTATTGATGTTAACGGTGATGATGAACTTTCATTCCTAGCACGTTCATTTAACGCAATGATTGAAGAGTTGAAAACGACTCGTGATGAAGCCGAAAGAAGAGGTAATTTTATTGAAACTGTTTTATCAAGGCTTGGTGTATCAGTTATCGCCCTTGATCTACAGAATAAAGTAACACAGATCAATGAATCCTCTGAACGACTCTTTTTTGGTGGTACTCCACCAGACCTTGATAAGGATTTTAGTCAGATACTTCCGGAATCCGTTTCGACCGTTGTCGCTCATTTATTAAGTTCTGTAGAAGAGGGTGGCTCACAAACAATTCGAGAAGCAGAAATTTCTGTTCCATTGAAAAAAATTGGAGTTGCCTCTGAAGATGAAACAAAACTTGTTTGTACTGTTGGTGCATTAAATGATCGCTCTGGAACACGAATTGGATCATTGATACTTTTTGATGACATCACTGAGCTTACGAAAGCACAAAGTATGGCAGTATGGAGAGAAGTTGCCAGAAGAATTGCGCATGAAATTAAAAATCCTCTAACTCCAATTCGTCTCTCTGCACAACGATTACAAAAATTACTGAAAGATACTGAGCACTCTGAAAAAGTCCTAGAGCTTGCAGATACCATTGTTCAAAACGTCGATGGTATTAAACGTCTTGCTAATGAATTCTCAGATTTTGCTCGGATGCCAACTCTTGAGCTTCGTGAAGCTTCGCTTGATATCATTTGCCGTGAAGTGATGCAGCTCTATGGACATATTGGAGAAGATATTAACCTTCAGTATTTCCCTGATCCAAAGATTCCAATGATTATGATGGATCCCGAGCAAATCAAAAGGGCTCTGATTAATCTGTTTGATAATGCAGTTGATTCTCTAAAAAATCTTCACGATGAAGCAAAAGTTATACAATTAAAAACTTTTTTAGAGGCAAACCAAGTAAAAATTGAAGTGATAGATAATGGAAGTGGTATACCGAGTTCTGACCGTATACGCATTTTTGAGCCCTATTTTACTACTAAAAAGGAAGGTACAGGTCTTGGGCTAGGTATCGTTCTTTCTATCGTTTCTGACCACCAAGGAACGATTAAAATACAGGATAATATGCCGCATGGGGCACGTTTTGTATTAACGATTCCCCTCACTTCAGCCCAATCAGTTGGAACTCAAAGACGACTTGCTTCTGCCTAGGTTTTTCGCAAAGATTGCCGCCATGAATAAAGCATCATCTATACCTACCTGGACATTAGAGCGTTTTTTAAGAGCAGCAGAAAAACAGAAAGGGGGCAGCGGCGAATTGACAGAGCTTATCGCCTCAATATCGGTAGCAGTTAAAATTTTGGCTAATATTGTAGCAACTGCAGGGTTTAAAGGACTGCATGGTTATACTGAAAATGTAAATGCTAGTGGTGAAGTTACGGCCGCATTAGATAGAGAAGCTGATGAAGTATTTGTTCAATTTCTCTCTGCGTCTGGACATTTTGGTTTGCTCGTTTCTGAAGAGCAGGATAATCCAGTCCAAACGGGACATAACCAATCTGGAGCTCGGTATGTTGTAGCGTTCGATCCTCTTGATGGTTCAAGCAATATTGGATCAAATATTCCTGTTGGCTCAATTTTTAGTATTTGGAAAAAACGCGATCGAAATGCTCCTGCTGACATCTCTGATTTTATGCAAACTGGTCGAAGCCTTGTTGCTGCTGGTTATTCAGTATACGGATCAAAAACAACTTTCGTATATTCAGTAGGAGATGGTGTTCACGATTTCACTTTAGATCCAACTATTGGTGAATTCTTATTAACAAATCCCGATGTTAAGATCCCAGAGAAGGGAAAAATTTATAGTGTCAATGAATCGACATATCATTCGTGGAGCCCCGCAGTACAACGATTTGTTAATGAGTTGAAAGTTCTTGATGACAAAGGAGATCCTCACTGTGCTGCCCGGTATGTTGGATCGTTGGTTGCTGATTTTGATAGAAATCTAAAAAAAGGCGGTATCTTTCTTTATCCAGCTACAGCAAAACACTCACGAGGGAAGCTACGACTGTTGTATGAAGTAATTCCTCTTTCTTTTATCTGTGAACAGGCTGGCGGTCTTGCTGTCGATGGAAAACAATCAATCCTCGACATTATGCCATCTGAGATACATGATAGGGCTCCGATGATTGTAGGTAGTAAGCGTGAAGTCACACGATTTATGGAATTAATGAAAGAGCATGGATAAAGCTGGTACTGTCCGTCATCATCAGATCGAGAAAGAAGAAGATTTGCGATCTATCTATCCTTTGGCGCCGCGAATGGTGGTACGAGATAACCTTGCATGGATTATCTCTATCGTTCTCGTTCTTCTCTTTCTAGAGTATGTTGTTTCATCATCTAAATTAGTTTCGAATTTCAATGATCTCTATCCTCCTGATAGCGTCAGCGGGCTTGATAATCTAAATCATTATCTTCGCTTTGCTGGTGCCGTTTTTTTATTAGGTAAATTATTGTTAGATTACTTTCGGCTTCTTTTTTTTAATTACCAAATCTTTGCAGATCAATTGCTACTCTCAGATGGAGTATTTCTTCGACGGCAGCGATCAATTTTCCTCAGTAAAATAGTCGATGTGTATGTCAATCGAAATTGGAGTGATGTACTTTTTGGTCTTGCGCATGTTGGTATCGTTGTTATTGGTGAAAAAACTAACATCCGGATCTGGGGGCTCGATGCAAGTGATGCAGAAGGTCTGCAGCAACATTTGTTAGCAAAGATCGAAGCGACAACGATACATCATCATCATTCTGATGATAAAGTTGAAGATCTCAATTAACGTATCTGAGGCATCATACAAAAAATCCCCCTTAGAATTTCTCCTAAGGGGGATTTTAAAAGACCAAGGAACGTTTCAAATGCTCACTGAGTAGTTTCTTTCTGAATCATTCTTACAGCTTTCACGCCATTTCCAGTCAATCTCCAAGTGCGAGAAGTAAAATCGCCCTCTGGAAGTGGGGTCACAAGTTTTTGTCCTTCAAGGATATAAAGGTACCGTTGAGTTTCTTTTTCGTCTTTAATTCCACAACGAGAAGAAATATCGTTAAGTTGGAATTCCTTAACATGTCCCGCCTCAAGTGTTGCACCACTCGACATCACTTTAAGGACGTTAATTTGGTGAACATGAGAGTCAGCAACATTTCGTGGGAGTTTTCCGCCTTTTGACATTGAATTTTCCTAATTTGATTTTATAAAAGAGAATAGATAAGTGCCTAGTTTACTGCCACTTCCAATGCTTCGCAAATAAAACTTTGAGCTAAATAGCAAGTAATATTAAGTAGTTATGTTTTAAGCAGCTTTAACTTACACCAAGTTGCTGTTCTACGAGGCGAGTATACTCTTCTTCTAGGTCTTTAAACTGTCCTTGAAGTCCTTCGAGTCGCTCTTTAACGACGCCGTATTCAGTCATTAGATCTCGTAATCTGCTACTTGCTGAAAAAAGAGTTTCATTGAATTCAGTTAATATCTCTTTTTCTTGATCTGTTAATGTCGCACTTGCCAACATCTCTTCGACATTTTTAAGGGTAGCAGCAAGTTCACCTTCAAGAGTTATTGACTCTGACGAAAGTGTTTCAAAAGTTGTCAGAAGCTCAATGAGCTTGGTTTCATCTTCTTCTTTAAGTGTTTTAACTTCTTGTTGCTGTACTTCTTTTTCTTCAACAGCTTTTTGTGCCTTTGAAAGTGCGGCTTCAATCTCTTTTAATTGAGCCTGTTGTTTTGCAAATACATCTTTTGCATCACTCAATAGTCCCAGCAAGGTTTTATGTTGACCCTTTGTGGCATAGCTATTTTCGTATTGAATAAGACTTTCTAAATCTTTGCCTAGCTTATCAATCGATGCATTTTTTCCTTCGATCTGTCCACCACCGCCTGAAGCAGCATATTTTCTGTAACCGATAATACTGCCCAGAGCGGCTCCTAAAGTAATAAGGCTACAAACGGCGGCGATAATATAGAACATGCATATACTCTAGCAAGGATCATTCGTGGGTGGAACAGGTTAAATAAACCTTGATTAAGCTAAAAACTTTTACGTTTCTTTCTAAGAGCAAGAGCTAATAGAGCTTGGAAGCCCGGATGCGTTCTGTTTTGCTTCGGCAAAGACCTTGAGACTTAACTCATTAAAACGGCGCCATCGTCTAGATAGTCGGGGACTGCTTGTCTGCCCTTTCTGAGTGACAGATGTGAGCGTCTTTCGTAGCTGCATAGCAGTGTTTATATACCCATCAATTGACTCATTAGTACTCACAGAAGTGCACGAAATAGTACTCGTACATGATAAAGAAACAGATGGCAGAGACCATGTAAGAACCCAATTTTTCAGATAGAGCTGATTAGCTTTAGCAATTGCTTTTTGTGCGAATTGCCTAATCTTAGTGTGGCTTGGATTGTTTTTTATTAAAAGGGTCGCAGATTTAAATACGAGGTCTCTTTGTCTGGCTGCAGCACCGTCTAGTTTTGCTTGACGTGTCGTTATGTTATTTGAAGAGCAACCTAAACAGCTTTTTCCATTACCGTTACAGACTCCGCATCGATCTAATTTTGATGAGCCGTTCAAAGTACCACTGCAATCAAAGGTACACCAAAGAGCACTAACCGGAGCGCTACACTGTTGCACAATCGATCCTTGTGAAGACACTTGAAGCGTAACTTGACAAAGTGCAGGTGTATTATTGCTGTTATAAGGAGTAAAAATTAAAGAAGACGATGCTGAATTCGGCATCGAAAAAGATCCATTTGGACAGGTTGTTGACCAGAGATATGTTGGTTGTGAAAATTCTTCAGTCGCACTGCCGCTCACTTCGACTGATGTGAGATCTCCTGCACATGATACTTGATACCCACTGCCAGCATCACAAGATATAACGGGCAGAGGAGTGGGAGTAGGAGTTGGATCGACTGAAATATTTTCACATGAAGCTCCTGAAAAGCTATTGGACTGACATGATGATCCCTCTTCGTCATCAGAACAGGAATCATGAGTTATGTAGATTGCATTGCTTTGAGCTGTATTGATTCCACCAATCGTATAAAAAACATCTTTACACTCATCTATATTTAAATTGCTCACAGAGAAAGATAGACCGTAAACGCCAGTTCGTGTGTCGTTTTCAGGTGTGCATGAACCTTCGCTGGCACTACAGTTAGTAATTTCTAATGATGAACCTTGACACATTGGAATCTGGACCACTGCATTAAGATACGAATTTTCATTTTGATTGTTGTTATAGCAGATACGATAGGAATATGTAGTTGATCCTTGGTTTGTAGATCTGCCAGAAAAAGAAACTGTAAATGCTTTATTATAGTAGGAAGACTGAGCACGTGCTGTATCGATCGAAAAAAAACAAAGCGAAGAAAAAATAAAAACACACCAAAGATAGAAGGAAGTAATGGAACGAGCAGTGTGAAAGTTCAAAAGATATTGCATGCTATAAGCCTAGTAGATCGCCAAGGGTAGTCAAGCTACATGACACTGAATCTGGTGATTTTTGAACTCAAAAATCAAGGGATTAGCTAATTCCTTACTTAAAGCGTCTTTTGAGCAGATGAAAAGTAGATATGGAATCAAGATTTCCTTTCCTTTATCGGAAAGTGCCAAGCTTATTTGCATAGAAGATAGTTTATTCGTTTTTACTTGGAATGCACCTTTGAGTTCACCAAGTGATGATGAAAGCGAGATATCATTGCATTCAAGGGTGGCTTCTTTATATGTAATCGTTGCTTTGAGTGAATCAATATCGACAGCGGGCAGCTCGATAGGAATTGGGAGCCCTGTAAGCGAGGGTGAGAGGCGACTTACTGAGGGTTTTTTGACTCCAAGAATTTCAAGATTACCAGTTGCATCTGTAACATGATTTCCATTAGTAGTCATAGAAAGATCTTTGACTGAAAGTGTTCCATCTTCTATCCCATATCCTCGTATTAGAATATGTTGGCTCAGTTTAAGTCCAGATATGTTGCCGTTAATAAAAAAACGATCATTTTTTTTATTAAAGTCTACGTTTGCAGTGCCACTATAGAGGGAAGCCTTGCTGGAGCAATTTGGTTGTCCGGTTAATGTTTCAAATCGTTTGCAATCTAAATGGAGTGAGTCAAGCAGTAAAGATTGAAAGGCAGATTTGCCATGAAGTGAAACATGAGAAGCCTCCATGCCAAGCCAGTGAATCGATGCTGAATCAACTTCAGTTAAAAAAGAGGGGGTCGATAGTAACTCTCCTAAGGTTAGAGATGTAAGCTTTTTTAAAAGAGTAGAGTCAAAGATATACCAACTAACAAAAATGATAACCGAAGAAAAAATAAAGAATCGTTTAACTCTTCGGCTCATTGCACTTAAACTGATTTGATTTGTCTAATACTGCTTACAGATATCTCTACGCGAAGTTTTTCACCGCTTGGATCTTTGGATATCGTCAGAGAAGTAAGCAGCATACGCTTTGCCCCTGTTGTAATTTCTTTCAAAAGATCAACAAGTGTTGATAGGCTCGAGATCGAGAACCGTACGGTGAATGCAGCTTGTTCATAACTTCCGCCGAAATTTCTTGTTTGTCCTGCGGTTATATCAAAACCTGGATCGACTTTTCCACTGACTATATTTTCAAGGAGAGATTGTTCTCCTTCTTTGATTTCGACCTGTTTGAATTCGTTTTCAAGATCTGTTTTTTTAGCAGCAAATCTTCGGTAACGATCGAGGATAAAAGGAACTGTTTTAATATCGCTCTCAAGTTGAGCGAGTGCTGCAGTTTGCGCTTTGAACTTCTCATAAATCGGTTTGATTAAAAGCGTATTTATAAAAAGTGGTGCTAAGACTAATACACCACCAATGACAAGAAGTTTTTCTCGCTGGGATAGGTTCTGATAGTACTGAAAAATTTTATTTACTCGCATAAAGTAAGTGTTACTTGAAAGTCTTTGCCATTTTCTCTGCCGGAAGAACTGGAAGTGTCAGTTTTTATACGACAAAATACCGCTTTACGTTTCTTTAAAATTGCTTCAAGACGCTCTTTGTTTCTGTAGTTCGGAACAGTCCCATCAATTTTTACTTCTCCATTTCTTACTGTAACTCTGCTTACCGTAATACCTTCAATGCTGGATAGATCTTCTGAAAGTGCGGATAAAACATTCAAAGGCGGTGCTGCAAGTGGTGAGCCAAGATCTTTGAGTGAGTCTTGCAATCCTTGGCTGGTTAATTGCAGAGCTTGTGCCTCACTCCCAGGATCGGCTTTAAAGTTGGGAATTTCTTTTGTTATGAGTAAGGTAACTTCTTTCTGAAGTGACTGGATAGTATATTCACGGGCGGCGTACCATCCTGCAAAGGTCAATAGTAATACTAGAGTAAGTAAGAACAGATATGGTGATAAACTTTTACAAGCTTTTTTTAAATAAGAAACTGAAGGGAAAAATCTAAACTTACCTGAGCGAAAATTATTTAAAATTCTTGGCGAGGGATAAGATCGTACAAAAATTGCAGCGAGAAGTGCAGGGAGTGAAACTCTCTCTCGTGCTGATGGAAAAAGTGAGATCATTGATAGATCTTTACTTGTTCTGTTACCAATCCCCTGAATTCGTGGTTCAACAATGGTGTCGCTAATTCGGTAAATCATTTGAATGGTAGTTTCGTACCTTTCTTCAGTAGATCGAATAGCAGCCTCAATTATGCCTTCGCACTGAGCAGTTGAGACCAAAGACATATTCACTGCACGATCACCAATGAGCTTGCCGTTAAGGATAATAGAGAAATACAACCAATTAGTTGTTTCATACAAAACGACTGCGTTTGAATCGAGTTCATCTGGAAAAATTTCATAGAGCCCACCAAGAGCACTTGCAGGAGTCGTAATAATTCTTGGCTCAATCGTAGAATCTTTAAGACCTGATGTTAGCTGAGCAACAGTCTGTACTGGATAGAGACCAACATGAAAGTCTTCACCACTGCCGTTTACTTTTCCAACGTGATTAAAATCAATGACAAACTCATCAGTTGTTATTGGAAGCGTATCTTGGACTTCAGCGGTGATGAGTTTTGCAACTTTTTTTGAATCGGCAAAGGGCATCGTCACATTCATCGAAAGATGACCTTGTCCAGGCAACAGAACGATTGTGCTCTCCCAAGTATTTTTTAATTTCTTAGAGGCTGCTTCGAGTGTCTCGGCTAAACTTGTGTCCACAGAGTGCTCACACTGAAGTGTTTCAATAATTGAAATTGTTTCTGCAGGAATTTTGGATGCAGCAGGATCGAGCCCGACAATGACTAATTCAATCGTATTTTTTGACGCATCTACTGCTAGGATTTGTTCCATGAAATCAGCCACAAGTATGGACTAAGTTAGCTCGTTGGAACACTCTAAAAACGTATCAGATCTTAGCCTTTTCTAGGTAAGGCAATGATTGTGGAATAAGTCTGAACTGCACCTAAGGGAGAGCGAATGCGAAAAAGTACTTGTATTAATGGAGGAGCGTTGAGGTTGGGGTGCTTTCCCCATGACTCAATCCATGCCTCTTTATTTGAATCATAAAAGAGAAACTCAAATTGTAAAATATCTTGCGAAATTGGGAATGCAAGGGTTCGTTTATATGCTTTTGATGCAGGGGTAATAAAAGGTACCTCCTCACGGATTAAACGTAAGCGTTCTTTATTTGGATCATCTGGATCAGGTTCTACACGGTAGGTTACTTGGATATATTCAGATTTATTTTCAGGATCAATATGTGACGCTGGTTGAGCCAACGTTAAAAATGTAATTGTAGTAGCTATTTGACCTTGGGATTGCTCCTTTCTTTCAGATAAAAAAACCGTTTTTCCTAGATAAGGCTTTGTTAAGTTGTTCCTTGGGGGAAGGATCGCAAGGGTGGCACTGTCACTGTTCACGGCTTGCTGAAATTCACGAGTCATTCTTGAGAGGATAGAGTCTGCAATAGCTTTACCGTCCCGTGCATCATCAAGGATTTTTTTAGAACGAATGATTTGATTCAGAGAGCTGTATGTGACCCCCATAATGACAGCGAGGATTGAGATAGAGATAACTATTTCTAGAAAAGTGAATCCTCTTGAATCAGATTTAAGAGTTCTCTTGGTGTGAGCTATTAATTTCATGGCTCTTTCGCTGCAATAAAATAATAAGTCATAAGATTATCATCAGGAGCGCTTCCCCATCCGACAGTCAGGGTGATGCGCTGGACAGCATTACTAGGCAGATCGGCCATCGGCCAGTATTCAATGACAAGATTTGCTGTTAGCGGAATTCTTTTTTCCTGTGCGATGATTGGTGCGACAGCTTCGTCATTTAAGAATAGCTTTGCGATATCAGAGGCAGAGCCGTTTATTGATCTATTTTTTATAGTGTTTCCCGCATATTCAATTCCAGCCAGTATACTTCTTGCGGCAAGCATAGCTTCCTGTTTATTGCGCGTTTTAATAGCTGTTTGAGTAGCTGCAGATTGCATTCCAAGGAGTGTAATCAGTGAAACAGCAAGAATCATTACTGCGATGATGATTTCTATAAGCGTAAAGCCACGTTCAAGAGCATTGTTACTAGTTTTGTGAATTCGCTGGTGCATCAACGATACTCTCCCATGAAACATCTCTTCCGTCTCGGTAAATATCAACAAGACTCGTAAAAGGATTAATAACAAAAGTAACAGGTGCCCCACCAGATTGTTGCATTGTTATTACACCAAAGTCGGAAGAGCCGTTTGGCGTAAAATAAAGGTATGCTTTTGAGCCATCTTTACCAGCTTGTCCACCTTCGGCAGCAACATTACCGCTCGGTGTTTTAACCCGAATAAATTTCATCCCAGTAGGTACGTGCATCTCTTCATATAGAGAAGGGAATGATGGTGAGGGGATAATTGTAGCATCCTCACTGATTGGAGGGTTTAAAAATGCGGATAACTCGAGACTTAAGTTTCCAAGATTTTCTTGAAGTTGTGCAAGTATTGGATCGTTTGATGATTCTTCTTTTACAACACCGATTCGATATGAATTTTTTGCGAGATCAATTTCTAGTTGGTACGTTGCTTGATCAGAAACACTTTGTGTATAGATAAATCGAAGTTGTTCCTGAAATTTTCGAATAAATCCTTCTTCTCTCCAAAACGTAAAAGAACCATTTTGGACGCCAACTAAAGAAAATAAAAGTGCAACAAGCACCATCACAAGAACAAGTTCGATGAGTGTAAACCCGCGCTGTCGCATGTGATGGCATTTTTGTTTAAGCGCAATCAAGGACCGGTGATAGAAAAATCACCTTCTGCTCCAGATCCTCCATCTTTACGATCGGCTCCAAGACTTTTTAAGGTAAAACTTCTTCCTCCATTATCTGAAGAGTATTGGAAAGGGGTTCCCCACGCATCGGTTACTGTATCTTCATCTGTAATCGGAACGCATCCTCCACTTGTATTTGCAGGGCATGATACAAGAGATTTTAAATCAGGCGGAAGTTGGTTGTACATTAACTGATACTGCCCAATAGCAGCTTTTGCTTTTTGCATCTTTAAAGAATTTATCTGAGCTTTTGCACGCTCTCCTTGACTAAAGAGACCACCAGTTAAAAATGCAATGAGAATTGAAAGTATTACGAGGACTACAATAATCTCTACAAGGGTTAGACCAGCTTGAGAATTATGGCGTATTTTTTTTGAATATTGATGTATCTTTTTCATAGGCCCTTATTTTTGCACAACATTGATAAGGTCGACCATAGGCATTAGGACAGCAATTACAATAGAGAATACAATACCTCCAAGTGTAATAATCATAATAGGCTCAATCAGTGAGGTAAGCCCTGCCAAAGATGCCTGAACGTCTTGTTCGTAAGATTTGCCTGCTTTTAAAAGCATAGGCTCCATACGACCACTTCGTTCACCAACAGCTACCATATGAGATAAAAGAGAGGGGAATATGCCGCTTCGGCTTAGCTCACCTGCTAGGCTTTTACCTTCCCTGACTCCAACAATCGCATTTTCAAGTGCAGCACGGACATGAAAGTTGTTAACTATATTTTTTGCAATGTCCATTGCTGTTAATAGACTGACTCCAGTTGTAAGGAGTGTTCCGAGCGTTCTTGATACGCGAGCTGTTGCAATCTTTGTATAAAGATTACCAATAAGAGGCATCTTTAAAATAATCATATCGTACGTTTTGCGACCTTGATCCGAATTTTTCCATGCAGTAAATCCGTAAACAAGCGCTATTCCTGAGAAGATAAGCGCCCACCAGTATCCAGTGAGTGTGGCAGAGATTCCAAGTAAAATTCTTGTTGGAAGAGGGAGCACTGCCCCTTGTTTCTGAAAAATTTCAACTATCTGAGGAACGACAAATGTCAGTAATCCAATAACGACCAACGTGCAAAAACAAAACATCAGAATTGGATAAAACAAAGCAGAAGATATTTTTCTTCGAAGTTCTGCTTGTGCTTCAAGGTAGTCAGCCATATTTTCAAGAACAGCATCAAGCGTTCCAGACTCTTCGCCCGAGGCAACCATATTTATATACAAGGACGAGAAAGAGGTTTGATAATGTTGTAATGCCTTTGCAAGAGAAGATCCTTCTTCAACTTTTTCTTTAATCGAGAGGATAATTCGTTTAGTAACAAGACTATCAGTTTGTTCAGATAAGGCGTGCAGCGAAGACACCAGTGGCAGTCCTGCACCAATCAGGGTTGAAAATTGACGAGTTAGTACGGTGAGCTCGCCTGTTTTGATTTTTGTAGATTGAAATAATTGTTTGACATCAATGTCAGTGAGACTCTTTTTTTGAAGTCCCTCACGAATATCAGTAACAAAAACATTTTGACCTTTTAACTTTTGACGGGCAGTGCGAGATGAATCGGATTCAATATTACCTTTAATCGTTTTCCCTGCTTTATTGAGAGCGGTATATTCAAAAACAGGCATACGAGTTTATTAAAAATTTTCTTCGTGGGTCATTAACACGACTTCTTCAACAGAAGTTTCCCCGTGTAACACTTTCATAGCACCATCGATTCTTAAAGCTTGGAACCCTCTCTTTTGAGCAGATTGTTTGATTGTTCCCGAATCCATACGTTGAAGTATGAGTGATCTTATTTCATCGTCTATAACGAGCAACTCGTGTATTCCTGTTCGTCCAACATAACGGTTCCCACGACACGTTTCGCATTCAGCAGAACCTGGACGATATGCAATTCGGGACGTTACTTGTGATGGATCTAATCCGAGCTCTTTTATAGTTGCATCGGTGAGTTCATATGGTTCTTTACAGTGAGGGCATAGTCGTCTCACAAGGCGCTGAGCAAGAACAGCGAGTAAAGATGATGAAACAAGGAATGGTTCAACACCCATATCAATAAGTCGTGTAATAGCACCAGCAGAGTCATTGGTATGTAGTGTCGATAGTACTAAGTGTCCAGTTAACGAAGCCTGTATCGCAATCTCAGCAGTTTCAGTATCTCGGATCTCTCCGACCATCACGACGTCTGGATCTTGCCTAAGGATTGCTCGAAGCCCTGAAGCAAACGTAAAACTTATTTTCGGATTTACTTGCATCTGTCCAATCCCTTCAAGTTGGTACTCGATAGGGTCTTCTACAGTCAGAATATTAAGATCCGATGTATTTATCTTTGTAAGACAAGAATAAAGCGTTGTTGTTTTTCCTGAACCCGTTGGTCCAGTCACTAGAAAAATACCGTTCGGTTTTTGAATCAGTTTTTCTATGACATCAAGATTTCTTCCTGAAACACCAAGCTGCACAAGATTTAAAACTGTTGCTGATTTATCAAGAAGTCGCATCACGACACGCTCACCAAATTGAGTTGGTATAGTTGAAACACGAATATCAACGTCTCTTCCGGCAATTTTTAAACCGATTCGACCATCTTGGGGAAGTCGCTTCTCGGCGATATTCAAGCCCGCCATAACTTTCACACGTGAAATAATAGCGGCTTGAAATGCTTTATCTTCCTGTGAAATATCGTAGAGGACTCCATCGATTCTGAAACGAACTTTTACACGATCCTCGAATGATTCGATATGAACATCTGAAGCACGCTCAGCACTTGCTTTAAAAATAATTGCATTTAAAAAACGAATAATAGGGGCATCGTCATCTTCTGAATCTGTTACATCAATCTTTAGCTGTTGTTCAAACCCATCGAACGCGCTCTCTTCATTTTCATTAGAAAGAGCACTCGAGCGATCGTTCATTAATGTAGTTCGAATTGCATTAATAGCTTTGGTAATCTCTTCTTGTGTAGTGACAACTATTTCAAACGGACGCTCATAGCAAAGAGCTAATTGATCAATTGCATGATACTCAAGCGGATTTGCTGTTGCGATTTTAACAACAGATTCATCACCATCGTAAGGAATAGTAGAATACTGCCGACCCCAACTTCCAACGATTCTATCAAAATCGCCATGCTTTAGATCCCGTGGAGGATTGGGTTGAGGCAAGCGCTCAAGAAATGGAAGTTTTAAACTTTCAGCTAGCTCCTTCATTTATTGCTTCTTCCACAATTTCTTCCCGAGATTCATTACTTCAAAAGGAGACAATGTATAAAAAGTAACCGCCCCTTTATTTGCTGAAGTTGCAGTTTGGCGGTCTGTATAGGCTTCGAGTGCTTTTACTTCAACTGATTGGTCTCCACTTTCATAGAGATATTGTTGATTGGGAGTAAAGAACTGTTCTGCCTGCGAACTGCTTCCTGCTGGGATTTCAATACCAAAGACACCATTGGAAGGATCCGGAGAAAAAGGAAGTCGATTGACTTCATCAGTTTTACTAGCTTTGAACAGAATAAAACGTTTCGAGCCAGAAGATCCCTTACTTGCAAGACCAGAAGAGATGGATTTAGGAAACTTAGGAGCAACTTTTAATTGGATAACACCAGGTGTATCAGAATTATATTCTTTTGTTACTGAAGCAGGTGCAGAGATATCGTTGGAATCTTTTGCACCTTGTACCGCTCCATTATCAAGAGGGGGCAAGATAGTCGTTGGCTTGGTTCCATCAAAACTTCGAATGTCGGTGACTTTATCCATTTTCTCGCTGTGTAATACTTCCGATCGATCCGGCAAACTCTTTTGCCGTGCAAGTTCATCAGCCATCTCATTAGAGCGCTCTTTCGAGATATCTCTTGCATCATATTGATCTTGCAATATGCGAGGTGTGATAAAGATTAATAGATTGGTTTTTTGTGATTGGATATTGGAACTTTTAAACGCCCACCCAAGGATTGGAACATCTTTTAAGAATGGTACCCCAGTGTCTGTATCATTTTTTGCATCTGCCATGAGTCCGCCAATAACAACCATCTGACCATCTTTAGCAATAATGCTGGTTTCACTAGTACGAATTGAAGTTGTAGGGCCAAGCTCAACAGATTGAGAAGCGATGCTACTGACCTCTGTAAATAATTTTAAGTTAACAAAAGATTCAGAGCTTATTTGCGGAGTTAATCGAAGGGTAATACCAACATCCTGCCTATCAATCTGATTAAATTGGTTGTTTATATTTTGTAGGTCAGTAGAACGTCCTGCAATGAAAGGGACATTCTGTCCAACAACGATTTCAGCTTCTTCGT
>JBIKWN010000009.1:0-66569 GCA_044356295.1 Bdellovibrionota bacterium
TTTCCCACCATGTGACTTCATATAAAGAAGCACCGGAACAACATCCGTAACCGCAGGAAGCCCTTTTGGACCAGAGCTAATAGTCTGATATGCAATTTTTCCATCAATATCTGTTATAAAAAGAGCAGGCTCTGAAAACGGCTTCGAACCACCCTCTTCAATGTAACAATCAAATGATCTTGCTACAGAAAGATCAGTATCAGCTAACAAATCAAACTTAATTTTTAATCTTTCAGAAACATTTTTATTTAATTCAACTGAGTCATTACTAATAAAATAGAGCCCAATTGATAACTCTTTAAGTCTGCCGTAAAAATCTTGGTAACTAGCTAAAAATCTGTCTGTTGTTGGACAAAAAACTCCTCTATGAAAACAGATGATAGAGATCTGTTTTATAACAGTATCATTGCCGATAGAAACATCTCGTTGATTAGTGAGTGCAAACGTTGGTAGTGAAGATCCGTTTCTGAGCATATGTATATACTATGATAAAAAATCTAGGCTGCAAGCTTTGCAGCATGTTTTGACTCAAGCAGGGCAAGGATAGAGGTAAATGTTGCATCAACAGCTGCAGATTCAAGGGTTTTATGTTCGTTTTGAAAGGTGATTCTGTACGTAACTCTTCTAAAGTCTTCTTCAGGTTTTTTAAAATCATCAATCACATGCATTTCTATGACATCAGAAAATTCTCCGTTTGAAACAGAACGAACTATGTCTCCGGCAAAACTTGTAAGGGGTAATGAAAGAGTAAGATCGCGCCGAACAACGGGAAGATCATTTGGTGCTTTATAAGGAGCAACCTCAGAGCGCTTCATCATCTCTTCAGTCTCAAGCTCTACAAAAATAGTTGGGACTTTAATTTCATATCGAGAACAGATATGCGGATGGAGGACACCAAGAGTACCGATAGTCGACCTTCCGCAAAGAATTGCTGCTTGCATTCCAGGATGAAGGAAAGGATTTTTAGAAGCTTTAAGTGATATATTTTTATTAAGGGACCCAAAAAGGTTTTCTATCACTCCCTTCGTCAGACTAAAAAGATCTGCTTGTGATTCTGGCTGCCTCCACTGTGAATCAAACCATCTGCCGGAAACAATTAATGAAAGAGTCTCTATTTCATTAACCGGAGAATTATTTTGATTGTGTACAGATTCTTGATCTCTTTTTTCAAATACTCGAGAGTATTCATACACTTTAATGGTAGTGACTCCCATTTTTAAATTTTGAGCAGCCACTGATGCTAGATGGAGCACTGTCGTAGTTCGCAAATGAGAGAAACTTGATTCTATAGAGTTCTTAAGAGTTATATGTTTCCCTTGAATCTTGTTGTTCAATGATTCAATAAAGAGAGCATCATCAGCTGAATAAAAACTCTTAGTGATTACTTCATGAAATCCGGCACCGATCAAGCTTGGTTCAATTTTTTCTAGAAAGAGATCCTGTGGATTTTTCTCTGGCGCTTCATAATCGAGTGGTGGAAGTTTTTGCTTAATCTCATTTAAGCCATGCGAACGAGCAAAATCCTCTACGATATCTTCTTCATTTTTCACATCCCATAGTCTCCAGGAAGGAACAACAACCGAGAATGTTTTAGCCTTACTCGCGGCGTCATAGGAAACATGATAACCAAGATTTTTAAGCCGAGAAAAAAGCTCGCTTTCATTTAATCGAGGTGAATTGACTTGTTGTTTAAGTTCATTCAGTCGAATTGTAACAATACGTTTCTCAGCGACGACACTTTCAGCAAGGATATGACCAACAAGATTTGCCGAATTAGCAGTGCCGTCTTGTGCAAGATACAGCGCACGTCTTAAAGCAGGAATGACCATTTCGATATCAACACCTCGCTCGAAAGCATGCGAAGCATCTGTTGAAATCCCCATCGCTCTTGCAGTTTTCCTTACTTTAATTGGATCAAACGTTGCCGACTCAATTAATATTCTTGTTGAATTTTTTTCGACCATTGAATTAGAACATCCAATGACACCAGCAACAGCAATTATTTTCTTTCTATCTTTTATAACAATTGAATCTGGTGGGACTGTATATGTTTTTCCATCTAATGCTTCAATTGTTTCGCTCTGTGTTGTTAGCTCAACAATAACTTCGCCATCAATTTTTTCTTTATCAAACGCATGCATCGGTTGCCCAAGTTCTAGTGCTGTATAATTTAAGACATCAACAATTGCATGTTTTTTATGATCACTTTCTATAATTGCCGAGATATCGTCTCGAAGCTTGCAATCAGAAGGTGTAGTAATTTCTAATAAACCATACCTCAAACAGAACTCAGTATTTTTTCGAACAATGACATGTGTTTTCTGATCACCAAGATTAGCAAATGACGGAAGCTTTGTTTGACACAAAAAGCGAGCTGAAAGCTCTCGTGCAACTCCAAGAGCAGAAAGATGATCCCCCCTATTTGCAAGTGTTTCAATTGTAAAAACCGTATCATGGTTTTTAGTTTCAATCGATTTTACCTCAAGACCAACATCATCAAGAATCCGACGTAGTTCATGAACGTCTTGAGTAGGAAGTTCAATAAATTTTTCTAAGATGCTTTTATAGAGTTTCATCTTGCTACCTTTGAAAGGACTCGAAGGTCATTATCATAGAGGGTTTTTAGCTTTGGAATATCAAAGAGCTGTCCAGCAAGGCGCGATGTACCAAGACCAAACGCAAAACCAGTAACCTCATCTGGATTATAACCAAACTCAATAAGTACATTTCGATGTATCATTCCTGCACCACCGATTGTTACCCAACCAGATCCTCCACACGCAGGACAACCAGTACCATTACAGATCGAACAATTTATTTGGGCTCCAATACTTGGCTCAGTGTACGGATAAAATTTTGGAACAAATCCTACTTTTCTTCTTTTTCCATACACTGACTTTAATATATGAGTTATCAACGCCATTAAATTTGAAAGTGTTAAACCTTGTTCAAGCCACACAAGCTCAAATTGATGAAACATTGCTTGGTGACTAGCATCTTCAGTTTCGTTTCGATACACCTTCCCAAACGATGCAATTTTTATAGGCAAACCACCTTCTTTCAGTGTTCGTGCTTGAACTGATGTTGTATGCGTTCTTAACACTTCACCGGTATCTGTATAAAATGTATCTTGCAAGTCTCTTGCTGGATGATGAGGCGGAATATTGAGTGAATCAAAACAAAAATAGTCAGTTTCAACTTCAGGTCCTAAGACATTTTTAAAACCAAACGGAGCAAGTATTGCAGACATTTTTCGTTCAATACTTGTAATAGGATGAATACGCCCTATCTTAGTGGATTTTGATGGAAGTGTGGGATCAAGAAACTCTTTTCGAAGTTTTTCAAGGAGCGTTTTTTCCGAAAAACTTTTCTCGATATCATCAAAAAGCGTTTCGACTTTTATCTTAAACTCATTTAAGGATGCAGCTATGGCAGGCTTTTGATCTTGAGGAATCTCTCGGAGCTGTTTAAAAAGATCTTTAATCACCCCTTCTTTTCCAAGCCATGAAACCTTTAAAGATGTAAAATCTTGCTCGCTCACTGTTGAACTTTCTTTTAAGAGAGCCTCAAAGCTTTCAACAAAATTTATAACACCAAGTTTCATGGCGGAATCTTTGAAAAATTATTGTACTCAGTTTTTTTACTTCTTAGGGAACTTCTGATCAAGAACAGCATTCCACTGTGCAAGTTGATCTTTATGAGCATCAGCTAAACTTTTCCAATCTCCAGTTATAGTGATTGAATCAATTTTATCACCCTGTGCGATTGCATCCACAACTTCTTGTCCTGAAGTAACCTGTCCAAAAATGGAATGTTTACCATCGAGCCAGGGAGTTGCTACATGCGTAATGAAAAACTGACTTCCGTTTGTTCCAGGACCAGCATTTGCCATAGACAACATACCAGGCTTGTCATGTCTTAATGAATCATCAAATTCATCTTTGAAATTATATCCAGGACCGCCTGTACCATTTCCAACTGGATCACCACCTTGAATCATGAAGTTCGCAATGACTCTGTGAAATGAGAGGCCATTGTAATAACCACGATCTGCTAAATTAACAAAGTTTAAAACTGAAATCGGAGTCTTTTCTGGAGTAAGGTCGATTTCAATAACACCTTTTGAAGTCTTAAAAGTTGCGTGTAATGCCATATTTTTCCCTTTTTCTTGCGCTAATACAGGCAGAGTAAATAAATATACGATTAAGGTCAAAAATAGGGATAATTTTGAGTTGAAAAGTTTCATTTGTGCACCTCGTTAAATTTTGGTAAACCCGTGTAAGTTTATAGTCTTTTTTAAGGATCTTTACATGACCTATTTTACAAAATCAGTCTTTTCTAGACAGTGGCTTGTTGCCGGCTGTGCTAGTTTAGCTCTTATATGTTCCCATGCATCTGCTCAAGCAAACGATAAGCAGTTTGCTGACCAGATGAAAAAATATCTTGCTTCTGCCGAAGGTGAGAGCGAACTTGGCAAAACAGTTGAAAACTACTTTCAAAAGCGCCAACAAGAGGCAATGAAAGCTGAGGAAGACCGTGCAAAAGCTGAATCAGAGAACCAGTTCAAGAACCCAGTTAAAATTGATCTAGGTAATGCTCCTGTTAAGGGTCCAGCAAACGCTAAGGTAACTATTGTTGAGTTTTCAGACTTCCAATGCCCTTTCTGCCGACGTGGGAATGACACAGTCGCTCAAGTACTTAAAATGTACCCTAATGATGTGAAAGTTGCATTCAAACACAAGCCTCTTCCAATGCATGCAGAAGCTGAACCAGCAGCACGTGCTACTTGGGCTGCTCAGAAGCAAAACAAATTCTGGGAGATGAATGATGAGCTATTTGCAAACCAAGATAAGCTATCCTCTGCGTTTTACGAAGAAGCAGCTAAAAAACTTGGTCTGAACGTTGATCAATTTAAGAAAGATATGGCGTCTCCTGAGGCAGCAGCTGCAGTGAAAGCTGATGCTGAGCTAGGAGATAAACTTGGTGTTCAAGGAACTCCAAACTTCTTTGTTAATGGTGTTGCTGTTCGTGGCGCATATCCAGCAGATCATTTCAAAGGAATTATCGATCGTTGGTTAAAAGGTGGTAAGTAGTACCCCTTTGAATTGAGGGTACAATCCCCTCTCAAACGTAAGAGCACTGAGCAATCAGTGCTCTTTTTTTATTCAAATAAAAGTTCTACAGAAGAATTGTTTTACCAAAAGCACTTTCTAAAAGACGAAGAGATAACTGCAGAGAAGCATCGTCGGTATCAATCTCAGGATTAAGCTCTACAAACTCTACGCTCAAAAGATTAGGAACCATGCATACTGTTTCCATGATGTAATGGGCTTCTCGCTCTGTGAGTCCACCTGATACTGGTGTTCCAACACCAGGGGCAATCACTGGATCACAGACATCAAGATCAAAGGAAACTACAATGCCATCTGTCTTTCCTTGCAGATATGAAAAAGCGTCACGAGTCACTTTTGCAATTCCGTTTTCATCAATATCTCTCATTGTGTACGCGCGGATATTTAAGTCTTTTATCAACTGCTTTTCGCCCGCATCTACATCACGCAAACCAATGTAAACAAGATTTATAGGTTTTAGTGGAGGTCTTCCAGAAATCAGTGATGTCAAGCGTGGGTCTCCTAATCCCATTAAAACTGCTAAAGGCATTCCATGAATATTACCTGATGGAGTTGTCTCTGTTGTATTAATGTCAGCATGTGTATCTACCCAGATAACGCCGATCTCAGCATTATCCCCATGGACAGACCTTAAGTAGTGGGCTGCTGTATTGATAGAGCTAATAGACAGGGCATGGTCTCCTCCAACAACGATAGGGCGATGTCCGTTATTGTAAACCTCAAGTGTTGCTTCAGAGAGGTCTTTATGGAACTCAAGAAATTCTTGGTAATGTTTTAATTTAGGTTCGTCTGGGAAAGTCGATTCAAAAAAGGGGCGAATTACTTTGCCTAAATTTACGTCCAATCCAAGGTTAGTAAGCCTTTCAACCAATCCTGCTTTTAGGATAGCTTGAGGTCCGAACGCAGCACCTTTCCTACTGGAACCTAGGCCATACGATGCACCAACAAAACTCCATGGACGTTTATAAAAGGGATCATTCATACTCTCACCATAAAAATTTTCTTAGGATATCCTCACCTCTATGACTGCAACGTCAAAATCTTCGTCCTCATTATTTAGAGGAACTGCAATTGTTGCAAGCCTTACACTACTGAGTCGAATACTTGGATTCTTTCGTGAAGTTCTTGTTGCTCGACTATTTGGTGCCTCTTTAATTGCTGATACCTATTTTGTAGCACTTCGAATTCCAAATATGCTTCGAAGTATTTTTGCTGAAGGAGCCCTTACCTCTGCTTTTATACCGGTATTTGCTGAGAGGATTAAAGAAGGTGACACTTCAGCACATAAAGCCTTTTGTTCAATTGCTACAAGTCTGATTCTTGTCACTTCATTATTTAGTATCGTTGGAATTTATTTTGCTGAAGCTGTGGTTTCCTTTGTGGCACCTGGTTTTACTTCTAATCCTGAACAATTTGCTCTTGCAGTTAAACTTACACAGATTATGTTTCCGTATATCATCTGCGTAAGCCTTATCACACTTTTCAATGGCGCTCTCAATTCACTTCATATCTTTGGAATCTCTGCATTAGCACAAGTTGTTATGAACCTTGTACTGATTATTGGTGCCTACCTTGCTGCGTATTACGAAAAAACTGAAGCAGCCTATTTCCTTTCTTACTCGGTTGTATTTGGAGGAGTATTACAAGTTCTGACCCAAATGCCAGCACTGAAAAAAGCAGGATTCCCCCTACTATTTTTGGGTAACCCTTTTTCTAAAAGCACGATCTCTGTTTGTGTCCTTATGATTCCAGCAGTGCTTGGTGCAAATCTATATCAATTAACAATTTTTATAAGTACCCAACTTGCCTCAAGTCTAGAGGCAGGATCTGTTGCTTGGCTCTCTTTTGCAGATAGATTTGTGCAACTACCGGTTGGAGTTATTACCATTGCTCTTTCATCTGTACTCCTACCAACACTAGCACGAACCGCATCAGAAAATAATTCCAAAGAGTTCAATAAAGCACTCATTGATTCTCTACGATTTACAGTTTTTTTAATGATCCCTACAGCTGTTGGTATTATTTGCTTCGCTCCATATCTTGTATCTTTACTGTTAGAGCGTGGAGCTTTTGATGCTCATGCAGCTCTTAATACCGCTTATGTGGCAAGAGCGTATGCGATTGGCCTCATTCCTATCAGCCTTCATGCTCTTCTTATACGAGCTCTTCAAGCGAAAAAAGATACGCTTACTCCTACATTAATTGGATGTGTCACCCTTTTTACGACATTGATTTTTTGTTTACTTCTTATAGGTCCACTCCCTCGATACGATGAGGGACAAATCTCTGTAGGGTTCTTACAGGCATGCCTTTATAACTTTTTAAACTCAATCGGTGGTGAACCTGTTGTTGCAGCGACAACGCTTTATCAGTTAGGAGCTATTGGACTTGCTCTAGGATCATCCCTTTCTATGCTGTGTACAGCTATTTTTTCTGGACTTATTGTTGCAAAACGAAATCCCACACTACATTGGAGCCCGCTTTGGATTGCAACCCTTAAAACATCGATTTGTACAGCTATTGCCGCACTATGTTCATTGCCGGTTATTGTTCGATCTTTAATTCCACTCTCTAATACACATTCCTTTGAAATCTTAAGAATAGTATTGTTTTCTTTAATTCTATTTCTAGGTTTAAAAGTACTAAATTCTTCAGAATTCAAGGAAACTTTCGAAAAAATAAGACGATTCCCTTTATATGGCAAATGGAATCGTTCAAGTAAACAAACTTAAAGCAGTTGATTTTTCTGCTATTCAAAAAAAAGCAGTGACTTTAGAAGAGGCTTGTCTTTTAGAGCATTCTAAGAAGTTAGCACTTCGATTATTAAAAAATATACGAAAAAAAAGAGCTTTGATACTCAAGGCAGCAGAAGAACGTGGTTATTCGAAAGGACTTATCTTAGGACAGCAAGAAGCCTTAAGAGCTTTTTCAAAAACAACATCCGAGATTCGTACTTTCAAAAAATACCTTGAACAACGTTGCTATAATGATGTTGAAGAAACCATAACAACTGTTCTTTTAGAACGACCAGAGAGCTATAAACTCATTACTTCAAAAATCTTAAAAACAATTAAAAGCAGGATTCGACATATTCCAATTATAAAAGTTATCTGCCATACAAGTAATAAAACTGTTCTTGAACAGTTTCGAGAAGATGAAAAGCTCAACTTTATAATCGATGCTTCAGCACAAGAACAAAAAAAGAGTCTTATATGTATTACTCCAACAGGGTTATTAGAAATTAAGATTGAAGAGGCACTCTCAGAGGAAGTCAAAAATAGTTTAAAAAAATTATCTGGCAAATCCCATGATTCGAATTGAGAGTACGGGTTCAATAGTTCAAAGCACACAAACATCAATGACTGCTATGCTTCCGTTGTCTGGCATTGGTGATTACTGTGAGGTTATTTCTCGTCAAGGGGACAGAGTCCCAAGCGAAGTAATAGGACTCTCACAAAATTCCTGTACGTTGGCTCCTCTCGAGAAATCTGCCTCAATTAGTGGAGGTGATTTCGTAAAATGCTTTGGTCAAACTATCCAAATTGAAGTCCCTGATCCTCCTTTTGGATATCTTCTTGATGGATTAGGGCGTGGCACTCATATTTCACCAGAAAAAATATTTTCAGAAATTGAATCTCATCACCAGCAAACTCAACGAATCAAAGAATCTTTGACGACATCCCCGTTTCAAAGAACCTCACTCCATAAACAAGCAGTCACAGGTATTAAAGTAATTGATACTCTCCTTCCGATTGCTCAAGGACAACGAATTGGAATTTTTGCTAGTGCAGGTCTTGGAAAATCAACCCTCCTAGCCTCTATGGCACAACATTTTGAATGTGATTGTTGCGTAGTCGCTTTAATTGGAGAGCGTGGTAGAGAAGTCAAAGAATTTATTGATAGTTTATCTAGGTCTACTTTAGAAAAAACAGTTGTCGTTGCTTCTACAAGTAATGAACTTCCCCTCATGAGGATGAAAGCGGCTCATACTGCACTTTCAATTGCTGAAACATATCGAGAACAAGGGAAGCATGTTCTATTCATAATGGATTCTTTGACAAGATTTGCACGTGCACTTCGTGATATCGGCCTTGCTTCAAATGAACTTCCTGTACGTCAAGGATATCCAAGTTCAGTATATTGTAAGCTTCCAGAATTTATTGAACGTGCAGGAAATGATCAAAATGGTTCAATTACGGCCTTCTATACAGTACTAACAAATCAAGACGGTACCGAAGATCCTCTTGCAGATGAAATCCGAAGCCTTCTTGATGGACATTTTTATCTATCTCAAAAAATTTCAAATCAAAATATTCGACCTTCAATTGACCTGAATAAATCGATTTCTCGTCTCACTCGTTCTCTGCTCACGAATGACCAATTAAAAGCACAACAGTATATGATTCGATTAATTAATAAATGGCAAAGTGAAAAAGAGTTTGTTCTCTTTGGAGCAGAGCTTGATACTGAAATGAAATCGATTTTAACCCACGAACAGCTTCTTATAGAATTTCTTTCACAACAACCCGATGAATACTTCAATCTTCATTCTTCAAAAGCTTTGTTACACAAAATAATTAATAAGATTCAAGGCAATTCAAATTAGAATCATCCCCATGCATAATTGAAACTTACCGAGATCCTATCTTGCTTTGAAGGATTCGAAGAAACTTGATGTCGCAGCCAACTTTCAAAGAGCACTACATTTCCAGCCTGGGCGGGATAAGAGATCATCGTTCCATCTTTTCCAAATTTATCTGTTTGTCTTGGTGGTGAGGCCATAAACATGGGAAGTCTTGGATCTTCAAATTCAATAGAAGAACAGCCTGGGGGTGTCTGTATGTAATAGGTTCCACTTATAACTGATAACGGATGTAAATGAAGACTATGGGTGACCGCAGTTGGCATAATATTGAGCCAAAAATCACTCATGACTAAAGGTCGCCCTCCTAAATTAAGTTTAAGTTCTGAAGCGTACTGATACACTTTTTTTCTAATAATTTTTTCTAACGATATAAATGAGTGTGACCGCTCATGGAGATTGGGAATAGAACTATATGAAGTATATCCACCTGGATAATTTTTCTTACACCACGTATGACCAATTTTATCGATAGATTGTATTCGGTAACATTCATCAATGAGATCCTTATTAATTCGATCTGCTTTTTTTTTGTCGAAAAGTGCATCACAAAATATTGACGTAGCGAAGTGTTGCTCTATTTTTTTTCTTTTCATAAATTATTTTGTTTAATGTATTGATTGAGCGCGGCTAATTTTTCAGGAGACCCCATATCTATCCAATACGAGGATGACATATCAAATCCTTGTACTGTACTCCCGGCAGAAACTGCACTAAAAAATACTGGTATCGTTGAGAATTCGCCAGTATAGGCTTCTAAGAAATCAAATATACTAAAAGATAGTACTTGAATTCCTGAGAATCCATACGGATTGCCACCTTGTTGATCTTCTTGATTGAGCTTTGGTATTAGTTTTAAGGATTCATCAAAAAAAAGTTGTCGCTTTGTTTCTCGTGCAGTAACTGCAAGAGTTGCAATTGGATTTTCATAAAGATGTTTTTGATATACATCAGTTAACTTTACATCACTCCAAACATCACTATTATGGAGAAAGAATGGTTTTCCATCATCAAAGAATTGTTTTGCATTTTTAAGCCCACCACCTGTTCCAAGAATTGAATCTTCATACGAGAACTCAATCCGGAGTCCAAACGAATTTTTATCTGAAATATATTTTTTTATTTGCTCGGGAAGGTAATGAAGATTGATTATGATATCAGTAACGCCTGCAGCTTTTAATTGCAGAATAACTCTTTCTAACATGGTGGAACCGTTTGCTAAGGGCACCAAGCATTTTGGAATAGTTTTAGTCAGTTCTTTTAGACGTGTCCCAAGACCTGCTGCAAGAATCATGGCTTTCATAAAATCTAACTCAAAAAGTCGGACAGTCTCTATGAACAAGTTCAATAGAGAGCGTTTTATCTTCACTAAGTTTTTTTGTAAGCATTTCCGCAAAATAGACTGATCTGTGTTGTCCACCAGTACAACCAAACTGCACAGATAGATAATCAAAACCACGTTCTCGGTAACTGTCTATGGCACCAAGTACGATCTGTTGTAGTGCATTAAAAAATAGAGGTGTTTCAGGAAGCGCATCAATATAGTTCTGCACTTCAGTATCTTTTCCAGTTTTTTCTTTATACTGAGTTTCTCGCCCTGGATTTTTTATAAAACGACAATCAAAAACAAAACCACCTCCATGCGGAGTCGTATCTAGGGGATAACCTTTCCGATAAGAGAAACTGCCGATTGATATTTTCATATAAAACCTTTTTTAAAAACATGCTCTGGTAATCTCGTACAAATGGAACTGAGCTCTGGAAATTTCACAAATAACTCTCGTGCGCGAATCATCAACGCAGAAAGATTTCCTACCGCTCGTGGGATTGAGTTCAAGAAATAAGGCTTTTTCCCCTCTAATCCTTGTACCCCATAGGTTCCTAGAACTTGTAATATTCGAAGCAGCACAAAACCATGCAGCTCCTCAAAAAACCTATCTATATCAATCGTTGTAAATCGTTTTGCTTCAGCTATGTAGTGCTTAATTAGTTTTTGGCGGGTTACTTCTGGTATTTCAGCACTCGCTTGGTACAGCAGTGAAACCAAGTCATATTGTAAGGGTCCCTTTCTACCACTTTGAAAATCAATAAAGTATGGTTCATTATTTAGAAACATAATGTTTCGTGATTGAAAATCTCTGTACATAAAAAACCCAGAGTCTGTACGACTAAGAATAACAGAGAGCTCATTAAATTCAGATTGAAGCTTTGTAACGTTATAAGAGATTTCAATTTTATCGAGAAACTTTTCTTTACAATAATTCATATCCCAAAGCATTGCCTTGGGATCAAAAATTGATGTTGGATAACAATTTGTAAAATCAAGACCAGGTAAACTCTCTATCTGAAATTTAGGAAGAATGGACAGGATCTGCTCATATCGCTTTTCTATAACTTCGGGAAATGGATCTACTGAAGTACGAACAGAACCAAGTTCATTAAAAAGAGTTACGTCCCCAAGATCTTCTTGAAGATAACTAAGTTCATCTTGGCTCACTTGAAAAATTTCAGGGACAGGAAGGTTCTTTGAACGAAAATGTCGGGCAAAATAAATAAACGCTCTATTCTCTTTAATATTTGGGTTTTCTATACCACAGGCAGTTTGTCCTTCGGGTCCAAGTAATCGATAAATTTTTCTGTCAGAAGCATGAGCTTGTAGAGTCCGAATATCGGTCGGTTCGCATCTAAAATGCTGTCGGAAAAGTAGTTTGAGAGAATCTGACATAAAAAGTTAGTGATTACGATAGGTTAGGTATTCCTGCCCATCCTCTGATCCATTTTTGGACTCTTTTGCATCTAAAGTAGCATAAATGGGACGTGAACTCACCGCCACTGAAAAAGCCGCCCTCACCCTATTGAGTTTAGGAAAGGACTTGGCTGCGCAAGTACTGCAGCACCTCAATGAACAAGAGGTGAAACGTATTAGCCGTGCCTTTATGTCGGTTTCAGAAGTTGACCGAGAAACTCAACTTGCCATCACACGCGAATTTAGAAATTTAATGAAAGCCAGTGAGACTCTTCTGGTTGATGGTCGCGAATTTGCAAAAGATGTTATCGGAACCGCATTTGGTGATACTGCCGGTGAAGGCCTTCTAGAATATATTACTGGTGCACGAAAGGAACCAATAAGCCAGATCATTCAAGACGTTCCAGATAAAATTTTAAATTCATTTATTTCTGCAGAGCACCCACAAACAGTTTCATTCTTAATGACAAAGATGAATCCTGATCAAGCTGCACATACGTTGCAAGCAATGAACGAAGAAGCACAAACAGATATTCTTATTCGAATTGCAAATCTTAATAACGTCAAAGCAGATGTTATTGATGAAGTACGTGAAGTACTCCGTTCACAATTAAAAGGAAGTGGTCTGAACGAAGAAGAAGAAATTGGTGGTCCTAAAGCTGCTGCAGACATTCTTAACTTTGTTGATAGAAATAACGAAGAGAGAATTATTACAGAGATTGAAGAGATGTACCCTGAACTCGCCGAGCAAATCCGAAATCTTATGTTTACGTTTGAAGATGTTAAGAAAATTGATGACAAAGGCATACAAACTGTTCTCAAAGAAGTTCCAAGAGATCAACTTGTTCTTGCCCTCAAAACTGCAAGTCAGGATTTACGTGATCTGTTATTCAAAAACATGTCGCAACGTGCTGCCGCAATGATTCAAGAAGACTTGCAAAATATGGGTCCTGTTAAACTCAAAGACGTCGAGAAAGTCCAACAGGGTATCGTCGATATCGTCCGAAGACTCGAAGCAGAGGGCAAGATTGCAGTTGGTGGTGGCGCAGAAGACGCCTTCGTGTGATCCTCTCCTGGTATATGAACCAGGAACAATCATTTCCCTCTTTTTCTTTTGCTTGCTCTACAATTCTCAACAGAAATCGTGCTTGCAACTTACTAGACAGTTATCAAGGTCCTGTTGGAAAACTCTATCTACAGTATATCCTCCCCCTTTCACTATTTCCCTCGCTCTTATTTTTATTAGCAGTCATTCTGCAACAAGCAAATCCTTCTGCACTACCAATTGTTGTTGTAAGCCTTGCACTTACATTTGCAATATCTTTTGCACTCCTTCACTTTTGGTCCCTTATCATTGAAGGATTATTAGTGGCACAAGGGATTGAAATCTCACGACTCACTGCAGTAAAAATTACCATGCTTGCCGGATCGCCTTGGTTTATAATTTTCGCTCTTTTTCCTGCCATACAAGGCGGGGTAATTCTTGGATTAGTCTGGGTTGTTTCTCTCTTACCATTAGCACTAACCCGCATAGGTCTTGTTCCAAAAGAGAAGCTCAATAGAATTTTTATTTCTTCTAGCCTTCTATGGATAGCAAGTTACCTTTTTTCGAATCTATTCTTTATTGGTGTGCTTTCGATTGCAGGGATGATGTAAAAATTAATGAATTACTTCTTTCTTAGTATCTTCGCTAGGTTCTTCTAGTTCATCAGATAAAATTCTTTCAAGCTCTTCTTGAGCTGCACTCTCAAATTCTTCGGCAAGTTTAGGGGTAATTAAAACCTGAGCCTCTACTTTCTTAAGAACACCTTTTATTGTTTGAATGAATAAAAGAGATCGATACGTAAGGAGCATAAGAGCTCCCCCAAGGACAATCAGAGAAAGACTTAAAACTTCCGGTAAAAGATTTCTTGATATGAAAGCAACTGAACCCGCAATCAAAAGATACAAGGCAGGAATAAAGTACATCCCATAATTTTGGACGAATTTGAAATATTCTCTAAAAGGTCGCATTAAGTGATCGTATCGCGCTTTCAAACCCTTCTCAACTATTAGAAATACGCTACAATCCCTCTATGGAAATTATTGCTGGACTGAAAATTGATATCTGGATTACCCAATGTATTGCAATGCTTATAACTGCAATTCTTTTGCCTGGTTTTACGGTTTCAGGTCCTCTGAGTGCCCTTATCGCTGTTGTCTCGTTAGCCTTTGTAAATACACAGCTTTGGGATGCCGCCCTTTTCTTTTCAGTACCAAATAGCCTTACAGTTCATGCACTTACACTTATCGTTGCAAATGGTGCTTTATTCTGGATTCTGGTCAAAATTCTGCCTGGAATTGATACCCGTGGTATAATTGCCCCTTTGGTTGCCCCAATTATTTTTACCGTTATTTCAATGTACCTTCACGAGAATGCAAAAGATATCGATTGGAATAAAGTCTGGCATAAGACAAAAGATGTTGTCGTAGAAGTAAAAGAAGAAATTAAAAAAACACATCCTTCTGAGAACAATAAGGACGCCATTGCAAAGCCCCGTTAATCTACAAACTTTAAATGAGCATTGCCTCGTCAGGTCGGTTTCCAGACGAAAGGCGACCGTTTTTGTCGATCAAACAACAGTTTTAGATGTATCTTTTCCATCAAAAATCCCATCAGTTGTTGTAGGAGACTTTGTTAGGATTGATCGACAAACTCAAAGTATTGTTTCTGTTGAACAGAGAAAAAATATTCTTTCGCGTTCTTATTTTGGAAAAACAAAAGAGCTCGCTTCAAATCTTGATCACCTTTTTATAGTCTCCTCAGGTGGTGCTCTTTACACTGAAGACTTTATTGATCGAACGATAGCAAGCTGTTTATTTGAAGGAATTCCTTTTAGTCTGCTTATCAATAAATCTGATATACCTTGGGAACAAAAGGAACGACTTCAGTGTTATCAAAATCTTGATATAGATATTCTGCATACCTCAACCAAAGTAGACGATGGACTTTCATCATTACATAAATTTCTTGAAGCAAGATTTTCAGATCAATCGTTATTAGAGAGTAATCATCCTCCAATAATTGCTTTTTGTGGTGTTTCTGGTGTTGGAAAAAGTTCTCTCATAAATCATTTTGTTCCTGGTGCTCGTCAAAAAACCGGTGACGTATCTCATACTGGACAAGGGCAACAAACAACTACCATGGCAATTGCTCATCGAGCACCAATGTTTAACGGGAAAGAGGTCATTATTATTGATCTGCCTGGTCTGCAAAAATTTGGAGTTACCCATATTTCAAGCCAATCGCTTCAGAATTGCTTCCCTGAAATTCCACCAATTGCAGCTCACTGCCGTTTTATTGATTGTTCTCATACGAAAGAGCCAGAATGTGCAGTAATAAAAGCCTTTGAAGAAGGTATAATTTTTTCATCACGCTATAAATCATATCTTCGAATGAGAGATGAGGTACTCAAGTATGAACAATCTTGAATATAACACGAGTAACGAAGGTCTTGGATGGTCAGATCTATTAAAGCAGGAAAAAGAACAGGGATATTTTAAAGATCTTTTAAATAAAGTCGCTTTGCTTCGAACGAAAGGAGTAAAAGTTTATCCAGAGAATAAAAATGTATTTCAAGCATTTGCTGCTACACCACTTGAAAAACTTTCAGTAGTTATACTTGGACAAGATCCTTACCACGGTGCTGGACAAGCCCATGGTCTATCTTTCTCAGTAACAGAAGGTGTCCCCCTTCCCCCATCTTTACAAAATATTTTTAAAGAAATCCAAAACGATATACATACTGAACGACCGAAATCTGGTGATTTAACACGCTGGGCAGATCAGGGAGTTTTACTTCTCAATTCTGTTCTCACTGTCGAAGCAGATAAGGCTGGCTCTCATGCAGGACTTGGCTGGGAGCGATTTACAGATAAAGTAATCGAATTAATAAATATACATACAAAGCACACTGTTTTCATGCTTTGGGGAGCGTATGCTCAAAAGAAAGGCACGTGCATTGATCCATTAAAACACTTAGTACTTACGGCACCGCATCCTTCCCCATTATCTGCTCATAGAGGATTTCTAGGCTGCAAACATTTTTCTCAAGCAAATGAGTATCTTATTCGTCATTCAAAAAATCCAATCCGCTGGTGACTCTTAATGCTTATGGC
Organism: Bdellovibrionota bacterium; assembly: GCA_044356295.1. GTDB lineage: Bacteria > Bdellovibrionota_C > UBA2361 > UBA2361 > JBIKWN01 > JBIKWN01. The sequence continues at coordinate 16,679 of JBIKWN010000009.1, forward strand.
AACCGCACTTAACACCTGCGTCATCTGCTTCTTTCTTAGTGAGGCTATGCCAATCATGAGTACAGCCACATGCAGACTTATTTGAAGAATCACTAGTATTCATATCACACCCTGTCTTGCATTTATCACCCGCGCAATCTTCAGCTTGTTTTTCAGCTTTCGTTGCATCATGACCAGAATATTTTTCAGTAGGCAGTGACCCTGTCGCACTACATCCTGTAAAAAAAGTTATTAACACTGGAACAAGTATTAGCAAAATATTTTTTTTCATAGAATTAATTATTATTTAAAATTGAACTTTAATTTCTCATCTTCAAGTACTATCGTTACTAAGCCACCCTTTTTCAACTGACCAAAAAGTATTTCATCTGAGAGAGCATCTTTTATCTCTCTTTGAATAATTCTCTTCATAGGTCGTGCTCCAAGTAATGGATCATATCCTTTCTCAGCGAGGTACTGCTTCGCTTCATCTGTTAGATGAAAAGTTACTTTACGCTCTGAGAGCTGTTTTTCAAGCTCATGAATGAATTTTTCAACAATATCTTTTAGAAGTGGTTCCGAAAGCGCAGCAAAATATATAATTTCATCTAAACGGTTACGAAACTCTGGTTTAAACTGCTTTTTAATAGCTTCTTCACTTTTTGCACGATGTACCTGAGAACCAAATCCAACGGTTGCTGATTTTTCAGAGCCTGCATTGGTGGTCATGATTAAAATTATATTTTTAAAATCGGCAAGCTTACCTTGTGAATCTGTGAGCCTTGCATCATCCATGACTTGCAGGAGTATATTGTAGATATCCTCATGCGCTTTTTCGATCTCATCAAGAAGGAGCACTGCATAAGGCTGTTTGCGAACAAGATCCGTCAGCTGCCCCCCTTCCTCATATCCTACATAGCCAGGAGGAGCACCAACAAGACGTGCAACAGAGTGCTTTTCCATGTACTCGGACATATCAAATCTATGAAATGGTACTCCTAATTCTTGAGCTAAACACTTGGCTAGTTCAGTTTTACCTACACCAGTAGGGCCTGCAAAAAGAAAACAGCCAACCGGTTTTTGTTCGTTTCCAAGTGAAGCGCGACTTCGCTTAACAGCTTTTACTACTTGTTCAACGGCTTCTGCTTGTCCGAAAACTTTATCCTTTAAACGCTTTTCAAGCCCTTGAAGTCTTGCAGAATCATCCTTTGAAACAGATGAAACAGGCACGCGTGCAATCAGAGAAACAACTTTTTCAATTTCTTTCTCAGTAATTGTTTTCTTCCTTTGACTTTCAGGAAGGATAGCATTCGTAGCTCCTGCCTCATCAATTACATCAATTGCTTTATCAGGAAGTAATCTACCAAATATATGTTTTGCTGAAAGTTCAGCTGCAGCTTTTATTGCAGCTTTGGAATAATGTACTTTATGGAATGATTCATAATGTGACACTAAACCTTGAAGAATAAGAACGGTTTCTTCGATACTTGGTTCTATCACATCAATTGGTGAAAACCTTCTTGAAAGAGCGCGATCTTTCTCAAATGTCTTCTTATAATCTTCATACGTTGTGCTCCCAATACATCGAAGATTACCTGATTGTAATGCAGGCTTTAAAAGGTTAGCGGCATCCATAGAACCATTTCCTGTTGCACCGGCACCGACAAGTTGATGAATTTCATCTATAAATAAAATCGCTTTATCTTTCTTCTTTAGAGCTAGGACAATTTTTCTGAGTCGTTCTTCAAATTCACCACGAAATTTTGTTCCAGCAACTAATGCACCAACATGTAGTGAATAAATGGTAGCACCCTTTATAACATCTGGGACTTCGTTAGAAATAATTTTTAACGCTATCGCATTTGCCAGTGATGTCTTACCAACACCAGGATCACCGAGAAAAAGTGGATTATTTTTTTGTCGACGCGCGAGTATTTTGATTGCCCGAGAAATTTCTTTCTCTCTCCCAACGATTGGATCTAATTTTCCATTTCTTGCAAGCTCTGTCAGATCTTCTGTAAATTGTTGAAGAGTTTTTTCTGGATTCTGTTGTAGTTGATCTGATTCAGAATCATCTGAAGCATGCTTTTGATTTTCAGTAACCTCTTCATCTTCTAGTTCCTCGTCTGAAACTTTGGAAATTCCATGTGAAATATAATTTAAAATATCCAGGTGACTCATACCCAGCTGTCGTAAAAAATATGAGGCCATGCATTCGTCTTCTTGCTCTTTACTAATAGCAGCAAGCATATCCAACGGTGTTACGAGGTCTTTTCCAGAGGAGCGCGTCTGAATAAGGGCACGCTGGATAATCCTTCGAGATTGCGGCGTTTGCAGTGGCTCGACTTCTTTTTGTTCTTTAGGGGCGTGTTCTAACTCATTAGTAAAAAAAACTGAGAGTCTAGATAGTAGTTTTGTCTTATCTGCACCCAGACTTTTAAGCGCTTTTTCAATCTCTGGATCAAACAAAAGGGCATAGAGGATATGTTCAGCACAAAAAAAAGTATTACGTCTTGTAATTGCCTCTTTTATTGCAGCATCAAGTAAGTAAGTGAGCTCGGTATTAAACATAGTATTAACTTATATCTCTTCCATGATGCTTTTTAAGGGATAATTGTGACTCTCTGCTTGCAAGTGCACCAGTTCTACTTTTGCCTCAGCGATCTGTTTCGTATAAATCCCGCATAATCCTTTACCTTGGTGATGGACAGCGAGCATTATCTTTACAGCTTCAGCCGGACTTTTCTGAAAAATTGATTCTAAGATCGACACCACAAAATCCATCGGGGTATAATCATCATTAAGTAAAAGTACCTTGTAAGTCTTTGGAGTTTTAAGGCGAGTCCTCTCAACCGTTTCAGTATCATTTTGATGTGACGATTTTGACGACATGCTGTTAGTGTACCGAGTGAAGTTTAATGAGTCGACTAATTTTTCCACCTGTCTCTGTTGCTGATGAAAGCGGGCTTATTGGCATAGGCGGCGAGGCTACTATTGAAAATCTTCTTCAAGCTTATAGACTTGGTATCTTTCCGTGGCCATGGTCAGATGAATATTTGGCTTGGTTTTCTCCACCACTCAGGGGAGTTCTTTTTTTTGACGCATTTCATGTAGGAAGAAGCTTAAAAAAGTTCTTATCCCGTAATCCTTATGAGTTCGCCATTAATAAAAACTTTTCTTCTGTTATTCAGGCATGCGCAGAAGCCACAAATCGTAAGAAGCAAAAAGGCACTTGGATAACATCGGAAATGGTTAACAGCTATATTGCTTTGCATGAAGCAGGTTTTGCGACCTCATACGAATCGTATCTTGATGGAAACTTAGTTGGGGGGCTTTATGGTGTAAGAATCAATGGATATTTCAGCGGAGAATCGATGTTTTATTCTGAAGAAAATGCTTCAAAAGCAGCTCTTGTCTTCGCCGTTTCACATCTACAGTCAGAAGGTCTTACGTGGATGGATTGTCAGGTTATTACGGATACAACAAAACAATTTGGAGCATCAGAAATTAAGCGTGACCTGTTTATCAAGCTTCTTAATCACTCAATTAATTTTACATCTTAAATTACTATTAATCGGTAGAAGGTATTTGAAGATCTTTTTAGTAACGCGAAGGTCGCGAAGTACGCGAAGGATTAAATTTATTACTTCACGACGTGCTCGTGAGCTTAAATTATTTGGGTCACGCTCAGGCACACGCTCAAGGTCACGGTACTTAAGTTATTAACTGAATGACATTGGATTCTTATCGGATAGGTATGATCTAAAATAAGAAAGTTAAAGATAGTGAATCAAAAAATTGATTTTAAAAATAGCGCTATTAACGCTACGTCAGCTAAAAGAAATAAACTAATTCCTACACGAAGAAGTTTTTTCTTAAGTGTTATCAGATTCGGCATTGATGCTGCTGACATCATTATTTGTCCAGTAAATGTGCGAATTCTTTTTGATGGTTTCATGAAAAAGCCTGCTGATGCGATTCGCTTGATTGCATCATGGCTCCAGGGGTCTGAGGAAATTACTACTTCATCAGGCTGTACTGCAAAACCTTTTTCAGTCTTAATCGGTTTCCAAATACTATTTTGTCTTTTGCGGGGTAAGCCCATGTACGATACACCTGTAAACTACTCTACAGATATAATCGGATATAAACCTAGAATGCTTCAGGAAATCGGCTACTAAAATTGCCTTTCTAAGAGCTTGAAATCATTATACTTTTCATCTCTTTGTTCCCAGTAACTGTCAGTATTTGTTTTAAATGAGAGATTAACCGTGCGTTTTCCAATAAGTTTAAATAGCAAGCCAATAGGAATAAACATGATACACCAGGCAAGAGTTATGATTACAAATGTCATCACAGTCCCAAGTACAAGAGCGAACTTCATCCAATAATACCAAACTGGCATTAATAATTTAGGGCTATAGCCTCCACCTAAAATAAACAGAAAGCCTGCAACTATCCAGATACTTGCTATCAGGATTTTGAATCCAAAGTAAAGCTTGGCTGCTCCTATCAAAAGGAAAATTACACCAATCAATACACCAAAATCTTTAACATGCTTTGTAACAGGCTTTCCTAACCAATCATCTTGAATTGAAATATTAGAATCTAGAATTTCCATAATTACTCTTTCACTTATTAATCAAGTTCAAATGTTTTCATCCAATCTTCATTATCATCAAATTTTGGCTGATTACCTTTGAGCATAATAAAGTTATTAAAAACAAGTGCATCCATCTCTGTTCGCATAAAACATCGATATGCATCTTTTGGTGTTGCAACGATTGGTTCACCACGTACATTGAATGATGTATTAACCAGAACACTGCAGCCCGTTTTTTTCTTCCATTTTGTAAGAAGCTCATGGAATCTCGGATGAGAATCCTTTGCAACAGTTTGAACTCTCGCTGAATAATCCACGTGCGTAATTGCAGGAAGATCAGATTTTGGGACATTGAGTTTTTCAATTCCGAAAAGCTTTTCTTGCTCAGCAGTCATTGCAAATCTTCGTTTTTTCTCGACTGGAGCAACCATCAACATGTACGGTGAATCTGCATTCATTTCAAAGTATTCAGAAACATCTTCACGCAAAACTGCTGGAGCAAATGGTCTAAATGATTCTCTAAATTTTATTTTTAAGTTCATTGTTGATTGCATCTCTTTAGAGCGGGGATCTCCAATAATACTTCTATTTCCGAGAGCTCGAGGACCAAACTCCATCCGACCTTGGCACCATCCAATTATTTTTCCTTCTTCTAGAATCTCAATGGACTTGGCAAATAATGCCTCATCATCTAACTGTGAGAAAACAGCTCCGTGTGATGATAGTGCATCGATGATCTCTGCATCAGAATATTGAGGGCCTAACAATGAATTTTTCTGAAGATCATTTTTTCCATCAGTCTTTCTTTCATTACCAAGGAACCCATACCAACAACAAAGTGCTGCGCCGAGCGCTCCACCAGCGTCACCTGATGCCGGTTGAACCCAGACGGTATCAAAGATATTTGCCGCAAGTATTTTGCCGTTGCCAACACAGTTAAGTGCAACACCACCTGCCATACAAAGATTTTTTGAACCTGTTTCTTTTCTTAGATAACGAGCTTGGCGAAGCATCGCTTCTTCAGTGACTACTTGAACAGAAGCGGCAAGATCCATCTCACGTTGTGTAAGAGGAGATTCTGCCTGACGACGAGGTCCATCAAATAAGTCTGCAAACTTATCATTAGTCATGGATAGACCTTCCATGTAATTGAAATAATCGAGATTTAAATGGAATGATCCATCATCTTTCAAGTCAATTATGTGTTCAAAGATCTGTTTTACGTATTTCGGCTCGCCGTATGGCGCTAATCCCATCACTTTATACTCACCGGAATTTACTTTGAATCCAGTAAAATAAGTAAATGCAGAGTAGAGTAGTCCTAACGAATGCGGAAATTTAATATCCTTAAATATTGAGAAATGATTTCCCTTTCCGTACCCAAGACTATTTGTAGTCCACTCTCCTACTCCATCAATAGTTAGAATTGCCGCTTCTTCAAATGGAGACGGATAATAAGCACTTCCAGCATGACTTTGATGGTGTTCGGTAAAAAGAATTTCGCCTTTAAACCCAAGCTCAGACTTAATAGCGTCAGGCATCCACAGTTTTTCTTTGAGCCAAAGAGGCATCGCTTGAGCGTAAGAAGTAAAGCCTTTAGGAGAAGTTGCAACATAGGTTTGCATTAATCGTTCAAACTTCAGTAATGGCTTGTCATAGAAAACAACGTAATCAACATCATCAATACCGATACCAGCTTCTTTTAAGCAGTAGTCAGAGGCATTTTTAGGGAAGTTAAAATCATGTTTCTTTCTAGTGAAACGCTCCTCCTGAGCAGCCGCTATAATTTCACCATCTATAACCAATGCTGCTGCACTGTCATGATAGTACGCTGAAATACCTAAGATTTTCTTCGACATACGACCCTATTTTTACCGCGTCTAGATAAAAGAGTCCAATTACCAGCCAAGAATCCATAGAGTTCCACTTTTTGCTAAGAATACTGTACCTTATGAGCCGTCATGAACTTAGATAAGACTTCCTATTCTGTATCAGCTTTCATTGTTTGTATGAACGAAGAGAGCCAAATTAAACGCTGCCTAGAAAGTGTGTCTTGGTGCAATGAAATTGTAATCGTTGATAGCGGTTCAACTGACCGTACGTTAGAAATCTGCAAACAATTTTCTGATAAAATTTTATTTAGAAGTTGGACCGGATACGTTGAGCAGAAAGCCTATGCATTACAGCAGTGCACAAGTGATTGGGTTCTTAATATAGATGCGGATGAAGAAGTGTCAGATGAATTAAAAAACGAAATAATTAATTTACTTCAACAAGATAAAAAAGAACGTATCCCTTTCAATGGCTTTCAATGTTCACGAGTTGTTTTTTACCTTAATCGTTGGTGGAGACATGGAGGATGGTATCCTGAATTTCGTCTTAGATTATGTAGACGTACAGATACATCTTGGGGAGGTGTAGACCCTCACGAAAAAGCTCTTGTTCAAGGTGCTACCAAAAAACTAAAAGGTGAGCTTTACCACTATACGTATTCTGATATGAAGGATCAGATTAATCGCTTAAATAAATTCTCTACCTCTGCTGCAAAAAGTATTTTCAATCATGGACATCGAACCAATGTCCTTGAAATCCTGGGTCGCCCTATTTTTAGATTTATGAAGTTCTATCTTTTTAAACAAGGTTTTCGAGATGGTACTTCTGGATTAATCGTTGCTCTCATTGAGTCTTACTATGTGTTTTTAAAGTATGCGAAAGTTTGGGAGCTACAACGAGAAGCGAGGGCGAAAGAAAAATAAGTTAGAATTTTTTTTAAGCCGACTTAAGATAAATTTGCCTCGTTGTTTTGTTCAAATCTTCTCAGCCTATTTTTTTCCGGCTTACTCATACTATCTAAATTCGGGCTGAGAAGATTTGAACTTCCGACCTCTCCCACCCCAAGGGAACGCGCTACCAGTCTGCGCTACAGCCCGACGTTGTTTAGTCTAGCCTAATGAAAATTTGATTTAAAGTGTTTTAACTTTGGTATTTTTGCAAGGATAGCAATGGCAAGTTATAATAATTCTGAAAAATAATCCCGGGCCCATAGCTCAGCTGGGAGAGCGCTTGCATGGCATGTAAGAGGTCAGCGGTTCGATCCCGCTTGGGTCCACTCGACTCGCTTTGCTCGCTCGTGGCAGAGCCTTTCTGTGACTGAGATCAGTTGAGGTTAATTTGATTTTGACTGTCATTCCTTTCTTTTCTCTGTTTAATCAAAATTAAAATAATAAACAATCTACTGACGTTAAAAAGTTAATTTGCTATCTTGTAGCGACTAATTACATGTCCCACTCAAATGCTGCTTCAGAACCTATTGATTTTTCTACTGAAGAAAAAATAGTAGTACGTCCATTTTTAAAATGGGTTGGTGGTAAATCACAACTTATACCGAATTTGATTCATCGGTTACCTCAATCGTTTAAAAATTATATTGAGCCATTTACAGGCGGAGGGGCACTTTTTTTTCACCTTCAACCTGCTCATGCAATTCTTGCTGATATCAACAGTGAACTTATAAATGCATACCTTGCGATAAGAGACGATGTTGAAGGTGTCATCAAGGAATTACTTATACACAAATACGAAAAAGACTACTTTTATGAAGTACGTTCATGGGATCGACTAGAGACATTTTCAAGTTTGCATCGGAACAAGCGGGCAGCACGTTTAATTTATCTTAATAAAACATGCTTTAACGGTTTATATAGAGTGAACTCAAAAGGTCATTTCAATGTGCCTTTCGGAAAATATACTAACCCAACTATTACTAATTCGGATAATCTACGAAAATGTAGCCAAGTTTTGCAGGGCGTAGAATTAAAATGTGAAGAATATAGAAAGGTCGCTGAATCTGCTAAAGCAGGCGACTTAGTCTACTTCGATCCACCTTATATGCCTTTATCATCTACTTCAAATTTTACCGCTTATACCAAGAACGGTTTTGACGAAGATGCTCAAAGTAACCTCATGGAATTGTGTAAATCCTTAGATAAAAAAGGTGTTTACTTCATGCTGTCGAACTCTTCGGCTCCTTTGATTCTTGATTTATATAAGAATTTTTATATGGATCTTATCGAAGCAAATAGATCAATCAATTCAGTAGGGAGTAGCAGAGGTCCAGTGCACGAGGTAATTGTTAGAAATTTCTAGAATGAGTGATGAAGTATTAATCTGAGCTGCACCGTACTCTTCTATTCATGGACATAATGGTAAAACCGAGTTCTTAGCGCTGTCTCAAAGATTATCCCTTAGTATTCGGATTGAATGTAAAAGGCAGCAAGAGATCGGCTCATTCTGCAAGACCTATCAGATCAGAGCTAAAACCATTTCTTTCTCGCACTATTTTAGGGCTTCAATAATTATTATTTATTTGCCTGTCCTAACCTACTCATAGCTATAGCAGAAAGATCATTTAAGTTACCAATTTGTTGAGATACTTTCAGTCCAGCACCGTTTACTTTTGTTTGAACAAGTTTAGCAACTGCATCAGGATCATTAATTGAACGGGTGCCGATTTCTTTAGCTGCTGCTATAAAGGCAAGTCCAACTCCTCGAAGCATTTCCATGTTATCAACAACAAACCTAAATGCTTTATCTAATCCATTTAAGTTATCATCAATTTGTGCCTGTAGTGCTTTAATGTCTGCTAACATTTTAAAAGCATCAGGTCGATTTTTTATTGTTCTCGTTGCTTCAAAAAGAGTTAGATAATCTTTGGAGCTTCCTTTTCTGCCAGTAGATTCAACTACTGTAGCTGTACTATTATATATGGTGAAGTTATCCTGACCATTAAATAGATTATTTCCCGTAATGAATTCTTTCAAACCATCATTATTCGGATCGACAAATGTACCTGCATTTGCTCCAACTGCTGTATTTGAAGACACTGCTGCTGAAAATGTGCCGTTTCCGTTACCAAATGAAGTATAAATTTTTCTATCGGTCGCGCTTAGTGAAACGATATCCAGATTACCATCATTATTAATATCTGAGGAGTAGGTGGCATTTATATTTGAAAATGCCCCAATTGATGTCGATGCTGAATAGGTGCCTGTGGAATTTATCCAGACTCGCATTTGTCCAGTTGTTGAATCATTCGCAAAAAGATCTGTAAACCCATCGTTATTCAAGTCGGCCGATTGAAGATTTGAAGAGATAGTTTGCGCATCTGCTAAGGTCTGATTGAGCGTGAAGTTACCAATTCCATCGTTTGTATAAATTCTTAAACCTGAGTCAGTTGATACAATAATATCGTTGCTTCCATCATTATTGGTATCGAAGACATTTAAGCCAGTTATGTTTGACCCAAGCGTATCTATCGTATAAATTGTAGTATCATATTCGCCAGTGCCTTTTCCAGACTGCACATACAAGATATTATCTCTGGCAATGATTAGGTCTGTACCGGCTGAGACATCCCCTGTTTCCACGCCGACTGATAAAATTTTATTTACTAGTCCACTGCCAGTACTTACCACGGTAGAAACAGAAGCTCCAAAACTCCCATCAGTATTACTTAAGAGTGTATAACTAACGATATTATTTGCTCCGTCATCTGCAGCAATAGTTATATCGTCTCGTCCATCACCGTCGTAATCGACAACCGATAATCCAGCAAATGTATCTCCAGAAATTGCAAAATCATAAGTTACCGTAGCTTTATACGTCCCATCACCATTACCAATAGCCACAGCAACTCTTCCTTTCGAATTTAAAAAAACAAGATCACTAATCGTATCATCATTGAAGTGACCACTTTTCGTATCAGTTATATTTTGACCTCCTCCAATTGTCCTACTCGAACTAGCATAAAAAGTCCCATCACCATTATTATACGTCGTCCGAATAGTTGTCTGATAAGCAGATTGAGGAACACGAATCGGACGAATTGCCTGTGATGCATCAGTCGCCTGAACATCTTTTCCATCAGAATTAGTTTTAAAACTAAATTTCTCTAAAAGTTCTGCAAATGTTTTTGACTTATCTTTATCAAACCCAAGCCTTTCAAAGATTTTAAGGAAATCATCTTTCTTTATTCCGTCATAACTTCGATTCGAAGCAGAGGCTAAGACACGAGTAAATTGCGTCGCTAATGTTTCAAAATCTGAATTTAAAGAGGTTCGTGTCGACTGACCAATACCGCCTTTGGTTGCTTTCGTTACAACCTCAACCATGTCTTCGGTTATAGTTCTTAATTTAGTAAGATCACTTCTGGTAATATTTACAAAACTTATCAACGAATTAAGGCTAGCTATTCCATTTGAAAAAACTCTGGCACCATTTGATAGTCCAGAAATTGTAGCGGTTACAGCTGCCCTACTTTCAGTTTGAATCTGCTTGCTATTAGTTCCAGAGGTAGATTTAACCTCTCCCCCAGAGAGGCGCTGCAAGAACTTTGCATTAAGAACTGATGATACACTTGTATATGCCACGTGTTCGGTTACCCTTCATCCTTGATAGGTTTATGAACTCGCTGCATGATAGATCGGCAAAAATTACCCATTTTTTAAGCACTTTTTCTTATTTGAAGAGATCTGTTGCAAAAGATATGCTCAGGGCTGATATTTTTTTGTTAGGAATACTGTGAAAAAACGTGCAGTTACAGGAATACGACCATCAGGCGATTTACACTTAGGAAACTACTTAGGGGCAATAAAGCCTGCTTTGACGCTGCAAAATGAATACGACTGTATTTTTTTTGTTGCTGACCTTCATGCATTAACCACAATGCGAGATGGTAAAAAACTCTCTGAATATAGCTATGACATAATCGCCACCTGGATTGCTTTAGGATTAGATTGCGAGAAACATCTTTTGTTTCGCCAATCTGATATTCCTTTTGTTACTGAATACGCATGGTACTTAAGTTGTGTAACTGGAGTTGGATTCTTAGAGAAAGCACATGCGTATAAAGACGCTGCTGCTCAAGCCAAAGAAGTTAATCACGGCGTTTTTGCTTATCCAGTATTAATGGCTGCAGATATTCTTCTGTATGAACCAGATGTTGTTCCCGTTGGTAAGGATCAAAAACAGCATGTTGAAATGGCAAGAAATATGGCTGGATCTTTTAACTCAGCTTTTAAAGCAGATCTTATTAAACTTCCAGAACCACTCATCGATGAAACTGTTATGACTATACCAGGGCTCGATGGCAGAAAAATGTCTAAATCATATGATAACTATGTGCCACTCTTTGCAGAGGAAAAAGCACTAAGAAAAAAAATTATGTCTCTTGTTACTGATTCTTCCTCTCAAGAAGAACCAAAAACATTGGATGGAACAGTTGTAGGAGATCTCTTTAAGTTATTTGCATCAATGGAAGAATACAGTGAGCTTAAATCCTTACTTGCAAAAGGCGGTATGGGATGGGGACATGCAAAAGAGGCTCTCTTTGTGGCAATTAATAAAGATATCTCGGAGGCACGAAGTAAATATCTTTCACTCAAAAAAGATACGAAAACCCTCGATGCTATTATTGCACGCTCGACTGAGCGTGCGTATGAAATTGCAAAATTAAATCTGAATAAACTTAGAAAAGTGATCGGAAACAATCCAGAACCGTATCAGTTTAAACTTCCTTAACCTCTAAGAAGCTGAAGCACTAACTGCGGTTGTTGGTTTGCCTGAGCAAGAATCGCTACACCTGCCTGTTGGAGAATATTTAAACGGGTAAGTTCAGCTGATTCTGCTGCGACATCAACATCTCGAATTACTGATTCAGCATTCTGGAAATTTTGTCGTGCAACTTGTAAGTTCTCAATTGTAGTAGACAGTCGGCTCTCTGCAGCTCCCAATGTACCTCTGTTTCTTGATATGGAAACAATCGCTCCTTTAATTGCATCAAGTGCTAATCGAGCAGCAGATTGTGATTCAATATCCGCAGTACCAATAATCGAATAAAGAGGATTAGACGTTCCCGAAGCAGCAAGCCCAATTGAAGCAAGAGTTGCTTGTACTCCGGAATATGTAATCTGAGATATCGAAGTTCCATCAAAACCAACTTGGAATACAACGTTTCCACCTCCGGAGAGTAGCTTTAATCCGTTGAACTCTGTGGTATAAGCAACTCGCTCTACTTCACTCATCAGAGCGTTAAACTCTAGTGATAGCGCAGAACGTTGTGAGTTACTAAATACACCGTTGGCTGATTGTTGAGAAAGCTCTGCAAGTCTACTAAGGATGTTTGTTATCTGTGCAATCGCACCATCGGTAATACTGATAATCGAAATACCATCGTTTGCGTTTCGGATACCAACTGAAGCCACTCGGGAATCAGCTTTTAAGCTCTCTGCAATCGCTAACCCAGCAGCATCATCTTTTGCTCGGTTAATCCTTAATCCACTCGATAAACGCTCATATGAAGTATTGAGTCGTTCAGTTGCAGAGTTCAAATTTCTTTGAGCTGCAAGAGAGGGAACGTTTGTTCGTATATTAAGTGCCATATTGCAAAGTCCTTTTTATATCCGATACTTCAAATCCTTATGAAGTATGTTCGATTACTACGTACTACTAACTACTATCCTCTGAGTAACTGAAGTGCTAACTGCGGTTGGTTATTAGCCTGCGCAAGTACTGCAGCACCAGCCTGTTGAAGAATATTGAGTCGAGTCAATTCTGCAGACTCACTCGCAACGTCAACGTCTCGAATACGGCTTTCAGCAGCTTGGAAGTTTTCACGAGCAACTTGTAAGTTGTTAATGGTAACTTCGAGTCGGCTTTCAGCAGCACCCAGTGCTCCTCGGTTTCTGTTAACAGACTGAATCGCTGCGTTGATTGCATCAAGTGCTATACGTGCAGCTGATTGAGATTGAGAGTCAGTTGATCCGATAATCGAGTAAAGAGGTGAAGATGATCCAGCTTGTGCAAGACCAAGTGCTTCAAGTGTTGCTGCAACACCTTGATAACTTACCTGCGAAGTTGATGTTCCATCAAATCCGACCTGGAAAGTTACCTGACCACCACCTGATAAAAGGTATAGACCGTTAAATTTAGTTGTAAACGCAATCCTTTCAAGCTCGGATGTTAATGCTTGGAATTCGTTATTCAACGCGGAACGTTGAGTGTTTCCGTACACGCCGTTCGCTGACTGTTGTGCAAGTTCAGACAGACGACTCAGTACGTTACCAATTTGTCCAATCGCTTGGTCGGCAATGTTAATGATTGAAATACCGTCGTTAGCGTTTCGAATACCTACTGTAGCAACTCGTGCATCAGCTTTTAACGCTTCGGCGATTGCAAGTCCTGCTGCATCGTCTTTTGCGCGGTTAATTCTTAAACCTGATGACAAACGTTCGTATGATTGGTTCAAACGATCACTTGCAGCATTCAGGTTCCTTTGTGCTGTCAACGATGGGACGTTGGTTTTTAAGTTAATTGGCATTGCCTATTCTCCGTGGCAGTAAAAATTATTCCTTTAATGTGTACTACAAGCCTTTGGGAAAATATTTCCGTTTGGCTACACATGGGATAGCTAGTGCAAAAGGTTTGCCAACATTTATCCTTCCCCTTCGTAACCAGCTTTAAACTTAAGCACTCGTGCTACGTATTCCTGTGTTGTTGCAGGTAGGAATGTTTCAACGGCATTATAATCTGATGGATTCTTTCCTATCTTCTTTGCTCTCTCCTGAGCAGAGGCAACCCTTCCTTCACCTGCATTGAAGGCAGCTACGGCAAATTTTTCCACATCAGTACCATTACTGCCGGCATTGGTATTTAGTTTATTAGGCAGCTCAGTTGATGCTGAGAAAATACCGTGAAGATATTTTAAGTAGTTTACCCCGAGGGTGGTATTTAAACTGGCATTAAATGGATCATACCGTTCTTCCATATCTAGTTTCGAATGAAGATGTTTACCGGTACTATCTAATAGCTGAAAAAGCCCCTTACTTGCATGACCATCTGTTGAAATCGCTTTTGGATTAAATGCAGACTCAGCTCGGGCTACTGCAAGAGCGAGTTGAGGATCAACTCCTTGTTGTAGGCCAGCATTATTAATAAGAGATGCTATCTCAGGTTTGGGAAGAATATTTGAATTTGAAGTGACTGATGAGTTCACTCTCTTGGCAGAGACAATTGTTGGAGGCTTTAGATCCCCTGCCGAAATTTTGACACCTGGATAGGTCTCTCCTTCTCCTAATCTATCTAGTTTTGGTGAGGGAATTTCTAGTTTATAATTTTTAAAATCAAATCGACCCATTGCATCACTTGAGTCAAATTGAATCAGTGAAGGTGGGTCTTTCTCAGAAGCCTTTATTTCATCGATTTTATTAGGTTTTGGAGCTTCAAGCTCCCCGATTAAAGATGAGAACTTCTTACCAGCGTTCGGCTCAAGGGAAACAGGGACTGCTACCTGTCTAGAAACATCCTTAAAATTTCCTGTAAAAGTTACTTTCATGCGATCTTGCTCATTGCTCTTAGGGGATATAGAGCAAAGCAAGTGCCATATGTAAAATCAGCTAGTTAGCCAATCTACTGATGAAATTATGACAGTTTTATGACTGTTCTTTCAAAAACGGTAATAACTAGAGAAGGTATATTTTATCAGAACTATGGAGTTATTTCTTAAAAACAGCTTCAAGCTTTGTTTGAAGGGTATCAGCTGTAAAAGGTTTTATCACATAGTTACTAACACCAGCTTTAGCTGCTTCAATAACGTTTTCCTTCTGACCTTCTGCTGTAACAAGAACAAATGGGATATGTTTTAGCTTATCGCTTCCACGTACAGCCTTTAACAGGTCTATCCCCATCATATTAGGCATATTCCAATCTGATATAACGAGTTTAAATTCAAGGTTTTCCATCTTTTCAAGGGCAACCTTGCCGTCTTCTGCTTCTGTAATATTATCAAAACCGAGCTGTTTTAAGCATGTTTTGACGATTCTTCTCATTGTTGAGAAATCATCTACGACTAAGATCGGCATTTTTTTATCAAGTGTATTTAGTACTGACATGTAATTCTCCCAAACTAGATATTAAACTACTCGGTTGATCTAGCACTTTTCTTGACCTTTTTATCTATCGCTAGAAATAGTAATTTCAATAAGTTATGCAGCAAGATGTTTTTCCCCATTTCATACAATCGACTCAAAATGTGTTGCAGATCTTGGCTGAGCTCGATTGCAAAGTTGGAACACTTGGCCTCAAAAGAGATAGTAAAACGTTTGGCGAAGTGACCGGCAATATTGAAATGTTAGATCCAAAGGGGAGCTTGACACTGACCATAAGCTTTGAAGAAAAAGTGATTCTTTATGTTGTCTCTAAAATGATGATGGAAGAGATTACGACTATCGATGAAAATGCTATCGATACCGTTGGCGAGATAACAAATATGATCTGTGGAGGAGCAAAGGCAGGTCTCAGTCCATTAGGGTATGTCTTTAATATGGCGAGACCTTCTATGATTCAAGGGAAACATATCGACCTCACCCATCAAACTCAATTGACAACTTATACAATTCCTTTCTCAACACTTCATGGATCATTTGTTCTTGATTTTACTATTCATGCATAATGTAAAGTTACTTTTTTTATCTAGTTGATAACCTGAGATTTCTGAATTAAAAAATCCGCTATCGATTCAATTGGTAAAGAAATATCAGTTGCTTTTAACTCAAGTGCAACTTTAGACATACCAAAAACGACAGAAATTTTTTCATCTTGAGCAGCAGTGACAGCACCAGCTTCACGTAATTTCAACATACCCTTGGCACCATCATCAATTAAAGAACATTCTTCAGATACACATTCGGTAAAAAGAGTATATTTAAAAACGACACGGTTACAACGAGCAGACCAGATCATCCCACTTGATGATGGCGATTTTAATGGGTTTTAGTAGTTCTTTATAGATATCCAAAAATCGTCTTAGAAAGTGATGACAGTTGTTTTCCTAGCGTTAATTCTAAAGAATTAAATTCTAAACGAAATTTTTCAACTTCATTTTCAATCGATTTGGTTACTGTATTTTGCTGATCTATGTTTACTTCTTGATTATCTGCCTTGTCGTCTAAGAGTTGAAAAAGAATTCCAAATTCCTCTCCTACCATGGAAGCTTTTTTAACACATTGCTCGTTTTGACCCGATACTATTGCTCCTATACTTAAAGCGAGACCGAACAATGATCCAGTTTTTAGACGATCAATTTTTGAGTCCTTCAAATATTGAAGCTTTTCATCATATGGTAGTAAATCAAGTTGTTGTCCTGCGCAAAGTTTACTAAAAGCATCTGACATTAATTGAGCAATTGATATTTTATTCTGTGACTCTATACATTTAGATGAAAGCACGATATCAAATGACATCGATATCAACGTATTTGCAGCTAGAAGAGCAGAGCTTTCACCAAAGATTAAGTGATTACACGGCTTATCCCACCGAGTTGAATCGTTATCAATGCATGGAAGATCATCATGAATTAAGGATGAAACGTGGAGCATCTCAAGAGCTGAAGCAGCATCAAGTAAACTATTAAGCTGACTCTCATTTACACTGACAAGGTCATAGAGAAGATTACCTGCAAGGATTGGTCGCATTCTTTTGCCAGATGCAAAAAGAGAGTAATGAATGGACTCATTCAACCTTGACGAAAGATGGCTCTGGAGCGAAAGGTAATCTTTTAACCTTTTTGTAACACCTTCTTTTATACTATTGTTCAACAAGGCATCTTCTCCAAAGTGGCTGTATAGGAATATCGAGTAACGACCTAAGTTTTCCAACTAAATATATAGATCCTGTTAATAATATCAACTGGTTACAGCTTAACATATTGATATAATTGATCATTTGCATACTGTCTGATTCCATATCTATGACCTCAACATGGTTAAAATCACTTTTCTGAATAAACTCTACTATCGTGCTTCCAGCTAAGGCTCTTTCTGAAAAAGGCTTGAGATAGAATAGCTTATCAACATACGGCAATAGTAATTTCAATGACTTATCCCAATCTTTCAAGTCTAAGGTACCATAAATAAGGGTAATTTTACCTAACGTGTTTTGATCTAAGTACTGTATAAGTGCACTTGTTCCATGAGAGTTATGTGCACAATCAATTAAAAGTTTATGACCTTTAACCTCAACATTTTCTAATCTTCCAGCCCAAAAACAATGTAAAAGTCCAAAATCAATATGGCTTTTACTCACCCCTAAATCTGCCAATACCTTACTTGCTACAGAGGCATTAATTCGTTGATGGTCCCCTTTTAAAGACAATTCAGATTCATCGTGTTCAATAAAGAAGTCTTTATTGAAGCGAAGAATTGGAGAATGTATATTTTCACATATAGAGGAAATCACACTGTATACGGAATCTTTAATCTCACCTACATACATTCGAGTATTAGATTTTGCGATTCCTGCTTTTTCGGCAGCAATTAATTCTTCTGTATTTCCAAGTACTTCTTGGTGATCTAACCCAATTGAAGTAATAATTGTTGCCAATGGATTAGAGAGTACATTAGTAGCATCAAGCCTTCCCCCTAACCCTACTTCAACTACCATAAAATCTAGATTACTATCAGAAAAACCAACAAATGCGATTGCAATTAAAGCTTCGTGAAAAGTAAGCCTTAAATTTTTTTCAATACACGCCTTTTCAATAATTTGAGAATACTTTTCAATCCAATCCTCGCTGACTTCTTCCCCATCTATAACAAACCTCTCTGTTAATCTCTCTAGATGAGGTGAAATAGTGAGACCAACTTTATACCCGGCTGCCCCAAGACCGGCAGCTATCATTACTGAAGTTGACCCCTTTCCATTAGTTCCAGCCACATGAATTGATGGAACTTTATCTTGCGGATTACCAAGATGCTCTAATAAACCTTTGATTGAATTTATTCCGAACGAAGACTTTCCATCCCATTTAGCAAGAGACCAAAGATATTTGAGTTTTTCAGAATGCATACTGGATTTACCCATCACCTGTCCCACCGAGGGACATTTCTAACCTAATAAAAAAGCCTCAAAATTAAGGTTTATAAAACCATAATTCTGAAGCTTATCTGTCCCACCGAGGGACATTTATTTATTCAGCTGCTATAAGCTTCCTGAATAAAATCTGAAGATCTTCCTCAGAGTAGAACTCAACCATCAATCTTCCCCCTGCTCCACCAGTACTATTTCTGTGAAGTCGGACTTTTAAACCTAGAGATCTCTGAAGCTCATCTGCGATTCTTTGATCTTCTGGGCTCACGATACTTTTAAGCTTATCAGAAGTTTTCTCGTCTTCACGTGAATCAACTTCTTTCTTAAGTTCTTGTCTTGTCAGTGAATCTAGGTCTCTTAGGTAAGAAGCTCGTATTTCTGGATCTTCAATTTTTGCAAGAAGAAGGATTTTAGACTCTGACGCCCCCTCTTTCAAAGCCTTTACTAAGTCATCTGGTAACTCTAGTAACTCTAGACTTCTTTGAACGGCACTTTTGGATAAACCAAGCTTTTCTGCGATATCTCTAATACTAAGCTGATAGTTATCTCTTAGTGCTCCAATAGCTTGCGCCTTTTCTAGTGGATTTAAATCTGCTCTTTGAAGGTTCTCAACAAGCTGTACTGCTAAGGTTCTTTGAGTGTCTTCTGCATTTTCGCGGTCAATCATCGCAGGAATTGTTTTAAGACCTGCTAATTGTGATGCTCTAAATCTTCTTTCTCCTGCAACAAGCTTATAACGTCCTGGTGTTTTAGATGGATGCACGATGATTGGACTCATCACACCGTAGGTCTTAATAGACTCAGAAAGTTCTCTTAACTTATCCTCATCAAATGAAATTCGAGGCTGGTTTGGATCCCTATCAATACTCGATAAAGGTATCTCACGATATGGAATTCCAAATTTTTCACGCTCCTCAAATGCTGGACCTGATAATAGTGGATTATTTGCGAGTAATAGTTTTCTTTTAGACATCTAGGACCTCCTTAGCTAGTGATTCATAATCTTCTGCTCCACTTGATTTAGGAGCATACTCAAAAATTGTTTGCCCACAGGATGGGGCTTCAGCAAGTGCTACATTGGACCTGATTACTGTATCAAATACCAGGTCTCCAAAATATGCACGAATCGTATCTGAAACTGCCCGAGCCAAACGCTTTCTATTATCGTGTAAGCAGATAAGAACTCCGCCAACTAATAGGCTTGGATTGTAGATATTTTTCACTTGATCGATTGTATCAAGAAGCTGTCTTACTCCATGCAAAGCAAGATATTCGCTTTGAACTGGAATAATGACTTGGTCAACTGCAGCAAGCGCATTTAGAGAAAGCAGACCAAGGGCAGGTGGGCAATCAATTAAGACTACATCATAATTAGATTTAATTGAGCTAAGTGCTCGTTTTAATAGAAGTTCTCTTCCAACCATACCTCCTAATTCAAGGTCTGCTGCACTAAGCAGTAGGCTTGAAGGTATAAGGTCCATATTCTGCGATCTAGTTATCGTGATTTCACTAGCACTTTTTTGTCCTTTTAGAAGATCATAGGTTGAGAATTCGACAGCAGTATTTTCAACTTCACCTGTTTCAAGATCTTCCTTTGTCCCTAAACCAAGATGAGTTGTAAGGTTTGCCTGAGCATCCATATCAACGAGCAAAACTTTTTTGCCAAGAGCCGCAAGCGCAGCACCAAGATTAGTAGTAGTAGTAGTCTTTCCCACACCACCCTTTTGATTTACAACTCCTATAGAGATAGTATGAGATTCATTCATAAGTTATTGATTTTACTAAATAAAAAAGGGTTTAAGGTCATTTAATTGTCCCACCATGGAGTTCTTAAATTCTCTGTCTTTTTAACCCGCCAAACTGTAACGGAATATTGCAAAGAAATGAAGAAAAATTACCCTTAATTTTATTCAATTCACGGTGTTTTGCATTAATAGTCGTGAAATCAACATAACTCTATTCGTGCATTGAATATGTGATTGTCGTGATTGGAACCAGAGAAATGCCGTGAAACTAATAAAGGGGTATCGTGATTTCAATGAAATACCATCGTGAACTCAATGAAATATTTTAAAATAAGTTACTGATTCTTCTTGCTTTTTACCCCGCTTACTTATTACAAGTAACTTAAAATAAGATTGTTTACTTACTGTTTAGTAGTTAGCTTCTTATTGAAGTTAGTGTTGGTGTAATCCAACGCTTATTAGAACCTTTAAGTGAATTAGATGAATCTTCTGGCTTTTGTAAATTTCAAGAGCAGATTTTTTTTAAGAGGGAAACCAAGTCCTCATTGGATTTGAAGTTTATTTAATCACTTAAAGGTTCATTTTTTCTTTTCTCTATCATGCTTTAGTGAGTAGTTTGGTCTATTAGTTTTTTATCTGTTTTTTGTGTTGTGAAAGTGTTGAAAGGTTTAAACATAGCGGGGCTTGAGTCATGAGTGACAGAACAAACCCTCATACGATGACTGAAACTACAACAGCTATACATGGTGGGGTTGAGTTTAGCTCTTCTGCTGGAAGCCTTCCTGTCTTGATGACAAATTCAAATAACAGAAGTGCTCGTGATGAAATGAATCTTGCTGAGTTTCCTCTAACGGTGCTCTCAACAAGAACGGATCCTTCTAAAAAAACATTAGAATTCAAAGACTCAGTACGAGGCAAGAACGGAGAGATAATTGAAAGAAGTTGGATCATAACAGGAGCAGATAAATTCGGTTTACCAACAGCTTCCGATGATGAAGTTCTTCTTGGTCTTTTAAAGTTAACCGTTGATAGCGGAATCAAAGATAGAAAAATATTTTTTACAAGATATGAACTTTTAAGAACGCTTAAATGGACCACCGAAGGAAGAAGTTACCAACGATTACAAAAAGCACTTGATAGGTTAAGTGGTGTTCGAATCAAAGCATCAAATGCATTTTTTGATAATGAAAATAAAGCACACTCAACAAGAAATTTCGGAATCATTGATGGTTATGAAATTCACAGTGGAAAAGATGTGAATGAGAAAACAAGTTTTTTTACCTGGAGCGAAACAATTTTTAAATCATTCCAGGTTGGATTTATTAAAAAGCTCGATCTTGATTTCTACCTTGAACTGCAAAGTGCAGTAGCAAAACGGTTATACAGATATTTAGATAAACATTTTTGGTATAAATCACGGCTTGAGTTTGATCTCTTTACCCTTGCTCATGAAAAACTTGGTGTTCCTCGAACCTATCAATTTGCAAGTTCAATCAAGCAACTCCTTGATCCTGCTTTTGATGAATTGAAAGAGAGAAACTTTATCTCTGGTTTTTCTTATGGAGGAAAAGGGAAGGGGAGTTCTGTCACCATTTATAGTGCACAGGGTAAAGCAAAAGTTTTGCAATCACCTGGAAAAAATCAAACGTCAGCAACAAAAGAATTTGAACAAAAATTTGAAAATCCTTCAAAAGATTCTAATAAAAAAAATGTAGTCATTGAGGCTCTTGTTCAGCGAGGAATAAAACTACCTCAAGCAACAAGACTTGTGGCAGGAAGAAGTGAAGAAGTTGTTCTAAGAATTGAAAAAATAATTGAGCATTTTGATGGGCTCGTCAAAAATCAAAGTCGCCTCATTTCAAAAAGTCCTGTTGGATTTCTTTACCGTGCAGTTGAAAATCCAGAAAATTTTGTTCTCTCTGGTGAGCAGAAGCAATCAGAGAAACAAGCTCCACTTGCTTTTACTCCTCGCCGTGAGACTCCAGAAGTTACTCAACAAAGTAACACAGGAACCGAAGAATTAAGTCAGTACATCATTGCAAAAACACATGCATTACAAGCTGCTCGAGCGTCACTTGATCCACAAATTATTGGGTCAATCACTGCTGAAGTAGAAAAAGCTTTAACGAAACTGAGAACTTTTATTTCACCTTCAAGATTTAATGAAGCAGTACATCACGGTGTTGATGAAAAAATCATGAAGCATATTTCTTTTCCGGAGTTCGAAGATTGGAAAAAGAAATAGTTGCTAAAGATCTTCTTACTGGAGCGCCAGTTAGTTTTGAACCATCGATGATGAATCGGCATGGGATGATTGCAGGCGCTACAGGAACGGGAAAAACAGTAACCGTTAGGCTTCTTGTTGAGCGGCTTAGTAGTTTGGGAACTCATTGCTTTCTTGCAGATGTAAAAGGGGATCTGTCTGGAATTGCAAAAGCTGGAATTCCTTCTGATAAGCTTTCTGAAAGAATGCAAAAGCTTTCAATCTCTGAACTTTCATTTAAGGCTTTTCCAGTTCATTTCTGGGATGCGTTTGGTGTATCCGGATTGCCTCTTAGGACTACAATCTCTGAACTTGGACCAACACTTCTGTCACGATTGCTTCAGTTAAATGAAGTGCAGACGGGAGTCCTCCACATTGCATTTAAAGTTGCTGACAGGGACGGGCTTCTCTTGATTGATTTAAAAGATTTGCGATCAATTTTGCAGTATGTTTCAGAGAATGCAAAAACCATAAGTGCTGAATTTGGAAATATTTCTCCGACCTCTGTGGCTGCCATACAAAGAAATCTTCTTTCGTTAGAGGAAGAGGGGGCAGCAACCTTTTTGGGCGAAGCAGCAATTGAAATTGCTGACCTCATGCGGGAGTCTGAGAAAGGCTCTATCCATATCATGGTTGCAGATAAACTTATCGAGCGCCCAAAAACCTATGCAACACTACTTTTGTATATTCTTTCAGAGCTCTATGAAGATCTCCCTGAAGTGGGCGATATTGATGTTCCGAAGTTTGCTTTCTTTTTTGATGAAGCACATCTACTTTTTGATGACTGCCCCGATGTATTACTTGAAAAAATTGAACAAGTCGTTCGATTAATACGTTCAAAAGGTGTTGGCGTTTTCTTTATCTCTCAATCTATCAACGATATTCCTCCTAAAATTTTGGCTCAATTAGGAAATCGCGTTCAACATGCAGTAAGAGCTTTTACCGAAAAAGAAAGAAAAACAATAAAAACTGTTGCTCAGAATTTTAGATCAGAAGGATTTGATGTTGCTGAAGCCTTAACCTCGCTTGGAGTAGGGGAAGCATTAGTTTCATTTCTTGAAAAGGATGGAAAACCTCAGGTTGCGTCGAAAGCACTTATTTATCCCCCTACAAGTCGATTTCAACCACTCTCACTCGAAGAAAGAGAATCAATTATTTCCAAAGATATACTGAGGGAAAAGTATCAAAAGTCTATTGATACCGAGTCTGCCTATGAGGTTCTTCAAAAACGGCGCACAGGAAAAGAAGAACCAGCAAAAATAAAAAAAACCTCTTCAAGGCAAACAGCGTGGGAAGCATTTTTTTCCTCGACTGCTCGGGCGGTAGGAAGCCAACTAGGTAGGGCAATCATTCGTGGTGTTTTGGATTCGATTAAGCGCTGAATAAATATCAAGAGTCTTTGAAATAGTCATCTCCAAATTAAAATCAGTCTTTATTCGAGTAGGTGCTTCCTTTGCTAATTGCATTCGAAGAGACGGATTATCAACAAGTTCAATGATTGAAGAAGCAATCGAATTTGGATCAGATGGTGGAATGACTAAACCAGATTTTCTGTGTTGAACAAGCTCAGGGAGCCCACCAACATTGGTTACAATTGTTGCAACACCTTTTGACATCGCTTCGATCGCAGCTTTTGCTAATCCTTCTCTAGCAATAGAGGGCATAATAAAAATATCACTTGCAGCGACTAAGTCGGTTGCATCCTTGCGAAATCCAGTCGTAATAATTTTATCTTTATTTGGGGATGAAGAAATTAATGCTTCAACTCTTTTATCTCGAATATCCCCAATTAAAAGAAGGACGATATTTTTTTCTGATGGAATACGTGAAAAGCCTTTAAGCAAAACATCAACACCTTTTACTGGTCTGATATTGGCAACACAGCTTACGACAACTACATCTTGAGGAATGTTTAGTTGCGAACGAATCTGCTCTTTTGAACGATGTGCTGATTCGTACCATTCAATTCTGTGACCTTTATGAATCGTTACTGTTCGAGATGGTGGAACCCCCATCTGATTCATATATTTTTCTACAGCATGTGAGACGCAGATGATTTTATGAAGCCCAGGATTGAGAAATGAAAGCCAGCTACTTGGGTCAAACCAACTGAGATGTCCCATGGTGCCTCGGTAAGCAACACGTTTTACCGAAAGTCCAAATGAAGCAATCAAACCATTTGATACTGCACGAGCAGAGAACAGATGTATGATGTCATACTGTTCTTTTTTTAAAATTTTTCTGAGTCTAAGAATTGCACCGATATCAAAACGACTCTTAAATTGATCTTCAAATTTTTGAATAGGAGTGTAAGCTCCATCAAAAATTTCATTATAGCGGGCATTTTTTTCAGTGAGGATTGATAGCTCTATAGCTTTTCGGTTTGCTAACTCTAAAAGCATCGAAGCTTCGCATCGATCAAAGTTGGCTGATACTGCAAGTACTTTCATAGAAGCTCTTTTTTTAAGAGAAGTTCACCGATATCAACAACAGAATGCTCAACGTTATGTTTTGTTTCAGGATCAAAGAGAATTGAATGCCACCCAGCAGTTCTTGCTGGAACGTAATCAAGTGGATGGCTATCGCCAATATAAACTGCCTTTTCAGCTGGAATACCGACCCTTCTATTTATCTCCAAGAATGCATCAGGAGAGGGTTTTTTTATTCCAATACATTCAGCCGTAAGTATATGAGAGAAGTAGTGGTCAACCTTATGACCTTCGAGGATACTTTTTACTCGTGAATCATTATTGGTAAAGACGCCCAGAGTATAGCCGCGTTCAGCAAGTGTTTTTAAAGTGGTTTCCAGATTCGTAGAGAGTGCCCTGGTCTCAGGATCAGCAAATCGGTGATAGTAGTCGTCTAAAACTTTTGGGTGGTATTCATTACCAATCACAGCATCAGTTACCCGTCTTGAGAACTCACGCCACCATTCTCGGTCTCGGGCTGGGAAGGTGCGATAATTTCCAGATGGATTTTCATAGAAATGCTTTAAATCATCCCAAACACTTTTTAAACTCAGAGCGAGCTCATCTGGGCATACTTCAAAGCCGTGGTTTAAAAGTACGTCTCGGTAGTGAAAAGCAACTGACGGCGTAACCGAAAAAAGGGTATCATCAGCATCGAAAAAAATAAGGTCAAAACGTCTCATGAATCAATCAAACGATACTGTACACTTAAGTTGGGCGGAAGAAAAAATCGCCGTTATTACCCTTAATCAGCCAGCGTCCTTTAATGCTATGGCTGAGCAGATGGCTTTAGACTTCAAAAAAATCATTGATGAGCTTAGAACTCTCGGCAAAGCTCGAGTTATTATACTCACAGGAGCCGGAAAAGCGTTCTCAGCTGGTGGTGACCTTGAGATGCTTTATCAAAAAACAAAACTTTCCTCAGATGAGAACTATAAAAGAATGAGGAATTTTTATGATTGTTTCCTTGGATTCCGCGCACTTCGTGTTCCTGTTATCTCTGCCATTAACGGAGCAGCAGTTGGAGCAGGGCTGTGTGTAGCCTGTGCAACCAATATTAGGATTGCTGCAAAGAGTGCAAAGCTTGGTGTTACATTTACCAAACTTGGTTTGCACCCAGGAATGGCTGCTACTTATTTTTTACCAAAAGTAGTTGGCTCATCTGCTGCATATGAATTAATGCTCACAGGAAAAATCATTTCAGCAGACGAGGCGCTTCGTATTGGACTTATCTCTCAAATTACTGAAGATGATGCTGTTTTAGAGAAAGCCATTGAACTTGCGAAAGAGATTCTGGCAACTGGGCCTGAAGTTACCAAACAGCTTCTTGATACATTGGCACTTGTAGATGATGAGATGCTTGATAAAACGCTTCATCGTGAGGCATCGTGCCAAGCGGTGAATTATTCAGGGGCTGAGTTTTTAGAGGGAATTTCGGCTGCTAAAGAGAAGAGGAAGGCCTTGTTTAGCTGATCGGTAGGTAGATACAGTTCCATACGATTCTAAGCCCACTACTGTCCGGTAGAAAATAACTGAAAACATTTTTAGTAACGCGAAGGTCGCGCAGTACGCGAAGGATTTAATTAGATCCTTCGCGTACTTCGCGACCTTCGCGTTACTAAGAGGACGGCGATATAAGCAGTGTATTAATTATACTTTCTGCGTAAAGCAAAAAAACTACCAACAGCAACAAGCACTACATGTAATGATGAATAGTAAAAACCATTCATGTTGTCAGTATCGAGTGCTGATTGAAAAAGTCGCAAACCAATAATTGCAGAAAGCAAAAAAATACCAGCGGCAAGCCGCTGGTTGAATTTCTTTGAGTCCATTTGAATAGAGCTCATAGGTACTACGTCTTTTAAGTCTATCGACAGATTAACGAAGCCCAGATTATCGAAGAAGAGTCAGTCTGTCTTGAATTGCATCAGGATCATCTTCATAGGTACGAAGAGTATTTTGAAGTGCAATCGGATCGAGGTCTAAGTGAGTTGCAACCCAAGCAAATGAAAAAGATTTTTTTGGAGTCATTTTGCCGAAAATCCACTGACGAGCACTACGAACGATATGGCGCTCACAATGAGCTGTTCCAAAAGCGTCACAGATTGCGCGGGCTAAAACGGCAGAGAGAAGGTTTCTTTCAGGTTTAACCGGGGACTGTGCCTCTAAATCTTCATCAATATCAGGTGAAAAACGGTTCGCAGCTGAAGAATTACTCATGTAATAATACCCTTATCTAAGTTTAAGTTCCCTAAAGCTTTTAGCTGCTTAAAGTAACAAGGTCAACAAAATAATCTATAATTTTTTGAAATTATTTAATAATTTCAGGCAAATGAGGGTTAAAACGCCAGTTTGTTTTACTAGCTAGATCATTGTTTGTAGAATGACCTAAAATTTGACTTTTTTCGAGTGGTTCTTGATACTTGCCCCTCACATTAAATTGATACTTTATTTTTGTATATGGCTAAGAAGCTTTTTGTTAGTAATTTAGATTTCGAAATCTCTGTAGATCAACTTCGTGAGATGTTTTCGGAAGTTGGTGGTGTTGTAAGTGTTGTGATCGCAACTGATCGTGATACGAAGCGTTCTAAAGGATTTGCATTCGTTGAAATGGAAACTGATGAGTCTGCATCAGCAGCCATTGAGTCGATCAACAATAAAACTGTTAACGGGCGTCCTGTTAAAGTTGTAGAAGATCGTGGAAAAGGCGGAGGAGATACTCGTGAGTCATCTGGTGGCGGAGAGCGACCTAAGTTTGAACCACTTCCTGCAATTCAAAGAACTCAACTTTTCAAAAGAAAAAGAAAACTTGATCCTTTCACACAGAGCCCAACAAAAACTGTTGATTACAAAGACACAAAACTTCTTTCAAAGTTTATCTCTGAAAGAGGAAAAATTTTAAGCCGTCGTCTTACTGGACTTACTGCTTATAACCAAAGAAAAGTTTCTAAGGCTATCAAGCGTGCTCAGAATCTTGGATTAATGCCTTCTTCGACTGTATAAGTTTTAAGATTGTAATTAATAAAAAAAGCTCCTCAACAGGAGCTTTTTTTATGTCTCAATATCAATTCTTTGAAACTTACTGAAATGACAGTTTATAAAACTCCACTAATTTCTTTTTCATATCCTGTAAGCTCAACATACCCAATAACAGATTCGTCTAATGCATGAACGGCTCCTTCGTAGTAGCTAGTAACCTGTTCATCTGGAAATGTCAGTAATTGATTATCAATTCTTGTCTTTATTGTGACATTTAAGTTGTTACAAATTTTTGATTCGATCTTCCATTCGGAGGGATATTTAGTCGAATTATGCACCCAATACTTGGTAGGAGTTACAGAATAATCCTTAGCAGAGAGTTGTGATAAAACTCCATTAGAGATGCAACTTCCAGAATAAAAATCATCTTTGGCTTCTTTAGCACGTACCTTAAATAACATGACCTCAGTTCCATCTTTCGTAATTAATGAGAACCAATCCCAACCGGTTTGATTTGGTTGTAATGTGTTACTCATAAACTCATGGTCCATCCAGCTGATTCCAGTCAATTTCGTCTGATTTGTATTTTGATAGAGTTCTGCGTTGGTAGGTATTCGTGAAAAACTTACGTACTGGGAAGCGCAAGAATCGCAACTTCCTTTTTTGCTGTAACCGTTTTCTCCTTGAAGAATAGGTTGCACAGAATCAGTAGCAAGCACCATGTTCGTAGAGATTGCACCAACAGAGAATTTTAAAAGAATATTATTTTGGATCATCTCGGAGAGCCACGATTTGTTCCACACTTTTAATCGATTTTCTAATGCTCCAGCAAAATCAAAAATACCTGGAGCTTTGAGTGATTCAAATGAATGAGTATTATTTTTAAAATCAGAAAAAGCAGCATGTGCTAAATACCCTTGTGATTGGTCTGATTTTTGTCTGAAAAAAGTAAGTTGATATCCATATGATGGTGCGTCTTTGAAAGGAACATCGCCCTCTTCATACAGATTACCAGTATAGTACCACCACTCAGTTTTAAAATTTGGGTGAGAGCCGTGATCTTTAGGGAAAGAAAAATTAAAATCTTTTTTTGCAATGTCAAAAGGTTCTGCGTGACAATACAGTGGGGCATAGTATGCGGTTACGATAAGAGTTGCATAAGAGAAAATTTTTGGAATTTTAATGTTCATATCGATTTCTTAGATTAATTTATTCAAGCGAAACACGAGCCGCAATAATTCTTTTCATCATTGGTTTATAAACAACAGGAAGGGCTAGAAACATACTTACTGCAGCAAAGCATAGTGGAATGACAAGGGTTAATGCAGTAACAGTAGTATGAATAGTCCATCCAAATGAAAGAGGATTTATTTGGCTAACAATTGTATTTCCCAAAAGAATGCCAAAGAATAATCCACTGATGGATGATGACAATAATATGACCAGTGTCATTGATAGAATTGATAACAGAAAATCATTGACCGAAAAACCGAGTAATCGAAGGGTTCCATAATGGCGAGCACGAATTTCAATATCATGAAGAAAAATTAATGTAAAATTAATAATGCATACGAGAAATATTAATATTTTAATGTAGGTAGTAATTCGAAATGTATCATCAAAAATCTTAAGCGCTTCATTTTTTAGGGTTGATGAATTAAAGGTGACAAGTGATGGAATTTTTAGATTTTTGAGTGTTTCTTGAGCTTTTAAGGCATCAGCCGGAGATAAAAAAGCCGCTGAAATTGTTTTTGTAGCTACCGTAGGGAGGTTGGCATTCTCATACGCTTGTCTGTCTAAAAGAAATGCACCTCTTTCATTTGCAAAATCTCGGAAAAAACCTTTTACGAAAAAATTTTTACCAAAAAGCGTAATGGTATCTCCAAGATTGATATTAAATTTTGCTTTTGCAACTTCACTTACAATCAAATTGCCAGTTTCAGAGGAAGGTTGTAGAAAGTCATACAAAGAGTGCTCGATGACTGTTTGAAAAGGGACAAGGTAAATTTTAATTCGCCCATCCTGGTAAGGAGTATCGATCTCTTTTGTTTGAACAATCCATGAAACAGAATCACTCTGTTCAAGAGATTGTATGGCAGAAAGAGGCATCATTCCTGAATCATCTCTTACATAAAGATCCCCGTTAAACGTCGTATTCATCCATGACTCTAGTGTGGCACGGAAGCTATCTACGAAAATATTAAGACTAATTAAGAAAGCTAAGGCAGCACCGAACGAAAAAGCTGAGAGTCCAAAGCGGAATGGTTCATGTTCAAGAGAACGAATGGAAAATAAAACCCCTGGTGAAATCTTTTTTGATAGAACAATAAAAAAACGAGCGATCGGACGAAGTAAGAGAAAACTAAGAATGCCTGATGTTAGAAATAGAAGAAGAGCACTAATGTAAGAAAGAGGAAGAATGTATGCGTACTTTGAAAATAAAAAAATAAGAGGTGCAAGTATCACCAAAGCAATTGAAATAGTTGTTAAACGTTTTAATGGAACCGCATGAGTTTCGTCTTCTTTTGGAGAAAGAGAAGGATTTGTATGTAGGATACTGAGTGTTGGAAGGAGTGTGCCAGCAAAGCTTGCCCCGATACTAACTAAAAGTACTATGGGAATATCCGATGTATATTGGGGGTGAAACGAAGGAATATTTAAACTTCCCTGATGATGAGCCTGCGTTGATATAAAATATGCACGGGCTAAAAATTCGGTTAAAGGAGAAAAAATTGTAAGACCAATTATGCTACCGGCAATTCCAGTAAAAAGGCTCTCGAGTGATGAAAAAAACAGGATCATTGAAGAGGAAGCTCCTAATGTCCGAAAGGAAATAATTAGTTTTTTTGTCTGTGTATATCCATGAAGGGCACAAGAAAAAACAACAAAAGATGTTAGAAATACTGAAAGAAGGATGAGGAAATTTAAATTCGAACGGTATGCAAAGGTAATATTTTCAGCTCTGCTAAATTTATCTTGCTTGGTTTCAATCAGTAACCCCGGAAAATACTGTGGAAGAAGTGAGATAGAGTCAGCAATTGATTCATCAAAAAGGGCAATAAAAGATGGTTTCTGGGTTGATGCTCCAATTTTAATAACATCATACGGTAAGGTTTCTAGCTCTTGCTTCTTCTCACAGGAAAAAGAAATTCCTTTCTTAACAAGGCATGTAGCATCAGGATAATCACTGAGAATATTTTGATTGTTTTTGTCTGAAACAATTATTGAAAGAATCCGAAGATTTTGGTTTTGAATTATTTCGATACTTTCCCTAGCAATGAGCATATTCGTCATACTGCTTTGAGAAAGATAAGATAAAAATGAGTCTGGAATGACACCACTTACGTGTCGGATTTCATATTTCCATTCATTTTTACTTACTCGACTTAAACTATCGAATGCAGAAATGCTTTCTCTACCAGAGATTCGAACACTTAATACCAAACATGCTGCTATTGATACAGCAAATATTTGAAGCATTGTCTTAAATATATGTTGTTGAATCTGGCGCCGAGTTGCTAAAAGCAAAAAACGAATCACGTTGAAGCGACTCCATCGGTAAGAGAGATAAGTCGTGAACAGATCTTGAGTGCGTCTTGGGAGTGACTGACCATAACAAAGCTTGATCCTCTTTTTGAAACTTCACGAAGAAGATCAAGAACGGCCGAGCCATTTTTTGAATCAAGATTCCCCGTCGGTTCGTCGGCAAGCACTAGTTTTGGTTTATGCACGAGTGCCCGCGCGATTCCGACTCGTTGCATCTCTCCACCTGAGAGTTGAAATGCTTTATGAGTTACACGATGTGAGAGGCCCACTTCTTGTAAGGCTTCAACTGATTTTACGTGAGCATGCTCCCATGGCATTTCTTGGAGCAGAAGAGGGAGCATGACGTTTTCTGACGCAGTCATACTTGGAATCAGATTAAAGTACTGAAAGATAAACCCTAAAAAATTTCGACGATATGAAATCAGTGATTTTTCTGATTGAAATTCAATACGTTGATTTTCAAAAAATAAATCACCAGTCGTAGGTGTTTCTGCAAGACCGAGTATATTTAAAAGCGTACTCTTACCAGCACCAGATGGACCAAAAATTCCTATGGATTCACCACAATAAATTGAAAATGACGTTGATCGAAGTGCTTGAATGGTACCAGCAGACGAATCAAAAGATTTACTGATTTCAGATAGTCTAACAAGTGATTCAGAACTATTTATTTCTGCCAAGACTTGTCCCCTGGAATGTGAAAGACTTTTGTATCGGATTTAGAGACAGCTCGTTGTTCACTTGCTTTAACAATTTGATCTAAGACATGCTTAATTCGTTGACCACTTTGTTCAATCAGTTCGGCAGCTTCGATTTGTTCCTTATTAGCATCAGGATTACATTTTAAAAGAAAAGCACCACCTAAAACTGCACCAAGCGGGTTATTGATTTCATGACGAAGGGTATCAACTAATGTTTTTACCGATTCAGATACAGCAAGGTCTAGTTCTACTTTTTTAAGAGATGTTTCAAATTTTCCACGCTCAATGATTGCATGAATGAGCGGTTTAAAAAGAGGTTGTGAAACCTGAGTTTTACTTAAGAAGAAAGCAGCACCGGCTTTAATATTTTCAGCAGGTATATCTGGATTATCATCGCTACTGACTGACAGTACTGAACGACCTTCCAAATGACCATCTGTAAGAAGTTGCAAACCTCTTCCATCAGGAAGATGTTGATCTAGAACAACAAGATCAATATGCGTTTCTATATGTGCTTCAAGAAATACAATCGCTGATTGAATCGAACTAAAGTGATCAATTTCAATTGAAGGGATGATACTTTTAAGACGGATTTCTAAAAGTTTTTTAAAGTTAAGGTCGTCCTCAATTATGAGAATGCGTGCTGTATCAATCATGATATTTTCTCTAAGGGTACTTCGATAAGGGTTTGAAGACGTATGTATTCTCTGAAGAATCCTTCAACATTCGAAAGTTCGGTAAAGGAACCTTGTTGTATGACTCTTCCATGGGCTAACACAATGACAAAATCGGCATCTTTTATAGTACTTAATCGATGAGAAATTATAAGCTGTGTAACAGGGAAGGGAAGTGAGTCGAGTACAGTATGTACCAGTTGTTCGTTGTTACTATCGAGTGATGCGGTTGCTTCATCAAGAATTAACATCTTTGCATTTCGAACAATGGCTCGGGCGATAGCAATACGTTGACGTTGACCACCACTTAAAAAATTTCCTCCTTCTCCGACCTTTGTATCTGATTTTTCAGGTAGCGAATCAATAATTGTGCTCATTTCAACAGCGTCTAAGGCATTCTTTATTGTTTCATCTGATATTGTTTCATCACCGAGCCGAATTGTTTCGTAAATCGAAAAATTCAAAAGACGAGGATCCTGGGGGACAAAAGAAATAAACTCATTTTTATCAGCGATTTCATGAGGTGCCATTCCATCAAAGGTAATTTCACCTTTGGATGGTTCATAGAAACCTAAAAGCAGATTTACAACAGTTGATTTTCCAGCACCAGAGACACCGACAAGAGCAGTCTTTTTACCAGCAGGAATAGAAAAAGAAACATCATTGAGTGCGTACTCACTTCGTCCAGGATATTGAAAAGAAACAGAGCGAAAATTTACAGTTGGGGCATTGGTAATGACTTTTCCACCACCATGTTTTGGAAGTGATTTCTGATCGATTTGATTACTATTATTGATAAATGAAAGGACACGATCAGCCCCTCCCACACTTGCAGCGAGCTCTGCAATACATGAAGTCGTGAATGCGAATGAAACCGCCACAATAGCGCCGTAGAGCAAAAATGCCGTCAAATCACCCACAAGTAATTTTGATTGAGACGTAAGAAAAATACCGTATAAAAGAACTAAGACAAGACAACCATTTAATAGGAAATTTACAAATGATTGAAAAAAAGCACTCAGAGATGTTCTATTGAGACCGATTTGGAAAGTATTCTCCATGATCGAAGAAAACGTCTTACTAATAAACCCTTCTCGTTTAAAGCCTCTTATAACTCGAATACTAGAAAATGCATCTTCTGCAAGTCCAGAAGCATGACCAATTTCTTCTTGAAGTGCTTTAGAAAATGCTCGAAGTTTCTTTGCTAAATAAATAGAGAAAAAAGTTAGAACAATGAGTGCTGCAAGAACTGCAACGGTGAGGGCCCAAGAGATCCAAACCATCAATATGACGCCTACGATTATCTGTAATGAATACCGAATAAGCACAGAAAGCTTAATGCTGACAGCATCTTGAATAAGACTCGTATCGTTCATAAGCCGTGATACCAGATCTCCTGATTGGTGAGTGTCGAATTCAGAGATAGGACTTTTGATAAGCCGATCAAAAAATTGAGACCTAAGGTCTGTAACAACACGTTGACCAATGATTCCAAAATATAAAATGCGGATATAGAAACAGATACCTTGAAATGCAAAAAGTCCGATAAGGATTAAGGCAAGGAGTGTCGGATGTGAAGAAAAGTCAGTCCACGAAGGTGAATTGAGAACTCTTCTAATAATTTCGGGAAATAAAAGGTTAACTCCACTGCCGAGACCAAGCGATATCATAGCAATAATAAACTTACCTCGATGGGGCTTGATAAATGAGAAAAGAATACCAAGTGATGATAGAGAGAATTTTTTTTTCATGAACGACTAAAGCAAATAAGGGTGGGGCTTCCAAAAAATTGAGTCAAATAGAGAGTGCGAAATATCTTTTCAAAAACCGAAGCGATCAAAGGGGATTTTAACTTTCGGTAAATCACCATAGGAATTAGAAATTGTGGTGTTCGTTGCTTTACTATAAAACCTTCAGCAGCAAATGTATTCTTAATCTCGCTATCACTAAAAACGACAAACGGGCGCGTAGTTTTCTCTGAGGCTTTTTTGAGTGGATACAGTAATGTGTACAAAATATTAAATGAGAATCTACTTGGGTAGTCTATAATGACAGAGTGATTCGATACACGGCAGATCTCTTTTACTAAACGTTGCCAATCATGCGCGTGAGTAAGTAATCGAATGGATACTACAATATCGAATGTTTTATCCGGAAATGGAAGTTGATTCAGTGGGGCTGTTATATACGAGACGTCGCCTACATCAATTGCGTGCTGAATTCTTTTTTTACAAAAATCATCACTGCCAATAATTGTGACTTTTGCAGCTGATTTCTGATATGCGTTTAGGAGCTGACCATGGCCACCGCCTACTTCAAGAACAGAAGGAGTTCTTTGCTGTGTAAGGCTAATCATCTTGCTGACAATTGTTTCTTGAATTTCTAGAAAAAAAGTACCAATTCCGCCGCTAAAGCGTGAAGCATATAGTTCAGAAGAGGTTTCTTGATCAGCAATTTCAGGTTGATTCACAGCAGCTCTATCCTATCGAACTGATTTGTTTTTTTAAAGGGAATCATGTAGTAAACTGGCAGATTCCACTACCATGACCCGACCTCGTTCTTTAACTATTCTTAATAATCAAGCACCTCTTCGAGGTGAGTCTGCATTTTTGGCTCCGTTCTCATGGCCCCGTGATGAAAGCTCAAATATGCCAAGGGCCCTTCGTGGCTTAAGCCGCATTATTGACGGAGGACTTTGTCATCGATGTGGAAGCTGTGTCGGTATATGTCCTACAGGCGTATTAGAGACAAGTGCAGACGGATATCCCACAGTAAAGAGTTTATCATCATGCACAGACTGTGATCTGTGTGTAAAGGTTTGTCCTGGTGATGAATTTAATGCTGAAAAATTTTCTCAGCAGCAATACAGCAAACCGGTAGATCTTACCGATACCCATGGTGAATTTTTAGAAAGTTTCATTGGATATGCTATAGAAGGTGACCTCCAAGAAAAATCCACAAGTGGTGGAGTTGTCACTGCAATTTTACTTCACCTTTTGGATACAAAGCAGATTGATGGTGCTGTCTGTATTACATCTGATGAAAATGTTTTATGGCGAGGAAAGCCTATAGTTGCACGGACTCGAGAAGAGATCTTAAGTGCAGTAAAATCAAAGTATGCCATTTCACCAACAAACCAAGTTTTTTCAGAGTTACGAACAATTCCTGGTAAATATGCACTTGTTGGTTTGCCTTGCCAGATTCATGGATTTTTAAAAGCTGCTGAATTAGATCCAAGACTGAAAGAAAGAGTCGTTCTTACGATCGGATTATTTTGTCATGCTGCAGTAGAACATGAAGGGTACGAGATAATTTGGGAAACATTGGGCGATAAACCAAAACACGCAACCAAATTTACATCAAGAATTGGAAAACACCCAGGCGCCCCACATTTAACCTATGCAGATGGTTCAAAGTATCCAATCTATTTTGGAGATAAAAAAGGATATCGACCTTCTTCAATGGAGATAATCAATATCTTGTATCGTTTGTACAGTCCAAAGCGGTGCCTAACCTGTTTTGATGCAAGTGCCGAATATGCAGATATCAGTGTTGGCGATCCTTGGATGTCACCACCAGATGAGACAGTAGATTTTCAAAAAGGGTGGAGTTTCGCATTAGTTCGATCCGCACGTGGAAAGGTTGTCTGTGATGAAATTCGTGAGCAAAAAAAATTGGTCATCAAGGATGTAACCAGAAAAGAAGCACTAGCATGTAATCGGATGATGGCTACAGAAAAGAGGTATCGAGCTTTCAGAATTATTGAAACACATCGACGTCAAGGAAAACCAGTACCCTTGTATGGTTCATTTGGTACTCAAATGCCAAAACAATCTGGAAAACAGTTTTTAAAAACTGAAATTAACATGCTCACACATGCACCGTGTTTTATGCCTAAGTATCGAGCTGCTATTTTAAAATTCTTTTTGTCCGATGGTGGTTACTATCTGTTGTGGCTTAATAGCAAACGGAGGACGTTTCGATTTTGGTGGCGTGATACGAAGGCGGCGATTCGGCGCAAGTGGTTTGGTCGACAGTAGACTTGTAATATAATTGATCTCTTTAACAAGGATAGCGTATATAATTTTTGTCTGTTCGTTAATCGTTTGTATATTGAGAGCAAAAAATAGCTCTGAAAAAAACAAACAATACTTTTCTTTTGATTGAGAAAAAAATGTAAGTTGGTTTTCAATCCTTCTCATTCGAAGCAGTTTTAACTTAAAAATTCCGGCAAGCTCTAATGGAAATTGGATCGGAATAATATGTTTCTTACGTTTAATCAGCAGAATATGTCTTTTGAGGCAAATATCAGATGGATGAAGTGATAGGATCTCTTTGAGCTTTAAATTGCAGCGTACCATTAAGATGTAAGTTACTTTTACATCTCCTTTTAACGCGTCTATGATTATTTTTTCAAATTCAGTTTTTTCTAATGCGATGTTTTTGTAGTTAGAAAGTAAGCTCATACCATACTATTCGCTTATTCCTCTATACAAGTTTCCTTATTTTGAATCTAAAATATTAATCAATAATTGAATTAGTTCTGTAGCTTTTGATTCTTTAATACCCTGATCTTTACTACTTAAAAGATCAAGTGGACTTTTTGTTCCAGTTGGACCACTAGCTAATACATGAGTATAAATCATTGTAGTCTTTACATCGGTATGACCTAACAGTGTCTGAACTGTTCTTATATCTACACCATTTTCCAAAAGATGTGTTGCGAAACTATGCCTGAATGTATGGCATGTAGCTTGTTTATCAATATTTAATTTCTTGAGTGAATCCTTTAGGATTTTCTGAAGTATTGATGGGTGTAGATGATGGCGCCTCTTTGCCTCACTACGAGGGTCTTTAGAGATTTTTTTAGAAGGAAATACATACTGCCAACGAAACGTTTTATCTAGATTTGGGTATTTTCTTGCAAGAGCATTTGGAAGCGCAACGGTACCGAATCCTTCCTTTAGATCTGCCTCATGAAGCTCTTTGACCTTTACTAAATGATTTTTGATCAACTCGACTAGATCCAAGGGAAGCATTACAACTCTGTCACATTGACTCTTGGAATCTCTAACAACAATTGCTTTTCGATCAAAGTCAACATCTTTGACTCTCAACCTGAGAACTTCACTTAGCCTTAAACCTGATCCGTAAAGAAGGCTTACCATAATAAACTTGGCACCTTTTAAGCAGCTGAGAATTTTTTGAACTTCTTCTCTAGTAAAAACTACAGGCGTATGGGTCCTTTTTTTTGCCCACTCGATACCAGTTAAAGTTTCAACGTTAATAAATAAGACTTGGCGGTAGAGGAATATAAGTGCATTGAGTGCTTGATTTTGAGTGGATGCAGAGACATTTCTTTTTGTAGCTAAATAGTTCAAAAACACTTGAATCCCAGTAGTCCCGATATCACGAGGATGTTTTCGTCCATGAAATTTGATGTAATGTCTAATCCATTGTAGATAATTTTTTTCAGTTGTAAGTGCGTAATGTTTTACACGAAGAGTTTCTCGGCAGACTTCGAATAATCCTTTTCCGGAAGTTGCACCCTGTTCATACTTTTTAGTTCTATCATTCATAAGTATGTATTCGATAAAATTTTCAAAAAGTTGTTTTATCTGTGGTTATTACTAATAACCACAGATGGGAATTTGTAATGTAATCTGTGGTTATTTTTATTAACCACGGATTGTATATGATGCTTTGGGGCTAACCTGTTGAATTGAATGAGTTTATTTATCTGTGGTTATTGATATTAACCACAGATGTTGGTTAGGGATTTGGATTTGGGTAACATGTACACTTATATGTTGTCCATCAAAATAAGGTAGTAAGTATGTTTGGCATCCGAAGAAAAAGCGGCTCTGAAAAAGTTTTGTTGTTAGATGATAAAACTGAATCCGTTCGTATTATGGCAGAGCATGTTAAAGAAGATCCCTCTCGTATGAATATCGGTCAAATGGTCGATGCAATTAAAGATATTGCAGGCCCTCTAGCCACGGACGCAGAGCGTGAAGCGCTTCTCACTCTACTTTGTGCACATCTCGAACTTTCTAATCCGACTAACTTTGGAGTAACTGCTCAGGAATCTATCAAGTTGAACTTAGAATTAGGTAGGAAAGACATGATAGTAGATGTCGATCTAAGAGAGCATGAAATCTAAGAATGGACAACAAAAAACGCCACGCAGAATTGTAACCCATGCAATTTTTGCATGATTAGAAGACCTGTTTGGGTTACAATCTGGTGCGTTTAAACGTTATGCCGTTTTAGTAGGAAGTATAATGAGTGAAACAGCCATAGAAGTAGTAGCTGACGAGACAGCAAAGCCTGTCGATCCTGATCTTGCAAAGAATTTAAGAACAAGACATGAGATCGCCTTTGTTGTACGAACATTTCTTGGATCGCTCAATGATTGGCTGGAGCGAGAAACTACTGAGCAAGAAGATCAACAAATTGGAGGCAAGGCTGAGACTGTTCTCGAATGCCTAGTACCACTGTGTGCTGACGAGACTCTCGAGCTTCGTATGCCAGGGGTGAGTACCGAGTTACGTTTTCAAGCGTTAGAGCTGGAAGGAGTATTGGCTGATTTTCGGGATGACCCGAATGGGAATTGGAATTGGGCACAAACAGAGTGCAAAAAATATTTGTTGCTGAACGCTAGTGAATAATCAGCATAACAAAAGCCTCGATAGTGAGGCGCGACCGCGCGGGGTTGTGGTAGTTTAAAGTTCTGGTTTGGTCGCGCCCACATCAGGCAAACGTTATACGCTTAAAGAAAATATGCACGTAACTCATCTTCATACAAACGAAAAAGGAGAGTCAGCTTTTGCTGATCTGGAAATCAAACTTGAAAGAGATGGCGTTGAGCAGTTTGCAAATCTTCGAGCACCTACTGCAATGCTTCTCAACGAGACTGACGTTGGCCATGACTATCCATGGCATAACGCTCCGCAAAGACAATGGGTGGTAACACTACAAGGCGAAATTGAAGTACGCCTTCGTAACGGCCAATCAAGAAAGTTTGGGGCTGGAAGTCTTATTCTTGCTGATGATCTTTCTGGAACGGGTCATGCTACTTCAGTCGTAAGTTCAGAACCTTGGCAGTGTATTTATTTGCCATTTAGTGGTGACCCCCGCGTATAACAAAAAAGTCGTACGGAGAAACGGGGCGCGAAATTCATTGGCGATTTCGATTGATTAGCTGCCCCGTTTCCCGCACACTTTAAACGTTGTACGAAATAAATTATCTCAATAATAAAAAGCTTTGAAATGGAAATTAAAAGAGAAGAATTAAATGCCGAAAATACCCTTCCTCTTGAAGCTGCATCTTCCCCAGAAGCAGTTCTAAAGGGTGTGCTTGGGGAAGCCGAAATAATTGTCGATCCAGTCAGTATGTTATTGATTAGACGTTTAAATGACCATGCGACAGTTATATATCCGATTAGTTTGAAAGATAATGAGATTGCTGATTTCGAAAATAAGTTGAAATCAAATTTAAACGGGTTTGATTGCGAATTAGAAAGATTGATGATTGATGCACTGAAGTACCAGTATGACTCAGCGCAAAGCGGTATTTCTGAGTTATTACAACAACAAGGGAAAAACTATATTGTTGGAGTGCTTGCAAAAAGCAATGCCGATATTTCAACAATTCTTGATATTTTTGAAGAAAAATTTCAAATAAAATTAAGCAATAATTTTCGTGAACAAATACAGTAGGCGTGTGCCATTCGTACAACAATGGGATCGAAAAGATTTACGCCCACGTAACTTTTTGACTTGATTAAGATTGTTTTGGGCGTAAACTTTTCATCCAAAACGTTAGGCAGCTAAAGGCTGAATTCTTTTTCGCTTTAGAGTTATTACCTGACTTAATTCCCAATTATTTTGCAAATTCAGCCAAAAGTATGGCGTTGCTCCAAGTGATTGCGAAAGCTTCATTGCCATTTCTGCGCTAATCCCACGCTTCTCACGGCAAATCTCATTAATGGTTTTAGGCAATACTCCAATATGTTCAGCAAGAGCAGACTGACTAACGCCAATTTCTTCGAGTTCATCGCGCAGTACTGCACCTGGATGTACGGCGGTTGTATGAATTACATTTTTGCTCATATTTTATTCTCCACAACTTGCTTAATGATAATCTACGATTTCAACATCAATCGCGTCTTTACCATCCCAATGAAAACAAATCCTAAACTGATCATTAATACGAATACTACATTGGTCCTTCCTGTTACCCTTTAAGAATTCAAAGCGGTTTCCTTTGAGTTCCTGGAAGTCCTGTAGATTCGTAGCCGCAGCTACTCTGGCTAATTTAGTCTTTGCCTTTTCGTGCAACTCTATTGGCAAGAGCTTCCTCGATAGCTTTGAAGTTACACCATAATTAATGTCCTCAGTTGCCTTATTCTTGAAGCTTTTAATTGCCATGTTTTATGTTATTATACCGGATAGTGGGTGTATGTGTAAATAATAATTTATACGCTGCCTAACAAAAGAATCCAAAAGATTTCAGGCCTTTAGGTCTGTGGTTGCTTAAGATCCCGTTTGGCCTGAAACTTTTGATTCAAAACGTTATCCCTTTCTACCAAATCCAATGGGTTTCTTTTTACTGGTAGCAGACGGAGCCATTAATTGTTGAATTGCAAATCGAACAGCCTGTAGTTCCTGTTCATTCCCATGAAATCCGCGAGCAACTCGCTCCTCTAATCTCTCAAGTCTTTGTTTTAGTTCACGATGTTCAGAGATTATTTCTCGAGCATGTATGAAA
This sequence comes from Bdellovibrionota bacterium, assembly GCA_044356295.1. Classification (GTDB taxonomy): domain Bacteria; phylum Bdellovibrionota_C; class UBA2361; order UBA2361; family JBIKWN01; genus JBIKWN01. Next base: position 58,330 of record JBIKWN010000009.1, read on the forward strand.
GCTCTCACAACCAAAATGCTAGTTTCTATTGCAACTTTGCTGTTGAGAACTGTTGCAGCCATGACTGCTCCGTGTTCTGTAAAAGCCAGGGGAAGGGTACTTGAAAATTTGAGTTTTTTAAGGTGGTCGCATTTTGCGACCACCTCCTCTTTTTCTGTTTCGGTTAGTTGGAGCGTGAAATCGGCTGGGAACCGGGTACTATTTCTTTTTACCTGTTCATTAAGACGTTTTGTTTTAACTCCATATAAATCAGCTAAATCTGAATCAATAATGACTCTTTGACCACGAATAGAAATAATATTTGCTTTAAGTGGCAGCTGATTTTGCTGAACTATGAGGTTTTTATTAGATTGTTCTTTCATATTGTATACTTCTTCTTTGACCTAAGCCTAATGCTTGAATAACCTAGCAATAATCGTAGAAAGATAGGAAAAAGTTTCCTAAAAGGGATAACAAAAAACGCCACGCAGAATTGTAACCCATGGAATTTTTTGAATGATTAGAAGTTTCGTTTGGGTTACAATCTGGTGCGTTTAAACGTTGTGCCTCCTACTTAAATCTAATGCAACATATCGCGAAGCACAGACATAACTACTTCTACTATTTGAGGTTTTATGTCTGAATTACGTTTTTTAAGCAAAAGAGAGATCGAGTGTCCCGACCGACGCAGTGAGCATCTACTATCTTTGCCTGACAGTTCGCGCTTAGACGGATCAGATTTTCGAATAGGATTCGGAACAAATACTTCAGCTGAAGGACCAGATGCACACTTGTTTTCAGATACTGCACAAGTGACAGAACAAAAACCTGAAAACTTTTTCGAAGAAAATCGAGTAGATTTTGCACATCTTAGCCCAGTTGAATTTGCCGATTGTTTATCTGTATCAATTCCCCCTGTTTCTAACGAAGAGCATTTATACGCTCTGCAAACTATTCGACCTGAGCTAAGGGTTGATTTTATTGATTCTCCACAAGATGCAATTTGGGTTCGCCTTGAAGAAAAAAATCCAGCTCTTGAAAAGCAGTTAGATGATATCAATAAATATCATGCAAACTACATCGAATTGAGTCAACAACAACCTCTTTTCTATACCAGACAAGATGAAGGAATGAGCCGGATTTGTCCCAGCAAGTCAAATGGATGGTTACACTTTAAAATCGAAAATACTCAAAGTTCGCCTGCGGACAATGTACAGATTTCGGATGCTGTTAAACCAAAACTTTATGTAACAATTCCTGAAGCAGAAAAGAATTTCAATCTTGAAACAATTCGTAACGTAATTAAATCTTTAACTGAATCCGGTATTAGTTTTTCGCTTAAGATTCCGCGACATTCTGGACAAGTTCAATATTGCTTCGATAATATTGTAGTGCATGTATCCGATACAGAGACCGCACTTAAAGCCGGTAAGATAATTGCCGCGTCCTTGAATGACATAAGGCCAGAGATAACTTATGGTGCCGATGTGGACGGAAAATCTTATTCTGCGATACTTACCGAAGCTACAAAACGCGTCCAAGATGGACTTGACAATAGTTTATCGATTCCATTAGCCCTTTCACAAACTCTAGAAAAATTTAAAGTAAACCTATAGATATTCCAGGCACAACAAAAAGATCGAAAAGATTTACGCCCGCTTAACCTTTTGACTTGATTAAGATTTATATGGGCGTAAACTTTTCATCCAAACGTTAGCCTATGAAATTCACTTTTGATAAAGCCTCATGCATTGGGGTTATTGCACTATTCCTGTGGGCATCGACATTGCCCTTTGCCAAGCAGTGTTCTGATCACATAGGCCCATACACAACTGTTGCAATCGCCTATTCAATAAGTGGATTAATTGGAATTGTATGGTCATTATCTGTTCGTAAAAAGAATCCGCTGAGGTGGGAAGTTATTGGGTACAGATTGTTTGCGTTAAGGGTAGCAATGTATATTTGCTATTTCATACTGCTTTACTCTGCAATTGGCATGGTCGCATTGGCTAATTATCCAATAGTTATCTTACTAAACTATCTTTGGCCTAGTTTTACATTATTATTCTCACTGATTCTTTTTAGGCAAAAAATTCGAACGAGTATTTTGATATTGGGAACCACATTGATTGTTGCTGGTATCAGTATCGAAGTACTTTTTTCTGGGGTACTCGGAAATCAAACTGCCGTATCGATTCAGCCTTTGCCTTACATTTTTGCTTTTTTTGCTGCATTCACATGGGGGTTATACTCCGCCTTAAATAGAAGGTGGAGTGATACTAGTACCAAAGGAGAAGAAATCCCTGGAATCATGCTCTCAATAGGTATCTTCTTTACAATCGTCGCCTGGTTTCATCGAGAGAACCTCAATTTCGACTTAGATGTCATTATTCCTTTAACTTATTTGAGTTTGGTTCCTTTCGTTTCAAATGTTTGCTGGGATATTGGAACTCGTAAAGGGAATCTGAATTCATTAAGTCTGCTTGCCGATTTTATTCCTTGGCTATCTCTTACAATTACTGCCGTTTATCTTAAGATTCCGATTGGATATGCAACATGGGCTGCGGCAGTATTAATAGTAATCGGGGCGCTTATTTCAAGGTATTCATTAAAAGCTGCAAAGGGGCTAGGCTAACAAAAAACGCCACGCAGAATTCTAACCCGCTGAATTTTTTGCATGAATAAGAAATTGTTCTGGGTTAGAATCTGGTGCGTTTAAACGTTACACACTTAAATTTTCCCGCATAACACAGATAATAAATTTAAAACTTGATAGGATTTATATGGAACACAAAATTGAAGACATAGTAGTAACTGACCTTTCACAACAACCTGAATTGAAAAAAGAGCGTTTGCAGTTAGCCGCCGCGAAAGCTATTTACGACTTGCTCGTTCATCAGAATACATCTAACGAACTAGGATTAGTTTCTGAGGTAGATGAAGTCAAAGTTGATTTAGCAAGCACTACGTTTGAAGATTTGCCTGAAGCACATAGAGCAGCGCTTATTAAAGCTATTTCAACTGTCCTCAATGATGGTGGATTTAATGGCGTTGGTTTAGTGGTTGATGCGCTTAATTTACCTTGCTATTTATGGAATGACTAAACGTGTGTAACAAAAAACGCCACGCAGAATTGTAACCCATGAAATTTTTGCATGTATAGAAGTCCCGTTTGGGTTACAATCTGGTGCGTTTAAACGTTATACGCTTAAGTCACATTTTTTAGTTAGAGCTTATAACCTAAAATGAATTTTAAAGTGGAGACTTATTATGAACATCTTTGGCAAGGTAGTTGTTAAAACCCCTGGAGGTGGAACGGATGAAGCGATGCATTCGGGAACCCCGTTTGGCATTGTGCGCCAAACTACTTCACCTACTTTGGGTATCCTTGGTTTTATTAATGAGCAACCTTCGATCAAGTCGCTTCTGCAAAGCGGAGCGCGTCTTAAGGCGATCTCTAAACACATTGTAGATCCTAGTGCGCAGGCATTAGATATGAACGATGATGTAATAGATCGTGCACAGGCAATTATCACAATCCCACATAAGTTTATTGGAATTAATTCTTCTAGACATGTAATAAAGATAGAAGCGCTTGAGCAAAAAAATGGATTTCACGGCAACGAAGAGTATCGTTTACAGATCTGGGGACCTAAAGTTTTAGGGCTTTTTCGTCGTCCACAAACATGTGATTTGATTGTAAACAAAGCTGAAGATTTAAAAACGCTCATGGAATTACATATTGGGCAAGGCGTTCTAAAACATATCCGCGCATAACAAATGCCTCGATGGTGAGGCGCGACCGCGCGGGGTTGTGGTTGTTTAAAAGTCTGATTTGGTCGCGCCCACATCAGGCAAACGTTATGCGCCATATAGTGTTTTTCCCCCATAACTACTAGCAAATTAAATAAAGAGAGAAGAACAATAGATGCATCAGAGCCAGGAACCAAGCAATCAAACTTCCAGAGAAACTGAGATTGGATCCTTCATTGAAAGAAGACTTCAAGAGATACGCGACCAAAGTAAAGTTACATGCGCTGTTATTGAAATCACTCCTGATGGAGTTCTTCTTAATAATAAACCTTTTAATGAGGGTGATGTCTTTCAATTAGAATTAAAACTTACTAAATCACGCGGTGAGTTGAGAACGAGAAGGCAAGGCGAACAAATTGTTGCTATGTTTGAGTCCCCAGAAACGGGGCTTATCGAAGAGACAATACCAGTAAACTCAACCCGTATTGCCGTGTTTCAAGGAAGTAGCTTTCGTTTCGCCCCCGATTCAGTGAATGTTAAGTTAGATAAAAGTGGCTCACTTCTGGCTGACGGTAATGAGATTCAATCATTTGGTAAAGTTCAGATTGGGGTGGGAAATATATTGATTGAGAAATGTGAGGATACATGGAAGTTTGATTTTATGCATCCAGATTCTGATGAGGTGGATCTTCGTCGCACTATAGTAGTCAATCATCCCGGCGAATATTCCTTTCATTATATGATGGGATTAATGATTTTTTCTCATGCAACAATTGAGCATTCACCCAATGGCTACACCATCAATAAACAACCAGTACAAATTGGGGAGAAGATACCTTTTCACGTTGATGTAGGGGCTGAACTATGGTTAGAGGGTGGCTCAGAAGGTTTAGTAGTATGTTATGGTGTTGAAGGGCGTGCTCTTCGCGCTGTTGCTCTTAACGAGTCCAGTATATTGGAACGATATAGAATATCATATAATTCTGGACCTGGTCTTGAAGTTGAAGTTCTAGGATGAGCGCATAACAAAACGATCGAGTAAGATTTTGCACTATATAATCCAGTGGTTAGACTAAGATTCGGTTTAGTGCAAAACTTCTCATCGAAACGTTGTCCGCTTTAATCCATGAAACGATCAATCGTAATATTTCCTGAGTTTACAAATGTACATGTCATACATGACATTCGTACAAAGTATGATCCGCTAGCGGAAAAAGTGGCACCGCATGTAACGCTAGTTTTTCCCTTCGACTCAGACTTAACTCAAGACGAAATTGTTGGCGATCTTAAGAATAGTCTTGCAGATATCACGGCATTCCCTCTTCAGCTTCAAGGCTTTTCGATTCAAGATGAAGAGTACGTATTTTTGAATGTACTTGAAGGAGATATAGGATTAATTAATTTGCATATAGCCTTGTACAAGGGGCTACTTTCATCCTATTTAAACACTTCCATAAAATACGTACCTCACCTGACGGTAGGACGATTTACTAACATAGCAAAATTACATCAGGCCTATGAGGACTGTTGTAAAATTGAAGAAACGTTCAGCTGTATAGTGAATAAAATTTCTATTGAGGAAATTCGAGGTGATGACACTTCTGTGATTGAGTGTGACATAGGGCTCGCGGACAACAATCAACGCCACGCAGAATTCTAACCTCTGAAATTTTGTTCATGATTAAGGTTTTGGTTTGGGTTAGAATCTGCTGCTTTTAAACGTATACCCCCATGATCAGATGTTTAGATTAATCTATGTAACTTTGCCCTTGTTACTTACGCCATATCTTGCCCATGCTTGCGGAGGACCAGTAGGAACAAGGATGCGTGCTGCTCCTTTTGAGGAGCAATCTATTGGAGATCGCGGCACTCCTTTTGTTAATAATTTGGCCTCTGAAACTTGCTTTTTTGCTAGAGATTGCAACATTAATGTTTTCTTTCTCGATACAAAGTCTGCACGTATATTATGGGGCTCCAAAGATGTTTTCTGTACCTCAGAGGACAGATCCAAATTACGTCATGCATTTATTTCTGTGAACTGGCCTGTAATGCTGCCCTTGTTAGTTTTGTGCATATTTCTTTTTCGTTGGAAAATTGTGCGTAAACTGGACAACAATAAGTTCTGATTATTCGTATTCGAAAGCTATATTCTCGGTAGCAAAAGTATTGTTATAGTATAAAGGTGACGCCACCCGTTTTTATTCACAAACAGGTAGCGTCATGCTCTGTAGAAAAAATATTCGTTCGTCTTCTCTGTCGCCTTCTCGTTAAATTTTAGGGTTATATATAAGAGGAAAAATAACGCGAAGGACACGAAGGAGGATTACGAAAATGTTTATGTTTTCTACAGAGCAGTAGCGTCACCGTTATTTCCAGAATTTTAATCCATGGAATTTTTTAGAATGAGTAGAAGTTTCGTTTGGCTTATACAGTCTGGTGCATTTAACCACCATGCACCAAACTAAACTACGATGACACGAATTTATAGCGACGATGAGGCTGGATTGAAACACGGCTCTCGATTTAAACTTTTGAAATCTTCACCTACCATTAAGACAGCTGAGCAACGAATATTGCCTGTTGGAGAGATTATAGTCTTCGATTACGCAGGTAATAACCACTGGGATGATATAGACACGTATTGTTTTCTTTCGAAGGAAGGTGAAAAAATATTTATTCTTTTTGATGCGCAACTTTCTAGGCAAGAGAAACTTGAGCAACTATTTAAAGAGTACCTAGAACCTATAGAATAAAGTTTATAACAACTAGAACTACGTAGGATTGTGATCTGATCCGCAAAAAGTGAAGAGTCTTATTCGAATAAGAAATATGCCGATGATCCAAGATATGAAAAACGCCTCGCTGAGTTAGGTGTTAATCATATTCCTTTTAAAGTAGTAGACACCGGTAGCGCATTTAGGAAAAAAGGATACGGCAGGCTCGATATTTGCCTCTCTAGAAATTTGAACGTACTTGATGTTTTTGGTCGTAAAACAGTGGAGTACTCTTTTGTCTAAGCTAGATTTAGATAATTTTTTATAGCTATCAAAAAACTTACCCCTTCTCATCTAACCTAGAAGGACTATTAAAAGAGATCCGAAACGGCGCATGATGCATAAGGTGAAATATCTGAGCAATATGAGCTGTACATCCATATTTATCCTGCATGGCGTCGATACATTTAAAAAGATTTGTATACCGTGTTCGATCTGCGCAAAATGAAAGTTGTTGTCCTTTTTGATCGCAGAGTCCAAAAAAATAAATAGAAACTTTCATCGGATAATACTGAGGATCTACAAAAAGTTTTTTTGACTGAGCTTCAATCTGTGGGAGCCAGCAGATATCATCATTGGCATTATAAAAAGAAACTATGTGCTTTTCCCACCGATATCGTTTACTTCTGTCTTCCCTATTTCTAAAACTAATCGAACAGCCGAAACACTTTGCAGTTTGCTCGTATCCTCTTAGCCTTTTTAATGCTTTTGCAGCAAGACGAAGGAGCATATCTTTTGCCCCCTGCTCTGTTCGAAGTGTCGGTGGTAGTACATGCGAGTGACTAACAGATTTTTTTGGTCCGTGACTGTATACACCGTAGTCCGTATGTAAATTACCTCGAAGCATATAATGCCAACGCTCGCCGACGGTTCCACCCCAAACTTGGCGAAGTTTTTTTAATGGGGCATTCCAAAGATCTTCAACAGTAAATATTCCATGCGCACGAAGGCGTGCTGCATTATTTCTGGCAATACCTGGCAAGTCTTGAAGCTCGAGGGAGAAAAGTTTTCCTGTATAGTCACCACAAAAAACTGTTAATCCATCTGGTTTTTCAAAATCAGATGCTACTTTTGCTAAAAATACATTTGGTGCTATTCCAATAGAGCAACGAATTGCTTCACCTAATTCTTTTTTAATTAAATTCTTAACTCTCTGAGCAACATTTTTTGCACCTTCAATCGATTGTTGCGATGGGCAAAGGACACAAGACATTTCATCAATCGAAAGATCTGTAATTGTTACAAAAAAATGATGGAGTAGCTCAATAATTGCTCGGCTGTACTGGACATACAATCTTGGTCTAGCTGCAACGACTCGAACAGAAGGACAAACGTGTTTCGCTTCGAGCACACTGGTTCCAGTCTTAATGCCAAAGACTCGAGCTTGATACGAAACGCTAATGGCACAGGTCGCATCAGTATCAATAGGAGCTACGATTAAAGGAGCATTTCGCCACTGAGGATTTTCTTGCTGCTCAACGCTCGCAAAAAACGAGTTCATGTCGATAAATAAAATACGCGGATCTGTGCAGTAAAACCTATTAGGATTTTGTAACATCCCTTTATTCTAGTATATTTCTATATCGAATTATATACGAAATATACCTATTTTACTGAGCTTTAATCTCTTTACAGCCGGGTAGAACGTAATTGAAGATATCTTTAGTAACGCGAAGGTCGCGAAGTAAGCGAAGGATATGATTAAATACATCGCGGACTTCGCGACCATCGCGT
>JBIKWN010000045.1:0-19988 GCA_044356295.1 Bdellovibrionota bacterium
ACGAACCCCACGTATTTTATTCCAGCCTTCGCTAACCCCGCGACCTTCGCGTTACTAAAATGTACTCAATTATTTTCTACCGCACAGTGATAGTCGTGATATTTGCAAGTTCTTAAGATTATAACCCTAGACAGCCGTAGCAATAAGCTCTTCAGCAGACTTTTTGCTGCTCGCTGTTACTTCAAAACCAGAGAGCATTCTGGCTATCTCTTCTACCCGCTCATTTTTCTTGTTCAGTTCGCGGACACTCGTAGTTACTTTTTTCGTACCCAATTTTTCTACAAGCAAATGATGATCTGCATATGATGCTACCTGCGGAAGGTGCGTAATACAGATAACCTGAGAATCTTTCGATAAAGTTTTTAACTTCTGTCCAACTGCACGAGCAACACCACCTGATATCCCAGTATCAACTTCATCAAAAACCAATACATTCACCCCAGATCGATCACGGAGTATTTTTTTAAGTACAAGCATGATTCGTGATAGTTCCCCACCAGATGCGATTGCACGCAGCGGCTTTGGTGGTTCACCCGGATTAGACGAAAGTAAAAACTCGACATCATCAATACCTAACAAAGATAACTCTTTCTTCTTAATTGAGACAGAAAGTTTAGCGCCTGACATATTGAGCTCTGAAAGCTCTTTTGAAACTTGATCGGCAAGTTTTTTTGCAGCGAAACTTCTTTTCTGACTAAGTGTTTGAGCTAGTTTTTCTGCTGTAGCTTGGAGCGCAGAAACTTCCGAAGCTCTTTTTAACAAGGATTCACTATTACTGAGCAGAATTAATTCTTCTTTAGAAGCAGCAAGTAGCTTTTCAAGTGCCGCATCATCGCATTTATGTTTTCTTTCTAATCGAGAAAGAATTGTTAACTTTTCAGAGAGTTCTTCAAGGTCGTCTTCTGAAAGGTCTATGGATTTTTTCTTTAGAAATTTATCAGCATCAAATATATATTCATTCGCTTTTGTAAGAGATTCTAAAGCATCGCTATATCCTGTTTCGATTTTACATAAGTCAGAAATAGTGTGCATCGCCTTTGAAAGTGCAGAAAGAAGCCCATCTTCATCTTCAAAACTTTGTTGAGCACGCTGTAGAGAATCTTGTAGCTTTGTCTTTAGTGAATACTTTTTATATTGCTCCTCAAGGCTTGTTCTCATACCCGCGTGAATTTCTATTGAAGAAAGTTCTGATACCGTTTCTTCAAGCCAAATTTGCCGAGCTTCTTTGTCTGCATAGGATTTCTGGAGCTCTAAAAGTTCCTTATTTTTCTCGCTCCATTTTTGAAATGCTATTTTGTATTCTTCTCGCAGACTCTGTTCCTGAAGAAATCCATCAAGCAACTCTAAATGAAATTCAGGAAGAAGTAGTTTGATCTGCTGACTTTGACTACAGATATTAATAAAACGATTGCCGATCTCTTGCAGCACACCAACGGTGCTTATTGCGCCATTTATATAAACTTTTCCACGTCCATTTTTAGAAAGAACGCGACTAACCGCTAGCTCTTCTGTTTGCGCAATATCAGGAAGCTCTGCGATTTTTTCAGGAGATAATTTTGACAGATCAAAATGTGCATGCACTTCTAGGGATTCATGACCTGTTTTGATATTTTGAATGGAAGAACGTCCACCTAAGATAAGTTCTAATGCAGAAAGAATTATCGATTTACCTGAACCTGTTTCACCAGTCAGAACATTTAATCCTTCTTCAAAGCGAATTGATTGGTTCTCTATGATTGCGAAATTAGAGATTTGTAACTCAGTGAGCACGGTTTGGAATCCCCCAGTTTATTTTTGCTGTTAAAAGATCAAAATATGAAAGGCCTTCTACGTGTGCGAGTCGCACCACCGTTTTGGATTCAGTTACTTCTACAATCTGATTACTTGGAAGTGGCATACGCTCTTGCCCATCGACAATCATCATCACTGTTCCACTTGAATCACTCGCACTGACACGAATCACACTGTTACCAGGCAAAATTAACGGGCGTACCGTCAACGAATGGGGACAGATTGGTGTGAGCAAGATGACCGATAAATCAGGATGAACAATTGAACCGCCAGCAGCCAATGAATAAGCAGTAGAACCTGTTGGCGTTGAAAGTATCAGTCCATCAGCTCGAATTCGAGCAAGTGGTGCACCATCAATAGTCACATCAAGATTTAAAAGATTCTCTGTACCACCTTTAATAACAACATCATTTAAAGCTTGAGTTTCACACAGCACTTTTTTCTGATCGTTTTTCAAACGAGCAGAGAGCATATTTCGTGTTGCCGTTTTGGCTTTTCCATCTTTGATCTGGTCAAGCATTGTAAAAAGTTGATTTGTACTTACTTCAGCTAGATAACCAAGAGTTCCAAAGTTAACTCCTATCATCACCGTCTTATCACTTGCGACAAGTCGAGCAACACCAATCAATGTACCATCTCCACCAATCGAAATAACATGTGAACATTCTGCAGGAACACTTTTTAAGTCAGGAAGCTCTTGAAAATCATTTATTCCAAATTCACGGCACAACAAAGCTGTTCTTGGATCCATTGCCAATGGAATCGATTCACGTTTAAGCCATTCGACAAGATCAAACACAAGTGATTTTGCTTGTGTCAGTTTCGGTTTAAGTACTAGTCCAACTTTTTTCATCTTTTGCATTTTCTAGTTGTTCAAGAGTTTTCGATACCGCTCTTTGATTATCTCTTCTGTTCGGTAAGGTTCATTACCAATAAGCGCAGCACCTCTCCCAGGACCACTGGCGACAGTTTTATAAACTGCATCGTAACCGGATTTTGTCTTATTGGGGAGAAGATTTGTAATATAAAGAGGCTCGTAGTCTGCCACCGATATTGCGGCGTTTCCTAGCACATAAAGTGCATACCAAGGGGTTATTAGTATTCCACCTATGTTTATAAGGAAGTCCCCGAACCCTTGCCCATACAAGAAATTGCCCCCTACTTCACCCGTTAACTTTTGGGACTGCTCCTGGGTTAAAGGTTTTTTTAAAAAATCTAATGTTGGATCTGGCTCTTTCTTTTTTAGTACGCCACAACTCGTTAAAAATAAAATAGAAACAAGTGCGAAGGTTGATGTCCTTTTATAAAATGATGGAACAATGCTTTTGGTCATGTATACAGCGCCTACTTTAGTTTCAGATCTTTGGTGTTTAAGAATACCTTGAAGTGTAAGATTACGCACCGTAGGATAACTGCCCCTTGAGCGTAGACCTGAACCATTTAAGTCCAATGCGGCTCCTATAAGAGAGCCTACTTTTATTCCTTATGATGAGAGTTATTTCTAAAATCAATGTTAAGCAGCAATCTGGCTTCTTCAATGACATTCCACAACCCTGAACTAGAATTTGCTTTTATTCGAGTTTTTTTCCTACACGTGCACGTCCTCTATTGAAGAAGATCTAAAAGACTGAATTGCTGTCTCACCTCCATGAATGTTGACTCAAGATAGTTTTGAGCTTCTTTTTTCCCGATTTGCTTTGAAAGCTCAGCGAATACTTCAGAAAAGTTTGTACTTAAGTTAAGGGTTGTAAGAATTGAATTCACCCCGAGGAAATTTTGCATCACAAGCCACCATTTAACATCCATCGACAAACCTGCCTCATAGCCTTCAATACTAATCTCCTACTCTAAACAAGCATCTCATGGTAACTTTCTCATTGAAAACCATGATCGCTACTGCATTGCGTTTTTAGATTTTTCTTTTACGTGAGTGTAGAAAGCACCGAGAAATAATTATGGAAATTGGAAATATTGTAAAAGAGGTTCTGCCTGTATTTACAGCCCGTTGTAGTCAAGTGACTGACCGTATCTCTGATGTTGCTTGGTATCCATATGGTACCCTATCAAATTTCAATCATATTGATACGTTACTGACTGCTCCATTTAGAGACCTCAATGTTCTTATTGGTGATAAACCTGTACTCGACCTAGGTTGTGCAGATGGACATTTCGGTTTTTTATTAGAGACTTTAGGTTATAGAGTAGACTTTTGTGATTACTCAGCTACAAATTTTAATGGACTCGTTGGACTTAAAACCCTTCACACGGAGCTCAGTAGTTCAACTCAAATATTAGAAAAAAATTTGGATAGTCAATTTAATCTTCAAAACACCTATGGTTTAACAGTATTTTTGGGACTGTTATATCATTTAAAAAATCCTTTTTATATTCTCGAGCAATTAGCACTACGCAGTCAGTATTGCCTTATTAGTACAAAAGTATTTCAGGTTGTAGATGGATTTGAGCAGCAATTAGCGAATGTCCCCGTTGCATATCTATTAGGTCCAACGGAAGCCAATAATGATTCGACGAACTATTGGGTTTTCTCACGAGCTGGATTAATAAGATTGTTTGAACGAACTGGATGGGAAGTATTATGCTAAAAATCTTTTGGCTGCACAGAACAATCAGATCCAAGTTCACCAGAAAGAGATGAGCGTCTGTTTTGCCTGCTAAAAAGTAATAAAATGGAAAGACTATTGGGAACATAAAAAAACCCCTCGTAACTGAAAAAGTTATGGGGGGTTATGAGGTTTAACTTATGGAAAGTAATTAGTTATTATTCCCTAAAGTTGCTGCACAACAAGTAGCAGTAACATTAAGTGTGTACTGACCAGCTAATTGATAAGCTCTGACCTCTACACCAACTGGATAGTTATAAGGACCACTTTGAGTTGTAGAGAAAAGATCTTTCTTATAAGTAGTAGCCGTGGCTTGGTTAGACACATCCCATGATGCTGACAACATGAAATTGCCTTCTGAACAATAAACTTTTTGAGTCTCTTCGCCAGAACCAGTTCTTGATGCAGATACTTGTGTACAAGATCCTAAGTTAACTAATCCTGCATCACCTTTTGCTCCAGTTGGACCTTGTGGACCTTGTGCTCCGGTCTCACCTTGTGGAACTGTTGCACCCTGTGGACCAGTTGGACCAGTTTGTAATGAATCCAGACTAGGAGTTTGAGTTGGTAGAAGCGCTTTTACAAAACCGTCTCTACATTTAGTTGCACGATTGACAATTGGGTAAAAGGAATTGCGACTTCCAGGCTTTACGCAGAACCCGACAGTATTTACTTGAGCAGAAGCAATCGAAGGGAGAACCCCTACAGCAGCTATAAGAACAAGTGAGAGCATTTTACAATTTAGTTTCACAAATATCTCCATTAAATAGATTTAGTAATTTTAAAAATTCGATGTCCGGTAGAATATACTAAAGACATTTCGGATCAGTGTGTAATAAACTCATCAATGTTCTCTATAGTCAAACATTCTTGATTAAAACCTCTGAATTTTTGGCTCTAGAATTCCTAGCCAGAGATTTCCCCTGATATTTCAAACAGATAGGAACTACTAACCAGGCACTTGGGGGCCTATGCCTCGAGGATTAGAGCTAGAGCCGTTCAGAAGATATGTTTGGTACAGGGTAACTTTCAATATGAAGTAACCTACAAAAAAAGTATTATAAAATCCGAGTTACCTTGTACCTACGGTGTCTCTCTTAGAGGTTAATTAGATTTTTCTATAACCAGCCGTGATACAGATCCGAAAGAGTATCATCTATCTCAATAGTCGGCTGCCATCCAAGTTCCTTATTTGCTTTCTCGAAGCTACCATAAATCGTCGGAGTCTCAGCAGGTCGCATCCGCTCTGGATCTTCCTCAATCACAACAGAAAGACCACTAATACTAATTAATTTTTCAAGGATGGTTTTAATTTTGAGCGGACGCCCTGAACAGAAATTATAAGTTCCAGATCCTTTTTCAGCTGCAAGTCGGTATCCTCGAACAATATCTTTCACATCGCTAAAATCTCGCTCTGCTTCTAAGTTTCCTACTTTAATACGAGGCTCTGCTTTCCCGTTTTTTATATCTGCAAGCTGTTTTGCAAAACTTGAGGCAACAAATCTGGGATCTTGTCCTGCACCAATATGGTTAAATGGGCGAGCTATTATTGGAGTAATCAGCTTACTTCGTTCAGCATACTTTTGAACAAGCTGTTCTGCGTATAATTTTGAAAGACTATAATTACTTTGTGGTTTTGGAATATGTTTTTCGTTTAAAGGAAGATCTGTGGTATCAATTTTTCCGTACACTTCAGCAGAACTAATACAAACAAAAGTTGTAGGATAATCCAATAGAAATGGAATCCGGATAATATTATTTACACCTGCAACATTTATCTGAAGTGTTCTTTCAAAATTACTCTCTGCTTCAGGTACAAAAGCAATTCCAGCTAAATGAAAGATCACTTCTGGTTTTACATCAGAAAGGACTCGAGAACATTCTGCAAAATTGAGAATATCAAGTTTTTCGTATCGAGTGTTCTGTATTCGTACTTTAGGCTCAATCACATAGGTAGCAGTAACATCATACCCATGGGCTAGTAATTCCTTAATCAGATAAGGTCCAACAAACCCACATGCACCAGTGACAAGTGCTTTCTTCACAAAAACCTATTTACTTTTTCTTATGAATCTCTAGATCAGAATCGACCATCATTTTGATCATCTGTTCGAATGATACTTCAGGTTTCCAACCGAGATCTTTCAATGCTTTTGCAGGATCACCTACTAAAAGATCAACTTCTGCTGGACGTATAAATCGCTCATCTAATTTTACAAATTCCTTCCAATCAAGCCCTGCATGACTAAAGGCGACTTCGACAAGACGCTCAACAGTATACGTTTGTCCTGTAGCAATAACATAATCATCAGCTTTGTCTTGTTGCAGCATCAACCACATTGCTTTTACATAATCACCAGCAAACCCCCAGTCACGTTTTGCATCAAGATTACCCATGCGAAGTTCTTTAGCTTTACCGAGTTTTATCTTGGCAACACCATCAGTAACTTTTCTTGTAACAAATTCAAGACCTCTTCTTGGTGATTCATGGTTGAAAAGAATTCCAGAAACCGCAAACATGTTATAGCTCTCACGGTAATTCACTGTAATGTAATGACCGTATGCTTTTGCAACACCGTAAGGTGAGCGAGGATAAAAAGGAGTATCTTCTGTTTGAGGAGTTTCGCGAACCTTTCCATACATCTCTGATGATGATGCTTGATAGAACCGAATTGATGGATCCACTGTTCGAATAGCTTCAAGAATTCTGGTAACTCCAACTGCTGTAAATTCAGCAGTTAATGTTGGCTGTGCCCAAGAGGTAGGAACAAAACTTTGGGCAGCAAGGTTATACACTTCAGATGGTTTTGAATCGCGTATGACTGAAGCAAGAGAGCTTTGATCTAAAAGATCGCCCTGCAGTAGTTCAATCTTATCCATCAGATGTGCAATTCGCTCATGTTTTTCTACAGAAGCACGACGAACCATGCCGTACACTGTGTAGCCCTTTGAAAGGAGAAATTCTGCCAAATAAGAGCCATCCTGGCCCGTGATACCTGTAATTAATGCTGTTTTTTTGCTCATAGGGGGTTAAGTCTAACCGTCGAAATGCGAGAGGTAAAGTGAGTCGTTCTGACCAAAATATGAACACAAAACCTTTACTAGCTGGAAATCAACTGTAAGATATCAGGCTGTATGAGCGATTCAATGTTCCAAAAAACCTTCAATGACCAAATTAGTGTTAAAGACATTGATATCCCCAATCCTAACCCCGGTTTGCTAGACGAAAACTATCCTTCACCATCAATTAAAACATTTGTTGCTAAACCCATGGTTGTACTCCAAATGATATTTGATGGAGAAAATTCACTGAGTGCTTTTTCAGGGGATCCAGTCTGTTCCTATTATGTTGTTCATCCCAAAAATGATAAAAATGCCAAGGTTTTCATCTGCCATTTTCAATCAGATACTGAAGAAAGAGTCTTTGAATGTGATGCGAATGATTTTACTTCTGAAGCTCAGGCGTACATCCCTGCTGTTTATATCTCGTAGTACCAAGATTACTCTAAATAAGCTCACGTCTCTCTTCAGACTTTAAATATTCAACAACTTTTTTAACATCTTGAACTCTACTTCGAGGACAGATAAGCACTGCATCGCCGGAATCAATCACAACAATATCTTCAACCCCAACGAGCGCAATAAACTTACCGGTTGAATATACAACCGATCCACTTGATTCAATTGCAATTGCATCTCCATGCAAAAGATTTTCTTTCTGATCTTTTTTAAAGTGCTCTGCCCAAGCATCCCACGAACCAACATCATTCCAACCAAAATCAATCGCCGGAACAACTGCACAATTTCTTGCAAGCTCGAGAACTCCGAAATCAATAGACGTCGATTCCATCTCTTGAAATGCTTTCTCAATTGTTTTCTTTTCAAGTGCAGTACCAAGGGACAACTCAATCGTTAATAATTGCTCATAAAGTTGCGGCATGTATTCTTCAATAGCTTCCAGAATTACAGAAGCACGCCATACAAACATACCACTATTCCAGAAAAAATCTGGACTCTTACAATACTCAATTGCACGCTCTACGTTAGGCTTTTCAAAGAAACGGCGAACCATAAAACCATCTTCACCAAGAGGAACACCTTTTTTGATATATCCATATCCAGTATTTGGATAGCTTGGTTTTATGCCGATAGTCACCATGACTTCATGTTTTGTTGCGAGTGATATTCCCGCATTCAATGACTGACATAACTTTGCTTCATCTGTAACAGAATGGTCTGCAGGAAGCACTACCATCACAGGATCAATGCCTTGTTTGCGAAGCGAGATAGCAGCAAATCCAATACTTGCTGCAGTATTTTTTCCAAGCGGCTCTAGTAGAAGGGTTGCATTCGGAAGGTGCTGTTTTGCCAGTGATTCATGAAGGACATTAGTTACAACAAGAGGTTGGCGCTTCGACAAACTTTCAACTCTGCGAGCAGTGGCTTGTATTAAGCTCTCACCATTAGCACTAATTGAAAGAAACTGTTTCGGTTTCTCCATTCTGCTTATCGGCCAAAAACGACTGCCTTGACCACCTGCCATAATTACAACTTGAATATCACTCATGACGAATTTCCAATTCTACCTAACTGATCTAAATGAGACTTTAATCCCTTCTCCCAAGCAAGAGGTTCTCTTCCAAGAACTTTCTTAAAGAGATCTAAATTAAAAACTGAGTATTTGGGACGAGGTGCAGGTCTGGGAAACGCTGCTAATGTTGTTTCTCTTATTACTGGTTGAGCATTTGCTGGATAGGAAAGCTCTGCAATTTTTTTTGCAAAATCATACCAAGAGACTCCCGAAGCACTTGAACTTGCAACATGCATAATTCCAGAAAAATCTGTCCTCATAATATCGAGTAAACTTTCTGCCAAAAAACCTGCCCAACACGGCGACATTATCTGATCGGCGACTACAGATACTTCTTTTTTCTGATCAAACAAGGAAAGCATCGTATGAACAAAGTTATTTCCATGAGCACCGTGAAGTGAAGACGTTCGAAGAATAGTAGCTTTATCATTTGTTGCTTGCATTATAAAGCGCTCACCTTCAAGTTTAGCCTTCCCGTAGATACTCTTTGGTTCAGTTGGGTCAGTTTCGGAAAGTGGCTGGCGACCGTCACCGGAAAAAACATAATCAGTCGAGATATGAAAAAACCGAGCCCCTGCTTCCTTGGCAGCCAAAGCAAGATTTGAAGCTCCGACGGCATTAATTGAAAAACAAAGGTCTTGTTCCTCTTCTGCTTTATCGACAGCAGTATAAGCTGCAAAGTTTACAACCTTATTTGGTTTTACTTTTTTGACAAATCGTTGCACTTGCTCTTTATCAGCAATATCTATTTCATCAAGAGTTGGAAATACAACTTCAAAATTTAAATCACGGGCTCGCGGCACGAACTCTTGTCCGAGTTGTCCACTTCCACCAAAGAGCAGAACCTTCATCGCTTCATTCCATAGTTCTGCTCGTAAAAGCGCATATATTCACCCGTTTTAATTCGCTTCCACCAAGCAGACTGCTCTTGATACCAAGCAACCGTTTTTTTCAAACCTTCCGTAAAAGGGATTCGAGGTTTCCAACCAAATGCATTGTTAATTTTATCTATAGATACAGCGTATCGACGATCATGTGCAGGACGATCGGCAACCCATTCGATCAATGATTCATCTTTTCCAAGTATTTGAAGAATCGCGTCAGTGACGTGTCGATTCGGAATTTCTGCTTCTTCGGTACCACCAATATTATACACTTCACCAGGCTGACCTTGTTCTCCGACAAGCAAAATCGCTTCGCAATGATCAGTCACGTAAAGCCAACTTCGAACATTCATTCCATCTCCGTACAGAGGGATTTTTTTATTCTCAATAAGATTGGTTACAAAAAGTGGGATGAGTTTTTCTGGGAATTGGTAAGGACCATAGTTATTCGTACAGCGAGTCACACAAACATGCATACCATGGGTTTTTCCAAAAGCTAATGCAACAAGATCGCTTGCTGCTTTAGAAGCGGAATACGGACTTGATGGATCCAATGGTGTTGTCTCGTAAAATCTTCCGGTTGCTCCAAGAGATCCATACACTTCGTCAGTTGAAATATGGATAAATTTCTTTACACTAAATTTTTTTGCAGCATCGAGCAGTGTTTGTGTTCCTAGAACATTAGTCCGGACAAAATCTTTCGCTCCGTGAATCGAGCGATCAACATGGCTTTCAGCAGCAAGATGAAAAACGATATCAAACGATTCTTTCTCAAAAAGATCTTCTATTCCTTTCTCATCACAGATATCAAGCTTCACAAACGTCGTCCTCTTTTCCTGAACAAGAGACGCAATATTTTCCAAGTTTCCGGCATACGTTAAAAGATCTAATGAAACAATCTGCCAAGAAGGTCGTTCAGTCACTAGATAATGAACAAGATTACTCCCAATAAAGCCTGCAGCTCCTGTTACCAGTACTTTCATATAATTCTTTAAGAAAAAAATTTAAACGTTATTAGCGCCAGTTTCTGCAACAAGATTTGATGCACGGTGCAGTGAAGGGAACGTTCCTGCATCTGTCCACCAACCTTCAAGAAACTCAAAAGACAACTCGTTATCTTTAATATAACGATTATTGACGTCGGTAATTTCTAGCTCGCCTCGAGCAGATCGCTCGAGCGTTTTAATATAATTAAAAACCTTTTCATCGTACAAATAGAAACCAGTTACGGCGAAATTAGTAACCGGATTATGAGGTTTTTCAACGATTGAGATAACTTTTCCATCTTTCAGTTCAGCAACACCAAAACGTCTTGCGTCATCGACTTCTTTAAGAAGAATCATTGCCCCTTTATTATTGTTGGCAGCGAATTTCTTGACGGCATGATTGATATTTTTTTCAATTAAATTATCACCAAGGACAACACAGATAGGTTCACCATCTGCAAAATGCTCACACAGTGATAGTGCTTCAGCGATTCCGCCCTCTCCTTCTTGGTACGTGTAATTGACATGTGCTAATCCAAACTCTTTTCCATTACCAAGCAGTTTTAGAAAGTCACCTGCAAATGGTCCTCCAGTTACAACCATGATGTCCCTAATACCCGCATTAATCAGTGTTTGCAGTGGATAATAGATCATCGGCCTGTCATACACTGGCAGTAGGTGTTTATTAGTGACTGAAGTACATGGTCTCAGGCGGGTTCCTAACCCTCCTGCAAGAATAATTCCTTTCATAGCAATCTCTCTTTTAGGTTACTGGCTGTTGCCGTTTACATTGTAAAGATTTTGGCTCAAGGAACCAAGCCCAGTCAGTGTAAAGTTGAAGTAAAAGGTTTGGTTATCTGGATTTAAACGGTCAGAATACCCAACATCCATATGCCAACAGTTGCAGGAGCTGTAAAAACGAAGGGCTGTTCTGCTATTTAACAACTCGCCCTTAATACTATCGTACTGGGCGTAAACCCCCAGGCGGAGCCTATCGTTTACTACTGCTTCTGCACCACCATCTACTTGGTTAATTTTATCTGGAGCATCTGGTGTCCCTCTGTCTGGACCGACAAAAGTATATCGAGCAAACAGCGAATCGCCCCTATCCGAAGAGAACTGAGATGTAAGAGCCCACCCAGTAAATCGACTTTCATCAGTATTATATAAATTCTCTATGCGGAACGAAAAATTTTGAGTTGGGCTACTTGTAAGTCCTGTTGTGATATCAGTGAATGGCTGAATATTGGAATCGCCTTTCAGTGTTATCTCTTGATCGCGACGATATGCTTGTCGGTAATCATAACCTTGCTCAATAGAAAGCCTTAAAAGTTCTCGAACAGAACCATTCCTCAAGGTATTAATTCCACTAATATTTCCAAGTCCCTGTGTTTCGCCAATATCAGGAATTGCATTCATAGCATCAAATGCAGGAAAGTCTCGAAGTTCAGGAGTAAGCTCAGGGAATCCTGTAGCAACATCTTTTCTTGGAGAATAACGACCAATTAAGCTTGATGATATTCCGTATCTAACAAGACTTCGCTCAGTAATTCTGTCAATTGCATCAAATTGAGGCACATCACCTTGAGAAATATCAGGGATATAGAGATACCGTAATGTTGGTTCGATAACATTTTTTACTCGAACTAATTTATTATCCTGATTATCTTTTCCAAGGCTTGCAAGGTTTGCCCAAAATCCATCTTTATCAACTTCATAGACTCTTTCAAAGGCAGTACCTATCCTTGAAGAAAAATACGGAACAGAGCTCGTTGTTGAACTATCGAAAAATGTTTCAGCACCAGAGGTCGGATCTCTTTCAACAAAACCGCCTGTCGATGAGTTAAACACTGGGCGAAGGCGATCACTTAAAGAATAGGACCTAACATATGCACCACCTGCAACATTTCCAGAAACATAATTACTTAAATGAAACGGTACTGTTCCTTGAGGGTTAAAACTTGTACGTGCCCCACTATAACCAACCTCTCGATCAAAGTAAGTTTGAGTAAGGTCAGCCTTCGATACGAGGCGAAGCCCGTAAGGATTCTCGATAGGACGAAAACTTTCTAGATACGATAACGACAGTTCTGGAAGACGGTTAAAGGTAAGTTTATCTCCACCTAACGCAGTGACATTCCCAGCTGTATCCAATTGCTCTCTTGTCCCATAGATAAGATCATTGAACTCACCCGAGATTTCTCCGGTAAAGAAATTTCCAAAGCTACTTCGCGCTGCAATCGAGGAGGTATTCACCAAAGATCTTGGATCAAGAATCTTATTATCATTAAACTCACGACCCATTGTTCCATCGTTTACATAATGAATATCAGAGATAACACGAAGTGGAAGTAGTGCATCATCAGATGCTTTATATACGTTCCCGAAAAATAATCCGAAACGATTCTCACTGATACTTGGATCGACGAGCCCATCAGTATTTAAACCGCGCAGCCCACCCTCACGTGGCGATTCATTAGAATATAACAAACGAGAGTCTAGAGAATTTTCATCTGAAAAAAGTTTTTTATAATCTAAGAAACTTCCGTATCGAGTTTTTGACTCTATAAAAGGAGTTATTTGTAGATCAGCAGAATTACTCAAAGGAAGAAAAATAGGTTGTCGATATTCGATACCGTTTTGTCTGCTGTATCCAATCGATGGTGATAGTAACCCCGATGCTCTCTCTGTTTTTGCTGGAAAAACAAAATATGGCGTATAAAGCAGCGGAACTCCATGAAACCATATAGTAGTATTTTTACTTCGAGCATAACCATCTTGTGTAATACGCGTGTCATCCGAATTGATTGTCCAAGGACAACTTCCATCAACACATTCACAAGTTGTCATTTCAGAATCAAGAAGTCTGTACTGCTTTTCACTTAACTTAAAAAGTTCTTTAGATTTAACCGAATATCCACCCTGATCATAGGTAAACGAACCATTAGTAAATTGCCCTGTTTCCTCTTCAATATTAATAGAGGCTTTATCTGCACGAATACGAGCCGACTGCCCATCAAATGCAACATCACCTTCAAGTTCAGCTTGTTTCGTTTCAGTATTTACTCTTCCGCGATCGGCTTGAATCTCAACACCACCACCAGAGATCATCATTCCACCAGAGGCATTGACTGTTTTTTGATCTTTTTCAAAGGCTAGATTTGGCGCTTTAACATCAATTACTTTGCTTGATGATTTATCAGCTTTGAGAGCTACTGCTTCTGCCGTTTCTGCTGCTCGTTTGAATCTAGCGCGGTCTTCATTAAAGATAAATTGTTGCCCACGTGATGGATCCTCTTCTTGCTGAGCAAAAACAAGGGGAGCTAAAGAAAATGACAAACAAAAAAGTGCGCGGTAGAAACGAGAAGAAGAAAAAGTTTTTAAATGTTTCATTACTCTCCAAAGCCAAAATTCTTTAAGATCGTAGCAACTTCTTCGCGCATCGTTGCTCGTGGAACGATACGATCAATCATTCCATGCTCCAAGAGGAATTCTGAGCGCTGAAAACCTTCTGGAAGCTTCTGTCGAATCGTTTGCTCAATAACTCGGGGACCAGCAAAACCGATAAGGGCTTTTGGCTCAGCAATAATAACATCACCCTGCATTGCAAACGAAGCAGCGACACCACCAGTTGTTGGATCAGTTAAAACAGATATGTAAGGAATGCGAGCAGAAGATAGGCGAGTTAAAGCTGCACTTACTTTTGCCATTTGCATTAATGAAAAAATCCCTTCTTGCATCCTTGCTCCACCAGAAGATGAAACAATTATGACTGGTTTTTTCTCTTCAATTCCGATTTCAATCATGCGTGTCAGTTTCTCACCAACGACAGATCCCATGCTTCCACCGAGGAAACTGAAATCAAATACACCTAGCATAATCGGCACGTTTAAT
Source organism: Bdellovibrionota bacterium (assembly GCA_044356295.1). Taxonomy (GTDB): domain Bacteria; phylum Bdellovibrionota_C; class UBA2361; order UBA2361; family JBIKWN01; genus JBIKWN01. The sequence goes on from JBIKWN010000045.1 coordinate 14,768, forward strand.
ACTCGGGCGCTGCCAGTAATTACTGCTTCAGTTGAACCGCTGTTCTTTTCAGCTTTTTTAATTCTATCTTTATACTTCTGTGTATCTTTGAATTGAAGTGGATCCGATGGCCGAAGATTCGCGTTGATTTCTATGAACGAATGCCTATCAGAAATGACTGGTATTCTTTGTCGAGCATTAAGACGAAAGTGGTAGTTACACTTTGTGCAAACACCCATCGTTCGTTTCAATTCTTTAGTATAAATAATAGCAGAACATTCTGGACATTTTGTCCAAATGTCATCAGGAAGTGTTGTCTTTGCGACATCCTCAACTGCGGGGCGAGGCGCCTTACTTCTGGAAAACCATCCCATAAATTGCATAATGAAGACTCCGTTACTTTAGGTCTGTTAAAGTTAGCATTTTCGAGAGAGACTATAGACCAAAAAATGGGGTGTGAAAATCGCCCGAAAATCGAGGTCAACAATGGCACATTTATCGAGAATTATCGAGTTCCTAGACACCCTGCTTGAACCTAGCAAATATAACGATGGGAGCTACAATGGACTCCAAGTTGATGCTGGGGTTTCAGAAGTAATGCAGGTAGCAGGAGCAGTCGATTCTGGAGCTTCAATTATTGAAAAAGCAATTGCTAGTGATGCTGACCTGCTTTTAGTGCATCACGGACTTTTTTGGGGCAATTCACCTCACGTAGCTAACGGAATGCACGGGATGAAAATACGAAGACTTATTCAACATCCATGCAGCCTCTACGCCTCGCACCTCCCACTCGATGGAAATTTGGAGGTTGGAAATGCGACAGAGATCCTAAGAAAACTTGGTGTAACCAATGTGCATCCTTTTGCTTTCGAAGGAGGCATGACACTCGGTGCACGTGGTGAACTACAAACCGATGTTAGTATCGCAGAGATAACCCATATTCTTTCTCGCGCAGAAGGATATGGTCCTGAAGTTATACTTCCTTTTGGTGCTCAAAAAATAAAATCAATTGGAGTGTGTACAGGAGCCGGAGGTTTTGCCATTCATGAAGCTCGTCGGTTAAACTTAGACCTGTTCATTTCAGGGGAACCAAAACATCACCAGTATCACGAAGCTAAAGAACTTGGACAATCTGCCCTCTTCTTCGGTCACTATGCTAGTGAAACATATGGAATCAAAGCTCTTTTGAAATTACTAGAGACAACATTTGGTGTAAAAACTATTTGGATCTCTGAACCAACAGGAATTTAATTTTTTCGCAGTATCGGAATAAGTTTATATGACGAATCTTTCAGACCTAAATCTAAGTGGCAAAAAAATATTGCTTCGTGGTGATTTAAACGTTCCTTTGAATGACGAAGGAGAGATCACAGATGATAACCGAATTCAGCAGATGCTTCCGACTTTGAAACTGATTCTTGAAAAAGGTGGAAAACCTATTGTTATGTCACACGTCGGAAGACCCTCAGGCTTTGGCGACCCAAAAAATTCTATGCGACCAGTAGCTGCCCAGATTGAAAAACTTACTGGAATAAAAACTATTCTTGCACCAGATTGTATTGGAGCTGAAGTTGAAAAACTTGCTTCCGATTTGAAAAGTAATGAAATACTTGTTCTTGAAAATCTTCGGTACAACAAAGGCGAAAAAGATAACGACCCTAAATTTGCTGCTGCACTTGCGAAACTTGGAGATGTCTATATTAACGACGCGTTTGCGACAGCACACCGCGCCGATGCTTCAATGCATGCGCTCCCCCTTGCGATGAAAGAGAAAGCAATTGGACTCTTAATGCAAAAAGAACTTGATAACTATAACAAAGCTATGAAAAATCCAAAACGTCCGCTTGCTGTAGTTCTTGGCGGGGCAAAGGTTTCTTCTAAGTTTGAAGCGTTAGTTAATATCTCGGATAAAGCTGATAAAATTATTATTGGCGGTGCAATGGCTAATACTTTTCTAGCTGCGCAAGGACTTCAAATGGGACGATCTCTTGTTGAAGCTTCATATTATCCAAAGGTAATAGAACTGCTTGTATCGATTGCAAGACGTGGCATTAAACTCTACTTGCCTGTTGATTTTATCGTTGCTCCATCCTTAACTTCTGAAGGGCTAGGAAGAACAGTAACAGCTCAAGAAGTTCCTGCTGACACCATGGCATTAGATATCGGACCTGCAACAAGTTTGCTGTATAAAACTGCTCTGTATGATTGCGAGACGATCGTTTGGAACGGTCCGATGGGTGCATTCGAACAGGAAGATTTTGCAAAAGGTACAACTGATATGGTTGAAACTCTTGCATCAAGCCATGCCTATACTGTAGTTGGCGGCGGCGATACCGATGCAGCAGTACATCAGATGCAGATGCAACATAAGTTTGATTATATTTCGACTGGTGGTGGGGCGTTTTTGGAGCTGCTTGAAGGGAAGACTCTGATTTCGTTGCAAGCTATGGGGCTTTGACCTCCCCCTCCCAATGTCATTAAGTTAAGGATTTTCACCCGTGACCTTGACCTTAGGCGTGAGCGTGACCTGTTCTCTTTCGTTCACGCCTACGCTCACGCTCACGGTCACGGGGATCATGTGCTTAACTTAATGACATTGCCCCCAATAGCTTAAGAATCTATTCCAAATTACCATATCACATCAGTAAAAACTGTGCCGAATATGCTTCAAGAAACCCTTCAGCAATCTCAACAGATACCATACCTACGTACTGAAATCCGATCTCCAATAGATACGTTAGTAATCAAACTAGATGCCATCTTTACACTCCCACATGCAGATGAACGAACAAGTCAAATTGATGAAATAAAAGAGGAAGTATCCAAAGTAATCGCGTCAGAAAATACCTCTGTAAAAGAGAGGATTTTAATAGAAACCCTTTTTCTATTTTGCCAAGCCAAAAAGCATAACGATCGCACGCAGAATAAAATTGATGTACTTGGCCTTTTAGTTCGACAGACTGACATATCAAGAGTGCATGCTTTAACGATCATCCTCAATCCCCATACTTCAGATGAAATTGTAGCTTGGTCAAAAAAGCTCCTGACAATCAGAGATATGAAAGAGATATTTTCATTCAATGATGACGCTTCGAACCTTTATGAGTTTTTGAAAGATGATGTTGTTTCAAATTTATTAAATCCTGATATATCAGAGATAAAATTTCTTTTTAGTGTATATTTTGGACTCATGAGCGAGCACAAAGAAAGACATTCACTGCTCTTGAGTCATATTCATCCTTCGTGGCATCGGTCTCTACAACTAACAAAGTTATTATTTCATGAAGAACTTAATTCTTCGGATCAAGTATCTGCTTGTAACGAAGAGACATTGCAACGACTGATTGGCATTACAGCTCAATCACTTTCTGAGTTTGAAGATCCACGTCGGTCATATCTTGTAAAAGAAGTCATAGCTTCACCAAATCATCAAGATGAACTTGGTTTCATTCTTACTGCGATGGATACATTTCAAGCTTCATCTGGACTTGAATATAGTTGGGTTGTCGATGGCATTAAGGAACTTATTCCGTCATTACGAAAATATCGTGAGCTGACTTCTGACGTAGCAAACCTGCTTTTTTCCTCTCAACATCCAGATGCACTCTCTTGCCTGAAAGAAATTCAAAAAATGAGCTCACAACGTTCCGATGCTTGGCTTATCTCAACAGTTGCGCTGGCAGCTCGTGGTGACCAAAAATCTCTTCGTGTACTTGATAAAGGATTAATTAGAAAACCAATAGTATCACGAGTAGATATTTCAAATGAAAAAATAGAAAAAATCATATCTACTGGAATCGATTTTGATTCGACAGGTGCATTAACTCGTCTACTATGGGAGCAAATTACTACTAATAAAATCTTCTCAAGACAAGTGATTGCTGACATTGGTATGAAAACAATTGATGCCAAACCAGTTGTTACTAAAGAAGAAATACAACAGCATTGCAATAATCTTCTTATCGAATACAGCGCCGAATCATTAGAAAAGTTTGAGCAGGTTGAAAACATCATAGGTCTTGCTAAGGATCTTTCTTTAATCCTCAGAGATGACCTATTAGCTCTTACTTCTCAACGATATAACAATCCTTATTTTGATGCGGTTATTCTCTATCGCTATCTTCTACAAAACTTCGAACATGATTTTCCTCTTTGCTTTCAATTAATTTCAGGAGTCATTCTTCCGGAAGATCTTGAGCTTTTACTTAAGGCAAAGCAGCAACAGATACCAATCGACAAACTACACCACTGCTTATATGCGAGTGACCATGAAATCATGATAAATTTCGATCTCTTTGCAAAATTTCCTAAAAGATTCCCTGAAATCTTTATTAAAATGATTCTTAGCAATAATTATCCGAATCAATCAAAACTTCTTACTTTTTATGAAGATGCTCAGTGGAGAAGAGATTTTCTCGATGTACTTTCTGATGCCTCAGATCTTCTGACACAAAATGATACACTAGACGCTTCACAGAAAATAAAGATTTACCTGCAAGCCCTTCTAGATGCAGAAAGACTTGGCATCACAAAGCCATTTCGACTCTTACCATCACAATTAATTGACATTGTTCGTGCACGACAATCCCCTCAACATGAATCGACCGCACCCAGTATTGCAATATTTTCGTCACGTTCTGATTATAATAATGCATTCCAATCAATTGCTGATATCATTTCTAATTATCAAGATGCTGGCTATCTTGTTATCTACTACGAAATCACAGACAAATATCACTTAGCAGAGATGATCGAAGAGTTCAGAAATGAATTTAAAACAGCTGCAACAATATGGATCGCTGCACATGCAAGTGGTAGTAAAATGCAATATGCTGGAAATAATCATTCGTTAAACCTTAATAATTCTGATATTCAATTCTTAAGACAACTTGGAATAGACAGTATCATAGAAACAAATGGACAACTTGTCCTCCAAGGATGTTCGACGAATCAAACATTACAAGGAAGTGTTTCTATAGCTGGAGGCTTTGAATATCTATTAGCAAACCGTCCCGATGTTGATATCGCCTCAAGTCGATTTATTACTTCAGCTTTTGACCTGTCATATCAGGTTGGTGATGATGGGCTCCTTAGAGTGAAATACCCAGATTTACCAGTCCACTGGAACATTGGTTAGTTTTCTCGTGCATCACTATCCGGTAGAAAGTCATTGAATACTCTGTGAGTAACGCGAAGGTCGCGAAGTACGCGAAGGAGTCGATGTTATCCTTCGCGTACTTCG
>JBIKWN010000046.1:0-19898 GCA_044356295.1 Bdellovibrionota bacterium
AACGCGATGGTCGCTAAGTACGCGAATAAAATAATTAATTACTTCGCGTACTTCGCGACCTTCGCGTTACTCAATTTATATGGAAAAAATATTAAATCTTTGTTTAGTCGTAAATTTTCAATCACTTAAAGTATATATGTAGGCTTCTTACCGGACAGTTATGAGAGTGATCTTCAATCGTTATAGCTGATCTATTTTCGTTCCACTCTATCAGTAAATAATATATATTTCTGGCTAAATAATTAATTAAGAGATTAATACCGTGAAAAAAAATTACCATCGTTTATCACTCCGGATATGGGCATACAAAACTTCAAGCAGAAGCTGTTCTTAAAGGTGCGTCTGTGCTGTACATGGTGTTACCACAACACTCATTACCAGTGATGAAGCGATAAATGATATGAGTGCTCTCAATGAAGCAGATGCAATAATGTTTGGATGCCCTACGTATATGGGTGGAGTATCAGCGCAGTTTAAAACATTTATAGATGCAGCAAGTAAAGTTTGGTTTAAACAAGGATGGAAAAATAAACTTGCCGCTGGTTTTACAAATTCTGGCAGTCCTTCTGGAGATAAACGAGCAACACTTCAATCGCTTTTTATAAACGCTATGCAGCATTCGATGATCTGGGTTGGGCTTGGAGCAATGAATGAAGCAAAAGGGGCAGGAGATACAGAAGCAATCAATAGAATTGGCTCCTACGTAGGAGCCATGGCACAGTCTCCCCAAGGAGAGGCATCGCCGTTGGATGCAGATCTTCGAACTGCTGAAGTATTAGGGAAACGTGTTGCAGAAGCTGCATTGGCATGGAATTTAAATTAGGATTCTAAAATGAAGAAAAAAAATATTTTTCCCTTAATCTTATTATTATCATCATCATGTATCTCTTCATCATACGCTGAATCAGTTTCAATTGAAGATGCAGATCTAATAGCGCTCAATCAAAAAGCATCAGTAGCGATTAAATCCCAAAGGCAAGAAGATGCAGACTGGCTTGGTGATTGTTCTTTCATTGCTAGAAAAATGAAATTGAACTCTGAAAAAATCGAATACTTTTTTGTAACAACAAAGGATGCTTGTGGTTGGGGAGCTGCCGCTGGTCCAATATATGTAGTAAGTGGATCCGATGTCGCCACGAAAGTGATTCTTGCAACAAGTGGGTATACGATGGAAGTAGATTCAGCACACGTCAATCACGGTCTTCCAAATTTAACCGTTACATCAGAGACATCAGGTACAAACGCGGTAGAAACCTTTGAATATAATTCAAAAGAGTATACAGAAAAAGTTAAGTAATTTTGTCGTTTTAGAAAGTCTTCTTGACGAATAAACTTTATTTATCGATCTTAAATCGCCCCTGAGCTAACTCTTCAGCTAAGATATTGTAAGCACGAAATGCTAGTAGTTTTGCCTGTGCTTGGTTTACTGTTCCGGAACTTGCTTCAAGAAATTCATTTCGAACTTCGGTAAAAGCAGGACGAACAGGATAACCGGCTAAAGGAAGAAGTTTTGAAAGTTCACCTTCAATTGAAGCAAGTGTGTCCGCAGAGGTGACCTCAGTTGTTCCAAGTATTGCTAACTTTTCGTTGAGCGCGCTCACTGCTGCTGATACGTCTGGATCAAGCCCATCTTTTGAAGCTTGGGTAAAGCGATCTTTTGCTATGCTTTGAATCTCTGAAAGAGTTTTTGTTTCTCCGCGAAGACATCCTGAAAGAATGATTGAAAGAGAGATGAGAGAAGTAATAAAGAGGGAGCTATTTTTCATGGAATCAATTATCGAAAAAAAAGTTGAAATTTGAAACCCCCTCAAACTGATTCTTGGTAAAGAATTAGTGAGTTGTTGAAAATTTAAGCCCAATCACCCCTATGATAATCAGTGCTATGAAGCCAACGTTTGTTAAATTCAGCTTTTCACCATAAAGATAGACGGCTCCAACGGAAACGCCTACAGCGCTTATGCCTACCCAAATTGCATATCCCGTCGCTGTAGGAAGTAGCTCAAATGCTTTAGATAAGACATAAATATTAAATAGTGCAATGACAAGATTTATACATGAAGGGATTACTTTGCTATATCCTTCAGTCATTCTGAGAGATAGTACCCAAGCTATTTCGCCAAATATTCCCGCGATAAGATATAACCATCCACTCATAATTTTTACCTACTTAAAAATCTAGAAGAAGCAGCTCACCTTGTGCATTCACTGGAGGCTCATAAGGCAGCGTTAGTTCAAACGTAGTTCCTGAGCCGAGTGCACTCGCGATACTAACTATTCCACCATGTGCTTCAACGATTGATTTTACTACAAATAATCCAAGACCAGTTCCTTCAATCTCGTCATGCCGCTTAAGCCTCGAAAATCTTTCAAATAGTTTTCTTGCTTCATGTTGTTCCATACCTATTCCGGTATCTGCAATGCGGATAGTATATTCTTTTTCTTTTGCAATTATTTGAAGTGAGATTGTTCCTTTTTTTTCAGTAAATTTTACTGCATTGGATAACAGGTTACTTATCACCCGAATCATACCGAGTCTGTCAATCAGAGCAGTAAAGCCTTGCGGAACGGTAAGATTCCACTCTAAAGATTTTGCTCGAAGCATTGGTATTATATTTTGATAAATTTCTTCACATAACTCTTCAAAAAGTACTTTTTTTGGTCGGAGGGTAAAGGTACCTTCTTGAATACGCCTTACGCTGAGGAATTCATCAATGATGTTAACTGCACCTTGAGCAGAGGAAGAGATTCGCACACTGATCTCTTTTACTCGGTCAGTATTTTCTGGTTTTTGCGAGATAAGTTCTGCTGAAAGTAAAATAGCTCCTAAGGGACCCTTAAGGTCGTGTGTTGTTGTTGAAAGAATTTCTTTCTGCAGGCGCTCTCTCCGTTTAATTTCAGTAATATCTCGAATCCATAAAGCTGAGAGTGTTTCATCTGATGTGCCCTCAGTCAGTCGAGATAATTCTAATTTTAAAGTAATTCCGATCTCTTTTTTGGTTTGCACTTCAGTAGTCCAGATTGCAACAGAACGAACACGTTCAATAATGTTTTCAATAAGATGAGAATCACTAACGCCATTTTCAAAAAAATCTTTTACATGAAACGTTGTGCCGCAAAGTCGTTCAGCAAAATCAGTAAACGCGGTATTGCAGTAGCTTATTGAACCATCTTGATGAATAAGCGCTACGCCATCAGTTCCGTTTTCGACAGCAAGTCGTAGAATTGTCATTTCTTTTTCAAGGCGTTTTCTTTCGCGTTGATAATTCATTGAAACAGCAACACGTTGTAATGCTAGAGCAATAGTATCTTTAAAGTCGGGACCAAAATTTTTTACCAAATAATCCCGCGCACCAACTTTCATTGAAGCTATTGCAGTGGCAAGAGACGTTGATGAGGTAAGAACAACAAGTGGAATATCTCCGATTGCTCCAAGGACAGGTTCAACAATTTCCAACTCTTTACCATCAGGTAAATTTAAATCTGATATTACAAGGGAAAGTGACAGAGGATCGTTATTAGCTAAAAATGAAAGAGCTTCTTTTTTAGTACTTACTTGATGTACCGTTCGAACGAGCTCTTTGAGGGCACGGCTAATCAGCAATGAATGCGCGGGCTCATCTTCAATAAGAAGCGCTGATTCAAATAAAAATTCCATTCGGTTACCTACTACTAATTAAGACCTTCAAAGCATTTTGACGGGTTTTATGAGTTTGACCTAGTATGAATTTTCGATAAGACTTGCACTGAAATACTATGATTAAACCTGACCATTGGATAACTAAATTCGGAGAGGGCGGGGGCGTTGAGCCTTTTGTTCGAGAGCATGTAAATCCTGCCAGTTATGATGTGACGCTTGGCAATCATTGGATCTGTCCAACTCGTGATCCAGAAGAATGGCATGCAGATTCAATTGTCCTTTTTCCAGGCGAAGTGATCTTAGCAACGACACAAGAATATATACGTGTCCCTAGGGATGTCGTTTGTGATTTAAAACTCAAAAGCTCTATGGGGCGTCTTTGGCTCAATCACAGCCTATCTGGTTGGATTGATTGCAATTTTCAAGGTCAAGTGACTCTTGAACTTCAAAATCTTGGACCATATCCAAGACGCTTGAATGCTGGAACTCGAGTTGCGCAGCTTGTATTTATGGCAATGGAAAGTCCACCTGAGATCGCATACGGTGAAAAAGGGAAGGGCAACTATCAGGGTCAAACTGGTGCTACACGTGCTCGGAGTGATGAATTGTTCAAAAAAGTCACTAGTTTGAAAGAGTAAATCAAACCTGTTAAAATCCGACTCCTATGGCAAATCATAAATCAGCTAAAAAAAGACATCGTCAAAGTCTAAAAAAGAACGCTCGTAACAGAACCGCTAAATCAGCAGTGAGAAGCACAATTAAAAAGGCTCGTGTTGCTACAAGTAGCAAAGATGCAACTGCAAAAGAGCTTGCTCGTAAAGCTGAATCAGCATTAGCGAAAGCTGCTGCTAAAGGCATTATCAATAAAAAAACTGCGAGACGACAGATCTCTCGCATTACTTCTGCTGCCGCAAAAGCTAAGTAATAGATCTTTTCCGATTTAGACAGAAGTTAAATATTTTTTAACTTCTGAATAGCTAACGAGAGCTCCTCGATACCATATGGTTTAGCGAGGAGCTCTGTTCTTTTTGGAAGTGAACTCTTCTCAAGTATTGAACCTGTGGCAATGAGTCCAGGGATTCCGAGTCGTTGGATTAATCGCTCAGCAACAACAGTTCCTTGAATCCCAGGTAAAATAAGATCGGTAATAAAAAAATCTGCAGTAAGGTCTTCTGCATTCAAAACATCTTCACCTGAAATAAAGCTTTGAGTCGCAATACCGAGTTGCTTTAAGAGCAGCTCTAAAATCCTACGTACTGCATCATCGTCTTCAATTATCAGTGCTTTCCGAAGATCCGATGAAAGATTTGGTTCATTCTTCGAATTTGACCCTATAAGAGTAGTATCAGGCGTAACAACTCCTTTGAGATCAAGTGGAAAGTATAATGAGACAGTTGTTCCTTTCTTAGGGGTACTTTCGACTGTAAGGAATCCATCATGAGCTCTCATAACAGCAAAGACGACAGAGAGTCCTAGTCCAGTATGTCCTGATTTTGAAGAATAGAGTGGATCGAAAATTTTACTAAAAATCTCAGTTGAGATTCCTTCACCGTGGTCTCTAATCCGAATCCTTGCATACTTTCCAGCACGTGCTCCGGGTTGCATGAAAGCAAGTTCAGAAGAGATCTCTTCTTGATCTACTTCGAGTTCAATTTGTTGACTATCACTTTCGCTTGGATAGGATTCTTTAGCATTTAATAACAGATGAGAAATCGCTGGTAATACAGTGCGCTCATCAATAGTGACAGGAAGTGCATCGGTATGGTGGGTACATTCAATGCAACATGAATCACCAACTGTTTGTTTAAAAAACTCGAGTCGATTTTTGATGAGATCAACTAAATCTAAATCTGTTAGTTTTGCTTTATGTTCGCCTGCGTAATCAAGGAGCTGTTTAATAGTTTCACCAGCATTACCTGCAACAGTTCGAATCTCTTCCATTGCAGTTTTATTGTCATTGGTGAGCCCTGTAATACTTTGAATGACAGTTAGTGCATCAGCTACCGAGTGAGCGATACCATGCGACATAACTCCTAGCATCTCAATTTTTTTAGCTCGTAAGAGTTCAGTTTCAACCGTTCGTTTATGAGTAATATCAGTGATTGTTGCGAGCCATCCTGAAGATGAATCAGAGCTACCTTTCGTATATGACATCTCAATCTCAATAAATTGAGAGCAACTTCCATCATCATGGGTGAGGCGAACCTCATCTTGGGCATTTCCTCTGACTCTACTTGCGACAAGAAGTCGAGCAAATCCCTCTCTTAGTACGATTGGCATCAATGATTGTTGAACCCTAGTACCAATCAGCGAGGCAGAAGTAACACCAAGAATTTCCTCAGCACCGGTTGTACAAAAAAGGATAGACTCATCAGAACTAAATCCAATACTGTTCTTAGGCTTATCAGTAAAAAGATTAGAATCCCCGTCAGGGCGTTGTCCGCTAATGCTTCGAGAACTTGCAACAAAGCTTCCCTTTGCAAAATCGCTATTAATGATATTTTTTAGATCAATACCATACTCTGAAATCAATGTTCGAGTAATCATCATTCCAATAAGTGTCGGAAGAATAAACAGGCAGCTCGCACCAATAAAAAACCAGTAGCTATTAGAGTTATCCAAGAAAGAAGAAAGACGAAATCCTGTTCCTTGAGAGAAAAAGACAACTCCAAAGAGTATGGCTACAATTAAAAATAATATCTCAGGAATAAAAATTGAAAAGGGAATTCGGTATTGTTTCCCAAACATTATTTCTGAAGTCACTCCTGATAAAAGAAGGATTCTTGAAAGTCCTAGTAAGAAAACATGGAAACAGAATGTAATAGCTAAATTTCCGAAAGAAACAGAATTAAAAAGTAAGCAAGGAATAGTTGAAAGCCACCATATCGGTATCATGTAAAGGACTGATTGCAACGACTGAAGTTTTCTTTGGGCGAATCCAAATGCAGAAAAAAATAGAATTGCCTGTGTCACTTGAAACAAATCGTGTGAGTGACTAAAGAGAAGGGGTACTTCAGCTATGCAAACAGCGATAAAGCTTGCGAGTCCACCCATTGATGATGCAAGTATGAAAAGAAGAATGTCGCCAATTGGATAGAGTGACGAGTAACCACTTTGAAGTGTTACTGATGTCATCAAGAGTGCACCCAGACCAAAAATGGCACCACGGATAGATGAATGTATAACAGATTCTTGATTCTGCATTAGGTTGCTTTCTTAATATGACTAGTACTTCATATCGGATTTATAAGATTATTCCGATAGTTAAAAGTGAATAATGCCTATTATTGTCCATAATTAAACAGCATTTTAGTTATAACTATTTGTTTCCTCGTACCTAATATATGCATCAAAGGACAAATGCTTAATTTTTAGATATGCAGATGCCGATATAAACAGGTACACTGCATTATTGTAGGTTAAATTATTATGAGTGAGATCATGAATAAAAAGGTTTTGAAATCTTCTGTGCTTTCTTTGGTTCTATCAACTGTGGTTGTATCTTGTGTTTCTGCCCAAGAATTCTACCCCCAAGATACCGGACTAGCAGATTACCATCGAGGTCCTGATTATCGACAAAGTGAATCTCATCCACTTCGAATTGTAGGTTATGCATTGCATCCTGTCGGTTGGGTTTTCCGTGAAGTAATCTTCCGTCCTTTTAGTTGGTTGGCAAGCTCTACAGAGGAAACACGAAGTGTCATGGGTTACCGTGATCCAAGAGACTTCCGTGGATCAGAATGTTTTCCAACAAATGATGAAGCACCAGATTGTCACAGTATTCCCCCGTTTAATTACGGTAGTCAGCCTGACAGACATGCAGCGACACATAAGTCACGCGAAGTATTTTTCCCAGAAGTAAATTTTGAATTTAATAAAAGTTCACTCAATGATCTTGGAAGAGGTCGTATCCATCAATTAGCTGCTCTCTTGCAAGCAAATGAAGGGGCTCGAATTGTTCTTGAAGGTCATGCAGATGTGAAGGGTGGGGATGATTATAATCAAAAGCTTGGACTATCCCGTGCTGAAACGGTTAAGCAAGAACTTGCTCTCCTTGGTGTTTCTGGAGACAGAATGTCTACCGTTACATTTGGAAAAGCTAAGCCAGAACTTGCTGGTGATGAAGATTGGGCTCGTGCGGTTAACCGCAGAGTTGAGGTTCGAGTTAATTAATAGTTTTCTGTTATTAGATTCACCGCGGCTTATCTAGTCTGTTTTTTACCGCAAGGGGTACGCAGAGGATTTTCACCCGTGACCTGTTCTCTTTCGTTCACGCCTACGCTCACGGTCAAGGGGATTATGTGCTTAACTTAATGATATTGCTGCGTACCCCTGCGTACCTCTGCGGTAAAAAGCTCTCTTAAAACTTTCAATGAAATAACTTAAAAATCACTTTTCATTTTGCTGCGGTAAAATCCCAACCCACTCAAGCGCAAGCTGAAGGGTAGAACGTTTCTTATCCAACTGTGTTAAAAGTCCACGTTGAGTTTCAGACATAGATGCCATGATCATCTGGTCTCGTTCCGCTTTATCTTCAAGTTTTTCAATTCTTGTTCGGAGCCAATCACGTTCTTCAGTCAATGATTTAATCTCACTTTCTTTATAAGAAATATATTTTTCATGAAGCTCTGCAAGCGCTTTTAACTTTTCAATCTCTTGAGAAAGGACTGCAGTTGAAGAGACTCTGTGCGGATTGTTTGTAACCTCAATTGTTTCTGGTTCTGGAATAACTTCATCCTCAACTTCAAGTTTTGTTTCTTGTTGATGGGACGGCGCTATCTCTGGATGGTCAGATGTTCGAGCGCTTACAACTCTTTCAGCAATAGGCTTATTACTAATTTTAAAAAGTGAGAACAGTTCGTTTTTTTCAAATGTAAGACCAGAATCAGTTTGTTCTGATCTAAAGTAACCAGCTTCTGCAAATCGTCGAAGCGTTGACTCAGAGACGCCTGTAACTTTTATTGCTTCTTCCAGAGGAATATAAGAAAGAGCCGTATTCATAAATCTTATTCAAACTCCCGTATTTCCATAACACTCGTTGCACCAACTTTATTAACTTCAATACCTCCGGTAACAACAGCAAGAGCTCCTTTAGGAATATTGTATTTCTTTTGAATGGTAGAGATCGCCGTTTTCAATTCTTCAATATGGTTTGATGAATGTTCGCTCAGCCAAACAGGAGTTACTCCCCAAAATATAGACATTCTTCTGAGTGCTGGAACTTTAGTAGAGCTACCAAAAAGTGGCTGATTAGGACGGTATTTAGCAAGAAGTCTTACAGAATATCCAGATGTGCTACATGCAATGACTGCTGCAGCATTAACTTTATTTGCAGCAGCACAAGCAGCATAAGCGACTGCATCCGCAACAGTTCTGTGATCAGCATCTCTCATCCGAAGTTTATACTCTTCAAATACGAATGACTTTTCAGCTTCTAATGCAATTGCACTTAAATAATTAACACACTCTATCGGATTCTCACCGATAGCAGTTTCTTCTGAAAGCATAACTGCATCTGCACCCATCATCACTGCTGTTGATACGTCTGATACTTCAGCTCGAGTTGGACGAATGGATGTCACCATGGAAGAAAGCATCTGAGTTGCTACGATAACAGGGGTGCCAAGGTAGTTTCCTTTTCTGATGATTTCTCTTTGAACACGAGGAAGTTGTTCGAGTGGTAGTTCTAGTCCAAGATCTCCACGCGCCACCATCAATCCATCACTGAGTTCAGCAATTTCATCTAGATTTTTTATTGCATCTTTTCGCTCTATTTTTGCGATTAAATGAACATCACCACCTAATTCCTTAACTTTGTCTCTGACTTTACGAATATCAGAAGCATCACGCACAAATGAAATAGCGACGAAATCCACACCATGCTTAATTCCAAAAGTAAGATCGTCCATATCTTTGGTAGTTGTTGCAGGTGTATCTACTGGGCTTTCTGGGAAGGCAATACCAACCTTTGAACGAAGTCTGCCACCTTTAATGATTTTACAGGTCACAGCTTTACCATCATTTTTTTCGGCAACTAAGGAAATGATGCCATCTGCAAGGAGCACAGGATCGCCAGGACGAAGGAAACGAACAGGATCGAGCGTTTCTACATAGATAGTTTTTTCTGAAGTCAGACTGCCATCAGCACTTTTTAGGTCGATTTTCGCCCCATCTTGAATCATCTGAAAATCATTTTCGACAGCAGAGATTCTAATTTTAGGTCCACAAAGATCCTGCAATATTGCTACAGGAGAATGCAGGGATTCTGCCACTTTACGTATGTTAGTTAGGTTTTCGAGGTGTTCTTCATGGGATCCATGCGAAAAATTGAGTCTAAATACGTTTACTCCAGCTTCGATAAGTTTTTTGATCATTTCTGGGTTTCTGGAGGCAGGGCCCAAAGTGGATACTATTTTTGTTTTTCTCATTAGGAGGGGCATTATAACGCCGTTAAATCGCCCCTCTCAAGGGTACTTTCACTATTAATTGCCTGTTCTATAGATTTCATCTTGAAACTTATCTGAATTCTTGTTCATCTAAGGCATAGACGAAGTATCTATGTCCAAAAAACTTTTAACCAAAAAGGTGCCATTCCAAGGAAAACAACTCACGATGTACTCCATCGATGGGATTACTTGGTCAACGCGCTCAGAAGAGCTTCAAGCGAT
Source organism: Bdellovibrionota bacterium (assembly GCA_044356295.1). GTDB lineage: Bacteria > Bdellovibrionota_C > UBA2361 > UBA2361 > JBIKWN01 > JBIKWN01. The sequence goes on from JBIKWN010000046.1 coordinate 10,306, forward strand.
TCTTGATAGGCACTCACGTGAACAGGCTGGCTTCGGAGCAGATCTGAAAGGAGAAGAGAAAGAAAAAACTCCTCAACCAAAGCCGAAACCGAAAAAGTTTAACCGAGTACATGATGACGCAGAGATAGATGAAGCTATCGATGATGATATGGAAGAGGATGAAGAGCCAGAAGTCTATGAGGATCCTGATGCTGATAAAGATCTAGATCTTCTTGATGAAGAAGATCGTCCTAAGTCAAAGAAAGGAAGTGATTCGAAATTAAAAGGTATCCCTAAATCTTTAACTCCTCCAAAGAAACTTCCTGAAGTTAAAAAAGTTGCTAGTAAGCCTTTGCCAGTAAAAAAACCTGTTTCAAAAATTCCTGCTAAAAAAGTTGCAGATAAAAAGCCGATTAAAAAAGTTTCTAAACCACTTCCTAAATCTAAAGCGAAACCAACCGCAACTCCTAAGAAGAAAAAGTAGTAGTCAGTTCAATTTTAATTGACTCTGTCATGGCATGGTTTTCTGGATGAACATCAGCACCTATTGTAATTGAAGAACCTTCTCTTGAAATCTTAACTGTTGCATTGCTTGTAACCCGTGTTCGTTCAAGTTGATTTTCAAAATAAATTCTGACGGGAACATCAACTGAAACGGTCTGTCCTTCTTTTACTAAAAAAACTTTTCGATCAAATTCTACTTTTTTAATCCATGTTGGTGGAACTTCATTTCGGCCTATCTGTTCGAACGTCAGTGGTGTAGGTTGAGGACTGGTAATCGTTAGTTTTAGGGCAAGTTCCTCGTTTTGTTGATTGAAAATACCTTCAAAAGATAACTGTTGTTTTTGTTCGTTAGTACTAGATCCAGTGAGGATTATTTTTTCTGATTTAGGTAACGTCTTTACTACTTCTGGTGCAGGTTGAGGCGCAATTGGCAAAGCAGTGATTTCATCTTCATGAGAGGAAAATGATGGTTGAAATATAATAATATTGAGTCCTATCAAAAATAGGGCAACAACCAAGGTTCCAATGACGACAAGTTTATTTAACGAATTTTTCTTTTTCTTCTTTTTTGGAAGTTCTTGTGGAGCGAAGTGTTCCTCAGCATTTTCTGCAGAGTTTGCTGAATCGCTTGTATTGATTTCATTATTTGTATGGCTGCTGTTTTTAATTTCTTCATGTTGAAGAAGAGCAGAATCCGTTTCAGGTTCAGCTTGTGTTTGTAATTCCAAAGAATGCTCGTCTGAACTCAACACATCTAAAATTGCGGTTGATAAAGTATCTGGGATTATTTCAGGTTTTAATTCAGGCGTTATGTGTGCAGTTGGATCAGCTTTTGAAGTTAGACCGTCAATCTTTAAGTCGTCTTCTTCCTCTTCAATGAATGAAAGAGTTAAGACCGGTGAGGTTCTGATCTCTGCTGATGCTTTGATCTCGTCGCCTAGTTGAAAGTCAGCATCAGGCTTACTGTGAATTAGAGGGACTTCCTCTTTTAATTCATAAATTTTAACACCTTCTTCTGGCTCGTCATCAAAGCCAAGTTCAAGAGGTGGAATTTCAAGATTTTTTTCCATGATACGAAACTTTCGTAGAAACAGTACCGACTAATTCCTAAGTTGTATCGGAAGAACCATGGGGAATCATAAGTGTTAGAAGTTAAAAGAATCCTAAGTCCAGACAGGCTCTTACGTATTGCTTTTGGGACAGAAAAACTAAAGAAAGATTTCTACCGGCTCCTTTCTTTGCAAAAGACAGGGGAAGTACTGCCTTCTGAATCATTTCTAAAGCAGATAGATAAAGTTGAGATCCCAAAGGGCAGTTTTAATCATATTTGTATTTTTCAAAAAGGCTATCCCGAACAGCTTTATCAATTGTCAGATCCCCCACCAGTCATTTTCTATAAAGGAAACAGTGAACTTTTGCATGTTTCTCACCAACAATTAATTTCAATCGTTGGATCAAGGCATGCAACTCACGAAGCAATTGAACTTACTAAAAAGTGGAGCACATACTTTGTGCAGGCTGGGATGATTGTTGTGAGTGGACTTGCATTTGGAGTCGATGCTGCAGCACATGTTGGTGCATTAAAAAAGAGAAGTGGTGAGTCAACTATTGCCGTATTAGCTAGTGGTATTGATCGGTGTTATCCAGCAGCACATCTACATTTGTATAATTCAATAGTTGAAAATGATGGGCTTATTGTCTCAGAGTATCCACTAAGTAATCCACCGCATAAATTTAACTTTCTTGCTCGAAACAGAATCATTGCTGCACTTTCTAAAACAACTATTATTATTCAAGCAAAAAAAAGAAGTGGGGCACTTGTGACAGCGCGGCTCGCTTCAGAGTTAGGTCGTGATGTTGCCGCAGTGCCTTGGTCAGTATCGATTGATGCAGGGGTTGGTTCAAACCATTTAATACAGCAAGGTGCACATTGTGCGCTAAGCCATGATGATGTGTTGGAGTATGTTGGGTTAGGGCAGACTACAAATACTAAAGAAGATAATCTTTTAAAGTTTCACCTTTCAGAACTAACAAAGATCCAACTACATGCCGTATCCCTTATCCAAGAGCGCGGCAAAGTTCATGCAGATGAGCTTCGGGCTGTGACAGGGCTTGATGCTATGGATTTTTGCGATTTAGAGCTTAAAGAACTTGTCTATCTCGACCATTTTGGATTTGTTTCACTTTCGTGTTAAAATCTCTCGTTCATTGAGGTGGCTGTAGCTCAGCTGGTAGAGCACCGGATTGTGGTTCCGGTGGTCGTGGGTTCAAGCCCCATCAGCCACCCCAGTTTTTCGCGCTTGGCGCTCCGGCCCAGGGGCTTTGCCCCTCGCACCTAGTCGGTGCTTCACCCCGTAATTAAATTTAGCTTTTTTTCTTTGTTTTCTTTTCGCGCTTGGCGCTTGGGGGCAGGGGCTTTGCTCCTAGTTATGAAACCTCTTAAATTTCATGTTTATTCAAATGTCATGCTCAATGCTGTTTTTTAATTCTTGATTCCCCATACGCATCTAGGGAATCTTCTCGTTACGAAATATAATGTTTGTGATATAATTTTATCTCGAGACAAATAGAAAAAGGATTAATCACCCGCCTGCATAAAAACTTTGAAGACTTCGTTCAAGATGATGAAGGAATTGAGTTTTGGTTTGCCCGTGACTTGCAGAAATTACTTTCATACACGCAATGGCGAAATTTTGAACAAGTGATAGAGAAGGCAAGGGCATCTTGTCAAACCGCAGGTGAGCAGACGTCAGACCATTTTGCTGACGTCAGCAAAATGGTCGATTTAGGCTCAGGGAGCAATCGCGAGATTGATGATATTAAGTTGACTCGTTATGCCTGCTATTTAATAGCTCAAAATGGAGATCCAAAAAAAGAAGAAATTGCGTTTGCTCAGACCTATTTTGCCATACAAACAAGGAAGCAGGAAATTATTGAACAGCGGCTTGCTGAGTTTGAACGTATTTCAGCGTTCAACATACCTAGCAACAAACTTCTCTGAACCCTCATCCTGGAAGGGATCTCCTAACCACACCGAGAACCCCGTATGCTTTTGAGATAGGATCTGGCTCATCACATCGTCAGTGATGAGTTCTAGTTTTGCAAAGTGGGAAAGAGCAACCTCAGCAAACCTTTCTTCAATGGACTACAAGACGGCCCGATGAGTTATGAAAGTATATGTAGGAATATTAGAATTATTTTAATAACTCTTTTTCAACGTCTCCTTTAATTTTTTCCTCCATTTTTTTCTTTAATCGAGCGCTCCCTCCAGAATAGATCTTAGGAGATGGTAATGCTTTAGAAAAGATATCAGTTAAAACTTGAATATAAAGATCAAAAGAGTGATTCTGGTAAGCTTGTATCAAGCCTATGATTTCAATTAGCTTTTTTTTTGCTTTCTCGTAGGAGAAACCGCCTTTTAAATATAGAGAAACAGAATCAAATTCTTTAGATAAAGTCTTTGTGAGCATACTAAGAGCTTGATATTTTCTCTTTTCCTCACACTCAAATTTAATTTTATTGGCTATTTCCGCAATTTCGTACATTCTATCTACAGAGTATGGTTCTGATAAAATTGCGTGACAACCAGCAATTATACTTTGAGCAATGACGGTTTCGTTTTGGTTATTATTTTTAAGGACAAGAATAAAAGCACACTCTTCTCCTATTACAGTATTTTTAGCCTCATCAATAAATTTTTTAATTTCAGGAAAATCAAAATTTTGAGAAATAAACATTATATCGCATGGTGAGTTCTGGCGAAGGGTAACCAAAACTTCATCAAGGTCAGAGTACTGTGTAGTTTTTTTGAAGACAGTGACAGCTTGTGCTAGCTGTCTTAAGTTATTTCTAAACTTAACATTAGAATCAATTAGGGAAACGGTGAATGTGCGCTTAATTTGATTTATATTTTGCATAATGGTCTTTCCTAACAATCAGTTAAGCAAAAAACGCGCCAGTATAACTAAAATATATAATGTAGTTATATCGATATGTTAAAAGAGTATGTAGTAAAGACAATAATATTTTTTGTAATGTTTTCATTGTAAATGTCGATTATTACAAAATGCAAAGTAAAATGAGTTCTACTTATAACCTATTGTACGGAGAGGGTATTAGTCGTGACCTAATTAATCTGTTATCACGCATAGGTTATAATTGCGAAAAACTAGTGACATCTTCCATTGATGAATTTTCTATAATCTTAATAGGGGAATCTGAATTTCAAAAATATCAAGAATTAAGAACTAATGATCAGAATCCTTTAATCGTTATTTCTGACGAATACGAGCGAGGTTCTATATCTCGTTCTGAATTAAGCAAATCTAATATTTGGTATATCAATAATAAATTCGACCATGAAGATATATTATTACTTGTTGCCAAGGCATGTATCTTCAAAGAGCTACAAACCAATATCTCTAACATTCAGACCGCTTTGCTATCATCAGATGAATGTCAGGATATTGTAGCTGTATCAAGTACAATGAAAGATATTATTGAAAAATCAAATATTCTAGCAGAATATGATTCTACAATACTCATTACAGGTGAAAGTGGTACTGGCAAGACTATGTTAGCAAACCATATTCACAATATTGGTCCCAGGTGCAATGCCCCCTTTTTATCGATAAATTGCGCTTCAATACCTCGTGAGCTACTAGAATCTGAACTTTTTGGACATGAAAAGGGTGCATTTACGGGGGCATATCAGACAAAAATGGGGATGCTAGAAATAGCTGATGGTGGGACTGTTTTCTTGGATGAAATAGCGGATCTTCCTTTAGGACTTCAAGCAAAATTACTTTCGGTGCTCCAAGATAAAGTGATTCGTAAAGTTGGTAGCAATAAAGGGAAAAAAATAAACATTCGAATCATTACTGCTACAAATCAAGATCTTGAAGTTCTAGCGAAGAATAAAGAGTTTAGGGAAGATCTTTTCTTTAGATTAAATGTAATTGCTCTAAAAGTACCACCTTTAAGAGAAAGACATGAAGATATAAAAAAATTGGCCGAAAATATTACAAAGCGGTTATGCATCCGTCTCAATAAACCTATTATAACTATTACTTCGCAAGCGTATGAACTAATCAACAATTACAAATGGCCTGGGAATGTTCGCGAACTTGAGAACGTATTAGAAAGAGCGATTGTATTTTCTGAAAAACAAATCCTTTCAATTGAGATACTGAAATCATATTTATTACTTGATGGTAGCACCATCACTAGGGAAGAATTTAATTTTGCGGGTTGGAAGATAAAAGACTTAGAAAAGAAAGCTATCTATGACACCCTAAAGTCAAATAACAATGATAAAAATAAGACAGCCAAAGAACTCGGAATAAGCTTAAAGTCTCTTTATAATAAAATTAATTCTTTTAAAATCCCGCCTAATTTGTAGCTTCTACATTAAATTTGTAATATTTACGAATTTAAAGCTAAATCAAAAAGACTTATTCATTTGAAATCATTCAAGTTTTTGTTTGGTATCAATTCTGCATACTTAGTTATGCATGGATGCTAGCTTAATAAATAGAATCATTAATGCAGTACTTAACTCTACTTCTTCCCTACTTGGAGTAAAGCCCCTAATAGGAAAACCATGTGTAAAAAAAGATTTTGGGTGTGAAGATCTAAACTGCCTCATCCCGATATCCGTAAGTTCCATAATAGCAGGTTACATATGTATCAGTCTCGATAGACGGTCAATTGAAAAGGTTAAAAAACTCTTAAAACAAGAATCAGAAATAGTTGCGATTAAAAAATTAGCAGGATTAGTTATCGAAGATATCAAAGATATTATCGACCTAAATAATAAATATAACAAAGAGGAAGGACCCTTGATTGTCACAAAAGGGCAAGGTTTACCCATTGAAAAATTCGAAGGGCACACAATTTCTATGCCTATGCATAACAATGATTTTGAGTTAAAACTAGAAATAAATTTGTATTCAATAAATTGACTACCAAAGTCTGCAAACGATGGAAGCTGATAATATAAAAGAGCTTAAATCAGTTTATAAAAAAGATCATGAAAAATTTGTCCTTGAGCTAAAGGTTACGCCAGACAAAATGAAAATGTTCTTAGATTTAGTTCCTCACTTAACACCAGTAGTATTTTTTGATGATATAATGAATATTTTAACTGGAGCATTTCCAACGACTGTCTTTGATAAGCGTGTAGTGTCTGATGTTGTAAGTCTTATAGGCCTTGGAAAACCTATCCTTAATAGACGTGTATCAGTAGGTACAGAGCCTACTAATGGGAGTGATGGAAAGATTCTTCTATTGGTAAGACCCTATAATGGCGTCGGCGAGCAAGATCAGAGAGAAGATATCAAATTCTCTTTCAGCCAAGTGCATTTATTTGACAATATATCCGAGGAAAGAGTAGTAGCCAGGTTATATCCACCAAAAGCAGGCAAAGATGGCCTGGATGTCCTTGGGAATATAATTAAACCCAAGGCAGTAAATACCGTAAAAATATCTTTAGATAAATCATTAGTTATACAGCCATCAAACAATACCGATGATTCTGAAAGTTCTTTTGAAAATGTAATTGCAAAGCAATCTGGACTACTGATTAATGAAAGTAGTCAGTTAAAAATATCAGAGGATTTAACTATAAAAGGAAATGTAGATTATCATACAGGAGATATAGATTTCATAGGTCGTATTATAGTTAATGGAAATATTCAACCAGGCTTTAAAGTAAAAGGATCAAAAGGGATTCTAATTAAAGGAGACTGTCAAAAAGCAGTATTAGATTCGCAAGATGGTGATATCGAAATAAAAGGCTTCTGTGTCGAATCCGAGATAACCGCAGCAAAAAACGTGAATCTTAATATCGTTCACCAATCAAAAATAAGAGCCGGTGGTCTTTTGAGTATCAATAAGGAATGTATAGATTCCACCCTCAGAACGGAAAAATATGTTAAATGTACCCAGGGTAGAATCATAGGCGGCCATCTATTTACTGTGTTTGGTTTAGAAGTAAAGGAACTTGGGGGTGAAGCTCAAAATACAACTGATGTTATCTTCGGATCTATTCCTGAAATTCACGAAGACTTTTCTCTGCTGGTAAGCAAAATTAAAAGTTACAAAGAAGTTAACAATTTAATTAGCTTACAGTTAGGTCCATATGCGAAGAATCCCCAGCGATTAACACTTCTTAATGCAGGACTGAGAGTTAAAATGGAGAAGCTTTACCAAAAGGGGAAAGATATCTTAGAAAAAATGAATAAACTAGAATCAGAACAAAATGAGATCATTTCTAGCTCACTCCTTGAAAATGATTGTATTTGTAATGTGAAAGGAAAATTATTTGGTGGTGTCGAATTTATATGCCGTGGGGAAAGAATGAGCATAAAAGATGTAATACAAGGACCAGTAGGTATTCAGTACAACCAAGATGAAAAGAAATTCGTTCAGACTACAGCCAAAGAAATAAAATGTCCTATCGAATCAATAAGAAAATAATCAAAAAATAAATAGGAGACTTATGACTAAAATGAATGTTTTTATTGATACAGCAATGCTTTACACAAGTATTAGCTCATTAACCCTCAAGAAAGCGCCAATCGCATCTATCGAACAAAATACTTCCAGTGTGATGAAGTTAATGTCTTCTATAGGTGCACAGTGTGTTATAATTACTGATGAACATGGGAGTATAGAAGGAATATTTTCTGAGTCAGATTTCTTTAAAAGGTGCTTAGCAGACAGCACGTACGAACCAACTGCGCCTATCTCGCAGTATATGACCAAAAATCCTGTTAGTGTAGATGGAGACTGTACAATTGCCTATGCAATGATGCTTATGTCAGAAGGAAAATTTCGACATCTTCCTGTAAAAGATGATAGTACTAATGTGCTTTATCTTATCTCAATCACAGACATATTGGATTTATTAGTTCTTCAGTTTCATGAGAAATTAATGAAATTTGAATGTGTATAGCGAATATATGCATCAATATAATTGTAAATTTTACAATTTAATAAAAATTACCACATTTAAATATATCTTCATCTAAAATACTAATTATAATTCTAGTATTGGTCGAGACTATATCTTAATTTGATATGCATTTTTAATGATGAATACGCCGAACGAGATATATGAATCATCCTCTTATGAGAATGCGTTCAAATTAGTAGACTCATATGGAAGAGTTCCACAAATATTCCCTCTAACGATCAAAGCACTAATTTACGATTCGATTAGATTCAGATCAAAGGTTCCTTCTACTCCTGTTGATTATTTATTCTGCAGGCTCGCAAAATCCCCAACGCTTAAAGTCACATTATTCAAAGCATTTTTAACTTTTTTCGAAGAACAAATTTCGAATGCTCATTGTATGACGCTAAGAGAAATAGCAGGGAATTTCTATCAAGATGAACTTGCAATGATAATTGCATCTAAATATTACTACTCTATAGTAGCTAAAAAACTAAACTCTGAGCAAAAAAAAGTCTTTAATAAATTTATTGCTCCTCAGTGCGACTTAGGTGGCATTATCGGGTCTGCAATACCTGAGATATCCATAGGTGCTGGCATTCTTCTTGGTTCATTTTTGCCGATGGCTCATATGTTACTCGCCTTAGAGGTAGCTAACATAAAGCATCAAGATCCTTTTGAGGTCTTACAATATGAAGAAAAGATATTCGAACAAATACTTGGTACAAATAAATTATGTATGATAGTTGCCATGCTTCAGCGTATTGGAATTGGAATAGTTTGGGCCAATAGTTTTAACAATGTCTATCATATTTTCTTTAAGCACGATAAGTTGCTTCATCATCATATGGATCCAAAGTCACTTGAATCTCGGATATTAAGTGCACAGATATGGATTGATTCATTAAATAATAATTGCCAAGTTCCAAAAATCGAACTACCTGCATCTTTCCACCCACAAAAGGGATTGCTATTTAAACTCTTGTACCAAGCAGAACGTATTACATCAGATGGCACACTACATAATTGGATCGATAGTTCACGTAGTGATATTGAAAGTATAAGTAAATCTCTTGTATTTCGGGAGTATATAAGCGAGTCGCGTTCTATTGCACAGGTTAGTGCTGAATTCAGCTCTGAACTTTCACCTGAA
>JBIKWN010000047.1:0-19825 GCA_044356295.1 Bdellovibrionota bacterium
AGAGGATAAAAATACTGCGCTACATAAATAAAAAAACCTTTTATGATCATTAGCCAACGACAAAGAAATCTTCCAGAAAAATAACAACCACAGACAAATTCCACTGACTAAGAAACAAGAATAAAGAAAATGCGCCACGAAAATATTTTTTCCCGAAAGGAAGTAAAGTATCGCCGTGAGATAATAGTAGAGTGGCCCCAAATGGCGCCCTCCTGTATGTGATGGTGCACCAAGAAGAGGTAAGTGCCCTGATAAACTATGGTCAGCTACTGCAAAAGTCAGCCCAGCATCGGAAGTAATAGCAATTTGTGAAGGTGTAAAGTTATAAAAAATACTGAAAAGAAAAAGGGCTGCACTCACTATGAATAATAATTGGTATCGATTGCCGTGATGGGGGAGTTTTTTATTGAGATGTTTCACGATAATCCGGAACGCTTTTTTTAAGCTTCTTGCAAATTTGATTGTAATAGCATCAGTAGAGAAGGCAAAGAGTTATAAAAATACTACTTGCTTAATACGAACTACTTTTAGAAAGACTAGATGTTGCGAGTCTTAAGAAACCAAAGATCCCTTAGGAACAAACACATGAAAAGGTTTTCTAGGATTATTTAACACAACCCATGATCGTGATTGTCTACTATCTGAAACCCAACCTTTAGGTGTCCATATTTGTGTATGACCTGCAGGATTGCCGCTGACTGAATGACCCACTACAACTGTTCCGTAAGGAAGATTGCCTTGCTTGACTTGCTCTGGTGTGATTTTAACTTCTTGTATTAAATCGAAGGCTTGCCATTTAGGAATTGCTCGGCGAGCTGTTGCAGCTGTTATATCGTTACGATTTACGCCGGTAGCTACTGAAACAGCTCTACTTGAATATTCTTGACAACGCCTAATTGAATTATCAACCCTTCCGCCGGTACCTCTTATCGCTTGTTTTGCAATTGCCAGACCCATGTCGCATTGCTGGTAACTAAAATCATTAGTGAATATTGTAGCCAGCCCTTTTTGTTGTCGTGCAAGAACAAGGCTTGCGGGTGACAGTGAAAAGTTTGGATCATTTTTACGCATCTCTTCAAGTTGAGGCTGTGGGAGCGCTTTTAGGTCAGGTGAAATCCCTGATTTTCCTTCTCTAATATTAGCAAGTTCATTGAGTGCTTTAGTTTTTTCTAAAAGATCTTTGATTTCACTAATTGAGTCGGCTGCAATACCATTACCTGTTTTAGTTTTCGCAGATAAATATTTGCTATGTAGCTCATTGATGATCTTATTTCTTTCAGGATCGTCTCTCAGTCCAAGCTTTGACATTCTTCCTTCAACGGAGCGTTCAAACATATTAATGAACTCTCGGTTTAATGCAGAGACTTCGAAAGGATTATCAAAAATTTGAGGTAAGCGATTAATGCGACTTTGACCAAAGTCAGATTCCAGCGGCTCTGGCTGAGAAGGGGTACTAGTTTTTAGCGGATTCGTTATCATGGCTCTACCTAGTTAATCGTAGTCTGCCTTAAGAACGGTTCTGACTGTTTTAAAAATTTCTTTTAAAACTGAGAATTGAAATTTTTTGCTCTCTAAAGGCAAGTAGATAATATACTTAGTTAAAATGATGTAACTCTTTGAAATTATTCAATTTATACTGTAAATAAACAAATGTTCTACAAAGAGCATCTTTCTGTAATAAAAACTCCAATTATATTAAGTAAATAAATATTTAAATCGCTGATTTTACTTTGACATCTTATAAGGGTGCCGATATATGATCATTGTAGCGGCTAAACAGTTGTTATTATAAGGATTTGCGTGAATAAGTCTGAACTTATAGAAAAAATGGCAGCAAAAACTGGTCTTAACGTTTTTCAAGCAGAAGAAGTGGTTAACTTAATCTACAGAAAAATGCGTGAAGCGATGGTTTTGGGTGGCAGAATAGAGATTAGAGGCTTTGGAAGCTTTGTCGTAAAAGAATACGAAGCGTATCAGGGTCGAAATCCTAAGACAGGGGCTAAAATTCCTGTACCACCAAAAAAATTACCTTTCTTTAAAGTTGGAAAAGAACTGAAGGAAAGGATAGATCGTGTCGATGACACTGTTGGTGGCTAGGGATATTTTGTTATTCCTATAGATTTTTTACATTAAAAATTTTATTGTTTTATTATTATGTCAATTGATTGGTTACTAGATTTAGAGCGTTCTATCGATGGTGGAAAAACAGTTTATGCTTGTTCTGGCGTTGGCCGGAACCAGTGGGTGATGGGAAAAACTGTTGAAGACCTTATGCCAGCAGCAAAGCGCGCAGCTAACACCAAAAAAATACCTATCCAGATCGTTAGAATCATTCCAAAGAATGATGCTATCACTGGTGATATGTACTTGGTGCCAACCAATATTGGCGAGCCTGGTGTTCGTGGTGAACCATCAATCGAATGGAAACCTATCGAAGCAAAAGAAGCAGCTGAGAACATGAGAGATGTACGAAAAGGTCCATCTCCTTTTTTTGGTATGCAAGTTGAAACTACTGTTAATCCTGACTAAATTAAGTCACATTTAACGTTCGGTTTCTTTCACCTAACAAATACGCCAGAGAGCATGACACAAGTTTAGTCATACTCTCTGGCGTCGTTCATTGACATGTCATATTCTGAAGACGTGTTGTATTTATGAACGGATTCTTATGAGCGGAAGAAAAATCACTGTAAAAAAAATAGTATCACAACGTTATCCGGTTGGAATCTTACGTCCTTCAAGCTGGGACGATCGCATTGAAGGAGTTGATACAATTGAATCTACTGACGGCGAGAAAATTAATTTACAAAGCACTGGGCAGCAATCTGTACCGCAGCCAGGGTGGGTAATACTTGTGGATGAATCTGGTCAAACTTCTGCGAAGTCTTGGACGCTTTTTGGATTGCCTAAGGGATCTCAGATTGCTGCTTAGGTTGAGAAGGTGTTCATTGTAGGTTCACCGCAGCTTATTTGTTTTGTTTTTTACCGCAGAGGTACCCAGGGTATCGCAGGGTAGTTCTGTGACCATGACCGTAGGCGTGAGCGTGACCTTAAATTGTTTGGGTCACGCTCACGCCTACGCTCATGGTCACGGAGTAGGAATGACCTAATCAATAAATCCCCAGCCAAAAAAAAAGCTGCGGTTCAAACAAACCCTAAGCTTGCTCAGGAAATACTAATTGCTGAACAGGTTGTTCACTAAAAACCTTGGAACAATCAATCTCAAAATCATGATATAAAGGACGCGGAATCAAAGCGTCACAAACATACAGTCGACCAGTGTATTCTTCAGCAGTGAGAAGCCCAGCAGGTGGAACACCAAGCGTAAGTGTTGCAGAAGCATAAAGTGGTGAGCCTTGTGACTCTCCAGTATCAGTATTCACCGATAGTGGAAAATCAACAGCGTAAATAGGAGTGCTCAATTCATTGAGCATTTCGTTAATCTGTTTTCCAAATTGATCAGCAGGTTTCCCCAGATCAGCTAATCCGTGCAAAGAATTGTGACAGGTGCCAATGATTGTTTCGATTGAATCTTTTTCAGCAATCGAATCCCATACCGTTAATGAAACATTATATCCACCTAAAATATTAAGCTGGGTTTCAAGTTGAACAGAAGGGGCATCAAGGTTTCCTACATAGATCAGTTCAACTTGAGCACCACTGTTAATAAGGTGCCGAGCAGTGGCAAGACAGATCCAACCTGCCAAGGTATCACCGACGATGCACGCAGTCTTTGCGCCTTCAGCAGAAAGCCCAAGGGCATACCTGACAACCATTGCGAAGCTAAAAGCACATGCCTCGGTTACCTGGAGTGGCGATAAACCGAAAACCTGTTCAGTTTTAGAGCGTAGAGCAGCAATCTGGTCGGTTTGAAGGGTAGGGACAAGAACGCCAGCTTTTGTTTTAAACATATAAAAATTCACCTCGATAGACGAATGATAAAATTTTATGCATCATCTTGAACACTATGAAAAAACAACCTGTTATTGCTATCGCCGGAGCGACCGGAGTCGTCGGCCAAGAGATGCTCTCTGTCCTTAACGAGGGGTTAGTCCCTTATTCGGATGTTCGACTTTTTGCCTCTAAAGACTCTGTTGGTGAGTTTTATCAGATATCTGGTGGCGAAGCGGAAGTTCAAGAGCTCAATGAAGGTTCCTTCGAAGGAGTTGATATTGCTCTCTTTGCAACAAGTGGTGAACTTTCCCAAAAGTTTGTCCCACTTGCCGTTAAAGCTGGCGCGTATGCAATCGATAACTCAAGCCACTTCCGTATGCAGCAAGGGATTCCATTAGTTGTTCCAGAAGTAAATCCAGAAGCAATTACAAAAGATACAAAAATTATCGCAAATCCTAATTGTTCAACAATTCAACTTGTTCCAATTTTAAATGTAATTCATAAAGCTGCTGGACTAAAAAGAGTAGTTGTATCTACATATCAATCAGTATCTGGTGCTGGAAAAGCTGCCCTTGATGAATTGTGGAGCCAAACATTAGCAGTTTTTAATCAGCAAGAGATGCCACAAGAAGCGTTTCAACATCAGATTGCCTTTAACTGTATTCCACAGATCGATGTTCTTCTTGATAACGGTTATACAAAAGAAGAATTTAAAATTATTAATGAATCAAGAAAGATTCTTTCAATCCCTGAATTAAAAATGACAGCAACTGCGGTTCGTGTTCCTGTTTTTTATGCTCACGCAGAGTCTGTGAACGTTGAAACCGAACGACAGTTATTTCCGGATGACTTAAATGCGCTGCTCGCCAAAACTGAAGGTATAGAAGTATATCCAAACGCGAGTGACTATCCGATGCAAATTACTGTTGGAGGAACGGATCCAATTCATGTAGGCAGAATTAGAAAAGATGAATCGGTAACTCATGGACTCGATTTTTGGGTAGTCGCAGATAATGTCCGAAAAGGTGCGGCTTTGAATGCAGTTCAAATTGCAAAAATACTTGTTGATAGGTTTGGCAAAGAATAACTTTGAATAAGAATAACTATCGTATTGTTATAGAGTATGATGGAAGCCATTTTCATGGGTGGCAAAAGCAATCACAGGTACTCTCTGTGCAAGAAGCACTTGAAATTGCAATTCATCAAGCACTTCACTCTACGGAAATTTCACCACTGCAAGCATCAGGTCGAACCGATGCTGGAGTTCATGCGAGGGCGCAAGTTGTAAATTTTCGCACCGACCTTGAGATTAACGAGTATGCATTTACTCATTCCGTAAGTAGTATTCTAAAAAATAAAGTCGCAGTGCTTTCAATAGAAAAAGTTTCGGATGATTTTCATTCTTTGCTCAGTGCGACCTCTCGCCAATATCAATATTATATACTCAATCGCCCAGCAACTGCGGTTCTTGATTTTGGAAAAGCGTGGCATGTGCCTAAGCCTCTTAATTTTGATCAGTTAAATATTGATGCAGCCGCATTAATTGGAAAACATGATTTTTCAAGTTTTAGAGGGTCTGGATGTTTAAGTAAAAATCCGGTTAAAAATGTATTCGAAAGTTATTGGAAACAAGAAAGTGGCGGGATGCTTGTCTATACGATTCGTGGAAAGGGTTTTTTAAAACAGATGGTCAGAAACATTGTTGGAACCTTAGTTCGAATAAATCATGGAAAATTAAAGATTAAGTCTATGAACGAAGTCATCGCTGCAAAAGACCGGACAAAGGCAGGGATAACAGCTCCTGCATGTGGGCTTTTTCTTGACTATGTTTCGTATGGGGATTGGCACAGTAATTCTGTTATGGAATGCAGGGGTGCACTTTCTGATATGACTAAGAAGTAAAGTTCATTTAAAATCCATTCAATGTTTGCTCCTGATCCCAAATATGGAGATGAAAATGAATCTTTTCATTCTCTTTCTGTTGACCCAAAATCCTATGATATTGGTGGTGCTCTTTTAACCAGTGCCGAGCATCTTACGTCACAGCAAGAATTTGAAATTGGCAAAATGAAGTCTGAAGCTTCATTAGAGTTTTCAAAAGCACTTTTATCAAATGCATTTGTGCAGGAAGTAATTATTAAATCGCTCCGGTTGGTTCGTGAAGGCACTCTTGCTCACCGAAAAGGTGATTTTCATGTTCGGAAGAGTAAAGCTAAAAGCTCAGATCAATTTAGTGATTCCGAATTACAAGCTCTCTACTTTAAACTTATAGATGAATCAGTATCTCGAGAAGAAAAAATTTCACTGTTTTCATCAATCAAACTATCTGAAAAATTTCGATATGAATTAGTAACATTCTGTAAGGAAGATAAAGCAGTAAAAAATGCTCTAACAAGATATAGTCAATTGATTGAGTCGTTTATCGTATCAAACTATGGATTGGTTCTATCGATTGCGAGAGGTCACTCCGGTACGAACGAACAGTTGGAAGATAACTTTTCTCGTGGTGTTATAGGGCTTCATTTGGCAGCTCAAAAATTCGATGCAACCAAAGGGTATCGTTTTAGTACATATGCGACTCATTGGATTCGTAGAGAAATTATTCGTGGTATTCAGAATGAAGATTCGAGTATTAGGTTGCCTTCATATATTCATGGTTTGTTGTTGCAGATTGAGAAACTCGATCATAGTGCTCGTGTACATTTGGGGCGGGAATTAAAAGAGGAAGAAATTTTAGAATTAACAGGCGATAAAGCTTTATCTAAATTAAAAATTCGACGCGGTGATTTATACGTATCTTCACTCGATGATCCGCTGCCACATAAAGACAATGTGGGCACTAAAACTATCGACTCAATTGCAGATCCTGATGAAGACACGGTCTCTTTGTTACTTGAAGATGAAAAACGAAAAGCATTAATCCAATGTATATCCAAGGGATGTCGTACAGATTCACAAAAAAAAGTTCTCTATCTTAAGTATGGTTTACTTAATGGGCAACCAATGGATACTGATGAAATCGCTGAAAGGCTTAGATGTACACGCAAAGTAATACTACAAATGGAAAGAACAGCTATTAAAAATTGTAAAACATACGCCAAAGAAAGGGGTATTAAACTCTGAACAGCTGACCAGTTCGAAAGTCCCTTAGTTTAAAATTTAGGTGTAGAATACCTAACATCAAGTAACTGTTAGCATTCTTGGCACCTATCCTTCTTGCGTCAGAGTCCCTAAGAAGAGTATAATCGAAATGTTTTCGAGGGTTTAACGACCGTTTTAACCCGATAAAATCCACCTCAAAAAATTTTGTTTCGAGGTGAGGTTGTCTTTATTGAAAAGATAAAGATGACACTCAGGCGATAGCTTTGGCTTATTTTTTATGAGTATTGATCGTTGGCAGATAATTTCGCAGATGTGCAAATCAGAGGGGATTGAACTCTTTGAACTTGAACAAAGTGGAAATATTTTAAGAGTGTATATTCACCAACCTGATGGCTCTGGAATTCAGCATGCTCACTGCGCTGGCGTCAGCAACAAGATTTTAAATCATGTTGAGGTCGAAAAGATTCTTCCCGGAAGCATGCTTCTAGAAGTTTCAAGTCCTGGGGTCAACAGAAAGCTCACTCGAACTGAGCATTTTGTTGGAGCGATCGGCGAACGAGTGAAAGTTTCTTTCCGTCAAGAAGACGGTAAAAAAGTTTCAGTCATTGGAATTCTTAAAGCTGCTAATGATTCTTTGTTAACTATTGATTCGCGAAGTGACAAGAAGAAGAGCGATAAGAGCGAAGCTGAGCAGCAAATAATGATTCCTCTGAGCGCTGTAGTTGAATCAAGAGTAGATTTTTTATTTAAGTAGGTAACCTGAACCAAAAAAGGAATGTAAAACATGTCGTTTGATCTGAATGCAATTATCGGACAGATGGGGAGAGATAAAGGTATCAACAAAAAAGTGTTGATCGATGCGGTTGAATCCGCGATGCTTTCTGCCGCTAAAAAGCACTATGGGCACAATCTGAATCTTGAAACCAAGTTTAATGAAGAAACTGGCGAGATCGAAGTTCACCAATTTAAAGTTGTTGTTGATAAAGTAGACGATCCTGATACTCAAATCGGGATGACTGAGGCTCGTAAAAATTTCGATCCTGATGCGATGGTCGGCGATGAGTTCGGTGAAAAGCTCGATACTCATATGCTTGGACGTATTGCTGCACAAACTGCAAAACAAGTTATTATCCAAAAAGTACGCGATGCTGAGCGTGGTGTAATCTTTGAAGAATATAAAGGTTCTAAAGGTGAGCTCATTAACGGAATCGTTCAACGATATGACCGAGGAAACGTTATTGTTAACTTAGGTCGTACTGAAGCAATCCTTCCACGTCGTGAGCAGATTATTCGTGAAAAATATCGACAAGGTGATCGTGTTAGAAGCATGATTCTTGATATCGATCCATCTGCACGTGGACCGCAGATTATTCTTTCGA
The DNA here is from genome assembly GCA_044356295.1 of Bdellovibrionota bacterium. Lineage (GTDB taxonomy): Bacteria > Bdellovibrionota_C > UBA2361 > UBA2361 > JBIKWN01 > JBIKWN01. Next base: position 8,376 of record JBIKWN010000047.1, read on the forward strand.
GAAGTCATCCAGAATTTTTAAAGAAAATTTTTGCTTTAGAAGTTCCAGAAATAAATGAAGGAACTATCGAGATCAAAGCTGTTGCAAGAGAGCCAGGCGAGCGAGCAAAAATTGCAGTTCACTCAACTGATTCTAGTGTTGATCCAGTAGGAGCATGCGTTGGAATTAAAGGGTCTCGTGTTCAAGCAGTTGTTCAAGAATTAAAAGGTGAGCGTATTGATATTGTCACATGGACTCCTGATGAGCCGTCATTTGTTGCTCGTGCGCTTTCTCCTGCAGAAGTTACCCGTGTTGTTGTTGATGAAGATAAACATGCAATGGAAGTTATTGTTGCTGATGATCAATTATCACTTGCAATTGGCCGACGTGGACAAAACGTAAAACTTGCTAGCAAATTAACTGGTTGGAAAATTGACGTACGAAGTGTTTCAGTTGCTGAAGAAGAAGCAAAACGTGCTCGTGCTGCGCTTTCAACAATTCCTGGTCTTGAGTTCACAAGAGTTGAGCTTATGTTCCAAGAAGGCTTCAGAAGTGTTCGCGATGTAATGAATGCCAATATTGATGACCTGCTTGAAGTCGAAGGAATGACTGAGCAAGAAGCAAAAGATATCGTTCAACGAGCTCATGTATTATATGAGCAGATGAAAGCTGACGGATTAGTCAGTGAAGATGACGAGAACGATTCAACACCAAGTGATCTTGATAAACTTTTAATCTCGAACGAACTCAAAGAGAGAGTAAAAGGAAGTGGTTATAACAATATTCAAGCGCTTGCTTCTGCAAGTTTTGATGAGTTAGGGACAAAAGGTTTTTCTGAGGAAGACGTTCAATCCATCCGTGATGCATTGGATATATTCTTTAGAGGTGGAGTGATTCGACCAAGTATGTAACGACATTCTTGGGAAGGTTAAACTGTATGCGAGCACACCAGATACGATCATGTGCAGTGTGCCGCAAACGAGAGCCTCAAGAGTCACTATTTCGAATCAGTTTTTCAGATAAAGGGTTATGCCTTGCTGACAAACGAGGAGTAGGTGGACGAGGAGTGTATGTTCACCAAAGTGTGTCATGTACGTCTAAGCCGATGGATGTCGGTCGAATTAGTAGAGCGCTTCGACTTTCGAGTGGAGTGCTGCAAAAGCAGATGATTGATGCGGTTTGGAATGAAATGCATCAAGAAGTGCTTAAATGTTTAGGATAAGGATTTATGTCAAAGCTTCGTATATACGAATTAGCAAAAGAACTCGGTGTCGACAATAAAATTGTCATTCAAATTGCTACTGAGCTTGGAATGAGCGGCAAAGCGTCTCACTCAAATTCACTCGATAATGATGAGGCTGATCAAATACGTCGTACCTATCAGCGTCAACTTATTGCTGGTAAATCACCACAAGAGTCAGAAGTAGTTACTCGTCGCGTTGATAAATCGACTGGGGAATCGCAAGCAGTCGTTGAAAAACGATCAGGAACAGTCATTAGAAGACGACGTGCAACTGATGATGAAGCACAAACAGCACCGGTTGCTGTTGAAGAAGCGCCTCAAGCTGAAACAGCAGTAGAAGCTGAAGAGCAGATATTTGCAGAAGAGGTTGTTGAAGATACAGTTTTACATGCTACTGATTCAGACGACGAAGCTGATACTACTGCAGAACAAGTCATTGAAGAACCTGAACAAGAAGTTGAAAGTGAAGAAGTATCAGAATCAATCGAAACACCTAAGCAGTCCGCAGAAGTCAATGCTGCTCCTAAGGAATCAGAAGACGAAGCAAAAAAAGCTGGTCCACGCGTATTAGGAAGGATTCAGCTTCCCGTTTCTAAAAAAACTACAACAACCACATCTCGTACAGATTCACGACCAGGTGTTGGCAGAGGTCCTGCACCAACTGGTGTTAGAACTGCTGTTACCACTGAGGAAGATGAAAAAGGTAAACTTGGTAAAAAAACTAAGAAAAGAGAGATCTCAAGACTCGACCTTGTTGATTATGAAGGTAAAGACGTACGTCGTAGCCCTCGCGGTGGAAGCGGTAAAACGCAACGTGAAAAAGACAAAGCACAAAACGTCGAACAAAGTCGTGCAATTGTTACAAAAAGAGTTCTTGAGATTGGAGATTCAATTAGCGTTGGTGATCTTGCTCACCAAATGAGTGTCAAAGCCGGTGAAGTAATTTCTAAACTTATTGAATTAGGAATTATGGCTACGATTAATCACGCAGTTGATTTTACTACTGCTTCTTTAATTGCTGAAGAACTTGGTTATGAAGTCAAAAGCATGGCATTCGATGAAACTCAATTCATTGAAACTGAGAACGCCGATGATCCTGAATCACTCAAAGAACGTCCTCCTGTAGTAACCATTATGGGACACGTCGATCATGGTAAAACATCACTCCTCGATTACATTCGTAAAACAACTGTCGTTGCGAAAGAAGCGGGAGGTATTACTCAACATATCGGTGCATATAGTGTTTCTGTAAATGGAAAACCAATTACGTTCCTCGATACGCCAGGTCACGCAGCATTTACTGCAATGAGGGCTCGTGGTGCAAACGTAACAGATATCGTCATTCTTGTTTGCGCTGCAGATGATGGTGTTATGCCTCAAACCCTTGAAGCAATTAACCATGCTAAAGCTGCAAAAGTTCCAATTATTGTTGCTGTCAACAAAATGGATAAACCTGAGGCAAATATCGACCGAGTGAAACAACAACTTACTGAACGTGGTCTGCAACCCGAAGATTGGGGAGGCGATACTATGTATTGCCCAGTTTCTGCTCTTAAGGGAACCGGAGTTAAAGAGTTATTAGAAGGTATTTTGTTGCAAGCGGAAGTCAAAGAGCTTACAGCTAATCCAGATACTCGAGCGAGTGGAACAATCATTGAAGCGAAACAAGAAAAAGGCCGTGGAGCTGTTGCTACTGTACTCGTTCAACGAGGTACGTTACGAGTTGGCGATATCTTTGTTTGCGGTGCTCAGTTTGGTCGAGTTCGTTCAATGGATAATCACGCTGGAGTTCGTTTGAAAGAAGCTGGGCCTTCAACGCCGGTTGAGATTACTGGTTTGGAAGGTGTTCCTTCTGCAGGTGATGATTTCCTTGTAGTTGAAGATGATGCAAAAGCAAGAACAGTTGCTGCAAACAGAGCTGATAAAAGAGCTGCTGAAGAGAGAGCCCTTGCAACTGGACCAATCAGTCTTGAAGAATTTGCAAAACGTGCTAACAACATTACTTTGGCTGAGCTAAACGTCATTGTTAAAGCAGATGTAGATGGTTCTGTTGAAGCAGTAAAAGCTTCGATTGAAAAACTAACAACTGAAAAAGTAAAAGTGAGAGTACTTCATGCAGCCGTAGGTGGTGTGAATGAATCGGATATCCAACTTGCGATTGCTTCAAGAGCAGTTATTGTTGCCTTTGGTGTTAGAGCTGAGCCTCGTGCATCTCAAGCAGCTGAACGTGCAAGTATTGAGATCCGTTTTTACCGAATTATTTATGAACTTCTTGATGATGTGAAAATGGCGATGGTTGGACTGTTGCCTCCGGATAAACAAGAAGTTTCTCTTGGACGAGTTGAAGTTCGCGAAACATTTCAGGTACCAAAAGCTGGAACAGTCGCTGGATGTTATGTTCTCGATGGTTCAGTGAAGCGTGGTGCGTTTGTGCGACTACTGCGTGATAGTAGAGTCATTCATGAAGGCAAAATGTCTTCTCTACGAAGATTTAAAGATGATGTCCGTGAAGTTAACAGTGGCTATGAGTGTGGTATTGGACTCGAAAGCTACAATGATGTTAAGCCTGGGGATGTTTTCGAAGTATTTGAAGTGAAAGAGGTTGCTGCCTCTCTTGAATAATTATGGCTGATCAACGCCGAGGATACCGCGTAGCGGAAAGGATTCAGATCCTGCTTGCTAAAGAGTTACAAAGAGTCTCTGATCCTCGACTTACCTTAGTTACGATTTCCAGGTGCGAAATTAGTCCAGATTTAAAGCATGCAAAGATTTTTTGGATGCTCTTCGGTGATGAAGAGAGGAAAACTCAAGCGACTGAAGCATTTGAAGAATCTATTGGTATTTTTAGAAAATATCTAGCTTCTCAATTGAAAGTGCGCGCAGTACCTTCAATAAAGTTTATTTATGATTCATCTCTTGATGAAGCCCAAAAAATGGAGGAGCTTTTTCAAAAAATACGAAAAAGCGACGGGAGGGATTCCTAATGAATACCGTTGATTTATATGCTGCCACCTTTGATGAAGTAATTAAAATCATCAATGCCAACGATCAGATATCAGTTATAAGCCATTACAATCCAGACAGTGACGCCTATGGATCGAGTATCGGATTAGCGCTCTCATTACAGGCAGCAGGCAAAAAAGTATCTATTATTAACGAATCGGGAATTGTTGATCGTTATGAATGTCTTCCTGGAATAAATCTCATAGAAAAGAATTTAGGAATTTCACTCCCTTTAGTTATTGCATGTGATTGCGGAGCACTAAAAAGAGTAGGCGATACACAGGTACCAGCTGTTAAAAGTGGAAAAGTGATCGTTAATATTGATCACCATGTATCAAATGAAATGTTTGGAACGACGAATCTTGTTGTAGAAACTGCGAGTTCAACATCAGAGATAATTTTTGAGCTTATACAACGAGCAGGCTTTCCACTAACTAAAGATATAGCATCCTTACTTATGGCTGGGATTATTGGAGATACAGGATCGTTTCGATATTCGGCAACCACTGCAAGAACTTTTGAAATTGGTGCGGTGTTGATGAAAGCAGGGGCAAATCCGTATGAGCTTTATAAAAACTTATATGCGAATCCGCCCATCGGTGCCGTACGACTTCAAGCTGAAAGTATGCTCAACCTTACTACTGACTTTAATGGTGCGTATGCAGAAGTCATTGTGACTGCAGACAGTATTAAAAAACACCAAGCATCACTCGATGATACTGATGGTCTTGCAGAACGAGCAAGAGATCTGAAAGGAGTTAAAATTGCTGCTTCAGTTCGTCAGGATGGAGCATTATGGCGTGTCAGCTTACGCTCTGTTTCCGAAAAATATGATGTTTCAAAAGTTGCTCAATCATTTGGTGGAGGTGGTCACAAACAAGCAGCAGCGTTTCGTATTACTCAACCACTAACAGTTGTTCAAAAAAATATTAGGGAAAAGGTTCTTGAAGCTCTTAAAACTGCTGAAGGAGTCCAATAATGCAACAAGATGGTGTCATCGTCCTTGATAAAGCCCAAGGGATTACTTCTGCTCATGCAATTGCGCAGATTAAAAAAAAACTTCAATTAAAAAAAATCGGACATGCCGGAACTCTTGATCCAATGGCGACAGGTATCTTAGTTTGTCTTTGCGGTACTGCTACAAAAAAAGCTACTGAATTTCAAGGTGGTAAAAAAACGTATGAAGGACAGATTCTTTTAGGCGTAACGACTGATACGGATGATTTAGACGGTGAAATTCTTACTAAGAATATTGTTCCAGATCTTACCGATGATTTTTTAGTTCAAATTCATAAAACTTTTCAAGGGGAAATATCGCAGATTCCCCCACAAGTTTCGGCGATCAAAAAAGATGGTAAACGTGCTTATGATTTGGCTCGAAAAGGGGAAGTCGTTGATATTCCAGCTCGCCAAATTACCATCTATGAAAGTAGTTTTAAAAAAGTTTCTGATACTGTTATTTTTTATTCAGTAACTTGTTCTACTGGAACATATATACGGTCTATCGCAAGAGACATTGGCACAATGCTTGGATGTGGAGGAGCAATTAAAGAGCTTCGAAGAGTTGCAAGTGCCCCATTTGTTATAGCAGACGCAGTTCGTTTTGAAGATTTAACGGAGGAAAATATATGCCATCACTAGTCGTTATTGGAGCCCAGTGGGGCGATGAAGGAAAAGGTAAACTTGTTGATTACTTAACCTCAAAAGCTGAAATGGTTGTTCGTTTTCAAGGTGGAAGTAATGCCGGACATACTCTTGTAGTCGATGGAGTTAAAACTAAATTAAGTCTTGTACCTTCTGGAATTCTTAGAAAAGAAACAAAGTGTTTAATCGCTGCTGGGGTTGTATTAAATCCCCAAACTTTTATTAAAGAAGTGCAAGACCTTCAACAAGTTGGTGTCGATTGTTCACCTTCGAGATTAGTTATTGACCGTGATGCACAATTGGTTCTTCAAACACATATTGCAATTGATGTTGCTCGTGAAGAAGCTAAGGGGAAAGACAAAATTGGAACAACAGGAAGGGGAATTGGTCCTTGCTATGAAGATCGTGCTGCCAGAACTGGTGTTAGACTTGCAGACCTTCAAGATCTTACTGCACTAAAAACCAGATTGCAGAAAGATGTTGATCAGAAAAATCTTTATTTAAAACATGTTCTTGGAAGTCAAAATCAAGTTTCATTCGATGAGTTGTGGGCATCAATCGAAGAAGCTGCGAAAAAACTACTTCCCTATATTGGTAATGGTAGTGTCTTAGTTGATACAGCACGCAAAACAGGTGAAAAAATTGTTTTTGAAGGTGCACAAGGAACATTACTCGACCAAGTACATGGTAATCTTCCGTTTGTTACCTCTTCTAATACAATTGCTGGAGCTGTAACCACAGGATGTGGAGTCGGAGCAAAGGTAATTGATCACGTCTTAGCAGTAACAAAAGCATATTCGACTCGTGTTGGAAGTGGACCATTTCCAACGGAGCTCAAGGACGAAACGGGCGATAAAATTCGCCAGGCAGGGGCTGAATTCGGCACTAATACTGGACGTGCTCGTCGTTGTGGATGGTTTGATGCAGTAGCGATGAAAAGAGCCGTTCGTTTAAACGGAGCTGATTCATTGGCAATAACAAAACTCGATGTTCTTACAGGAATGGGTAAATTAAAAATAGCGATTAAGTATACTCTTGATGGTATAGAAATTGATGATGTCCCAGCTCTTGCTAGTGAAGTAGACCGTGTGGTTCCTGAATTTATTGAGCTTGACGGATGGGATGAAGACCTCACCGCTGCAAAAAAATGGCACCATCTTCCTGCATCGGCTAGGCTCTATCTTACAACAATTGCAGATATTCTTGGATGTCCAGTTTCGATCGTAAGTGTGAGTCCTGAACGAGATTCGACTATTTTTTCTGGAAACGCACAGTTTGTGAAAAATTTTGTGGATAAAAATGATGAGCTTACCAGCGTTGATGACAACTGAAAATTTTAAAACCATTCTTGTAGTTGATGATGATGCTTCGATTCGTAAATCGCTGCAGGGTGTGCTTTTAGATGAAGGCTATCTTGTTACTGAGGCGAGTAATGGACTTGATGCACTTTCATTAATAGAAACTGCGACTCCTGATGCTGTCCTATTAGATATATGGATGCCGGGTCTTGATGGTTTGGAAACTCTTGAAAAAATTAAGAAATCATACCCCGATCTTCCCGTAATTATGATAAGTGGACATGCAACGATCGCAACTGCAGTAAAAGCAACACGTATGGGTGCTAATGATTTTATTGAAAAGCCAGTTGATCTTGAAGCGGTACTCCTTGTTCTTGAAAAAGCTGTAAAGCGAATTCCATCTTCGTTACAAGATGATAAACTCAAAAATAACTCTATCTTACATGAAGAGATTGATTCTGAGTTAACTCAAGTTTCGAGCGAAACTAAAACCCACATCACACCGATTGTTTTTACAAAAAAAGCATTACTCGGCGATAGCATACAACAAAAAACACTTTCTAAAGCTGCAATATTATATGGCTTAGGCCTTCATTCAGGTAAGAAAAGTGGGCTTGTTCTTGAGCCATTGCCTGCAAATTCAGGAATTCATTTTGTTGGTGTTTCAGAAAAAACAATTGTCCCAGCTCATGTTGCCTATGTTGAATCAACTGGATGGGCTACTACTTTAAAGTTAGGAGATACTCAAGTTGCCACTATTGAACATCTTATGTCAGCGCTTCATGCTTACGGAATCAGTAATCTTTTAATAAAATGTAATGGAGAAGTCCCAGTATTTGACGGTTCGGCTAAGGAGTTTTGTAATGTTATCGAGGGTACCGGTATTGAAACCCAGTTAGAGGCATCTCAGAGCGACTGGAGGGAAATAGTAATCCGTGAGCCAATAAAATTTCAAAAAGAAAAGGGAGAGTACATTGAGCTAGTTCCTGCAGATACTTTTTCAATTGATTATACACTGAAGTATCCAGCACCACTTAATACCCAGGAATTTTCATTTACACTTTCTGATTCTGAAACGTATAAAAATGAAATCGCACCTGCTCGAACTTTTGGCTTTGTTAAAGATATTAGCTATCTTCAGAAACAAGGCTTAGCGCTTGGTGGACGTTTCGATAACTTCTGTTTAATTGCTGATTCAGGTCCAATTAATACAAACTTCCGATTCGACAACGAACCGGTCCGCCACAAGATTCTTGATGCTATCGGCGACCTTTATCTATTAGGTCGTAAAATTCGTGGTAAAGTAAATGCGATGATGACAGGTCACTCTGATAATATTGAAATTCTTCGACTCGTTCTACAAAAAATGGATGATGAACTATCATCAAGGAAATAATTGATGTTCCCAAAAATACGCATTATAGCAATCGTTCTCATTCTACTGATTGGATGCAATAAACCAACTGACAAAAACCAGATCTCAATCGGAGCTATTGCAAGTCTTTCCGGCGCTGCAGGTGAGCAGGGTAAGAACTGGGTACAAGGTGCCGAACTTGCAATTCATCAAGCAAACAGTAATGGCGCAAACGATAAAACTTTTGCTCTTATCGTTGAAGATGATCAGACTCAACCTGCAAAAGTGGTGGCAGCGATGTCAAAACTTGCACAAGTAAACCAAGTAGTCGGTGTCATTGGAGGCACATGGGATTTTTTAGGAGAAGCTGCCTATCCACTCGCCGAGAAATTCAAGATTCCTTTTATTACTCCCTCAAACCCAGTTGAAGTCATAAGCAGCGCTGCCAAGTCTTCTGGATATGTTTTCTCGACCGGAATGTCACTTGCGGCTATGAAAAATGCCTTATCTGACTTTATTGATTCAGAGAATATCAAAGGTCGCTTTACGGGGAATATTGCTATTGTATTTCCAGACCTTCCCTTTGGTACAAGACAAGCAGAAATGGTCCGAGAGGTCATTAAAGAAAAAAAACTTTTGCTCTCATTTGAATATGCTTTTCCACCTGCCAGTTTAATGTCTGATACGGTAAAACTTGCGGCTCAAAAAATACTTACCGAGAAGCCGGACCTAACCTATATGGTCATTGACTATAATGGTTTAGATCTGGTTACTAAAGAATTCACAGCCCAAAAAATTCAACCGAAAGTGATGACAACGCAGCATCTCGATCAAGCTTTTTCTTTCTCAAAGGATCCGAGCCGATACAAAAATATATTTGCGCTGTACCCGTTAGCACCATCTTTAGGGTTTGAAGAAGCCTATCAAGATTATTTTAAAACTCCTCCAAGAGTATATGGATATGAGGGATATCTTGCTGCAAATTTTTTAATTAACGTAGCTAAGGGTGTTTATACATTACCGAAAGATACGCAGCAGCTCCTTTCAGATGGTCAAATGGAGTCTAAAGCTCGAATTATGACTACAGATAGTGGACAGTTCTTGCCTTACTAAATAATGTATTACGTTGTACTTTTTTTTTCAGGTACGATGAGAGTTAATAATGAAACCACTTGCTGAAAAGTTACGACCATTAACTGCAGATCAATTTTTTGCTGATCCTGCTCTTGCGCAGACGTTGAAACCATTTATAGAGGGACAGTATATTGCTTCTCTTCTCTTATGGGGTCCTCCAGGATGTGGAAAGACTACTCTGGCAAGAATTATTGGTGCAAAAAATAAAAGTAAATTTACTTTCGTAGAGCTTTCAGCCGTAATGAGCGGCGTAAAGGATATCAAGGAACTAGCAGAAGCTGCGAAAGATAACCCAATCATTTTGTTTCTTGATGAAATCCACCGATTTAATAAATCACAACAAGATTCATTACTGCCCCATGTTGAAAATGGATCGATAATCTTAATCGGAGCGACGACTGAAAACCCAAGCTTTCAAGTGATTGCGCCACTTTTGTCTCGATGTCGTGTGGTTGTTTTGCCAGAGCTAAGTAATTCGTCACTCGAAAAAATCATAGAACGTGCATCAGAAGTATTACAGATATCAATTCCCGAACAGCTCTCATCCCAACTCATGAAAGCATCGCAAGGTGATGCAAGAAAATTATGCACCATTCTTGACCATCTGTATCAATCAAATAACGTAACTCTTGATGGACTTTCTCGCTATTTCACTGAAACAATTCCTTACGACAAATCTGGTGACCAACATTATGACTTTGCTTCAGCGATGATTAAGAGCATACGTGGGTCGGATCCAGATGCAGCGCTCTTTTACGCATTTAAAATGATTGAAGCAGGAGAAGACCCAAGATTTATTTTCCGAAGACTTATTATTTCAGCCAGCGAAGATGTCGGAAACGCTGATCCCAATGCCCTTCGGCTTGCAGTTGCAGGAGCTGAAGCATTTGATCGAATTGGATTACCAGAAGGAAGGATCCCATTAGCCCAAGTGATTACCTATCTAGCGTCTGCTCCAAAATCAAATCGTTCATATATTGCGATGCACCGAGTCATTGCTTCAATTAAAAAAAATCCAGCTGCAGTGCCTCCATTACACCTTAGAAATGCACCAACTGGACTTATGAAGAACCTCGGACATGGCAAAGACTATCAATATACTCACGACCTACCTGGAGCATATGCTGCTGATGTTCGCTATCTTCCAGATGAAGTACAAGATGCGCCATTTTACGAACCAAGTAACTACGGGATTGAGAGTAAAATTAAAGAAAGGTTCGCTTTGCTTCGTAAAAAAAATTAAAAGTCATTTTTGTTTATAGAATTAGACAAACGACCAGGTAACGTATCAACAAGATAATCAAATGCACTTGCCCCAACTTTTGTTCCTATAAAGTATCCAAGTGCCCCTCCTGCTAAACCGATAGGTCCAAGTGTGACTCCTAATGTAAGCAGCGCTAACCCACCAAGAGCAAGACCACTTACTTGAGTTGTTGTATACTTAGCAATCTCTTTTCTTGAAGTAGTCAGATGAGTATCGTTATTTGCTTCATCATATTCTATTGCATTGCCTATACGTCCCAGGCCACCAAAAAGCTCAATATTTGAAAGTGTTTTATTTACAAAGGATCTGTTTTCAGTCGTCGTATCAAATCTATCAGAAAATTGTTTGAAATCATCAAGAATTGGTTGTGCAATTAAATCAAGTCTCTCATTCAAAGGATCGCTGTAAGGCGAGGAATATAGGGAAGAATTTTGTTGGATTTTATCTGTCATAAATTATGAATCGAACAAAAAGTAATCTAAGTTTCCTGTTAAATTTGGTAACGCGAAGGTCGCGAAGTAAGCGAAGGAT
>JBIKWN010000048.1:0-19719 GCA_044356295.1 Bdellovibrionota bacterium
GTACGCGAAGGATTACATAAGATCCTTCGCGTACTTCGCGACCTTCGCGTTACAAAAAAGTCTTTAATCACTTCCTATCGGACAATAGTGCCCAACACCTGCTCGGAAATAACTATACTCTGGGCAGCAGTACCATTAGCAGAGGGCTCAGGGGATTGTCTGGTGAGTCGTAAGAGCTTGAATTCAGCCATCAGGGGATATGTTTTTTTTAGATATGAAAAAGTATGGTCGATAAAATCCCCCGGTGCATAACCAGGAAAGCGAGAGTTCCATTCAGACCTAAGATATGAGTAATCTGAAGGCATGGCAAAGTAACTTTCAAGTTTATCTGAATTGAATTCACTTCCTTTATCAAGGTCTATCCATATTGATGAATTTTTAGCTCTTCCTAATCGCACATACATGTAAACTGTAGTCGGTGCATCAAATGAGAACATCCTCCAATGTTGTGGGATTCTTAAATACTGTATTAAAAATTGATTATATTGAGGAAGTGACCATGACGGCTCCCTGCCACCACTCATCCAAGATTTATAAGAATACAAAGAATGGATGAAGACATGCGAAATAATCATCACTGATAGAATACCAGTTACAATATGAGCAATTTTTGAAGAATTATTTTTTTCTACTCGGTTAATATCTGATGATTGGATCTTTTTATCATTAAAAATGAGTGCCCAAAAATAATTTGGTACTACAAGTATCGATAACGACATCATCACAGGGCTAAAAGGACCAAGTATCAGACAGAGTCCAATACCAAAATGTAAAAATAAAATTACACATGCTCCTATAAGTCGAAATATAAAGGAATAAAACGGAAATAAAATAAGGATTGGCAATGCCCCTTCTAATATCAATACAGTTCGACTTAAAATCTGTAATAGCGAGAAAGATACATAGTCACGAATGAGCACACCTATAAAAGTCACACGATCTGGAATCCATAAACTATAATATAGTGCGGTTCCTGTTTGCCATGTTACGCCAGTTTTTGTTAGGAAATTAAAAGTGTAAATGACTGCTATTGATACAAGACATCCTGCAAAAGCAATTGATGAGCCCAGTGAGTCAGAAAGATCCTCTTTACGCTTTACCAAGGGTTTATTCAGAAACATTGGCAGCGAAAATGTGAATCTTTTATCGGTTGGAAGAAGAATAGTCCAAAGTAAAATGAGGTGCAGGACAATTGTTCCCCCGTTTTCTAATAAAAGGTTTCTGTTATTGATTGAAACCGAACAGAGCAAGGTAAGCACTTTAATCCACACACCTCCGATCCCACAGGTAAATAAAGCGAATAAAATTGTAGAAAACAGAAAAAAGAGAATCACTTCATTTGGGGAACTGAATGCATCTAGAAACGAGAAAGCATAATCAACACTTGAAAATAACTTATAATGATTAGGGAAAACCCCATTATTAGTATAAAATTCTTTGTAGTGAAAAAATCGAGTCAATACATCAGTCAGCAGAATACAACCGATACTGATTCTAAATAGTGCTAATGCCCGCAGATCAAAAAAACAGTATCGATGATACAGAAAAGACAGTATCTTTCTTAAAAAGTGAATACTATTTTGGCTAAAACTACTCATACACTTCATTGTGATAATTCTAAGGATTCAGAGTCAATAATAAGAATGATAGGTTCGTTGGATGTATGGGGCTAAAAATCACGAAACGTCAAAAGAGTATACTGATAAGTATCTTCTTGATTACCAGTATCTGGTTACTAGCGGTTACCCCTATATTTAGAATTCCGGTTGTAGGAATTGCGGATAATGGGGATTTTTATAGGGTTATAAACCCAATAGGATTAGAAAAAATAGGTGGTCGCGAAAGTGGCGACCCAGTACTGCTTACAGAGTACTCAAAACAGAGGCCTATTTTTCGTCGACTTTCATCTACGGCAAGTATAGTACCCTTTTTTATAAAGGAATTTCATACATTTCTGTTTGGCATAAGTAAGAACTTAGATATCCAGATTCTTGGAATAACACTTTCGATTCTATTCCTGTTCTGTATGCTATTTGCTCACTTTTATCTGCTTATTCCAATTTCGACAATTGGTGTGATCTGTTTTATCTTCTCGGATCCAAGTTACCTACTCTATCTAAATAGTTTCCTTTCAGAAGGAACTGTTTTTATCAGTTTATTTTTATTAATCTGCTTTTTGATTTCCCACCGTCAAAAAAAATCTAAACTGCTTCTCTATTTTATTTTCTTTATTTTTCTTTTTACGAAACATCACTTTGCAATTCTTGGATTACCTTTCTTTGTTTTTTATAGCTTACTACACCGCAGAACAGATTATGGGTTGCTGGTTATTGCTCTCGTAGCTCTTTATTTTTCATTCATTTCGCTCAATCAATTTAGAAAGATCAATATTTTTCTGCCTAATGCGTTCAATCGATTCGCATCCGGTCCTGCAGCCCTCAGTGACAATCCCACAAAGATACTTATAAACCTTAATCTAAAACCAGAATATCAAAAATATGTAAATGCTAATTTCTGGTCACTCAATCTTGCAGATAATAATACGAGTGTTGAATTAAAAGAGATTATTAAAGTACCAATACACGCAATTGCTTTTGAATACTTCAAAGACTCTTCGGTTTTATCAAAGATTTCAGTCAAAGCTCTGGATGCAGTCGCTTTCAGTAAAATTTACACCGCTGCGCACTACTCTGATGTAAGTCACCCCCTGGAAAGATTTAGACGAGCCATTAGTTTTCGAGACTTTCTAGAAGAATGTTTCTCGAAGTATAAAATAACAACTTGGCTGATACTGATGTTCTTTGTTTTTTCTGCATTCTGTATCTCAAAAAGACGCATTCGTTATAGTATGGTCTTTCTTTCCTTATCAACGTTACTGATTGTTTCATCAAGTATTCTTGGTGATGGGCTTTGGGATTTTGAACGACATACTCTGTTGGCAAGGTTTTGTTTTGATATCCTGATAGGCTTATCAATCTATAGTATAATGCAGCACTGTTATTATTATTTTTCCTCTACAAGATTCATTCACCAAAGAAAGTTTCTAAGAATTACGGAAGAAAAAGGCTAAGCTTCCAAGCTAATGTTTCAAAACTTTTTAAATCCTCGATATCATGACCACCTTGATAGAGATAACTTACCGTGTGTGGTTTTGTATATGCTGGATCGTATTGCCCTCTGACGGTAAGAATCGGAATTTTCTTTGATTCTGCTAAAGCCTGCAAAGCGCCTTTATCATTACCAACTTGGTCGATGATTGCATCAACAGCGATTCCTTCTTCTAATAGAATTTTTTGTATTTTATTGCCATAAGAAACTGAATAGCTGACAATTTTTTGATAGTTGTTATGAGTTGCATATTTTTTGACGGCTTTAATAGTAGAAGCTAAAGCTTCTCGATTAATACTTTTCTCGAACTTTTTTCCGTAGCCAATCGATCCTGGGTAATTTACCGCCAATACACGGTATCCTAAATTATTAAGCAGATGAAAATATGGGTTATATCTTGGCGAAACATTTTCGTTTGGTCCTCCATGCCACCAAACAATTAATTTTTTTAGTGATGGATCGCCAAAAAGCCATGCTGGAATTGTTTCACTCTTGGAATCAGTTGGAATTTCAACAGCATTGATAGCGATTTGTTGATGAACCGGCCGATCAACAAGGAACTCCCATGTAGAGTCATTACCTAAACGACCGAGAGTTCGTGGATGGGTACTGTCTGAAATAATTCCGTAAATATCTTGATCAACTTTTACTGCACTATAAACAATAATATTTTTATCAGATTTATATTTAGAAGTTTCAATCCAATAGAAAGAACGATCTGCAAAACGCTTAAAATCTTGATTGGTATCAAGAAGGTCGAAATCTTCTTGTTCTCGAGCTGTGGCAGTAAGTTCAATAACCCCAGTTTCTTGCAAATTAATTGAGAAGGATCCCACTCGATCATCTGTTATACCTCTGCCTGTCAAACCGAAAGTGCCATCGGGAAGTGTAAAGATTTCACGCGCATCTGTTAAATTTTTTAGATTGTTTTCAGTGCAATCATTTTTATGATCATTGCCATTACAAATTATTACAATTGGATTCGTTCGAGCACTCTTAATCCCTGCAAATACACCTTGATTGTTGATTGCGCAAAGATCAAAACTCTCAATGGCAACAGTCGAGTCAAGTTGTCGATCCATTGAACTACCAAGATAGGTGATAACTCTTGAACCATTTTCCTCAAAAGAAATTTTTCTTGAATGTGAATTAAGGCAAATCTTTCCAGTATCAGAATTGCCCTTGTTAATTTTTGTTAATTCAGTTGTGGCTTTATTATAAACATATAAATTATTTGATTGAGCTTGTGTTGAGACTGATAGGAGCAATACGTGTTGTTCACTCAAAGCATCAATGACCATCAAATGAGAATTACTGAAATCCAAAGAGGCAGGGATTTGCAATGGAAAAATTTCATTTTTATAATAAACCTTAGGGCGCATGAGCCCATTTTGATCTGTTTGTGCAAAAAGAACTTTGCCATACCAGTTGATTACTTTACTCTGGGATTTTTTCCATTCTATTGGAATAACGGCATCATCAAAAAAAAGATGAGGACATTGTACGAGATAATTTTTAAGTGAATTCTTGGTTTCGTATGAAAGTGCATAAAAAGAAGCAAAAATTTCTATCTGCCTTATCAATTGCTGCGAGCATTCTTTTGACGAATTAAGTAGAGTTGTAAATTGCTGATTTGCTTCTGCACTATCCCCTGTACGGCTCGCATGAACTGCAGAAATTTCATACGTCGAATATTGCTTGGGAAAATAACGCTTCTGTTGTTCAACTAGGGATTGGGCTTCGCTTGTCTTGTTCAGGTTAAGAAACTGATGAAGCTGTTCAGTAACTTTTACATTGGTCCAATCCCAATATGTTTTGACTTCGTAAGTTTCATACGGATTTTTATCTAGTTTCGAAATTTGGTTTAATGCAAGAATCCGCAAAGGCATCTGATAAAAACACAGACAGATAAATACGACTCCGGTTGCTTTTGCTACATACCATCTTGCTTGGCTCGCAATATTGAATTTTTTTTCAACAAGAAACGTAAAGATTAAACAATAAATAATTAAACTTATTAATCTACTTGAAATAGGCTCTGAAAATGCCTGTATACTGACAGCAAATAAACTCAACAATAGTAATGCTTTTTTTGTTGTAAGCTTCTTCCATCGTAGCAGAATTGCAACTGGCGTAATCAAAAAGAACGTCAAATAAGCCAATCCTCCAATGATTCCTAATTCAACAAAATACCTCAGGTATTCATTCATCACGACATTAAAAGACCCCTTGAGTATTCCAAATGAAGAATCAAGAGATAAATCAGAAAGCCTAATTACCAATTGTTTAGCGCCTATTCCAGTCAAAGGGGATTCATAAAAAAACTGTAATGTTTTCTGCCAAATTAATAGTCGCCCACTCCATGCTGATGGATTAAATATTGAAGTTAGACTATTGGTATAGGGACTTGCTGAATTCCAATGTAAGAAATCTTTTAAAGAAAACGCCAAAAGAACAGTACTGATTCCAATGAAACAGATCCCTCTCCTGTGTTTTTGGCGATAAAAGAGTTTACGAAGTGACGGAATAAGAACAAACATTGCAAAATAAAATGCAAGAATTACCCACCCAGATCTGCATCGAAAAAGTACAATACAAACAAGAGACAAAATAATATTTAAACTTGTCCAGAGTCGAATAAAAAAACTTCGTGATAGCAGAAGGAGATAGACACCCAGTGGCAATGCTTGAAGTAGGAATAAAACAAGTTGATTTCTAAATCCAAACGCTGAACCAAGCCAATCACCACTCACTATTGAGATTGGCATATAAAACCTATTAATAAACATCAACAGCAACAAAAGCGTTACAGTAAAATTTATTGAGTAGATGACACCAAGTAAGGTGAATTTTTTCTGTTCAATAAGAATAATAATAGAAAGCAACAGTAACCAGATTCCAATTTCATCAAGTACTAATCCAGGATTTGGAATATTGAACAATTGAAGAAATAATTCACCAACTATGAAATATAAAGGAAAAAGAAGGATCCATGGCACATATTTATACCTTGGTCTTATTTCAAAAAAACTTACTATGACAAAGGCAGAGGTTAAGAGGCTCAGTGCGATGAAACGGTTGCTAGCTAAAGCTTGAAATCCTTGGAGATTAAGTAAACTACCAAATAAAATAAGGATTAGACTGTAAAACAATCAACTGTGACAATTATGGAGTTATTACTATCCGTTCATCCACAGATAAGGTCACAGCAAAACCACCAAATGTGGCAAGTAAAACTTGAGGAGCTTCGTAAGCAAGGACTGGAGATGATTGTGTCTCAAGTGAAGAAGTATCTTTCAGTTCTTCTTGTACGAATTTTGATTTATCTGAATCTGCCATTACCTTGAATAGTACACCCAAGATATCCACGGTATCAAGAGAAAAAATGTAAGGTTTCCGCCTATAAACATCTAGAAAAACAACCTATGTCCTAAGAAACTGACTAATGTGTAAGGTTACCGGTCTATTGAATTCATCGAAAGCATTGTAACACTCTAATATTTTAAGCTCTAAATCCTCAATGTTTTGGATCTGGTTATCTCTCAAACAATTGAAATTTGGCAGTTCTAAAATACGACAACTGACCTCAAAAAGCTTCTCTTCAAATTTGTAACTTTGAGAACAGGTGGTTTCCTTCAATAAATCTTTGCGACTCAAAACTTCTACCATTGTTTGCTGTCCAACAGTTGCCTCATAGGCAAGAGATAACAAGCTCAGATCTGCAATTAACTTTTCAAGTTCGGAATAATATTTCTCCCTCTTAAGAAAGAAAAATGGGTATTTACTCGTCGTTAATTTCTTGTAGCGCCTTACTATCGAAAATAGCTCATCAAGCAAACCAAAGCATTGATCGTGTACCGATTGATTTATAACTATTGAATTAATTAACGACTGCAGTCGAGTATTTTGAATATCACGTTCAAAAGATTTCCTCATGAATATTGACGTTGCAAGAATATCTTCGAGAGCATTTTCGAAAAAAATGTAAGGCGGATCAAATAACGGGATTTTTTTAGCAGCAGAAGAAGCCCAGTGGGAAACTTCTTGATACAATCTATTGGCTTCGTTTAGATCAATTGTTGAAGGCAGAATAATTGTCAAATCAACATCAGATGAACCTGGAATAATTTCCTTATTCGCATATCGAGAATGAAAATGAAAAATTCCAATATTTTTCTTTTTACACAAAGATTCTACATTAAACTTAACAACATCAAGCAAACAGCTCCAAAAAAAGCGAGCAAAACTATAATACTTGAACAAAGAAAAAAACTTTATTAAAAGAGCTTTAATTAGTTCTTTAACAGGTTTTAGAATTTTATAACAAAATTCAATGCAGCTCTTGTATGTTTGATCTCTATTGGTTGCCTTCGCTGGAAAAACTCTGCCGATATACATCGATGCCATCACTGGCGGATCTTCATGATGTGATTTTAATGAGCTTGTAATAATTTTTTGGTCTTCAATTCTAACAAACTGATGCCAAATCATTATTTGATCACGAATGATAGCAATTATCATTCCTGGACTGAGCTCACTCAGAGGGAATTTTTCAATAAAACATATCTCTGACCGTATGAGTGATGGTTCCATACTATCACTCATGACTGGTGCATAAATCCGCTCACCAGAGAAAACTCTTCTTTGGACCTCAAGTAAGATCTGAATCTTTGTCACTACACCAATACCCCAATGTTACGAAGATTTTCAGTAAGCAAAGAAAAATCGTTAGCGATGACTCCTTTATCAATATTATACTTTTCACTCGTGGTATTAATCGTAGTTTCTGCATCTTTGGTTGAAAGATAGGTCAGAAGCATGAATCGCGCAGTGTGATTAAGTGTAAATCCAGTATTTCCTAGAAGATCTTTTTCATTCCACGCCACGATTCGAACAATTTCTGGAGTAATGGCAATTCGAAACGCAGCTTGTAAGAGAGTTGGCGTTTGAGATGGAATGCTACTTAGCAAACAATCTTTTTTGATACGTTTCTCAAAAATAGATGAAATCCACCACCCAATCCAACGCGTTATATGGGCAACAAATGAAAAAAGATAATCTTTGTTCAAAGCTTTTGGTAACGAAGGAAAAGAGAACCCCCAATAGGTAGGCGCTACGATACCAAGTGAAGGGAGCCACTTTTTAATCATACGTCTATCCCAATACGCTTGTCTAAAAAGTGATCCAAAATATCGATATAGGGAACTATGTCCAAGATCTTTGGTAATGACCTCAGCGATGAATGCAATGCATCCACCGAAGTTCAAACATTGAAAACTAAGATCAACATCCTCCGACCTGCCTAAGGTGGTATCAAAAAATATGTTATTATCAATTAAAAAATCTTTCCGAATCATGACAGCAGCTGTATCGAAAAATGGGATCGGCAATCTCTTTGCATTTGCAAATCCTTTTATAGACCAATGATTCATCTGATCATGATGTGTTTTTAAGATTCCTCGACTCAAAATTGCTGAGTACTGAATGGCTGACTGAACAGCTACAATTTCATCAAGTTCAAACCCAGATAAAGTTTTCTCTATCCATTGTCTTCCAAGTTGAACATCACTATCTATAAAAGCAATAAATTTTCCCCTTGCAGCTCGAAGTCCCCTATTTCGTGCATATGAACGTGATTTTCTTTTTTCATCTAATATAATCACAGGATATTTAGAAGCCAGAAAAGATGTCCTATCAGTTGAATTATTATTTACAACAATGACTTCAAAGTGATGTTTTGTTTCTTGATTAAAAATGGATTCAAGGAGTGCTTCTATACTAGCTTCAGCATTAAAAGCTGGAATGACGAATGAAATAAATGGGTTTATAGGTGATCTAGCTAACATGTTAGCTTTATAGAGTTGAAATAAAACATCAATTAAATCATTTTGAATTGATTCTTTATCAACAGTCGGAAATTGAGTAATTAAGAACTCAAGAATTTTATCTTGAGTTCCATATGTTTGAATTAAGGTTGGAAGGTGTGACCAGATCCCTGTTAGCGTAATTGTTTTTCCGCCCTGGAAATGAATAATTTCAACAGTAGTATCATCTTTGCTGAAATAGACATCCGGATGAAGAATAAAGCCATGCTTGATAAAATCGAACAGACTTTTCTTCATGCAAATTAGAGATTAATCGACTATCAATCCTTTGACGACATTCTTGAGTTCTTGAGCCTGTTCAATCGTTGAAGAATCTGTGCGCTTTATTAATTTTTCATAAATCGTAGCGACCTTTTTATAGGGCTCAGGGCGATCACCGAGGGTTTTGATCTGTTCAGAAATCTTAACTTCAATATCTTTTAGAGCTTTCTGATTTTTTTCTTTCTCTTCAGGTTTTGATTTTTCAAGTGCTGCTGTTGCAACTTCAAACTCATCAAATGTTGCTTGTACGATAGCTAATTGTTCTGCGCCGGATTTCTGTTTGGTAATCTGCGCGTCATTATAAAAACGAAATCCAAAAAATCCAATCGCTGCAATAAGGGCGATATAAAATACAGGTTTTGAAATTACGTTAACAATGTCACTTAATTTCTGAATCTCATCTTCTGCAAATTCAGTTTGACCATCAAGTACACGGAGTGAAATTTTTTTCTGTTCTGCCATATTCAAATAAAGTTTAGATTACATTTTATGTTTAAAGTCATCTGGATCAAGTTTCTCTAAAAGATCCTCCCACTGACTCTTATCGATATTTTTAAAATCGGATTGATCTGCTGTTGGTATTTCTTCAGATTCAGAAGCATCTGCACTATCTGTAGATTGAGAATCTGATTGAGCCGATGAAGCCTCATCTTTTTCATCAATCACCGATTCTGGTGGTCGTGCCATCGGCTCAGCTTGTTCAATTTGCAACGTATTTTTTGATTGCTCAAGAACTGATTTCGTAACAAATATTGGCGCTGATTCACGGAGCGCAATTGCTATTGCATCACTTGGACGTGCATCAATTAACATTACTCGATCACCACGACTAATTGTTAGCTCTGCAAAATAGGTCGATTCTTTTAATTCGGTAATAAAGACTCTTTGTACTTTTACATCAGTTTGTAAAAATATCTCATGCATTAAATCATGAGTCAGGGGGCGCGCCATTGCCACTTGCTTAATTGCGCTGGCAATTGATGTGGCCTCGGCAATACCGATCCAAATTGGGAGGATATATTTCCCATCTTCATCTTTTAGAATTACTACAGGGGCTTGAGTATTTGGGTCTAGGACGAGTCCGCCTACATACATCTCAATTGCGGAATCTTCAGGGGCTTTCGAAGTCATTCGGGTATGTTATCACATTATTATTTTAATGCATCCCCTTGAAAAACCCTGAGCGCAGTCGAAGGGAGGGAGCGTACCCCCCGTGACCCTTCGACTACGCTCAGGGTAATGGGAGCCAAAAACCACTACCCCAAATACTCACCAGTCAAAGTAAACCGATGAGCCTTCAAAAGCCTAACAGGAACAATCATTCCAGGCTTCAACCCAGAATAAGGCTTATCAAAATGAACAATAGTATTTTGCGACAACCTGCCCTGCAAACGTGACTCATCATGGCTAGAAACCCGATCAATCAATACTTCACCAGTTTGACCAATCCACTTCTGTAACCGAACCGCTGCCAATTCTTCCTGAGTTTTTTGCAAAAACTGTAACCAACGAAGTTTTTCTTCATACGGCACTGGATCTTCCATCTCGGCAGCTTTTGTTCCAGGACGTGGAGAAAAAATATAAGAATACGAATGATCAAACTCAAGATGCTTCATCAGATCAATTGTTTCTAGAAAATCACTTTCAGTTTCACCAGGAAACCCAACAATTACATCCGTTGTAACAGCCATTTCAGGTACACGTGCTTTAATTGATTCAATTATCGAAATATATTTATCGCGACGATAATTTCGATTCATCAATTTTAAAATTTTATCTGACCCAGCTTGGAGCGGCATATGAATATGGCGACAAACCTTTGGATTTTCACAAACTAAATCAATAAAATCTTGGCGAATTTCTTGGGGATGTGGGCTTGTAAAACGAATTCGTTTTATATGATCGATCTCTGCAATTTTACTAATCAATTCGGTAAATTTAAGTCTTGGTTTTAAATCCAATCCATATGAATTTACAGTTTGCCCAAGCAACGTTAACTCTTTGACACCACGGTGAGCTGCGATTCGAGCCTCACGCATAATTTCATTTGGATGACGAGATACTTCAACACCCCGAGTCGTTGGAACAATGCAGTACGTGCAATTTTTATTACATCCTCGACTAATTGAAATAAATGCAGAAATTTTTTCAGTTTCATAAAATCCTGCAGGCAACTCTTCCCATTCATCACGGTAATCGACAGCTACTTGCGGGGCACTCCCCGATTTTCGAAGTGCAACCATTGAAGGAACAAGCGACAAATTATGAGTACCAAAAACAAGATCAACTGTTTTACTTCTTTTTACAATTGCTTCGCCCTCTTGTTGTGCAACACATCCACCAACACCGATCATGAGCTTTGGATTTTTCTTTTTAAGATCCTGAAGTTGTCCAAGCATCGAATACAACTTCTGTTCAGGTTTATCACGAACGCTACAAGTGTTAATTAAAATAAGATCTGCAGTTTCAGGGCCATCAACTGGTTGATAATCATTCTCAAGAATTTTTTTCAGCTTCTCGGTATCGTACTCATTCATAGCACAGCCAAAAGTCTTGATGTAAAGACCAGGTTTTTCAGACTGAGACTTCAAAAGTCCAGATTTATCTGAATGATTACGGGCACTTATTTGATAAAGCGTCTCTTCGGGCTGCATACTGAAAAACAGTATAGCCTAAAACTTATTCCGACTCGAATTATCTAAGACTCAGCTTTCACGATAACCTGCCAAGCCCCCTTCTCGCCCTCATGCACTGGCAGCTCAGAATCCAGAGCAATCGAGAAAGAACGAGTTTGTTTTGGCTCAATAGTTACATCACTCAATATGACCTCTGTGGTAGCTTCAGGATCATGAACTGAAAGATCCAAATAATCGCCACTTTTTACCCACTGAAACTCAACGGTTAATGGAAGATTTGAAATTGGATAATATCCTGTATTTTCGATCGTTCCATTAATCTTAGAACCAGTTGTATCACTGACTAACATTGTATCTTTAATAGTAACAAACTTAGATGGTGGCACTGATTTTAAAAAACCTTCAGCATCCGATCCCCACAACAGATCAACTTGATAATCAGTAAAGCCTTCTGCATCGGCAGAAAGTTGAAGCTGTTCACCTTTCTGACTTTCTTCGAAAGGAACAAAAGATTCACCAAGGTCAGTTCCATTTTTTATAGTTTTAAGCCGCAGTACTGAGGGTGCCGATACCTCAGAAGTAAACTGTTCAACGGTGGCTTTAATAAAGAGCTTTTTACCATCAAAGACTTCATCGTCTATGCGAAGTTGATACGGAGCATCCGTATCTGATTGAGCCAGCGGCGGGCGTACCTCTTTACTGGAACACCCAGTAAAAATCAAAAGCAAAAGAATTAAAAAAATTTTCTTTCGAGGCAAAGCAATCATGAATGATTCTCTTTTATATCAGCTTTTGACGGTTCTGCAGAAACAAATTTCCATCCATCTGATACTGTAAACTCCCACACTTGATCCTCTGCATAATCTTCAACGATATAAAATGGCACTTTAAATCGTTTTGCCGTAACACTTGCTACACAGCGAGTACTATCTTCATTAAAATCAAGAAAATCAGTTTTAGTTTCTACTAAACGATATCCTTTGTATTTTTTCATTATTTCTTTTATTTGCACACTTCGGACATCTTCTTTAATAAGGGCTCCAACAGCTTGAAATTTATTCCAATAAATGAGGTCTTGAAAATTTTGAACTGATTGAGGAAGTAATGCCTCTCTATCGTTTTTTCCTAACCCAATTTTACTAACACCTTCTACAAAAGGCACTACAATGCATCCACTACAGGTGAACGCTATGATGAATAAAAATGGGATGATTCGTTTTAAATATATACCTAGCATTTTGTTAGCCTAGCACTGCATTACCTATCAGGAAATGCATCAAAACTTTTTCATAAATCTTGTATGTCTGAGGATTAATTTAGATCATAATGAAGGCAAACAGCGAGATCCTATCCACGTGCATGTACTAAATATTGGAGGCTTGGAATGAACACTTCAAATCTTGATGCTTTAGCAAAAGCAGTAACTTTTGACTCAGATAATTTTTGGGTAGAGCTTGTAGATGGTCGACAACTCGGCGTTCCACTTGCTTATTTCCCTCGTCTTGCTAGAGCATCCAGCGCTCAACGTAAAAAATATATCATTAGCGGAGGCGGAATTGGACTTCATTGGGATGAGTTAGACGAGGATATTTCAGTACCCGCTCTCCTTATCGGTAGAGTTGATCAAACTACTCAAACCACTAAACGCAAGAAAAGAGCTGCTTAATATAAGAATTTAATGGTTACTGCTTAGCTTCCGGCTGAGGCATAACTCGGTGAAACAAATTAAAAGCACGTTCTTTCAAGTTTCTTCGAATCTCAGTTTTATTTTTATTTTCATCTTCAGGACGAAGCAGACTTGTATCAACAACTTCTTTTAAGTACTCAGTAGAAATAGAAGCTTTTCCAACATCAACTTCACCTCTAAGTTCTTGTAAAAACTTTGCACTCGACTCTTCAGTTGCGACCTGTTGTTTTTTCTGCTTTTTTTGTGACTCTATTCTAAGAATAGTTCCTGATATCAGAACAATTCCAACTGAAAAAAGAAATACTAACGATCGATGTGCAAAAGAAGGTTTATCACTCATAACGACAGATAAGATGCTCTTAGGTGAGCTTTCGGTAGCAATATTTTAAACGGTGACTAACTTATTACTTTTACGTTAGCTCTAATCCAATCTACGACGCTTTGAGTTGAAGCTCCGGGCAAAAATATCTCTTTAACCCCTATTTTTTTGAGCTCAATGACGTCTTCTTTAGGGACAATACCCCCGCCAAATAAAACAACGTCTTCAGCTCCCTCTTTTTTCAATAACTCTATCACTGCTGGGAAAAGTGTCATATGAGCTCCAGACAGGATACTCATACCAATAGCTTGAACATCTTCTTGGATAGCTGTCCGCACAATCATCTCAGCAGTTTGATGAAGCCCAGTATAGATAACTTCCATTCCAGCATCCCTCAGAGCTCGAGCAATGACTTTCGCACCACGGTCATGACCATCAAGACCAGGTTTTGCAATTAAGATTCTATGACGTCCAGTATTTGACATAAGAGGCAACTCTAAAACATTCCAGGGTCAGAATACACTCCAAAGACATCGCGGTAAATATCGGATACTTCACCAAGTGTTACACCAACATCCACCCCGTCAATCAGATAACTTAAAACGTTCCTATTTTCGACACAGGCACTTCGTATCGCCTCGAGAGATTCCTTATGTTTTTTAGGATCGCGTTGTTCTTTAAACCACTTACATCGTTCAATCTGTTTACGCTCTGCTTCAAAATCAATTTTGAGTGTTGGGATATTATGCTCGTCATCGCTGTCTCGATTACTGTTTACACCAACCATAGTGTATGACTTATCGTCAAAATTCTTTTGAAATTGGTATGCACTCTCTGCAATTTCTTTTTGCGGATATCCAAGTTCAACTGCTCGAAGCATTCCACCAAGATCATCAATTTTTTGTATGTAAGCTAACGCTTCACGTTCGATATCAGTGGTAAGTTTTTCAACATAATAAGATCCACCTAGAGGATCAATGACATTTGTAATCCCTGTCTCTTCTGCAATGATTTGCTGTGTTCGAAGCGCAACTTTCACTGCTTCTTCAGTTGGAAGTGAAAGCGTTTCATCCATGGAATTTGTATGGAGCGATTGCACTCCGCCAAGAACAGCCGCCATTGCTTGAAGCGCAACTCGAGCAACGTTATTCATTGGCTGCTGAGCTGTTAACGATACACCAGCAGTTTGTGCATGTGTTCGAAGCTTCCATGAGTGCTCACTTTTCGCACCAAAGCGATCTTTCATGATACGCGCCCAGATTCGGCGTGCTGCACGAAGTTTTGCGATCTCTTCAAAGAAATCATTATGAATATCAAAAAAGAATGATAGACGCGGAGCAAATGAATCAACATCCATTCCACGAGCGATACAATGATCGACATAGCCGATTCCATCAGCAATCGTAAACGCAAGCTCTTGTACAGCGGTCGCACCAGCTTCTCGGATATGATAACCAGAGATAGAAATAGGATTAAACTTCGGTGCAAAGTCTCTGCAGTATTCTATAATATCACAACAAAGTTTCACCGATGGCGCCGGAGGACAGATCCATTCTTTTTGTGCAATAAATTCCTTAAATGAATCGTTTTGGATCGTTCCACCAATTTTATCAAAACTAATATTTCTTCGACGAGCAATACAAAAATAAAATGCCATTGCAACTGTTGAAGTTGCATTGATAGTCATTGAAGTTGAAACATCAGCAAGATTAATCCCTGCAAATAATCTTTCAAAGTCATCAATAGTTGAAATGCTCACCCCTTCACGCCCTACTTCACCAATTGATTTTGGGTGGTCGGCGTCGTATCCCATCAACGCTGGCATATCAAAAGCAGTTGATAAACCAGTTTGACCAGCTTGAAGAAGATATTTAAATCGTTCATTTGTATCTTCAGGAGATCCGAATCCAGCAAACTGCCTCATCGTCCACCAACGTCCACGATACATGGTTGGCTGAACACCACGAGTAAATGGAAACTCACCCGGATATCCAAGTTCTTTATGATAATCAAGACTACCTAAAGATTCTGGTGTAACAAGCGCGGGTTGTTCACGAAAACTTATCGATTGAAAAGATTTTTTTTGCTCTTTTTGTGACTTAAACTTTTTCTCGTACCAAGTTTTCTCATTTGGAGAGGTTGTATCTTTTGACATGACAATCTCTGCTTCTTATTCTTTAATTAAATTTCCAGCTATGACCATTTTCTGTATCTCACTGGTTCCTTCATAAATCTCACAGATCTTAGCATCCCTTAAGTGACGCTCAGCTGGATAATCGGTTACGTATCCATACCCACCATGGATCTGAATACCTTTATCAGCACAAAACATAGCAGATTCAGAAGCATAAAGCTTTGCCATCGCGGCTTGTCTTGCATACGGTTTGTGTTGATCTTTAAGGCAAGCAGCTGAGAGTGTCAAATATCTTGAGGCATCAATCCTACAGATCATCTCAGCAAGGTAATTTTGAATAGATTGATGCTCGACTACTGCTTTTCCAAATGCTTTACGGTCTTTGCCATAAGCCATGGCGTCTCGAAGGGCGGCTCTGGCTATACCGACTGCTTGTGCTGCAACACCGGTACGTCCACCATTTAATGTCGTCATTGCAACCGTAAAACCTTTGCCTTCTTCAAAAAGTAAATTTTCTTTTGTAAGAACAACATTGTCGTATTGGAGTCCGCATGTTGCAGAACCACGAATACCTAACTTGTCTTCTTTTCTGCCTCTGGTTAACCCTTTGATATTCATTGGGTGAACAAAAGCTGAAACACCTTTGTGTCCTTTATTCTTATCACCTGTTGCAAATAAAACAGTAACATCCGCGACTGGACCATTGGTAATCCAATTTTTTGCACCATTAATTATAAATTCATCACCTTTTTTTTCATACACACAGGTAAGAGATCCCGCATCACTACCAGTACCAGGTTCAGACAATGAAAAACTTCCAAGCCATTCACCTGTTGCAAGTTTTGGAAGATATTTTAATTTCTGCTCATGCGTTGCGTAATCAATAATTGGTGATAGACAAAGTGAATTGTGAGCACTCACAATAATTGATGTTGAGGCACAGGCTGCTGCAAGCTCTTCAATGATACAGCAGTATGCAAATTGAGAAAGTTCAGCTCCTCCGAATTCCGAAGGAACATACGCTCCCATAAATCCAAGCGCGCCCATTTTAGGGATTAACTCTTTTGGAAAGTAATGTTCTTTATCAATTTTTTCAGCAAGAGGAAGCACTTCATTCCTTGCAAACTCACGAGCAGTGTCGATTACCATCTGCTCTTCTTCAGAGATAGCGAATTGAAATCCTGATTCCCAGCTCATGCATTCTCCCAATTTGGTTTTCGTTTCTGCATGAATGCTTTCATCCCTTCTTCTCTATCTTTGGTTCCGAATAATTTCAGAAACTCTTCAACTTCAAAACGTAGTCCTGAGGTCAGTGTTTGATCACAAGATGCCTGTATTACTTTTTTAACGCCAGTAATAGCTTGCGGAGCTTTTTCAATAATTTTTTGTGCTAATGCTTCACAGGTTGTCATAAGATCGGAAATTGGAACTATTTTATCTACCACGTGAAGTCTTAGTGCTTCTTCGGCATTTATAATATCTCCGGATAAGCAAAGTAGTTTTGCAGTACCTACTCCGCTTCGATGAATCAGCCTCTGTGTTCCACCAAAGCCTGGGATAATTCCAAGATTTACTTCAGGCTGACCAACCTTTGCAGTATCTGCTGCAATAATGACATCACATGCCAATGCAAGTTCTAAACCACCACCAAGTGCAAATCCGTTAACGGCAGCAATCACTGGAAGGTAAAATTGCTCGAAACGTCGCATCACTCGCTGACCTAATTCTATATAATCTGCAATCGCATTTGCACCAAGATCATGCATCGCTGCAATATCTGCTCCTGCAACAAATGCTTTTTCTCCTGAACCGGTAACAATAACAACTCTTGGCTCTGGTTTTGTTTCAATCTCTTGCAACGCTTGTTCGAGAGAAATCAATACATCACGATTCAGTGCATTCAATGACTGTGGTCGGTTCACGGTCAAAAGTACAAGTGAACCATTTTGTTTATATTCAATGAGAACTGATTTTTCTTTTTGTAAACTCATAATTATCCCGGAGGCCAAGAAAACGGACGACCTGATAGTATATGTAAATGAAGATGAAAAACACTTTGTCCAGCAGCCGCACCGTTGTTAATGACGACGCGGTATCCTGATGCAATAAAATTCTCTTGCACTGCGATATCTTTTACCGCCAGCAAAAGCTCACCAAGAATGATTACATCATCAGATGTAGCTTCGGACAATGAAATCAGTGGTTCTTTCGGAATAACCAAAATATGTACTGTGGCTTGTGGGGTGATATCTCGAAAAGCAAGAACATTTTCGTTCTCATAGACAATTTCTGCCGGGATCTGGCGGTTTATAATTTTGGTGAAAATAGTCTCCATATTCTAGGACAGATACTATCCTAGCCCCTCAAAACCTCCAAGAGGCTTAAACCTAGTGGTTCTGAGCCCAAACTATGAGTTTTTCATATTTTTTTTCATAAATTTCAATTTTTTCTGAACAACTTTCTGCGGAACTGCCGATATAATAACTAGTGCTGTAGGGATTTATAGGAATTTTTCGTATGAGCGGATTTAAAAGACAACAATCTAAGCTTCCATTAATTTTAGCTGTTTCAGTTGGCGTATTCGGTGTTCTAACAATTGCCATTGCGCTTGCATCTATGAAAAAAACGAGCACACCTGCACAAGCAGACGGCGACAAAAGAGACAGAGTTGTTGTCGTAGAGAAAGAAGCTCCGATTGAAATGGTTGAAGTACTTGTTCCAATCCAAGAAATTGAACAAGGTAAAAAACTTGAGCCTGCAATGTTTAAGATGGAAAAGCGTCCTAAAGTTGCAACAAATCAATCATCCATTAAAAGTTTTGAAGAGTTAAAGAACCAATTTGCTCGCTCAATTATTCCTGCAAACAATCCTTTAAGTAGAGAAGTGATGACTCCGATTCGTCCTGCGAACCCAGTTATTGCAAGTATCCCTGCAGGCTTTAGAGCAGTTTCTATTCGTGTAGATTCAATTTCATCTGTTGAAGGTTGGGCAACTGCAGGAGCATTAGTTGATATTCAGTGGATAAGTGATACAAACGGTAAACGTGCTGCAAATATAATCGTTCAAAATGCAAAAGTACTCTCTGCTGAAAGACAGATTGAAAACCAAGCACAACAACAAGCACAGGGACCAGTACCAACAACGGTAACTCTTTTGGTGAATGAGCGTGATGCGCAAAAGATCTCTCTTGCATCGACTACTGGATCAATGATGCTTCACCTCCGTGGTGCAACTGATTTTGGTAAATCATCTGACGTTGATGGACCGATTACACTGCAAGATCTTAATGGCTCAAGTGCCAATAGTCGTGATGGACTTGAAGGCGTTTTAAAAATGAAAAATGCTGATGGCACCTATAAAGAGATCGGCATTAGAAGCGGTCGTATTGAAGAGCTTAAGCGCTAAAATTTAAGCGATGCTTTCTAATACGAATCGTATTAGAATATGATAGAGATGAACGAAGTTGTTAATCAAAAAATTGAAGATTATAAGCTTGCTCAGAAATTAGTCGATGAAGGGGCTGGGGAAGATCTTCATTTTTTTCTTTTAATGATTGAATACCTTCGACTCTCACCAGAAGAACGATTAGCAAAAGGATTGGCACGTGGAAGACGTAAGTATTTCCTTATCAGAAAGTGAATATCAATTCTTAAAAAGTCTTTGCGATGCTGAGATCAAATTCTTAGTTG
>JBIKWN010000049.1:0-19709 GCA_044356295.1 Bdellovibrionota bacterium
GGTAAAACAGATGGAAGTGCAGCAGAAGCAAATCCATGCTTTGCATGAAGTTGTTCTCGGTAACATACTTCGAATGAAGCGCCTTCGAGTACTTCAGGTGAGATGCGTTGGTGTGTACTTGCAAATAAAAGAGGGCGACGAGCGAATCCCTCAACAGTAGTCATTACAGCAACTGCTTGAAGTTTTGGGTCTCTCACATGCGGAGCAAGTCCACCGTAGCTATCGATAATCTCATCAATACGATGCATTAAGGGCGAGGGGTCAAAAATTGCAAGATTTGTAGCCGAAGGCCCAGGGGAAAAATATTGAATCGAGGCCATTTTGATAGCACGAAAGAATGATCCAGTAGGGGAACCTGCAAAAGTATTCCGCCAAGTCCGCTCTCTCCAAAGATCGGATAAAACATCAACGCTTTGAGGTAGTCCCTCCTTAAGGGCGGCACCAAGGACTAGGCCGTTGATAGATCCAATACTGCTTCCTATGATGATTGAAAATGGGTTTTTTTCACTTAAAAATGGAATAAGAGCTCTGAGTGCGCCGGCCTGATATGCCGCTCTTGAACCGCCGCCGCTGAGCACTAGCGCAAGGTTCCCAGAGGTGTCCAAAGTGCTTTTCTTGAATCCTACTGATGGGTTACTGTCTTCTTGTGGTTTACGTCTCATCTGTCCTTACAGATATGATGTCGGAATTATTAAAAGCGTTCTAAACAATTGAGCGCTAAATTGTTGTTTTTATGGTGTAAAAAACCATTCCAGGCTTTCCAAACAAGGTAGATCCAGAAAAATTAGGATAATAATTGAGCATTAAAGCTAATTTGAAAAGTGAAGTTTTCCTCAGGTTTTAATACTGGAGCAGGGGAAATAACTCCTGATTCAACACACACAAATGTAGGTTCTAAGAGATCTTTTAAACCGTGTTGAGTTCCAGGATTCCAAAGAACAGAACCACCGCAATTTTCAGTTTTAATTGTTAGCTGATATTTATCTGAAATGACTTCTAAGTTTTTGTCAGATTTTGGATATACCCGGTCGAATGGTGGGTGAAAAAGTGTTGGAAAAGGGCTCTCATGTTCTTTAAGTGAAAGCTTATCAAGATTATCAAGGTAAGAGCCTCCGAGTCCTGAAACGATTGTCTTTGATGGATCAGTTGTTTCCCAATAGCAATGAATAACAAACTGAGCGGGAGCTTCCTCTGTTCCAATATTTTTTATTGAGCAGTTTATTTCAATATCACTTTGTTTTGAGAAGTCATAGGAAACGGTTAATCTAAAATTGGTCTCGTTATATCCAGGAGCAGATGCATGTGTAGTTGTAAAATGAATTGCGTTTGCGTCGTCTATATTTAGACAATCCCAAACACTTTTCCTCGCATTACCATGTTGCGGCTCTACAATTGTTTTATTAGGAAGTAAAAGCCCTTTACCAAAATACGGCGCACAGATTGGGGCACCTCCGCGGTAAGCTGTCTTTCCATCTGTTATAGCTGACTGATTATTTTCAAAAAGTATAGGGGTTCCTTCTTTCTCCCATCCAAGTAATTGTCCACCAAATCGAGATAACCTAAAAATATTATCTCGGTTTCTTACTTCAATAATATCAAGTTCACCACGTTGATAGTTGGTAACATTACAAAGAGGTGTTATTTTTTTTGTTTCGATCATACAAATATTGATTCTTTAATTCTTGAGTCATTATCTTTCCGAGAGTATTTCGTGGGAAAGCATCACAGATAAAAGTATCAGAGATCTGAGCATACGGTGGAAGTATTGAATTATAAATAGATAAAAGATCTGGTTTTGCATCTTTTCCTTCAAGTGCAAGAATTATCTTATTCTCAGAGCGATTATCTGGTATTGGAAAGATTGTTGAGTGAAAAATAGATTCATCATCAAGTTTTTTTGAAATTTTGTGGATTACAGAATCTAGGTTTAACAACTCGCCATTAATTTTTATAGTGTTTTTTGATCTTCCAAGAGGTTTTATGAAATCTTGGTTCTGTTCAAAGTAGTCATCGGTGACAAACCAACCATTCTGTTTAGGATCTGTATAGCTAACCTTGTTATCTTTAATTTCAAAGTATCCTTCAAAAAGGCAGGGGCTTTTTATTGAAAGAAGATTATCCTGAGTAATATTCCACTCAACATGCGGCAAGGGTTTTACGAATAAGTACTGGTCGTCTACAAGCAATTCTTTTGTGACAATTCTAGCAGCAAGCATTGCTGAGCTTTCTGTCATTCCAAATGTATTTATTATTTGCCAACCCAATGCTAATGCTTTTTTAGCAACCGAATTCGGCAGTAATCCACCACCTATCAGCACTGCTTTTAAAGACTGTGGGGGATGTAAATTCCCTTCAGTGATATCGAAAAGTTGAGTTGGTACTAAGGATGTATGGGTGACATTGTTAACTAAGAGTTGATTGTGAAAATCAACAACATTCCAGTTTGAAAAAGATAAGAGAGAAGCACTACTTAACCAACTTCGCGCTGCTATAGCTAAACCTCCGACATGAAAAAGAGGAAGAGGATTGAGCCAAATATCATTTTTTGAAGCACCGAGAAATTGATTTACAGAATCTGCCGCAGCAAGAAATGAGTGTTTCTTAATCGCAGCAATTTTGGCAGTAGTCGTTGTACCTGACGTTGCAACTAAAATCAGAGACTGGTTGTTATCAATTGTTTTCAGTATTTGATTAAAAAACTCTTTATCTTCATTACTGATTCGTGGATTGAAAATCGCTATATTTTGTTCTGATTCAAAGTCAATAATCGTTGTCATGACAGTTCTTTTATAGTTCTTGCCAAGGAATGTTTTCAAGGAGTTTATCAAACCCAAAACCTGTACCCGTGGCTGGGACAAAAAGTCCATCACGGTCGGTTATTTCATTAAAAAAAGGATCTTCTTGATAGGCAGAAAAGCTTGAATAGCCACCGGTTAGAACCTCATTGGGATGCTTTTTAAAAAGCATCCCACTTGCCCATGCGGCTGCAGATACGCCTAGTGCATGATCCATAGAGCTTGTTACTACAATCTTTCTTCCTCTCTTCACTTCTTCTTCAGCAATACTTTCATACGTTTGTACCATTGGTTTAATTATTCGAACGCTATAATGTTCGCCAATAAAGTCAGAAGAATAAAAATCATAGGCTAGGGGAATAGTATGGCTCTCTGCAAGCAAAGCCCAATCTTTTTGATTGTACGGAATTGGATCTTCAATAAATTCGATTTTTGATTTTACTGCATCACTTAGTGATAACCAAAAAATTAAAAAAGTATCCAACGTATAAAGTGCATTTGCATCGAGCCGAATTTTTTTAGAATACTCGGCGCAAGCTGTAACATTTTTAAAATCTTTTTCCGGATCGCAGGTGAGTTTAATTTTTATACATTCATGTATAAAAGATTCATTTTGAATTTTGATAAATGAATCGACATCTGTTACGAGCCTATGACTTTTTGGAACTGTTACAGAAGCGAAAAGAGAGACCTGTTGTTTTCTAGCTTCGGCATCAATCTCGGCAAAATGGAGTGCGGCACTGACGAGGTTTGTTTTGATTTTTGAGTTCCTTATCGAATTTATTTGCTCTTCGAGAGGTTCATCGCCAAATTCTGTCCAAGGAAAGACAGAGCTGTATCCCCCGTCATATTTAATAATAACTCCATGACGTGTTGTCTTTTTCTGGACAGCTGAATTGAGGGCTCCTTTTGATTTCAATGTGAAGTGCGAGAATGCTCTTGGTACCATGAGATTTTGTATCGATTTGGATTAAGTCGGATATATATAGATATTTTACTATTTTTCAAATTTAGTTTGATTATGGAGCTAAAATATTGGATTCTCTCGGGCAATGCAGTACGAATCTAGGGGCTCTAACGACGAACCTCCCATCCCTATAACGCCTTCTTTACGTGATGGTACACAAGATTTTCGGAATTTTACAGCGTCCGCTTCTCATGAATCGCATGAATCGACCCCAGAAAAGTCGCTTCTCGATGGCCGTCCGATGCTTGAATATCTCGATGAATTCGCTCGTCTCGTTCTAGCAAACGATGTAGTCATTCTTGATGCTGAAACGGGGGCAGGAAAATCTACACTTGCTCCTGCTCATTTACTCAAATTATTCAAAAAAGTTATTTGTACACTACCTCGAAGACTTCTTGCACATGCTCTTGGTCCATTTGTCGCAAAAGAGAAAGGTCTTGAATATGGTAAAGATGTTGGAGTAATGACCGCTCAAGTAAAAGAAGCTTCAGCAAAAGATACTAGGCTTTTGTTTTGTACTGATGGATGGGCCGCTCAAGTTTTAATGAGTCAGAATAATAAAGATGATAATCCTCATAAAGATAAGAGCACCTCTAAAGCTTGGTGGAAGAAAGGAGAACCAGACGCTTTAGTTATCGATGAAGCTCATGAACAAAATTTAGCGCAAGAATTGCTTTTGGCTCATTGGAGAGAACAATATATTAGATGGTCTCAAGGGACTATTTCAGATGGAGTGCCTGTTCCAAAACCACCAAAACTTATTTTAATGTCTGCAACATTAGGTATAGAGAAGCTTCTAAGGTTCTTTATTGAAAGTTGTGGGGTTAAAGAGGGCTCCATTGATCTCCTAAAAGTTCCTGGAAGACAATTCCCAATAGAAGATAGATACCAACCAAACCTTTTTATTCCAGATGAGATATTGAAGACTTCCCAGGAAGGAAGAGAAACTTTGATTTTTGAAAAAGGCAAACGTGAGATCGAAGAATTATGTGATGCCATTAATGTCATTGGTGCCCCAACTATTACTTTGCCCCTCTACCGTGATTTAACAAGAGAGAGGCAAGAGGCATGTTTTAGAAAATATTTGCTTCCAAGAACTATTGTTTCAACAAATATTGCTGAATCAGGAGCTACGCCTGATGTAGATGAGGTCATTAGTACAGGATTGATGAAGGCATTAATGCCAAATGAACGCGGAGGGTATTGTCTCTCTATTCTAGAATGTCCTCAATTTAATTTAACTCAGCAGAGAGGGCGCGTTGGAAGAACAAAGCCTGGTATTTGGACACTAGCTGGTGGATCTCCGTTTGAAAAACGCGATGAGATGTTACCCCCTGAATTAAGACGTGCACCTCTTGAAGGAATGATGCTCAATATTATTAAAGGGGGATTTAATCCTGAGAATTTATCGTTTTTAAACGGTGATTCTAAAACATCTGAACGTATGAAAGCCGCTGTGTTAAATCTAAAATCTTTCGGATATGTAACACACACTAATCAAGGACTACAGCTTACAGAGAAAGGTGTGAAGTTTAAGCCTTATTCAGTTCGTTTTGAACTCAACGTTTTCTTAAATGAACTTAATGAAACTGTTGAAAAAGAGAAAGTTAAAAATCCTGCATTAGCAAAAGATCTTGAGAGATGGGGGCTCATTATTGCCGCTGTTGTGGAAGTTGGAAGGATTCATAAGCGTTGCGGGGACGATCCAACGAGGGAACCTTGGTTTCTTTTTGGAGAGATAGCAAATGTAACGACAAATGATATTTTTGCACATGCCATTCTATTCACTAAAACTTTTAACATGGTTTCTACTTTAGCAATAGAATCTCAAAAAGAGGTTTCACCGAAATATTCATTTGAACAGAAGCTTGAAGCTCAGTTTGCAAATCTTCATCTTGATCCAAGAAAATATCAGCAAGTATTAGATATGCTGGATATGATGACAAAAGGAGATCTTGATAAGGTACTGAGTAAAAGAGAACCTGATGAATTACTGGTGATGCCTGATAGCATTCCTAAAAATGGTACCGA
The DNA here is from genome assembly GCA_044356295.1 of Bdellovibrionota bacterium. Classification (GTDB taxonomy): domain Bacteria; phylum Bdellovibrionota_C; class UBA2361; order UBA2361; family JBIKWN01; genus JBIKWN01. Next base: position 5,794 of record JBIKWN010000049.1, read on the forward strand.
AACAAGAATCGTTGATGCTCTTATTAAAGGATTTAAAAATAATATCTTTGAGGTTATTCCCCAACCAAAAGAGCCAAAGAAAACCGAGAAAAAAGCAAAATATTATCAAAAACCAAAAGAGCAGATTTATGTAAGACATTCCGGATCAAGAGATGATTCTGAACCTTACGAAGTTGTAAAAAGTACCCTTATAAAAACCCCAACCAATAATGATTGCATCATAGGATTGCCGTTTAGTCTTGAGAAAGATACAGGTGAAGTTGTGCACTTACTGCAATTCCCAGTTCTCGTATCGAGGCAACGCCTTAAGGGAGTACTTGAGAAGTAGCAGTTCTAAGAACTAAATAGATCGAAGTGATAAGACAGAAGATAAGCTGATTTAATGCAATTTTCCCTAAAAATGAATTGAGCTTTTCACTAGGCTGGCTTTTATACAATTGAATAATAATGAGAGCAGAAATGATTAACGGAATACTAAATAGTAGGGTTGATGGATTTGCTCGAAGAGAGTCTCGATTGAGAAAAATCGCAGTTATGATGTAAGGAATTACTAAGAAGCAAATAATTGATAATTTTGAAAAACCTTCCCCATATCTTACAGCAAGGGTTTTTTTTGAAGCCCTACGATCTTGATAAATATCACGAAAATTATTGAGTCCAATCAGAGCCATCCCGAACGAACCAACTGCAATTCCATATGGTAATGTAGTAGTTAAATTCCAAGATAATGTTTGTAGATAAAAAGTTCCAACGACTGCAACAATGCCGTAATAAATCAGAACAAATAGTTCACCGAGACCATTATAAGCAAGTGGATAGGGGCCGCCTGTGTAAGCCCAACTAAAAAAAGCAGCAGAGAGTCCAACGGCAAGAATTGGCAGACCGCCTTTGATGACAAGTGGTATTCCAAAACATACAGCTATAATTATGCAAAGAAGCCCTGCACGTTTTACTTGAGAAGAAGTAAATATACCTGATTGCGTAACTCTTTTGGGGCCAAATCGCTCGTTGGTATCAGAGCCTTTGTCAAAGTCTATTGCATCGTTAAATAAATTTGATGCAATTTGCAGAAACATTGCACTGAATAATGTGCATAAAAAAATCAGAGTAAAGTTGTTAAGAGGATCCTCAAAAAAATCAACGGAGATACTTTTATGTGCATTGTAGGCGATTGCACTACCTACAATTACGGGTGAAATTGAAGCAGTCAGAGTTTTCGGACGAGCTGCTTGAATATATCCACTGAGGTTCGGCATAGATATCATTTAGGAATATTACGGTAATCGAGGAAACTTTTTAAAGTTAGGTTTTCTTTTCTCTACAAATGCTTGTTTTCCTTCTTTTGCTTCTTCAGACATGTAGTAAAGAAGTGTTGCATTCCCTGCAAGATCTAAAAGTCCCATCTGCCCATCGCAATCTGCATTGAGTGATGCTTTAAGGCACCGAAGTGCCATCGGTGAATGTTCAAGCATTTCTCGGCACCATTTCACTGTTTCTTTTTCAAGTTGTTCGTATGGAACAACATGATTGACGAGCCCCATATCCAGTGCTTGCTGAGCATCGTACTGTCTACAAAGATACCAGATCTCTCTAGCTTTTTTTTGCCCAACAATTCTTGCTAAATAACTAGATCCCAATCCACCATCAAAGGATCCAACCTTAGGACCAGTTTGTCCAAACTTTGCATTATCAGCAGCAATTGTTAAGTCGCACACTACATGGAGTACATGTCCGCCACCAATTGCATACCCTGCAACCATTGCAACAACTGGTTTTGGAATCTGCCTAATTTGTTTCTGAACATCTAAAATATTGAGACGAGGGATACCGTCACTGCCAATATATCCAGCACTGCCACGAACTTTTTGATCACCACCTGAACAAAACGCTTCTTTGCCTTCACCGCAAAGAATCACTACACCGATAGAAGCATCTTCACGTGCAAGGTTAAAAGCTTCTTGCAGTTCGAAAACTGTTTTTGGACGGAATGCATTACGAACTTCAGGACGATTGATAGTGATTTTACCAATACCGTCTTCAGTTTTTTCGTATTTAATATCTTCGAATTCTTTAATTTTGTTCCACATAAGTGCGTATAAGAGTATCAACAATAGAAGGTTTTTCCCACATGACGCGGTGCCCAGCGTCAGGAATGATTTCTAGTTGGATATTTTTAGCAATTTTGGCGCATTCTTTTGCTAAGGTGACAAATTTATGGTCATTTTCGCCTACTATCCAAAGCAAAGTGAAAGGAAGAGTCGAAATTTTATGAGGTAGATAATCTTGTTTACCAAGTGACCAGTTGGTCAGTGCTCGATGTAATGCTTTGCGACTAAAGTCAGACTCTTGTCGAAATGGAGTTTGTAGGGAAGTTAGAGTAGGTTGAAGATTCCAGTCTTTGATTACTTCTTCCCAAGAATCATGGAGGAACCTGTTTGCCCAATGCAGATCGTTAGTGAGACGACCGGATCTCTCGGTTTCGGTCTGAAGTCCTGGATGAGATGAGATTATCACTGCTTTTTCAAAAATGGTTGGATCCATTGTCATCGTTTGCAGAAGGAGCCTTCCACCAAATGAATATCCGATAGCAGTTTTAGGAGAGATTTTTTTTTCTTTAAAGCAATCCAATAGAAAAGAAGGAAGCTCTTTACTATCTTTTGAAAGTAGCATTGCGTCGGTTGAGTTATTTTTATTTGCACTAAAATAATCAATAGTGAGATATGGAATTGATAGAAACGAAAAATCACTCTTTTCACCAAGAAAGCCTGGAAAACATACTGCACTTTTATCCGGCGAGTTCATCTCAGAGAATTCCAGAATGTATTCCATGTATCCCAAAATTTATTTGTCTGAGTAGGATCAGGATTAACTTCAATCAGACTTTTTCCAAGTGTTCTTAAAGGTTTTGTAAATGTAGTCATTCTCTCAAAGTCGAGTCCCCACATTTTTGCGACATTACTAAAATCAAGATGATGGTGATTTGTAATTAAGGATTCCAGAGTTGGGTTTTCTTTGAAACTACTTTTTAGTTGAGGAAGTCTTCGAAAGATATCTCCGCCGTTATTATTAATAACGATAATAGTCACCGGTACTGAGGGGAACTCCTTCAGAATCCAAAACGAATTCAAACCGTACAGTGTGGTTAGATCACCAAAAATTCCCCAATTATGGCGATTTCCATCTAGATTCCCAAAGAAATGCGAAAGTTGTCCATCGATTCCGTTTGTTCCTCGCTGAACTGTAATTATAGGATGAGCTGTTTTTCTTGATGATGCTAAATCCCATTCCCTAATTGGCAAACTATTACCAAGAAAGATTGAGTCATTACTGTGGATTAAGTGTGAAAGAGAATAAAAAAGAGATGGTTCAGAAAGAGGGTATTCATACAGCAGTCGATGAAGTTCTCGGTGCCCTCTGGCATCAAGCTGTTTAACTTCATCATCAATAGTAATAGGGGAGCCCAACGTTGCGTCCAAGAGTATCTCAGAAATATCACCAGTTATCAGGTGACCACGTGGTGTTCCACTAAATGGTTTAGAATCTATTGAAAGAACTGGAATCTGAGCGTTATCTAGATCCCTCCAACTTCGAAGTGTTGGAATAGAACCGAGCCTAAGGACGCAATCAAATTTGTCTTTTTCAAGAGCCTTCTTTATGACTCTATCAGAGCCTTTGATTAAAATTTGCTCTAACCTTTTTAATTCCCTCAGTCCTGAGGGAGCCTCGGCATAGGTGATAGCACCGAGTTTAAGCAGAAATTGTTCGACTGCTTTTTGATCCTTAGAAGATAGTTCACCGAGAATAACGAGGGGTTGTTTCTTATTTTCAAGAAAATTTTGAATCGAAGTAGTTTCTTTTTGGGAATTTTGAACGGGAGTCGATATTTTTTGCCCTACATCTTCAATGCAAATATTTATATGGGAGGGTTTGTCACTAGGAACTTGAATTGAATCAAAGTCAATCATTTCATCTTCAACATCAATGCTATGTTCAATGTAATTTCCAAAAATATTTTTTTGCTCAATGGTTTGAGGAGCTCCGGTGCCTCGATATCGTTTTGGACGATCTGCGCTAATTATGACAAGTGGAATGCCACTATAAAAAGCTTCGATTACAGCAGAATGACACTCGCTTACCGCAGTGCCTGAAGTACAAACTACAGCGACTGGCTGACCCACTTTTTTCGCCAAACCAAGAGCAAAAAAACTTGCTTCACGCTCATCAAAATGTGGGATGAGTCGATTCTTGGTATCTTTTGAGAGACGCTCAATGACGGGGATATTTCTAGACCCTGCACAAATAATAAAATAAGAGATAGATTTCAATATGTTATGAGTGTATCTTATAGTCTCTAAGATGAAAAATATTTAGAGTAACAATGCGGAATTAAAGTCAATTTCTGAAAATTATACCCCATATCAGAAGTGTATAATTTAAATTAATTGAACGGTTAGGTAGTACAGTTGTCCGATAAAATTCGAATACAAAATCTTTCAACGAATCCCCAAAAGGGGACAGAAGATGCGCACCTGCTCGCAGGTTGGCAGTTTGGTACTGAAAAGGATTTTGGTGTCGAATCAGGAAGACTTCCTGCAATAGTAACAATCCGAAAGCTCATGGTTCGACTTATGAGTGCACCACTTCGAAGTGGTATCTTTGATGTTTTAAAGCATTTTGAAATTAACAGGTCTACATTTTCTTCTTTCCCAAAAGATTCTCAGCATAAATTTAAAGAAGGATATTTAATTTCAATTGCTGAAAGTATTTATAAAGGAGTTGATAAAGGATTTGGAGCAGGTACAAAAGATAAACAATCACTCGGAAAAATTGCGAGTCTTATATCATCTGCATTAAAAAATGTTCGTTATTGGGAAGAGAATTTTAGTGATGTTACAGTAAGAATTCCTGAAAATAGATCTCAGTGGGCTGAAAATAAATCACATCTATTTGGTTATTTTTCAGAAGAGAATTCAGAAAATCTTAAGAAAAAGTATATTAATATTGCCCCTCATCTCTTAAATCCTATTTTTGGTGATAAGGTTCGAATATTTCTTGTTTCACTGGTGATAGCAAAGTGCATGGCAGATCATTGGGCTAAAAAAAATAGAATGGCGCTTCGTGAAAAAGATCCAAAGAACCCAGCACATCATCTTTATAAAGTGATGAAGCGAAGAGTCAATACCTTTGGAATTACTGAAGCAGCAGCAATGGATTCCGCAATTGGAAATCTCATAATAGGACGTGAAATTTTGAGAAGTAATTGGGGGGTTGCTCCGCGTCTTCGAGTTCTTATTTCCGAACCGTTTGAAATATTTCGAATACGCCGGAAACAAGTTCCATCTTTTATTATTGATGTAAAAAATGCATTAGACCGAGTTAGTCTGAGCCCTAAATTTGACTCAGGTGATATATTATTTTCAATTGCAGCATCACGTCTTGATAAGAGTGCTTCTGATATTAGTAAAACTGAAGTTTCCTCAGTAGTGAAAAAAGAGGAGCGTGATGCAATTACTTTAGCACACCAGAAACTAAGCCTCGCCTTTGCAGATCTTACTAATAATATTGAGCAGCAACAGGCTTATCACAAGGTAACTGCAATAGGAAATTGGCTCGGTCATAAAAAGCAACCTGCTGATGTTATTGTAGCAGGAATGCTTCTTGAGATTGCAGAAAGTAATCAGGAATATTTTGAAAAATTAGTTACTGCTTTTAGCTCTCATCAGAATCCCTACTTAAAGCGTGCTTCTGCACTAGCAAAGAATCAGTATCAATGCAAAGAGCATTTACAATACCCCGTAGAGTTGCCGAAGAATCTCGGTGATAATTTCTTCGAACAAAATGAAGTTGAGAGAGTGTTAGGTGTTTGGACGTATACAGCTCAAACGCTTGTCGTAGATGGTGATTTTGATGATGTCATTAAAACTAGAAAACAAATTGCAACACTTGCAGCAGCGAAGTTGATCTTTAGTCTTAACCGTGATTATACAGATCTAACGAAGAATGAAATTGTCGCACAAAGTATTATTGGTAGATTTTCATTAGTACCCGCTTTAAGAAAGCTTCAACTGGATTCAATTGCTAATAAAATTGAGCATGAAGTATTGGTTCAAAGAGGAGATCAGTACTACGAGATTATTCAGTCGATTCGTGAATCGCTCGGAATGGACCATGAGCAAGCAGAAAATTTCTTACATATCCTAGGTGGTGAAGTAAAAAGTAAGGTCAATTTTCCAATAAAAGCTGAATTAATAGAGATTTTTGGTAATGGAATCGAAGCTTTCTTCTACAAACCAATTAATGTTTCTTCTCTCAGGAGCTACGTAAACGAACAAATAAAAATCAAGAAAAATACTGTTAAAGAAAAATTCCAGTCTCAATTCCAAATGACCTTGAATATTGAAAATATTCAAAAAATACTTGAAGAAGATATAACGCAGTTGAAATGGGAAGCGAGAGAAAAAACCCCTGCATCAGAGCGCTCCAAAATATTTGATTCATATCGAGAAAATCTTGATGCGATCTTGCGTGGTGAACCATCTCGATTTTCGGATACCCCTACCATTGATGAGATTTCCTCTACTCATATTGATAAGCTAGGAGCTCGAATTCTTTTTAAGAATCAAAAAGACCTACAGAGCACACTTAATGAATTACTTCCTTGGATTGAAAAGGCTAAATCTCCTGATGTTGAAGATGAGTTAGTGAGGTTGCATCCGAATGCTGCACCGTTTATACGTGAAAAAATCTTAGAACTCGCTTTTCAACTCAATGCAACAGTAGGCGAGTCTGATTTTGTTCGTACGATGATTGTTGTTAATCCCCGTGAGTTAACTCAAGACGTAAGCTATCCAGATAAGCTTATTATGCTTGATCTACATCTTGTAACAGAAGAACAAGTTGAGAAGATGCTAAAAGGTGAAGCTGATAGCAAATATAAACGGGCTCATGGAGATATGAAATCTTCAAGAGAAGTTGTCAATTTCGCATTTCTTTCTTTCCTCAGAGAACATGGAATCAAATTTACAGATGAAGGATTGCCTGTTTCTATACAAGAAGTTTTAAAAATATATCCTAAATTCTTACAATCTCTTGATTCGTATAAGCCTTTTCGATCATATGAGACAAATGAAATTGATTCCGAGTATGAAAATCATTCTGTTTCAGAGCCTGTATTAGAGAAAGGATTAGATGGAAAGTTTAAGATTGTACCACCAAAAGAATTAATTTTAAGTGAGTTGATCTCACGAAATGGCCAAGTTTATCGAAAAAATTTCAGAGTGCTTGCTGGAACCCATACAGATGAGGTCTGTTTTAGATATCCGACCCAAGAAGGCAGATATCATAGAGTAGAATTTCATAATCCATGTGAAGTGATTTCAGAACGTATTAATTTCCCTGGCACAGTCGTGAGGAGCATTGAAGAAACAAGAAGACTGAAAGTTGATGATCCTGTTGCTCCGAAAGCTATATTAGATCTACTTGATCGACTTGCTATTAGGCCAAGCGATCTCACACCACGTTATGCTATTGATGCAATTCGAAGAGATTCATGCCTTGCATCTAAAGAAGATGATCTTAAGAGAATCTTTGATGATCAAACCGTACAGACGATAGTCGATTCATGGACTAAAAAAATATTTGCGCCGTATTCCGGGTTGTATGAATTAACTCCTAATGAATTAATTCACTTACTTGGTGATATTAGTATTAGAGAGAGCAGTGCTCCAAATAGCGCTGGTCAGAGTGAGATTAAAAGTGAAGTATTTCCAAACGTTGTAAAAACAACAAAGTACTTACGAAGAAGAATCCGGCAACGCCTCATACAATCTTTTCTAAGCGTAACTGCAGAAGAGCCATCACTATATACCGATAGTCAGTCTTGTGTGATGACTATAAATTTTGATGAGCGACGAAACGCTTTCCACACAATGATTGGGAGAATTGTCCAGGAAGAGAGTAGTAAGTTGGGGATAGCTGTCTCCGTTGATGGCTTTACAACTAGAGACGGTGGTGGGACTTCACGTGAAGCTAAGTGTTTGCAGTATACCTTTAGTCATTGGAATCAAGACGAGACATCGACACTTGAAATGTTACATAAACTTGCAATCTCGGTTGCGTCACGCCTCGACTATGAACTACTTCCACGGATGGATGTTGCACCTGCACGTCGAGTAGAGAGAAAGCTTTCTATTAATGTTCCTCGAGAGCTCAATAGTTTTTGGAGGCTCGCTGCGGCTCTTGAAAAACTTGGATTGAGCGTTAATTCATCTGATACATTAGAAAACCCTTCGGAAGATCGCTTTAATAACGAATCTGGATTCGTTGAAGTGTTACTTGGCTGTGAAGAATTGCAGACGTATCGAGTTATGGAAATTAAAGATTTGAGCGACCGAAATTATCGGTCTGATGAAAAAGGGCGGTTGAAACGAGCAACCTATGCCTTAGAAAGCGAAATTATTGAAGCGTTAAAAGAATTTTTTACAGCAGAACAGGTGGAATCGATGAGATCTTCTTTGAATCTATCTGTTATTGGACTGGACGGATAAAATAGGCATTTCAAGGATGCGCAGTAATTTTATCCTTAATTGATCTTCGCTTTAATGCCAACTCAGCAATCTCACTTTCCACGATACTTTCCTCAATAACGCCACATCCAGCACCGAGTCGAATCTGATCACGCTCCCAAAAGAGTGAACGAATTGCCGCAATACATAAAGACTTCTTAGAGATAGGATCATAAACGCCGAATGGGGCTGCAAAATAGTGACGAGGAATTTTCATATCACTCCCCTTCAAGATAGCTTTTGCGTTATCAGTTCTTGGATACACTCCTACAGCTGCAGTGGGATGTAATGCTTGAACGAGTTCTTCAAAATGCAACAGTCGTTGCGACTGGAGCTGTATTTTAGCTCTAAGATGGATGAGAGATCCGTTCCAATATGGAATAGTTGAGCTTACTTTGACATCACCGAATTGTTTTAGTTGCTGTAAAATATCATCGATGACTAATTGATGTTCACGGATATCTTTAGGATTCTTTATTGATCGATCGCCAAATTGTGAAGCTTGAGTACCTGCAAGTGCAGCAGATGTAATAGTGGATTCTATCTGTTCAAAGAGTAGCTCCGGTGTTAGCCCGCAAATGCCAATACCATTTTTTTGAAAACCAAACAGATATAAATCGCTTGAAAGGTACTTCATGAAGCGCTCTGTTAGTATACTGAGAGTCTCATTGTTCCAAGAAGGAGGAGCTATCCCAGTTTCAAACGATACGGGTACTATCTTTTCTAGCAGACCTTCATCGATGGATTGTTTTATTTTAAGAAAGAATTTTCTGAATTTTTGATCATCAGAATGTTGCCACTCAATGTTATCCTGTGAATGGTTATGATTTTTTAGAAACGTTTCGGCAAATGTATTGATTGAAATCTCTTGTACAGTCTCAGGAATAATCCAAGGCGTTTTATTTTGGAGAAAATAATCATTCAGGTAAAAGCTCTTTTTTACTGAATCAGGCTCTTTTGAAGGATGTAAAGCGCCAGACCCAACAATAATTGTCTCTGGATTAGTTTGGATGAATATATAATCGCTCATGACTGGTAACTGCTTCTTTTGTATGCTCTTTCCTCAGAGCATCGTTTTAATCATAATTCTCTTACAGAAAAAAAAATAGGGATTGGGGCTTTGTTGAATACGAAACACAGAATAGTGATTGCAATTGATGGTTTAGCCGGTACTGGTAAATCTACTTTGGCAAAGCTTCTTGCTGAAAAATTACAGTATCAACATTTAAATACTGGGCTTATTTATAGGTCAGTCGCCTTCCTTATGACTGAGCATAACCTTTCAGTGACTGAGCCAGATAAAATACTCTCTGTAATGAGTCAGAACACGATCTCTATTGAAAGTGATACTGATGCTCGATCGCTCGTTAGGTTTTCGGATGGGCGCATTTTTTATTATGAGGACCTCCTGAGTGAAGAGGTCAGTAAAAATGCATCCCAGGTTGCTGCATTAGAGCCTATTAGATCTTCTTTGCTTGATTTGCAGAGAAAAGCTTATCCGAATACTCCAATTGTTGCAGAAGGAAGGGATATGGGTACGGTCATTTTTCCTGATGCTGATATTAAGTTTTTTATTGAAGTTCCTTCAGTAATTAGGTCCGAGAGAAGGCTTAGACAGCTTCAAGAGGCTGGAGTTTTGGTTGGAAAAAACATAGAGGAAGAGAAAAAACAGATAGAATCCGATATCTTAGACCGAGATATGCGAGATTCAAAGCGCTCCGTTGCCCCATGTATTCCAGCAACAGATGCCATTATTTTTGACAACAGTATTCTAAGTTTGACCCAAGCGGTCGCCGAGCTGTATCATCAGATATCTTTACGCCTTACCAAACAAGCCAATTAAATGGTTCTTTTGGTCGAACAAACAGCGCGAAAGAAATCATAAAAAGGAAAATAAATTAAATGACGCACGCTGATAGTAACGTAGGGGGCTCGTTTGCCTCTGAATTTGAAAAATATTTTAACGAGCGAGGAAATCTTCGCCCGGGTAAAGTAGTCACTGGAAAAGTGACAGCAATTGGAAAAGATGTCGTTTCAGTCGATATCGGTTTTAAATCTGAAGGAGTTGTTCCAATTGAGCAATTCTCTGATAGTGAAGGTAAATATCAAGTAGCACTTAATGATGCTGTTGATGTTTATATTCTTGCGCTTGAAAATGAACATGGTCAGGTTATCCTCTCAAAAGAGAAAGCTGATCAAAAGAAAGTATGGGACCACGTAGAGAATATTTATAAATCTGGTGGAACACTTTCTGGAAAAGTAACACACAAAGTTAAAGGTGGATTACAAGTTGATATTGGAATACCTGCGTTCTTGCCAGGCTCACAGCTTGATATTCGTCCTCACCGAAACCTCGATAAATTTCTTGAGCAGGTTTATGACTATAAAGTTCTAAAAATCACCCGTGATAAAGGTAATATCGTTCTTTCACGACGCGCAGTTCTTATGAATGAGCGTGACTCACTTCGTTCAGAAACACTTAAAGTGCTTCAAGAAGGAGTTGTTATGGAAGGTGTTGTTAAAAATATCACTGATTACGGGGTCTTTATTGATCTTGGTGGTATTGATGGACTACTCCATATCACTGATATCGCTTGGGGTCGTGTTAATCATCCAGCTGATAAACTATCAGTTGGTCAAACTGTCCCAGTGGTTGTTCTTAAGTATGACTCAGATAAAGAACGAGTCAGCCTTGGTATGAAGCAGTTAACTGCTGATCCATGGACAACTGTACATGAGCGTTACCCAGTCGGTGGACGTATTAAAGGTAAAGTTATCTCAGTTACTGATTACGGTGCGTTCGTTGAAATCGAGCAAGGCGTTGAAGGACTTATCCACATCAGTGAGATGAGCTGGACGAAGAAAGTTAAGAATCCAAACAAACTTGTTAATGAAAGCGAAGTTGTTGAAGCAGTTATTCTTGGCATTGATTCAGACCAACAGAGAATTAGTTTGTCGCTTAAAGCGCTTCAAGCAAATCCTTGGGACGATATCAAACTCAAACATCCAAAAGGTTCGAAAATCAAAGGACAAGTTCGTTCGATTACAGAATTTGGAATCTTTGTTGGTGTTGAAGACGGTATTGATGGTCTTGTTCACATCTCTGACTTTTCTTGGACCAAGCGTATTAAGGATCCGAAAGAGATTCATGATATGTACAAGAAGGGTGATGAAGTTGAAGCTATGGTTCTTGATGTTGATGTTGAGAACGAAAGACTTAGCCTTGGTATCAAACAACTTGAGTCTGATCCTTGGGAAGCAATTGCTCAGCGATATCCTGTTGATTCCAAAGTTAAAGGAACCATTAGTTCAGTTACTGACTTCGGTGTGTTTGTTCAGATCGAAGATGGTGTTGAAGGACTTATTCACAACACTCACCTTGGAATCGAAAAAGGTGAAAACGTTGCTGATAAGTTCAAAGCTGGTGAGCCGATCGAAGCGCAAATCATCAAGATTGAGCGTGACGAGCGACGTATTTCACTTTCTGTTAAAACGATTAAACGTCGTCAAGAGAAAGATGATATGTCTGGTTATATGGAAGACCAAGGAACCGCAGTTACCTTCGGTGATCTTATTCGCCAGAAAATGGAGAATAACTAATCAGTTCTTTCTGATGCAGCGGTTGAAACTTCAGCCGCTTGTTGTTTTTCAAAAAGCACTCCGAAAGGCGTGCTTTTTTTGTAATATGGTCTTCGAGTTACAAAGATAAAAATAAAAGATAGGATGAAATTGTAATTTATTAAGAGATGGGTGATACGTGGAGCCACTGAAAGAAATGTTTAACAAGAAATTCTTTGTTGATCTTTCAAATGAATTTCAAGCTATCGATAAGAACTTTTCCTGCTCATTGTTTCTGAAAGATATTACAAAAAATTTAGAAGAATTAGAGCTCAATCAACGTTTGCGGCATGCAACGACAGTTCTTAATAAATATCTACCATCTGATTTTAAAAAAGCGATACCAGTTTTAAAAAAAGTTATCCCTGCTATAAAAGCTGGGTACACCACCCTCATTTTTCCTGATTATGTTGGGCAATTTGGAAAGAATCATGTTCAAGAGTCGCTTGATGCATTAAAGTATTTTACTCGTTTTGGGTCCTCAGAATTCGCAATAAGAGAATTTCTACGAATAGATTTTGAACATACTATTTCTGTTATGCAGCAGTGGGCTACCGATGATTGTTATCATGTACGAAGGCTTGCTTCTGAGGGAAGTCGCCCCCGTCTTCCTTGGTCATTTAAGTTAGATCAAGTAATCAAAAATCCAATCGTAACGTATCCAATCTTAGAAACTTTAAAAGATGATCCTGAATTATATGTAAGAAAGTCTGTAGCAAATCATTTGAATGATATATCTAAGGATAACCCCAAATTCTTCATAGATATTCTTAAAAACTGGAAAGGTGGTAGCAATACTACTGAATGGATTTTAAAGCATGGTAGTCGCACACTCCTTAAAAAAGGTGATGTTATAGTTTTAAAACAATTTGGCATCAAACATCATGATGAGCTGAGAATCGTAGATTTTAAAATCGTAAATCCTAAAATAAAAATTGGTGAGCTTTTATCTTTTCACTGTACAGTCATAAATAATTCTTTAAAAAAAACAAAAATTCGAATCGAATATGCTGTGTATTTTAAGCTTAAGAATGGGATGTATTCTAAAAAAGTTTACAAAATCAAAGAAACGGAATTGTCTTCTAAGGAATCTTTGTTGGTATCAAAAAAACATAACTTCAAAGTGATTTCTACTCGTCGTTTTGTTGTTGGAGAACAAGGATTATCGGTTATAGTGAATGGGAAAGAGCATAAAAAGCTTGAATTTAAGCTGACGGCTAAATCATAAATTTTTCTTAAGAAAGATGATTTTGATATAATTCGTACATGTCTGAGTTAACTGATTTAGGCAAAGATAGGTAGTTTAAAAAAATATTATAAAATTTCAAAAATTAAGATTGATTCTCTTTCGCGCATGGAACAAATAGTACACAAACCCATCCTTCCAATAGTAATTCCTGAGCCAGCTTTTTATGGTAGGCATGGTTTGATGCTTTCTGAAATGTTTGGCACTACATTAGATCAATTCATTGGACTGAAGATACTTGATATTCCCGGTGGTCCATCAACGTTAAATCAAATGATTACTAAACTGGCAAGTCGAGTTGGATGTTTTAAAACTCAGGTTATTTCATGTGATCCAGTTTATGAGTTACCTGAGGCAGAAATCTGGAAAAAAGCGGTTGATGATATCAATAGAATAACAGATCTTTATTTTCAGCATCCACAATCTTTAAATCCTTCTTACTTTGATGCTAGGACTCAACTTTCGATGCGACTCGCCGCCGTGATGGA
>JBIKWN010000059.1:0-15638 GCA_044356295.1 Bdellovibrionota bacterium
GATGTTGAAATTAAAAAGAACGCTGACTATATCAGAAGAAATGGTGCATGGGTTCGAAATCCATCACTTCGAACAAATGTTCGCGTTGCGGGTTTTGTTCTTGGAAAAGATACAAGGAAAATTACAGTACATCGTGATGGCAGAAAAGTTGGCGAGATTCGTCTTTCTAATAGAACTAACACAGAAGGTATTCGTACATTTAAGTTTAGAATTCCTGAAGCAAATGGAGCCATAACTTTTCGTGCATATTCAAAAGACGCTCAAGCATTTCAGAAAACATATGCTTTTCTTCCACGAGTTTATCAGCGATTCAAACAAGATGAAGATGGATATTATATCCTTCCATTCGGAACAGCTTCAGGTGATGAAATTGGACTTTCAAGTTTTGATGCACGTTTAGATCGTTTCTTTAGAGTTGGGAGAGCTGGCACTACTGGATCGAGCTGGGATGGTAGTGAGAATCGTGGATTCGATGTATTTTGATACTACAACGAAGCAGCCTTTACCAAAGCCAAGAAGTTTTCCACCTTCAAACTAGCACCACCAACAAGTCCGCCGTGAACTCCTGGAACAGAGAGTATCTCTGAAAAGTTTTCTGGAGTAACGCTTCCACCATACAGTAGTCCTCGAATTTTTTTAGCCCCTAATTCTGCAGATCGTTCTAAAATAAATTGGTGTGTCTCTTGAATCATTGCAGGCGTTGCAGTTTTCCCTGTCCCAATAGCCCATACAGGTTCATAGGCGATAATTATTTTTTTGATTTCATCTTCGTTAAGTGTTGGCAGAACTGCTTCTAATTGGGATGACAGAGTTGTATTCGTTTTTCCACTTTCACGTTCTGACAGATTTTCACCGATGCAAAAAACGGGAGTAATTCCTTGGGTCAAGGCACCTTTAACACGGAGTGCAATCTGTTGATTTGATTCTTCAAAAACATTTCTTCGCTCAGAGTGACCAATCAATGAGAATGTTGCACCGACATCTTTCAACATCAATGCAGAAACTTCACCGGTAAAGGCTCCTTTTTCAGCGCCGCAGATATTTTGAATTCCGACTTTTACGGCAGACCCTTTCACTGCTTGAATAACGGCAGGAACAGCAAAATAAGATGGAGCAATCCAAACTTGAACTGCTCCATTATTTACTCCCTCAAGATTTGCAACTTGTTCCTTAATGCCTGAGGCAAGTGCAACAGAATCAGAAACTAAAAGATTCATCTTCCAGTTTCCAATCACAAATTTTTCTTGAGGTACTGCCATGTTCAATCCTTACTTCTTGATATTTTTAAATTAGCTGTTCATAAATTTAGTAACATCGAGCATACGAGCAGAAAAGCCCATCTCGTTATCATACCAAGAAACAACCTTTGCCATTTTCCCACCGATAACCATTGTCAGTGCTGCATCAATTGTAGATGAAGCTGTATTTCCAATGTAGTCAACTGACACCAGTGGTTCTTCACTAAATCCAAGAACACCTTTCATAGCACCATTACTAGCAGTTTGCAGAGCTCTGTTAATATCTGCTGCAGTAGTCTCTCGTTCAAGTTCGCAAACGAAATCTACAATTGATACATCACAGGTCGGAACACGAACTGCGTATCCATCAACTTTTCCTTTTAAAGCAGGGATAACAAGTCCTACTGCTTTAGCCGCACCAGTTGTTGTTGGGATCATTGACATTGCGGCTGCCCGGGCTCTGCGAAGATCTTTGTGAGGAAGATCTAAAATTTGTTGATCATTTGTATACGAGTGAATTGTTGTCATCGTTCCTTTCACAATGCCAAAATTTTCTTGAATGACTTTTGCCATTGGCGCTAAGCAGTTTGTCGTACAAGAGGCGTTTGAAATTATGTGATGGTCTGAAGCTTTATACTCAGTGTGATTAACACCAAAACATATGGTAATATCTGGGTCAGTTGCAGGAGCAGAGATGATTACTTTTTTCGCACCGGCTTCGATATGGGCTCCTGCTTTTTCTTTTTTAGTAAATATCCCAGTACATTCATGAACGAACTCAACTCCTTGGCTTTTCCAAGGAAGTTTTGTTGGGTCTTTTTCTGCAGTAATAGAAATAGTTTTGCCATTTATTGTGATCGATTTTTCAGAGCATGTTACTTCTCCATTGAATCTTCCATGAACAGAATCGTATTTAAAAAGGTGAGCAAGGGTTGCTGTGTCTGTTAAGTCATTTATAGCAACGAGCTCGATCCCATGATTTTTATATGCGTCACTGAATAAAAGGCGGGCGATATTTCGTCCAATTCTTCCAAAGCCGTTAATAGTAATTTTAGTCATATGAATTTCCTTAAAAGGTATATTGGTGAAAGGTCCAAAATCGAGCCTTCGACCCTAATCCTGCCAAAAATTCGGAAAAAATCCAACCAATTGCGGGAGTTGTTTTAAATAGATTAAACTATAGTTCGTTTATATCAGTATTTGGAGAATCTTATGGATCCTATAGTCGCGGCTGCAGCGCCAGCTATTCAGCATGCTTCACTTTTTGAGATGGTGACAAGTTCTGGATTGGTTGTTCAATCCGTACTTTATTCGCTCATCTTACTCTCAATTGCATGCTGGTCGATTACGATTCAAAAAATCTTACAATTTCGTAAAGCAAATCAAGATACCAACGCATTTACTCAGCTTTTCTGGGAGACCAGGAATTTTGCACGAATTGATGATGGCTCTCGTCGACTTGCATCGAGTCCTCTTACAAAAGTGTTTGCCAGCGGATATCGAGAGATAATGGCGATGATACAAGATTCTCCTTCTAAAAAAGCAGAGCTTGATCTTGAAATGGTTGAGCGTGCTTTAAGACGCGCCGAAGTAGATGAATCAGCTCGACTAGAAAAAGGCGTTACCTTTCTAGCTACAACTGCAAGTGCAGCACCTTTTATTGGTCTTTTTGGAACTGTTTGGGGAATCATGAATGCATTTCATGGATTAGGTGATGCAAAATCGTCAACTCTACAAGCTGTTGCACCTGGAATATCAGAAGCACTCGTTGCAACTGCCATTGGACTTGCAGCGGCAATTCCTGCAGCGATTGCTTATAACTTTTTTACAGTAACCATTAAAAGATTTCGGCAATCAATGTCTAGTTTTTCTGCCGAGTTTATAAACGTTGCCAAGAAGTCGTTTCCAAAATAATTTATAATTGAGAGTCCCCTATGAGTTTTTCTGCAGATGACGGAGATAGCATAAAATCAGAGATAAATGTAACGCCCCTTGTGGATGTTATGTTAGTGCTTCTCGTAATTTTTATGGTGACAGCACCAATGATGCAGCAGGGGGTTGAAGTTGAACTTCCCAAGGCTACCACTGCACCACTTAAGGGAACGGATGAGCAGATTGTCCTGAGCGTAAACAAAGATGGCAAAGCATTTCTGGGGGCTGATAACGAAGTTCCTCTTGATTCACTTGGTATTAAAGTGAAAGCAATTTTTGAAAATCGAGCTGAAGCCGACAAAAAAATCTATATCAAGGGTGATACCGGCGCATCATACGGCGACATTATGGCTGTGATGGGGCGTTTACATGAGTCTGGAATTTATCAAATAGGTCTTATTTCAGGGATGCCTGAAGGTGGGAAAAAATCGAAATAATTTTTTAAGCTGTGAGTAAACTGTATTCCTCATTTGGATCTTCTCATTCATCTTTAGAAGATCAAGCATTTCAGCGACAAGGACTGATAGCTTCAATTGTCGGGCACTTAGCTCTTGCACTTGTTATGTTTTTAAATTTCGGAGGCGGTTGGGGTGGTTTTGAACAGCCTGTAATTTATTCAGTGACTATTGAGGGTGGTAAGAAGCTTGGAGGTATCGCGCAAGTTCCTGAAAAAGATCAAAAGGCACCTCTCGCTCCACCAAAAAAAACTTCTAGCGATGAGAAAAAAGTTGAAGAGGTTAAGCCCGAACCTAAAGTAGAAAAGAAGATCGAAGAACCCAAGATACCAGAAGCAGAAACTGGTGAAGTACAAATTAAAAAGAAAGTTGAAACAAAAAAATCAGAGACTAAACCAGAGAAAAAAGAGCCTCCCAAAAAAGCAGTAGATCCCAAAGAAGAAGCTAACAAAAAATATCAAGAAGCAATGCAGCGTTACCTTGGAGAAAGCTCGAACGCTGGAGCTGGGAATCAATTCGGAGCTGCAGCTCTTGGTGGAAATGGGATGGGAGGGGGAGTTGTTCGACCCCCAGAGTTTTTTGCTTATATGAAGAAACTTGAGGAATACATAAAATCTGGTTGGATTTGGAATGACAATACAGCATCCCTAGTTTCGCAAGTAGTATTTGAAATGGCGCCTGATGGAAGAATTAGTAATATTACCGTTACGAAAGGCTCAGGTAATAGGAATTATGATGATTCTGTTTATCGTGCTGTATTAAAAGCTAGTCCCGCTCCACCACCACCTGCTATTGTTTATGAATTTTTTAGATCTGTTCGTATGACTTTCGATCCAAGAGAGTGAGATACCCCATAAATCTCCCCATCTACTCCCCCGTGTACTCCCGTGAACGTGACCTTGAGCGTAGGCGTGAGCTAGCTTCCTTAAATAGTGGTTATTCTTTTTTTATAGTTCTCTAATTTTTGGTTTGTATCTTTCCTTTTCTTTGGAATTATTCGCTCACGCTCACGCTCACGCTCACGGGGAAGGGGGAGATAATCAATTTGTGAAATAGATTTTTACTGCCCCACTGTTGCCACAAGGTCTCCTGTGCTAATTTTCCACCATGAAAAAGCTTGTCCTTACTCTTCTACTATCGCTTGTAATTAGCACCACGGTTTCTGCGCAAACAGATATCTATGTAAGAGGAGCTGCAAGGCTTATTCCGATAGGTTTACCTCAACTTTGTTTAGTCGGAGGCGACGCGTCAATTTCAAAAGAGATCCCTGAACTTATTTCTCGAGATCTAGATCTATCTGGCTACTTTGAAGTTTTAAATCCTAATGCCTACATAGAATCTCCAGGAAAATGTGGCGGACAAACAGGCATCGTTTACTCAGATTGGAGTGTTCTTAAAGCAGATGGCGTTGTTCGAGGTGAAGTCTCTTCAAGTGGTGGAAACATTACCGTTAAAATGTACCTACACGATATCGGTAAACAAACTGTTGTACTTGGTAAAGAGTACACTGCTGGGATTGCAGATGTTTCAAAAATTGCTCACCGTTTTGCCAATGAATTAATGAAATATTACACCGGTGAGTGGGGACCATTCGGAACTCAGATAGTTTTCTCTACTAAAATTGGGAGATTCAAAGAGCTTGCAGTAATGGATCTAGATGGTGGGAACCTTCGCCAAATAACTAATGATAAATCCTTATCGATATCGGCAGCATGGTCACCAGATCAGTCGAAGATTGTGTATACTTCATACAGAAATAGAGTTCCTGATATTTTCACATTCGACTTAGGCTCTAGAAGAGCCTCTCAGGTGACTGATAATACTAAAATGGATCTTGGAGCAAAGTTTTTGCCGAATAGTTCTGATATTTTGTATTCAGCGTCTGATGGTTTGCAGTCAGAGATCGTTGTTGCAAATAGTAGAGGCAATACTATTAAGCAGCTCACTCGCTCTAATGGCATTATTGATGTTTCGCCACACTTTTCACCTGACTATTCGCGAATAGTATTCTGCTCAAACAGAGCTGGAGGTCCACAAATCTATACAATGAATGCTGATGGTTCTGACGTCAAAAGAATTAGCTTTGTAACTTCTAATTATTGTACGAGCCCTTCATGGTCTCCAAAAAATGATAAGATAACCTTTGTATGCAGAGCGGATTCTGGGTTTCAGTTGTTTGTAGCTAACATTGATGGATCTAATCCTCAACAACTGACTAGTTATGGGGATAATGAGGATCCCGATTGGTCGCCTGATGGTAGATATTTGGTTTTTGGGTCGACGCTTGGAAAAAGCAGTATTTTTTCTTTAGCACTTATGAGATCTGATGGAAGCAATCTTAAACAGTTAACAACTGGAAGAGGGGGCGATTCTCAGCCTTCTTGGGGTCCGCAGCTAGATAGACCTGAGTAGTCGAGGTAAGCAAAGCACTACTACTTCCTCCCCCTTGACCGTGACCCTGAGCGTAGGCGTGAGCGAACGTTATCTAGATCCATTTAGAGACCTAATCCTTCTAATTGCCACCTGTTTTTTAAAACTAAGTGTTAATTTCTATTATTAGATAAGCTCAACTTTAGCTTATTTAGTTATCAATGACTTTCTGCTCGCTCACGCTCACGCTCAGGGTCACGGTCAAGGGTTAGATTTGCTCTTGGCTTGATGAAGGTGACTCCAACCCCTAAAATAAATTGACTTTTTTCTCTCTTTTCTTAGATTTACTCTTGCTAACAAGCCTTGTCTGGATGTAAGTTTCATGTGGCTTTATTCAAAAAGTTATTATTTGTTAATTTATACAGGAGTGATAGATGAAAGTTTCTAAAATTCTTCTTGTGAGTGCCCTTGGCCTTCTTATGGCTGGCTGCTCATGCAAGGTGAAGAATGTCGGTGATGAGAACATTGGAGATGGTTCCGGTGGTCCTCTTAAAGATATCAATTTCGCATTTGATTCTTATAAGCTTGATAACAAAGCTAAAGGAATCCTAGACGGAAATGCTGAATGGCTTAAATCAAATCCTGAAAACAAAGCTCAGGTTGAAGGTCATTGTGATGAGCGTGGTACAAATGAGTACAACATGGCGCTTGGTGCAAACCGCGCACGTGCTGCTCAGGAATACCTCAAGAAAGCAGGAATTGCTGCTACACGCTTGAGCACAGTGAGCTATGGTGAAGAGATGCCTCTTGACCCAGCACACAATGAAGCTGCATGGGCTAAGAACAGAAGAGTTCACCATAACGTTTCTAAATAATTAGTTCTCGATTATTCGAGTAAATTATTGTTGGACCCTGTCAAGGCTATGTCTTGGCAGGGTTTATTTTTTTTATTGTATCCACATAAAAATTTTTCACAGTATTTTGTAAGTTCATCAATCAGAATATTATTATAGCGGTTTAGTTTTTACATTTTTTATGTCTCGTAATTTTCATACAGTTTTGTTTTCTTTATTTCTTCTTAACGGCTGCGTTCCTCAAAGTTTCGAGTTAAGGGTTAAGCGCCTCGAATCTTCAATTAATGATATTCGAACATTTCAATCAGAGCAGAGCTCGCAGATTGAAGCATTGCAGCAAGAGCTTAGGAATTTGACCGGTAAAACTGAAGAGCTTGAGTATTCCACAAACCGTAAATACGGAACTGATTTAGATACCCTCAAACAAGACCTATCCACACTTAAGAGAAGAGTTCCGCCTCCTGCTAATGTTCCAGTACAGCCGCTCGAGGAAGACGAAGCATTATCTGATAAAGGTGGTTTCTCTTATTTAGCTGATGCTCTTCTTAAATTAAGATCAGGAAACTACACAGATGCACTCCCTCAGCTTCAACAAGCTCAAGCATCAATGCCATCTGATTATCAAGCCCAAGTGTTATTTTGGCAGGGGGTTACGTACGATGGTTTGGGAGAATATAAAAATTCCTTAGCTACTTATAATGATTTAGTTACTATGTATCCTCGTTCAAGAAGGGCCCCTCTTGCTTTAATCAGACAAGCATCAGTTTTTGAAAAATTAGGTGACGGTAAAGCTTCACAGTTTGCACTGATGAAACTTGTAAATGATTATCCGGATTCGCCTGAAGCGCTCTCTATGAAGTCTCGCCTCCCAACAGCAGCACCTTCTTCAAAACAAAGTACCCCAAAGAGTACGAAAAGTAAGAAAAAGAATTGAAACTTCATTTCGACCAGGCAAAGGGCTTTATAAAGCGAATCCAAGCCTCTGAGTTAGTGCTTGGAAAACGACTGTTTGAAGAACCAGTTGTTCTGACATTTGGTAGTTTTGATGGAATTCATCTTGGGCATCAACAGATCCTTTCTTCAATGTCAGATGCTTCTAAAATGTATGAAAAAAGTAAGAAGGTTTTACTTACTTTTTATCCACACCCTTCAGTGGCTTTAAAAAAAATTGAGTCACTACCAAGTATCACTAATATTTCCCAAAGAATATCGTATCTTTCGAATCAACATATTGATCATTTCGTGCTTGTTCACTTTTCAAAAAAAGTGCAACAGATGGAATGGAAAGATTTTCTAAAGTGTCTCGCTAATTTATTTAACCTCAAGGAAGTGATTATAGGTGAAGATGCGAGGATAGGGCGTGCTGCTCTTGGAACGGCACAGGGTATTAAAGATCACTTAGAACTCGATACTATTAAGGTTACTATTTTACCACTCCTTTTAGAGGGGAATAGTAAATATGGATCTCGCGCGATTAGAGATCACATAGCACGAGGTGAACTCAAGGAGGCAAGTCGTGAACTTGGACGACCATTCTGCATTGAGGGCAAAGTTATCAGAGGAAATCAGATTGGCAGGACTTTGGGGTTTCCAACTGCTAATATTAATTATAAACAGTCAATACTTCCACCGTGTGGAGTGTATGCTGTAACAGTTACGACAAAGTCGGGTAGTTTTTTGGGTGCAGCAAATCTTGGGATTCGTCCAACGGTAAACAATAGTAATAAAACGATCTTAGAAATTCATCTTATCGATTTTAGTGGAGACCTCTATGGTCAACGTGTTTCTGTAGAATTTTTAGAGAAAATTCGAGAAGAGATTGCTTTTAATTCACTTGAAGAACTGAAAAAACAGATTGAAAAAGATCTACTGATAATTCGCCAAAGGAAGGTATCTTGAAAATTGATTTTACAGCTACTACTGACGGTAGGTTGGATAAATGTATCCTCGAAGCTCTCTCTGACGTTGCTCCAACATTTGAAGTATCACGGAGTAAGTTAGAGCATTTTATCGATACTACTGGTGTATTCATAAATGGAAAGCTGCAAAAGAAAAACGGAACTAAAATTAAAGTAGGGGATCAAATTTCTTTTGTATGGACTGATCAAGTATCTACTTCTAATCCTGTCAGTTATGAATTTCCAATTACAATTTTGTATGAAGATGATGATCTTATTGCAATCAATAAACCTGCGGGATTAACGGTTCATCCAGGAGCAGGAAATCCTGATAAGACGCTTCTGAACGCGCTTGTTTCTTATTATGAGAAACAAAATATCGACCTTCCAGCGCAACGATGCGGAATTGTACACCGACTTGATAAGGATACATCAGGGGTGTTGCTGGTCGCTAAAAACGATATGTCTCATGCATCCTTGCAAAGACAATTTGCTGAAAGGAAAACAAAAAAAGAGTACCGAGCTCTCGTCTATCTTCCCGAGCGTGGAAGTCGTGAACTCAGAGAGCACGACGAAGGAGTCATCTCTGCCCCACTAGCCCGTTCAAAGATTAATAGGCTTAAAATGGCTGTTAATGAAGAAGGGAAAGAGGCCATTACTGCATGGAAGATCATAGAAAGGCTTCACCATGCAGCTCTGATATCGATTGATTTAAAGACAGGACGAACCCATCAAATACGAGCTCATATGGAGTCAATCAAAAGTGGAGTTATCGGAGATCCTCTTTATAACGAATGGACACATATTCCCGCTGCATTAAAGCGTGACGTAGATTTCATTGGACGACAAGCACTTCATGCATATCAAATTACTGTTGAACATCCCAATACAAAAAAAGATGTTACTTTTACCGCACCTTTGCCAGATGATTTTGAAAAGCTTATTTTACTTTTTCGTTCTTAATAGATGATGAGTCAAGAAGAATTAATAGTTCCAATCGTCACGAAAGATAGAAGAATCTCTGCGGGATTTGTTGGGAAGCCGTATAATTTTCGTAATTATACAAATGGCAATGATCACCAATCGAAAGAATCCTCTTTAGTATCTTCATTAGGTTTTGATTCTTTGGTGTTCTTAAAACAGGTACATTCGGCAATTATCGTTACTTCTGAGTCACTTTGTGACAGTAATGTATTAGAAGCTGATGGAATTATAATAGATAAAAATAAATGTACTAAAAGTAATCGAACTCTTTTTGGAATTAGAACAGCCGATTGCCTGCCAATATACATTGAAACGCAGTCTGTCATATTACTTTTGCATGGAGGATGGAGGGGGATTGCGTCCGGTATATGTCAGAAAGCAATTTCTTTAATTCCAGCATCTGAACAGATCGATATACTAGCCATCGGACCCTGTGCATCAGGAGAAGTCTATGAAGTTGGTCCTGAAGTTATTGCTGCTATTGAAAACCCAGTCTATACGCCTTCAGTATTATCCGATAAATTCCTTATTGATTTACCGCAAACAGCAATAAATTATTTTAGCCGTATTAAAAAAATTGAAAATATTTTCTCTATTCCGATTTGTACTATAACGAATAACTGTTGGCATTCGTATCGCAGAGATCCGCAAAATTTCGGTTCAAACCTTTTATATTGTGGCGTAGTAATGCCGTAACTATTTTGCAAATGAGAATTTTGCTTCCTGTCCCCGAACGAGTCTTTCAAGATTCTCTACATGTCTTAAGGTGACAATAATACCGATAATGGCTAAAGATAGATTGTAGTGTTCACTTGGATAGATAAAAAATGAAATTAAAGGAACAAGAAGCGCTGCTGTCACTGATGAGGCTGAGACATATTTCGTTATTGAAAAAACGATTGCAAAAATACCCAGGGCGATACATCCAAGAGAAATGCTCAGCGCACTAATGACTCCAAGTGCAGTAGCTACACCTTTGCCACCCTTTAGCCCTGGCAATGAATAACAGTGCCCAATTACCACTGCTATAGACATAACGATTTCGACACCAAATAGTCTCGCTATTAAAACAACAAATGCACCTTTTAGTACATCGACAATAAGGGTTACAAAACCGGCTCTTTTACCAACAACTCTTGCAAGATTTGTTGCTCCAACATTACCACTGCCAACTTTTTCAATATCAATTCCATACCAGTGAGCAATAATTTTGCCAGTCGGAAATGAACCTATAATATAAGAAATGAGAGCACATAAAAGGGTAATGATGTATGTCGTTGTCATCGGAGTGACTGTATCGCAACTTTTCTGTCCTTAGAAGAGAAAAGATACGATCCGGCTACTAAAACATCTGCCCCAGCATTTGAGCACTGATTTGCCGTTTCTGCATTAATTCCCCCGTCGACTTCTATCAGTGTTGGAAGGTTTCGTTTTAGGATTTCATTCTTGAGCAATTCAATCTTAGGAAGGCACGAAGAGATGAATTTTTGTCCGCCCCAGCCAGGATTAACTGTCATGATGAGCACGAGGTCGCAAATATCAAGTACATCAAAAACAGTTTCAATAGGGGTTCCAGGGTTGACAGCCACACCAGCTTTCGTATTGAGCGAATGTATTGATTGGAGTGTCCTATGAAGGTGTGGGCAGACTTCTTGGTGAACAATTATCTGATCAGCACCTGCGTCTGCAAAAGTTTTTAGATGATTATCCGGCTCTACAATCATCAAGTGTACATCTCTAAATAGCGAAGAAGCCTTTTTAGAGGTTGAAACCATCTCTGCTCCAAACGTTATGGGCGGCACGAATTTTCCGTCCATTACATCAATATGTATCCAATCAGCTCCAGCATCAGTTATTGTTTTGATCTCATGAGAAAGAGAACCAAAATCAGCAGCGAGAACAGATGGAGCGATTATTTTTTTTGACATAAATTATTCTCTGAACTTATCACCTGCTTTGAGCTCTACGCCACTTAAAAACTCTCGGGTAGCCAACCTTTTTTTCCCCTCCATTTGGAGCTCTAAAAGGGCAAGACAACCATCCTTCGTTGCAACTTGAAGCTCGTCACTAGAGGCAAAGACAATAGTTCCAGGAGAAGTATCTGTATTACCTTCATTTTGACGAATTGCGGATCGAAAGATTTTCACTCGTTTATCATCAAAATACGTATAGGCACCTGGATGAGGAGACAGTCCGTGAATCTGCCTTAGGATTTCACTACTATTTTGATTCCAATTAATTTTTGCTTCGTCATTGAGGATTTTCTTAGCATATGTAACCCCTTCAGTTGATTGGGCTACAGATGTCAATTCATTATTTACAATTGCTAATAAATTATCAGTGAGAAGCTTTGCACCTTTTATCGAGAGTTCATCATGTAGATCTTCTAGGGTGGTAGAGTCATCGATTGGGGCAATTGAAGTAGCATACACTGCGCCCGTATCAAGACCTTGCTCCATTTGCATTAATTGAACCCCAGTTTGTAAGTCACCGCTCATAATTGCTCTTTGCATTGGAGCTGCTCCTCGCCAACGGGGAAGTAAAGATCCATGTACATTAATAGATCCCTTTGATGGCAAAGAGAGTACCTCAACCGGAAGGAGCTGACCGAATGCAACAACTACCCCTATATCAAAGGGTCCAAACTTTTTGGCATCTTCTAAAAAAGAATTTATATCATTTGAAATTTTATGAGGAGTAATACACGGTATGTTTGCAGCTTGTGCTGCTAGTTTTACAGGGGTAGGGACTTCTTTTTTCCCTCTTCCTGCCGGTCGATCTGGATTTGTGACAACAAGTAAAACTTCAAATTGTGAATTCTCGATAAGTGCACGCAGACTAACTGCGGCAAATTCAGGAGTTCCAAAGAAAATTACTTTTGCTCTTGTTTGCTGAGCCATTTTACAAAGAGCCGTTTTTTAAGATTGGATAAATGATCGACGAATAAAATACCATCGAGGTGATCTATTTCATGTTGCACGCAATATGAAAGAAGTTCTTCGGCCTCAAATTCAAAAGGCTTACCGAAACGATCAACTGCATGAACATGTACTTTGCTGCTACGCGTAATAGTTTCACGAAAATCTGGAATACTTAAGCATCCTTCACGTGAGTCGATTTTTCCTTGGCGAATAACGATCTTAGGATTTATAAGTTCTATTGGCTGATTACGTTCATCTGAGGTGTCAATTACGGCAACGCGAATCATTTTGCCAACCTGAGTGGCCGCTAACCCGACCCCATCGGCGTAATACATCGTCTCTTTGAGGTCATCAAGAAAAGAATGGAGCGCTTTGTCAAAAACAGTCACAGGAAGGGCAACTTCCTTTAAGAGGGGGTGGGGATAAATGAGAATATCGAGTAGAGCCATTTGAATAAAGAAGGTATCATAACATGTACTATGATTCACCTGGAACACCAAGAAGCCCTACTTTTGCGAATGCTTAGTAGTTTTTTTGGTCAAGATCACGTTATCCCCAAAATGAGTCTTTTTGCCGTTTGTGGGGGTGTTGTTAAAGCCGAAGATATCGACCGAGCAAGGAAAACACCGTGCCTTTTTACTGTAGTAGATACTGATGACCAGCCTAAGATTGTGTTCGATTTCTTCTCTGGTTTTGATAAGCCTTTTGAGGTGAAAGACGTTGAGGGGCAGCAATTTGCAAAGCCAATGCTTGAATCGCACGGAATTCGCTACATAACGATGACTGCTGAGGAATTTGCCGAGATTACTGATCCCCAAAGCCCTCTGGACTTTTATCATTGGCTCAAGGACAAGATGGATTTATGAAGCACGTTGCTAAAGTTGTATTTTTCTTACTTTGTATCGCAGGATTTTATTGGACAAATTTTAATTTTAAGAATTATCTTATTTCAGTTCCACTTGCGAAAACACAACTCATATTTTTTATTCCAGTTGTTGTGTCTGTCTTGTTCTTGCTTAGACCCTTACTTTTCATTTCGATGAAAGTTGGTTTAGGAATTATTTTTGTTGGAACTATCATTACGGGATTTACTTTCAGTCCCTATACACTCAAGCGAGATATTATTTACTTTGCACCATATATTGGTGATTTTAATGCTTCACAAACCAGAATTGATAGAATTCTTTTCGAAGAATCTCTATCAAAAACTCAAAATACAGTTTCAGTATCTTCGGTTTATGAAACCGTTGATACTACTGAAGAAGCAGTTCGTTTGATTGATAATCGAGAGATCGTTCGAGGAGTTATTTGGGGTAATACTCGAACACTAAATATTACCTTTGGTAATACGATTTCTTCCGTCCAAGTTCCTTATCGTGATTGGAGTACTGGTTTCGAAATTATGAAAATTATTACGACTCCATCTGAAGTTGATGTGCCGTATTCCCCACGTAAGGAAACGATAGAACTTATTGCAGCTTCTTTCTCTCAGGATCCAAAGGTTCTAGCTGATGCAGCAGAAGTTGTTGTTCGATGGAAGTCTAATACGCTTCGCTCTTTTGTTTTATTTAAGCTCGGAACGTTACATCTTGTAAGTTTTTTTAACGCACATGAGTATTCGGTAGAGAGTCTTAATAGTGCAATTTCAACTTTGCAAACTGCTTATAAATTTGCTCCTGGTCTTGAAAATAGGCTTTTAAGAAGAGTTATTCTTAGTAACTTAGCTGTGGCACTGACGGCCAAAGGTAAATTTGAATTGAATAATCAGCTTCTGAAGAGTGCTCGGGGTATGATTTTGGATGCTGCTCGAATAACTGTTGAGCAAGATAAATTAGATAGACCTTTTGTTGATTCTCGACTCATTCAACGTCAAAATAGTGATGCCTTAAGATTACTACTCAAAGATTAGCTATGGAAACAAAAGAAATATTCGCTGAACTTCCTTTTTGTATAGATGATGTATCACTTAAGGATTTTGGAAAAAAATACTCTGGAAAAGTCAGGGATTGTTATGTGGTTGGAGCTGGAACCGACCAAGCAAAGAGAATTCTTATTACCTCTGATCGTCTCAGTTGTTTCGATAAAATTGTTACTGTTATTCCCTTTAAGGGGCAAGTGCTCACAAGCCTTGCTATGTTTTGGTTTGATAAGATTTCATCAATCATTCCCCATCATGTAATATCTCGTCCGCATCAAAATGTCATGATTGGCAGAGAAGCATCAGTTGTTCCGATTGAAGTAGTTGTTCGAGCGTACCTTACAGGCAGCGCATGGAGAGATTACCAAGCCGGACGTCCAGTGAGTGGTATTAAATTCCCAGAAGGAATGAAAAAAGATCAAAAACTTGATACCCCGATACTAACCCCATCAACAAAAGCTGAAAAAGGCGAACATGATATGCCTATTTCAGAATTAGAGATTCTTCACCGAGAGATAGTGTCAGAACAGCTATGGAATAAAATAAAATCTGCAGCCCTTGATCTTTTTCATCTTGGATCACATTGGGCTGATAAGCAGGAGTTAATCTTAGTAGATACTAAATATGAGTTTGGAATATGTGATGGTGAATTAATTCTTGTTGATGAAATTCATACACTTGATTCTTCTCGTTACTGGGTTAAAAAAGAGTATCAATCTCATTTTGATAAACAGATTGATCAAGTGATGCTCGATAAAGAGCCTACTCGTCAGTGGTTACTATCCAAAGGTTTTAATGGCGAAGGGGAGATTCCTTTTTTTACTGATGAGCATAGGGTTGAGATTGCAAAACACTATATTGATAGCTATGAAATGATTACTGGTTTGGAGTTTGTTCCTGTGAAGGGTACTACTGTTGATAGTATTCAGGAGAGTGTTCGTGCGGTTGTATGAAGGTGGTGTAATTTAGGGGAGTTTGCTCACGCTTACGCTCATGGTCAAGTTCACGGGGGGAGCGGGTGATTATTGAAAATTTGTAACGCGAAGGTCGCGAAGTACGCGAAGGCTT
>JBIKWN010000108.1:0-3427 GCA_044356295.1 Bdellovibrionota bacterium
TCCTTCGCTTACTTCGCGACCTTCGCGTTACAAAAAAACTAACTATTAATTCTACATTACTCAATGTAGCCGGAAGGGCTATATCACTCAAAAATCAAATACCGAAACTAGTATCGGTAAGAATCATTAGATCCACTTCTAGATCTATCAGGAGATCGAGAGTCGTAATAATTTCCACTATCATAATAGCCTCCGCCATCACGGGAGGTGCCTCGTAGTTCTTGAATCTCTCTACGTTGGCGTCTAAGCTCTTCATCTTGTCTACGAAAACGTTCCTCTTGATCGTCATATCGATCATCATTGACGTCTGATTCATTACCTAAAATTCCACCGGCTAATGCTCCAGTGCCTGCACCGATCGCAATACCAGCACCCGTGTGACCTGTAGCATGGCCAACAATAGCACCGAGACCAGCTCCAAGAGCGGTACCTCCGACCAGACCTTTTTCTCGACCTGATAGTGGACGGGTTTCAGAGCAACCAATAAAAGAAAAAATAGAAAAGGCAATTATTGAACGAACTAGGTTTTTTGATGGATAGTTTTTCATAGCTTTCCCGAGGAAGACGAACAATAAAGAAATTTATTCAATAAAAATAGAATAACAGTCTCTAATTATTCTTCGCAAGTAAGTTCCTGAGTACTAATAAATACTATGTAAAAACTCGCATAATTCCTTCGAAATTTCTGTAAAATACCTATTTCCCTAAGAACTTTTTGGATTTTTTACAGAATCGGTACATCACCAAACTTTGTGCTTCAGAAAATACATAGCTGTGACGTAACTAACTTTGAGCAGATTGAATGTGTGTTGTGGTTCTTCCTCTTGAAAAAGGGTTCGAGCCCTCAATACTACTAAGATCAAAAAAATAAAATAGTTACTGTAGCAATTTTGCCGCAGCGATTATTCGTAGTTCCCTCATGTCCAAGGACGGACTAGCGGGGAGGATTAACTTCAAGGAGGAAAAAAAATGCCAATAACCATTAACTCGAACATAGCGTCGTTACAAGCACAACGCAGATTAGGTATCGCCAACGCATCGTTGAACGACACCTATCAAAAGTTGAGCTCAGGACAACGTATTAATAAGGCTTCTGATGATGCTGCAGGACTTGCGATTGCGGACTCATTAAAAGCTAACCAAAGAGTTGCAAGTGTTGCAATCCGAAATGCTAACGATGGTATTTCTACTGTTGCGATTGCGGATGGTGCACTTAATGAGATCGGTAACGTTCTTTCAAGACTTGCAGAACTTTCTGAACAGTCAGCGAACGGAACTTTCTCAACTACTCAGCGTTCAGCGCTACAGAACGAATTCTCAGCGCTTGCTTCTGAGATTGAGCGTATTGCAACTGTTACTTCATTCAACGGTGTTAAGCTGTTGTCTGGTGGTGCATCAGTTGTTCTTCAGGTTGGATTCGATTCACAATCGACTTCACAAATCAGCATAACGAACGTGTCAGGTACTCTGACATCATTAGGTCTTGCTGCAAACGGTTCCTCTGCCTTGGTATTTTCAGTCAGTGGAGCATCTATTACTGAAGGTCAATCGGCTTCAAGACTAGCTCTTGATGCGGTTAACAATGCAATCTCATCACTTGCAAGTACAAGAGGTAACTTAGGTGCTGCTGAATCGAGACTTCGTGTATCGATTAACAACCTACAAGTTGCACGTGAGAACTTTGCGGCAGCTGAAAGCCGTATCCGTGACGTCGACGTTGCGAGTGAAGCTGCAGAGCTTACTCGACTCAACATCCTGCAACAGGCAGGTGCGTCAATCTTAGCTCAGGCGAACCAACAGCCTCAGCTTGCACTGACTCTTCTCCGGTAATCGGAAATAGAGTGACGGGTGGGAACGACCGCAAAGCATTGCGGGGCGGTCGTTTCCTCCTTCTTTTTAAGCTTCTCCTA
This sequence comes from Bdellovibrionota bacterium, assembly GCA_044356295.1. Classification (GTDB taxonomy): domain Bacteria; phylum Bdellovibrionota_C; class UBA2361; order UBA2361; family JBIKWN01; genus JBIKWN01. The sequence continues at coordinate 1,911 of JBIKWN010000108.1, forward strand.
AAAAAGCTTCTAAAGAGAACTGAACAGATTTTTAAGCATCGACTTAAAAAATGGAAAAATACTCTTTGAAGTTTTTTCGCAGAAAGGACAAAGATATTTTTCTAGAGTACCTCGCTACTTCTTTTGGGGCTTTAAAGTATTCTTTTCAACTATGGGCAGTGGGAAAGATACGCTTTAAAGTCCTTTTTTATTCCTAATCACTAACCACATAACATCGTTTCATCGAAAGTAGTAAAGTTTCTTAGCTTTTAATGCCGACAATACATCCGTATGACTGAATATGATTATGATATGGTTGTCATTGGGAGTGGTCCCGGTGGTCAAAAAGCAGCGGTTCAAGGTGCTAAACTTGGTAAAAAAGTTCTTGTTGTTGAAGCGAAATCTGTTGTTGGAGGTGCAAGTCTTTATGATGGCACGGTTCCAAGTAAGTCATTCCGAGAAGCAATTATACATTTGTCTGGTTACAACCAGAGAAAACATTACGGACAAGCGTACCGTGTAAAAGAAAATATCGAGATGTCCGATCTCATTGATCGTACAGAAGGCATCATCGAAGATATAGAGCAGACCATGAGGTCGCAGCTCATACGTAATAACATTGAGCTTATGCAGGGAAAAGGATCTTTTGTTTCTAAAAATGAATTAAAAATAAGTGCAGGAAAAAAAGAACAGATTGTAACATTTCAATATGCAGTAATTGCTGTTGGTAGTTATCCGTGGCGTCCAGGAGATTTTCAGTTTGACAACGAAGTTATCATGGATAGTGATGGTATTTTGCATATGGAACGTCTTCCACGAAGTCTTAGTATCGTAGGAGGAGGGGTCATTGGTTGTGAGTATGGATCAATGTTTGCAGCCCTTGGAATCAAAGTTACGATTTTAGAGCAACGTGAGGCGATTTTAAGTTTCGTTGATAAAGAGTTAGTAGATTCATTAGCGTATAAACTCCGAGAACAAAAAGTTCAAATTATTACAAACGATAAAGTGATTGGGTGTGCAAGGTCTCCAGATGGTCGAGCCGTGACCTATCTTGAAAGTGGAAAGCGAGTTGTTACCGATAAATTGCTCGTATCTGCTGGTCGAATGGGAAATACACCTTCGCTTGGCTTAGATAAAATTGATGTTGAAGCAGACAAACGAGGATTATTGTCTGTTAATGAACACTATCAAACATCACAACCACATATATATGCAGTAGGAGATGTAATAGGGGCTCCAGCACTTGCTTCAACAGCACTTGAACAAGGACGACGTGCAGCGTGCCATGCGTTTGGCGTCAGTGACCGCGGTTTTAAATTTCCTCTACCGTACGGGATCTATACAATTCCAGAGATTAGCATGGTTGGAAAAACTGAATTTGAGTTGAGTAAAGATCGTGTACCGTATGAAGTTGGTATTGCGCGTTTCGGTGAAGTTGAGAGAGGAAAAATTACTGGTGATGATACTGGAATATTAAAATTACTTTTTCATCGGCACACGCTACAACTACTGGGAGTCCACATTATAGGTGAATCAGC
>JBIKWN010000051.1:0-19037 GCA_044356295.1 Bdellovibrionota bacterium
CTCACCTAAAAAATCTTTTGGATATTGTTGATATGCTCGGTCAGCAATCACTGCTCCTTCACCTACCCCAGCTACTATAGCTGGCAACGGCTCAGCCACATCTCTCTCATTTTGAATTGATTGAGCTAGACGAATGAGTTCACCTGCAAGATACCGACAAGCTGGGTCTGTTTGTATAGTGTTTACATACTGACCATAAGGAACACCAATGACGAGAGTATGACTATCAAGAAGGAGCGAAAGATTCTGCTCTACTTGTTGATCCCATCCATTTTTGCCTGTAAAAAAAATGACTGTTCTGAAAATGTCATCATTTCCTTTATAGAGTCTGAGATCTCCAAAACGTTCAGTCTTCCAAGTTTCAAGGGTGACTTGTGCGTATCCGTGATCCGAAGAACCAAGACAAAAGATAAAAAACAAAAAAAAGTATTTCATTTAGCAAAAATCCCTTTTACTCCACCGGATATGAGACTTGCAATATCTCGAAGTATAAATGGCAAAGAGACTCCGCCTGGATATACTAGATACCGTGGTGACCATTCAGGGTCATATTTGTCTTTAAAGTTTCTAAGTCCCTGAAAATTATAAAACCGTCCACCTCTCTTAAAGACTACTTCTGCAAGACGATTCCACCACGGTGCAAAAGGTCGATTTTCAAATCCCGAAAATGGTGCCATCCCAAGATTAAAAGTTTGAAAACCATTATCACGGCCCCAAAGCATTAACTCTGTAAAGAGAAAATCCATAATTCCTGGAGCTGTATTTGGAATATATCGCATGAGATCAAGGGATAGCTCGAATTTATTAGTCGTTGCCAAAATATTTGCAAATCCAACAAGCTCTCCGTTTTTTCTTACTAAAGCCGCTGGACATTTACTTAAATAGGATTCATTAAAGAATCCAAGCGAAAATCCTTTTTCACGTGTATTTTTTTCTTTGAGCCACCTATCAGATATATCTTTAAATTGGTCTAAATAATTCGGAACTTGTTCCACTGAGATCACTTCAAAGGTGAGTCCTTCTCGAATGCAGCGATTTCGTTGGTGTCTGAGAGTTGCACGTTTCTTACCTTCAATTTTAAATGTTGGTAAATTTACAACAGCTTCTTCACCAATTTTTAAAACTGATAGACCCGCTTCGATATAAACCCAAAGGAATTTTTCTTTTACTTCATAAAATACTGCTTTTCCACCAATGCGTTTGCTCATTTCATAAAAATCCCAGATGAGTTCAGCACTCTTAATCTCATCAGCAACTGGATCTCCAAAGGATACAACGCTTCGTCCTTCTATCTCGTACATTATAAAGCCTGAACGATCTTCATTGAAAAAAATCTGTTTATCTCCTAGTAATGAAAGGAAATGGTTTGTCGTACTTGTTTTTTCAAGGATCGTTCCAAGGGCAGATATATCATCAGTCGTTGTATCGTTATTGGTATTCACTGCAGGCGAAAACAATCGAAATAATCCAATTGCAAACGCTAATATAGAAACACCAAGCGTTGCCCGAAGCGACCTTGATACGTGAGCTTCTGTCGTGAGCTGCCACCATAATGTATGAGCATAATCGATATCTTTGAAACAAAAGAAAAGAATCCCAATAAGGCCACCAATAACCCCAAGAATAAGAACCCACCAATTAGACTCACCTACAGAATCAATTAACTTAGAATCTCGATAGAAAAAATCACGGGCTGGATAAACAGCAATCAGAACAATTGTTAGAAACAAGGCTTCGTCGATATCAAATCCTTTGACAATTGCTAGCACAATGGCGAGGGCAAGAAGGCCAACCGTTCCGTAATAAGCCGCTGTGACTCTTTTATTGAGCCCTTGTGCAAGTATCAGGAGCACTACTCCGATGATGCTACTAATAAAGTGTGAAAATTCTATTGCTGTAAGAGGAAAAAGATCCGCAATAATTGAAAACCGTTCTTCATTGGGCGGTACAGCACCTGAAATAATCAAAAGAACTCCAGCCGTAGCAACCTGAATCGTCAGAAATATTGGTGACAGCGCAGTGACAGGTTTTACTATAAATTTTCCGGCTGCTAATAGTCTTTCTCGGTGCAATCTAATTTCATATGCACCTAACAAAAATGATGCAAGAAATAACGGGAGCAAATAATAAATAGATCGAAAAATAAGCAACGAACCAAGTAACGGGGCAGCATGATAATAAGGTTTTAAAAGCGCAATCATTGCTCCTTCAAAAACACCAATTCCTCCCGGCACATGACTAATAAGACCAATCGCTTGAGAAGCTAAGAAAACTTTTATAAAAAACCAAATACTTACTTTTTCAGGATGAGGTAATAGTACGTAAAGAACGAGGGCAGACGTAAGCCAATCAATCATTGCGATACAAATACCTGTGAAAAGAGTTGACCCACGAGGCAGTTGCAGAGTGAAACCAAAAAGAGTTATATAACTTACTTTATAGAGATGAATAATAAGAGGAAGAATCAGGGGCAATAGGGTTAAGAACCATCCAACTGGTTTTAACCAAAAAATCATCGCCTTAGGGATAAAAGCAAATGATGGGGCAATCACAAGGGATGAGCCCAAAACAAACGAAAACCCGAGCCATAAAAACAACGAATTGTAAGCAACAATATTTGCAACCTCGCCTGGTGTAATTCCCCAATTACCCAAAAGCCTCATCCGTACTGCACCGCCAGTAAAAATTGGAAAACCTAAGTTATGACTCAATGCATAGCTACAGAAACTTTCAAAACTAATTTTCAGATAAGAGATTTTTTTATTGAGTAACTTAAGACCAGAGTAATCATAAAAAGACAATAAAAAATAACTAATAAAAGTTAAAAGTATCGCCCAACCAAGTTGATGATACTTGATTGTTTTTGTTGCATTAACTATGTCTACTAATTCAAAATCATTAAGCTCTTTATACAATGCCCAAGAAGCAAGACAAAAAATTGCTATTGATAAAGCTGGCATCTTAAAACGCGAGAGCACAGTACTATGAGTTGAAACTTCTGCAGACATTCTTCGTGGATCTTAGCAATTTCAGTGGAAATCTACCAACGAACATAAGTCATCCGATGTAGTTGCAAGTATAGGGAATAGACGATTTAGGCTTTTAATTTCCGTTGTAAACTTCTGCGATGCAGACCTAGTACTTTCGCTGTCTGAGTAACGTTGCCATCAAATTCATCAAAGACTCGATTTGTATATTCTTTTGTAACTTCGTCTAAAGAAGGAAATATTGTTGCAGTACGTGCCTGTAAAACAGGATCAGCCGAATCAACAATTGAAAAAAGTTTTACAAAAGGGACAGGTTTCGTCAGAAATTCTTTAGCTCCAAGTTTAATCGCATCGACTGCAGATTGAATACTTCCAAAACCAGTATAAACAACGATTCGGCACAGTGGATATTTTTTGTGTATAGCTTCAACTGCAATAAGCCCAGAGCGACGTGGCTCCATTCGTAGGTCTATTAACGCATGGGTACATTGAAATGTTTCAATGAGTTTTAGTGCATCATCGGCAGATGATGCCTCGACTACGAGATAGCCTTTCTTCACAAAAGCTTTATTGAGCTGCATTCGCAGGTCAGCATCATCATCACAAATTAAAATCGACTTAACTGCGTTCATTGTTTAATTCTAATGGGATATCTAACGTAACTAAAGCTCCAATAATCATGTCACCATCTTTACTAAATTGATTCTCGATAACAAGTCCACCTCCACCTTGTTCTAAAAAATCCTTCACTAGAAAAAGCCCCAAGCCTAATCCTTGATTCTTTTGCAATGAAAAAAGTGGTTGTCCAAAATGGTTTAAAATTTCATCTCGAAATCCAGGTCCAAAATTAAATATTGAAATTTTTACTAAGGAATTTTGAATCTCAGAAACCCCTCGTACATGAATAACTTTTTGTTTTGTACCATACCGAACGGCATTATCTATCACTGTTGATAAGGCAAGTATCAGGCCTTCTGAAGGTAAACGAGAGGTGATGTTTTGCAAATCAGGACTAAATTCCACTTCAATACTTGCATCATCAGCAAACCTTGTAAAAGAGCGGTCAATGATATCTTTTAAAGTCATAACATCTGATTGATTTGTAACTTCAGCTTCTAATGAACTATAACTTTCTCGCATTTTTTGTATGGCATCCGAAGCTTTTGCAAGAGACTTTTGAAGTAATGAAATCTGTTGTACGTGCTCGCTTGTTTGAATATCAGTATCAGTACTTAAAACGTTTTCACTTAAGTCGTCAGCTATCATTGTAGCAGTCGTTAAAGGTGTAGCAAGTTGATGTGCAAGTTGCGCAGCAATCGAATGTACTGCAGCACGTTGATAATGTTTATTCGCAAGATCTTTAATAACACTAAAATTTTTACGCTCTTTTTCAAGTCTTTGCTGAAAGCCAACCAAGAAAAAAGATATAAAAAATCCAATAATCAAAAATGAAATAAACATTCCATGCAAGTGAACTGAAAATCCTAGTGGATCATGACTGTGATGCTGATGATGCCCAGACATTTCTAGAAGTGGAATAGAAATATAAAAGTTAAATAAAACGATGAGCGATACTACCGTCGCAGAAAAGACAAGCCAGGTGTCCTTAGGGGTTAGAAAAAATGCTGCTTCTACAATAAGCACTAGATAGAACATCGAAAATGGATTTTGATATCCTCCATAAAAGTAAAGAAATGCTGTAAGCAGTACTGTATCAATAGCTATTCCAATACGCATAGCAGTCATAATTGATTGATGCTTTGATTGATCAACGACGAGATACAGATTGGATAATATAAGAATACAAACAACGAGCAGAAGCGGCGGCTGAAATAAAACGATATCAAGAGTAAAATGAAACAATACAGACAATAAAACGATGACTACGGCAGCAGCCCACCTAATAGTAATAAATGTTTCAAATGAGGCTTTTAAATCAGTTTTCAAGGTCCCTCTATTCAATTTGAGCCTAAATAATGTATCCTATCGGCTCTTATGGTTCATATTGTATTGCATCGGCTAAGGAATGAAATATAAAAGCCTTCTAAAAATTGCGCTGAGTGCTCTGATGCTCATACTTGTCGTGCGTGTCATAAATTATGACAAACTTGCAGCAGTGATGACAAACCTCTCGTTAGAAGCGGTCTGTATGATCATTATTCTTTACGCTCTTGGTCAGGTTATGAGTGCTCTAAAATGGTGGATACTCCTGAACAAATCTGGTCTTCATGTATCATTTCGAAAAACCCTTAAAAGCTATTTTATAGGAATGTTCGTTAATTGTTTTGGTCTCGGTACTGTCGGTGGCGATCTTTCTCGTGCACTTCTTGTTTCAACTGGTGAAGAATCAAAAATTACTGCTATCTCATCTGTGATTGCTGATAGAGCTCATGGACTTGCAGTGCTTGCAACAATTGGTTCATGTGCAGCGCTTATCTTTGGGAGCACCCTTCTTGCACCAGAGTACATGATGACGATGATAGCTGTTGGAATCTGCACAATTTCTGGTTGGTTTATTGGTCCTATTATCGTAAGAAAATTTCTTCCTTCTAATCATCGTTTTAGAAATAAAATGGAAGAAGTACTTCGCGTTTTTCCTAACCAAAAAAGAGTACTCCTTTTAATGACTGGTATCTCTTTTCTGTTTCATGTGCTTCAAATCTCACTGCACTATGTTATGGGATATTTTTTATTTTTAGATCTCCCACTAAAAGAACTCTTTGTAATCATTCCTCTTATTAATATTTTAAGTACCCTTCCAATTTCATGGAATGGTCTTGGTGTTCGCGAAAAAGCGTACCAAACGTTTCTTGCACCGACGCTGATTTCTAATGAACATGCGCTTGCTTTTGGTGCGCTGTGGTTGCTTTCGGTTACTGTATGTAGTGCGATTGGGGGATTGTTTGCGGTGTTGTCCGAAGATTTCAGGGATATTCTTAGAGAATCTAAGGGGATCTCCACCCATAAAACTTCTGATAAGTCCGTAAAAGCTACTATCGAGATCTGAGAAAATCTTTGAATCTTTGTAGGCAGAATTTCCAATCAATACAACTCATTGAATTAATTAAGAAAAATCTTCTACTTTATAAATCTATAATTTTTTTTATAAGCTGCTTTGTTATATTGAAAAGACATAACGATTGATATGAATATGTTTGATGAAAAAGATAAAAGAGACTCCGGACAAGGACAACGAAGTAAGACCCCTGCCCTCTATAAACCTTTTGATGCAAGTACTCTTCCATCACGTGATGATATAGATAAAAAAATCTCGCATAATCTTGGAATATTGTTATTTGAATTGAATGCTTCGGATCCTGCCGTTCGTCATGATGCTGAATTAGCAATTGATAAATTGAAACTACAGGTACGCAAGCAAGTAAATGCTGGTGATACTTTTGTTCAAGCGGGTGAAATCTACCTCGTGGTTCCAGAGAGTATAATTTCTGAACAAATAAATGATTCTGAATATAGGATGAGAAATATTCATAGAGTAGAACAGTTAACTACATTACTTAATCATAATTTTGATATTCATGCAGCACATACATTTTCGGGTAGATCGAATGGTACTCGCATTGTCGAATGTGTTAAGCATCTCAACAGGGATGCAGAACATATAGGTACTGTAAAAAAATTTGATAGTGCAGACTTAAATACAGTCCATTTAGCCCCGATTCTAAAAGCCTTTAGTCAGCAAAGTGGGAAACAGTTCTCGTCAATCTGCAATACCGTTGTTAGTTTATTGTCAGACCAAGTACCCCCTGATGCACTCAATGCTTACTTGTGTGAACTGAAAAGCGAAGAAGCATTACTAAATTCAATTTAGCACATTACTACTCAGACTCTTCTCTTTGCGAATCATCTAATATTTTTTTTGCTTGATTCAATGTGTCTTGAGTTTGCTTATCAGCGTGCGATACCGCTTCATGAGCTTTTTTGATTGATTCCTTTGCTTGATCATTTTCAGCTTTACATCCAACTAGTGAAGACGCTGCCAAAGACAAGCAGGTACAAAATAGCAAGATTGGACTAAATTTATTATTCATAAAAAGTGCCAGCTTAAATAGATATAGCTTTCGTTTTTCGACTCGACCCTCGAACCTTTTTAGAATGTGATTTACTTCCAGTCGTTTCTTTTGGCTTATCAAGCAATGCAAGCTTTAACACTTCCTCAACATGGCGCACTGTATGGAATTTAACTTTCTTCTTAAGTTCTGGCTGTACCTCTTCAAGGTCTTTTTCATTCTCAGCAGGGATAATGATATCAGTAATACCCAAACGAATTGCCGCAAGAACTTTTTCTTTAATCCCACCAACTGCCATAACATTCCCACGAAGCGTTACTTCACCAGTCATTGCAACATTTGCATCAATTCGTCGTTTTGATAATGCAGAAACAAGCGCAGTAACAATTGTTACTCCTGCTGAAGGTCCATCTTTTGGCGTTGCAGCACCTGGAAGATGGATATGGATGTCATATTTTGTATTAAACGCTTTATCGAGTCCTAACTTTTGCGCATTTGAACGTGCATAGAAAAGTGCCGCTTGTGCCGACTCTTGCATCACACTTCCAAGCTGTCCAGTTAACGAGAGCGTCCCCGTTCCTGGTGCAACCGAGCACTCAATCGGCATTACTTCACCGCCAACGATAGTCCAAGCAAGCCCGCGGACTAATCCAATTGCAGCATTTTTTTCTGTTTCTTCTGGATCAAACTTAGTAACTCCAAGAAGTTTTTCAACATCTTTCAGCCCAATCGCGTTGATTATATTTTTTTTCTCAACTTTTTCTCGAGCAACTTTTCTAAACAGTGCTCCTATTTCACGTTCAAGGTTACGTACCCCTGCCTCTCTTGTGTAACGCTCGATCAGAAATTCAATGGCACCATCGGTGACTTTCATTTCATGATTTTTAAGTCCATTTTCTTCTCGTTGTCGTGGTACAAGATACTGCTTTGATATTTCAATCTTCTCTTCTAATGTGTAGCCACTAATATAGATCGTCTCTAAACGATCAAGCAGTGCATCAGGGATGGTATCTAAGGTATTAGCGGTTGCCACAAACAAAACATCAGATAGATCGAAGTCAACGTTTAAATAATGATCTCTAAACTCTTGATTCTGTTTTGGATCGAGCACTTCAAGAAGGGCTGAAGCAGGGTCTCCTCTAAAATCTGCCCCGACTTTATCAAGCTCATCAAGAACAATAACTGGATTCCTAGAACCGACTTGTTTTAACCCTTGAATGATTCTGCCAGGAAGAGCACCAACATACGTTCGTCGATGTCCACGTATTTCTGCTTCATCTCGAACACCACCTAGTGATATTCTAAAAAATTTTCTGCCAAGACTCTCAGCAATGGATCTACCAAGGGAAGTTTTACCAACACCAGGAGGCCCAACAAAACAAAGAATTGGACCTTTTGAATCAGGGCTCAGTTTACGAACACTTAAGTATTCAAGAATTCTATCTTTTGCTTTATCAAGTCCATGATGATCACGGTCAAGAATTTTTTTAGCAGCTTTTATATCTAAGATATCTTTTGTTTTTAATTCCCACGGAAGATCAGCAATCCATTCAAGATAAGTTCTCAAAAGCGCATATTCACTTGCTTCAGGATGCATTCTTTCCAGTCTTCGCAGTTGGTTATTTGCTTCAACTTCCGCAGCTTTAGAAAGTTTTGCTTTTTTAAGAGCTGCCTTTATTTGAGCAAGATCATCAACGCCAGTATCTGCGTCGCCGAGCTCTTTCTGAATCTGCTTTATTTGCTCTCTTAGAAAATATTCTCTTTGAGCATTAGACATTTCATCCTGCGCTTTAACACGTATTCCTTCTGAAAGCTGAAATTGTTTTAGATCATCACTGATAAGCTTATCAGTAAAATGTAATCGTTTCAGCGGATCAAGCTCTTCAAGCATTGACTGAGCAATATTAAGATCCATTTTATAGTGTGCTAAAATAACATCACTCATTACTGCAGGATCTTCTATCTCTTCAATCACAAGTAACATCTCTTCTGGAAGATGCTCTTGTTCAACCATTACTTGAATATTTTTTCTAATTCTAGCAATAAGATCGGTAACTTGTTTTGTATTCTTAATCTCACCAGCAGGGATAATTTCTATATGTGAATTCAGACTTCCTGACGACTTTTTATCAATACGTTTAGCTTGAGCACGTGTTAGCCCCTGTAATAAGACTTTATATCTTCCATCTGATGTTGATAGGACACGTACAATATGAACAACAACCCCGATTTTGTGCAGCTCACTTATCGCTGGCTCTTCATCATTATGATTTTTCTGGCTTACAACAAACAGAAGTCCTTGTTGTTTTTGAGCTTCATCAATTGCAGCAATACTTCCTGGGCGAGCAACATACAAAGACAACATGACGCCAGGGAAAGCAACCATTTCACGCGCTGGAAGGGTTGGGAGCACTTCCGGAAAAGTAACAATAATCTCATTTTCGTCGTTTGGCTTGCCGTTCTTTTGCAAACCACCAGACTTCACAGTGGATTCTTTTTTTACAAGATTTTTTTTGCCAGTTTTTTTCTTACTGGACATTTGTTTGGTTTTCGATTTCTTGTTTGCCACTTATCGCCTGTATCCTTCCATCTTTTACTTCTAAAACTGCATATGCACGTTGAACTTCTCCACTTGTATCAACACGCATTATGCCCGTAAGACCATCATACGCATCTATGTTCTTCATCGCGAGATCTAAAGAAGTACCATCTTGCAGAGTCTGACGAGCTGCCCCTATTGCAATTGTCATAGCGTCAAAACCTTGAGCAGCAAGAAAATCAGGGGCTTTCCCGAATTTTTTTCGATACTTATCGATAAATTTAGCCATTAAAGGGTTTGTACTACCAACAAAGAAAGGACTTATGAAAATAGCGCGATTAAAAATAGCTGGGGATTGTGCCAAACTTTGAGGCGAATCCCAAGTAGCTGGCCCCATTGGACGAATGCGTTCTCGTGCACTTTCAGGAAAATGAGAAAGAAGTTCCTTTGCACTGTCTATTGAATCCGGAATAAAAATCGCTCCAACATTTAAACGTGCAACATCATTTGCTATCACTTCAAGTTTACCAACATCGCCACTGGTATACGTTGCTTCATATAAAATCTGTAAGCCTTTTGCAGACACGTATTTTTTGAATGCATTTGCATATTCAAGTCCGATAGGTGACTCAGGATACGCAAGCGCAAATTTTGAAATTCCAGCTACACTTGAAGCAGCATCGAGTAGCGTATCCATTTGGCTATTACTTGTTGCACCAAATCGAAAAACAATATCACCAGTTTCAAAAGCATTACCTTTTGTGAGAGATAACATTGGAACACGTTCAGCAACTGCAATTTGTCGAACTACAGCAGCCTGTTCAGATAAAAGTGGACCAACTATAAAATTAGCTTTTGGGGCATTCGTGGTCAAATCTTGTACTGCGAGTTGTGCACCTGAAACAGTTTCTTGAGCGTCTTTGAATGTCACAAGAATTTTTGGTTCATTTTCGACTTCGATGGCTAATTCCATTCCATTTTTAGTTCCTTCACCTAACGGAGCAAGTGGACCACTCAGCGGAAGCACAACACCTATTGATACATCACTTGGAGCTGTTGACGTTGTAGAACCTCTGATAGGAGTACTGGTTGTTGGATATGTTGGCAGGTTTTTCCTCCAGAAAGCTCCACCACCAGCGAAACTGAAATTATTTTTATTATTAGAATCATCACGGCGGGCTTTCTCTTGTACAACAAGTCCACCAAAGTTTTGATCATCTTTCCATTTTGCAAAAACAAGATCGAATTGTGATGAAGGGATAGATGCAAGTAATAAACGTGAGGCTTTTTCAGCTGCATCTACAAAAATAGGGGAGCCAGTTTCAGTCACCGATGATCTACCAAACCATGCAAGCGCTTGATCAAAATCGTTTTGCGCTCCGTAGCCATATCCTAATAATAAAGCAAGCTGTCCATTAACTGACTGTGCATTCAAACCAGAAACTTCACAGAAATTACTAATCGATAGGAGTGCATCTTCAAATTTATTGAGCGCTAATTCAGAAGATGCAAGGCGTGCTGTTATCGCTTGTGCTTCATTCAAACCAAGCGATCGTAGATCAACTGTCTGATAAACTGACAATCCAGATTGAAAATCACCTTTCTTTAAAAATTCGTCTCCGTGACGTATTAATTCGTTCGTTAAAGATTGACCTGTTAGGTCTTGTCCGTAACTCCAAAGTTCAAATGGGAGTCGTTCAAAATCCGAAGGAGCCTCAAGAGGTGGACCCATACGCCCTCCAGCACCACCGACCGAGCCTTTTTTAGAACTACAGCCTGATAGAATAAAAAACGCTACAAGAATAAGCGTTAAAACAGAGAAAAAGCGAAATTTCATGGGGTTAAGAGTATGATACCCCTTGCCTATTCGTCCATCACGTTTTTATGCTGCAGATGATTATTTCATGTTTTTTCGAAGATTCTTTTTTCATCTGATTGCTCCCTGGAAAGTAACCATCAGGTTACGCGGTATTCCAGTGATAATGGCGCTATTATCAACAATTCTTATTGAACGATTTGTCTCATTTTTAAGCTCAAACCTACTGTTTTTTGTAAACGAAATGATTGCAAAAAAAGAGATCCCCGATTGGGCGGCTGGAAATATACAGATTCTCTCTGTTCTATTGCCTTTTCTTGCATCAATACCAGTGCTTATTGCCTGTGCCGCATCTCCAATGCGCCTTGCAGTGATTAGCAACAACGAAGTGCCATTTATGCATAACATTAAAAGCTTCTGGCATGCTCTTACTAAATCTACACAGAGCTATGGTTATTCATGGAAGATTCTTCCTTGGTATCTTATTCCTTTTCTTGCGTTACTGATGACCCTGCGACTCGCACCGTATTTTATTCCGACCCAGTTTGAGATTGTTTTTCAAATATTTATTGTTGTCTTTGGAATTATATCACTTTTAAGAGCTCTGCCGGTGATTCTTGTGCCCCTTACAGCAACACTTGGGATGTATGAGTCATATCATTCACTTCTTGTAACACGCGATGTAGTACGTTTCGAGAAATATAATATTTTATTAGCTCTAACGTTATGGGGTTGTCTAAGTGTGGCAATTTCAAAAATAGCTTTTATAACAGCCGATCGTACGATTGCATTTTCAATTGAATTGTTGATTGCAATATTTTTTCTTGCTGTGCTGTCTTCGATCTTTATTCAGCCAATGGCAGTTATTGAACAGCGTCAGATGCGTTAAACAAAGATATCCTTAACCTTATCAAAAAACCCTTTATCTTCCTGCTTAGATTTTAAAGACTCAGCTTCAAGTTCTTTGAGTTTTTCTAAAAGTTTTTTGTGCTCTTCATTTATCTTCTTAGGAACATGGATATTTACTTTTACATGTTGATCGCCACGTCTGTTGGTTCCAAGAACTTGGATACCTTTATTTTTCAATCTAAAAATTTTACCTGAAGCAGTTCCACCAGGAACTTTCATTTTTACTTTGCCTTCTAGTGTTGGAACCTCTATTTCGTCACCAAGAACAGCTACCGTATATGGTAAGTCAACTTGGCAAAACACTTCGGATTCTTCTCTTGAGAATACTGGGTGGGGTTTAATTTCTATCTGCACGTACAAATCGCCGTTTGTTCCACCCTGAACACCAGCTTCACCTTCAGAACGAAGCTTCAAACGTTGACCAGCATCTATTCCCGGAGGAACTTTTACACTGATCTGTTTTTTTTCATTCTGATAACCACTGCCAGTGCATTTCTTACAAGGGTTTTTAATAACTTGCCCGGAACCAGCACATGCGCGGCAAGGTTGGCTGATAGTAAAGAAACCTTGCTGCATCCTCACTTGTCCATGACCACCACAGGTTGTGCATTTTTCAGGGCTACTACCCTCTTCTGCACCAGAACCTAAACAAGTGCTGCATGCTGCACGACGATTAATAGTAATCTCTTTTTCACAGCCGAAAGCAGCTTCCTCAAATGTAACTTCTAAGTCGTATTTTAGATCTCGCCCAGGTTTTCCAGTGCTTCGTCTGCGACCACCGCCTTGAGCACCTCCGAAACCTCCACCGAAGAATGAAGAGAAAATATCACCGAAGATATCTTCAAACCCAGAAAAATCTCCACTAAATCCGCCAGCACCACCGCCGCCTTGAAATGCAGCATGCCCGTACTGGTCATATTTTGCTCTTTGTTCTGGATCACTCAATACGGAATAAGCTTCAGTTGCTTCCTTGAATTTTTCTTCTGAAGCTTTATCACCTTGATTTTTGTCAGGATGATACTGAACCGCTTTTTTTCGGTATGCTTTTTTTATTTCATCAGTGCTTGAAGTCTTTGAAACTTCAAGCACCTCATAGTAGTCACGCTTTGCTGCAGTATTCACCCGAGTTCTCTACACCTTTCGGATTGATTAAACAATTATCGAACTTCAGTATAGTCTGCGTCGACAACACCTTCATCTTTTGATTTATCAGTTGGCTCTTCAGAAGAAGCTCCACCAGCACCCGAGGCATTTGCTGCTTGTTCAGCTGCAGCTTTTTTATACATCTCTTCAGACATCTTATGACTCGCCTTCGTGAGCTCTTCAGTAGCTGATTTAATCGAGTCCAGATCGCTAGCTTCAAGAGCTTTTTTGGATTTTTCAAGAGCTGCCATAATTTGAGTCTTATCTTCAGCCGCAAGTTTATCGCCAAGGTCGGTCATAGTTTTTTCAGATGCATAAACCAAACTATCAAGTTGATTTCGTGCCTCTGCTACTTCTTTACGTTTCTTATCCGCATCAGCATTGAGCTCTGCGTCTTGTGTCATCTTGTCGATTTCTTCCTTCGACAATCCTGAACTTGCAGTAATCTTAACTGATTGTTCTTTACCAGTTCCAAGATCTTTTGCACTTACTGAAACAATACCATTTCCATCAATATCAAAGGTAACTTCAACTTGTGGTATTCCACGTGGCGCAGGAGGAATTCCGATTAATTCGAAACGTCCAAGTGTTTTATTATCCCCAGACATTTCACGCTCTCCTTGAAGAACATGAATCGAAACTGCAGGCTGATTATCGACAGCAGTTGAAAATACCTGAGATTTACGAGTAGGAATTGTCGTATTCTTCTCAATCAATTTTGTAAATACACCACCAAGAGTTTCAATACCAAGGCTCAAAGGTGTAACGTCAAGTAAAAGAACATCTTTGACATCACCTTGAAGTACTCCACCTTGAACTGCTGCACCAATTGCAACTGCTTCATCAGGGTTAACACCTTTCGAAGGCTCTTTACCAAAGATCTCTTTCACTTTAGCTTGAACTGCTGGCATACGAGTCATACCACCTACAAGGATGACGTCTCCGATTTGTGAAGGAGAAACGCCAGCATCTTTAAGAGCAGTACGGCAAGGAGCCTCAAGTCGTGAGATTAAATCTGCACAAAGTGATTCAAGTTTTGCTCGAGTCAATTTTATATTTAAGTGTTTAGGACCAGAAGCATCTGCCGAGATAAACGGTAAGTTTACATCAGTATCAGTTGCAGAAGAGAGTTCATGTTTCGCTTTCTCTGCCGCTTCTTTTAAACGCTGCAACGCAAGAGTATCTTTCTTAAGATCAATTCCTTGCTCTTTTTTAAACTCATCCGCTAAGAAATCAACAATCTTGTGATCGAAGTCTTCTCCACCAAGATATGTATCACCGTTAGTTGACTTAACTTCAAAAACACCATCGCCAAGCTCAAGGACAGAGATATCAAATGTTCCACCACCAAGGTCAAACACTGCGATTAACTTCTCGCCTTTCTTATCAAGACCATACGCAAGTGCTGCAGCAGTTGGTTCATTAATAATTCTTTGAACATTAAGACCTGCAATCTTTCCAGCATCTTTTGTAGCTTGACGTTGCGCATCATTAAAATACGCAGGCACTGTAATAACAGCGTCAGTTACTTTCTCGCCAAGATAATCTTCAGCAGTTTGCTTCATCTTGGTTAAGATCATTGCAGAGACTTCTTGTGGGCTCTTTGATTCACCACTTAGTTTTACCCATGCATCACCATTACTTGCTTTTGCAAGTTCGTATGGAAGTACTGACTGAGCTTTTTGAATCTCAGTATCTTCAAAACGACGACCAATTAAACGCTTAACAGCAAAAATTGTATTTTTTGGGTTTGTTACAGCTTGTCGTTTTGCAACTTGCCCAACAAGGCGTTCACCACTTGGTGACATTGCAACAACTGAAGGTGTTGTGCGGTTACCTTCACTGTTAGCAATAACAAGTGGGATTCCACCCTCCATAATTGCGACACATGAATTAGTTGTACCTAAATCTATTCCAATGATTTTTCCCATTACGCGGACCTCTTGTATTATCTAAAATAAATATCTAAAAATTTATGTAAAAGTGAATTAATCACCTTCTGGAGTATTTTCAAGGGGTTCCCCTGAAGAATCACCAGACTCTTGTGGCTCACCCTCGGCGACCATTACGTCTCCGTGGCGTATGAGCTTATCTTTGTAAAAATATGGCTTTTTAAGCTCTGCGAGGATAGTTCCAGATGCAGTGCCAGGAGCTGGGACGCGACTCAAAGCGTTATGCAAATTGGGGTCGAATTGTTTACCAATAGCAGATTCACCCTTTACTTCCCATTTTGTGAGAATGCTGTTGAAACGTTTAAGAATAAGCTCAAGCCCAGATTTTAACTGACCAGCATCACTTTCAGCATGCTGAAGTGCTCTTTCAAAATCATCAACTATTTCTAAAAGGTCAACGAAGATTCTTTCACCTTGATACTTCATTATATCAGAGCGCTCTTTCATTGCTCTTTTCTTGAAATTATCAAGCTCTGCAACTGCACGAAGGTATTTATCGTAATTCTCTACAGCTTCTGCCTTTGAAGACTTTAATTCATGTTTAAGAACCTCAATTTGGGTATCACTGCCAATGTCTTGGTCCTGACCGATCTCAGTTTCTCTTTCCATGAGTACACTTTTTTTTCCTAGAAGCTTTCCGAGTTTAAGAGGCCCTGTCTTAGACGAGTCTCGTCCTTGCTCGGGAGCTGATTGCTCTAGTGTTTCGTCTTCTAACGAGGAAAGTACTTGATTATCTGTTTCTTCTGATGACATACCTGAACTACAATAAAGTGAGTAACCGAGGAAAGAGAGTAAGCATCGATTGGAAGAATTTCAACCCTTTATCGGAATTGTTTTAAGAACCTTTCCATTTGGCGAATCAGACCTCATTCTTCGCGTTTTAAGTGCCAAAACTGGTAAACGTTCTGTCTTAGCCAGAGGTGTTCGGAAGGAAAAGGCAAAATTCTCTGTTGCGTTTGATATATTTGATGCTGGTGAATTCACAACAAAGAAAGGTAAGGGCTCCTTAGAGGTTCTCGTTCACTTTACCCCTCATAAATCTCTTTCCCTACTTCGAAGCGATCTCGACCGATTTGTCACCAGCAGCTGTATTGTCGAAGCCTTTGACAATTTGACCCATGAAAATGATGAAGACGAAGCTCTGGAAATTTATGAAACGCTCGGGCTTTCCCTTCGAGCAATAGAAGAAGCAAAAGATGTTAAGGAAATGCTCCGTTCTGTGTACTTGGCAATTTCGACTTTACTTCGAAGTGTTGGTTTTGCGGCAATAGATGAATCAAAGACGCCGTCTTTAAAAAATTTAGAACTTTTACTTGATGCAACAGAGCATCACAGTGAAAAGGAACTAAAAAGCAAAACTGCTATCAAAGAAGTTTTGCAAAATGTTAGAGAGAAAGCCAAAAAAGAAGTTCAAGCAACAAGTTCATGAGCTTTATCAGGGTCGAGCTCTTTTGTCGCTGCTTCAATAATTGAACGCTTTGAATATTCATTTTGAAACGGGGAGCCAATTTGGTTTGCTATCTTTTTTACCAGATCGGAAACGGTTACTTCCTGTTCAACTTTTGGATCATCTGCACGTATCGCAGATGCTTCTTCAATAGCTGCTGAAACTTTTGTTTGTGCAGAATCAAAAGCACTTTGTAATTGATCTGTACTAACTAATGCATTGGTTAATGCAATGACAGCCGTAGCTGCCGTGGTTTGATTTGTAATAGTTACTGAAGAGGTGAGCTGTAAACTTGCAACATTTGGAATGTTTACCACAAAGCCACTTTGTCCATCCTCACTCGGCCCTGAGAGTGAGGTTAATTCGGAAAAAATATTTTTGCCATTATATTTAGCGTTCGATTGAATTCGTGAAATTTCAGTATCAATCGTAGAATTTTGTGTTTGAAGAGCTGTGGTTTTCGAATTGAGTACACTGTTTTTTGCAGTCGTTGCATTATCTAATTGTTGCTGCTGTAAGTCTGCTATTTCTGAGATCGCAGAGCTCCCAATGGACACTACTGATTGTGCAGCTCCTAAAAGAATAGACAGTCCCGCTGATGATTGCGAATTGTCATCTACTGCTTTAGCTAATCTTACCTGACTTGCATCATCTTTTTTTGAAGCATCATCTTTCAGTGAATCTGCAATCGCCTTCGAGCCATCTGCAAAACGTGACCGCAGGTCGACCTTACTTGGTTCATTTTTTTGAACAAGCAGGCCTGACGCATAAATCCCATATTTGTCAGTAATAAAGCTCATGCGGTAATGTTCGGGTGTATTAATAAAGACAGTAAGCTTTTGAGGATTTTTTTATGCAAAATTATATAGTTTTTGGTGCTGCTGGTGGCATTGGAAGAGTTCTCTGCGAAAAACTCTTAGAGAAATCTGCAGATTCTGTTTCTATTCTGGCTGTTGGTCGAAGTCTTGAAAGACTCGCTGTTCTGAATCATCCATCGATTCGCTTGCAAGAATCTGACTATAGTGTTGAAGCTGTTGAATCGCTCATTGAAAATTTCAGATCCGAACATGGATCGATTACTGGTGTTGTTAACTGTGTTGGGTCAGTACTATTAAAACCAATTCATTTAACTTCCCAAACTGAGTTTGATGGTGTCATGCAAACGAATGTTGGGACTTCTTTTTCTATTCTTCGTGGTGCAGTGAAAGCTATGCAATCAACCGGAGGAAGTATTGTGCTCTGTGCATCTGCTGCATCGCAGATTGGTCTTGCAAATCACGAAGCGATTGCCGCAGCAAAAGGTGCAATTATTTCAATGGCTCGATCTGCTGCTGCAACATATGCATCAAAAAAAATTCGGATTAATGTTGTTGCTCCTGGACTTACGAAAACTCCTATGACATCAAGAATTACTGCAAGCGAAGCTGGTGTGAAAGCTTCTCTGTCGATGCATCCTCTTGGGCGGCTGGGGGAACCAAATGATATTGCTCAAGCAATTAGTTTTTTAGTGGATCCATCGAATGACTGGATTACTGGACAAGTGCTAGGGGTCGATGGTGGACTTGGAATGCTGAAGGTAAAAACTGACTAAGTATTTCTTTATGGAATTTCTTGCTGCAACGAATGTAACATTTACTATCAGTCTTGTTTGCTGTTTATACATGACGGGGCTGATCTGGTTTGTTCAAATTGTTCACTATCCTTTATTTGCTAAAATTCCACCCGAGGTTCTCACTTCTACCTATGCACCATCGCATGCTTCAAGAACATCCTTCGTAGTTATTGTTCCAATGATTGCTGAGCTTGTTACCGCAATAGTTCTATTTCTAAATCCAATTGCTCAGATGAATTCTCTACAAACTATTTGTAGTTTGCTCCTAGTTATTATCATTTTTCTATCGACGTTTCTTTTACAAGTGCCCGACCATGAAGAGATTCAAAAGCATGGCTTGCAAAAAAACATTTCTCATCTCGTGACATGGAATTGGATTCGAACGATTGCATGGAGCACACGTTCTGTCATTTTAATCTCCGCGCTGTAGGGACTGTAGGCAATGTCATTAAGTTAAGGCATTTCTACCCCGTGACCATGACCGTAGGCGTGAGCGTAGCGGAGCGCTCAAACCGTTTACAGATCTCTGCCAATACATGGTTTACACTTTTGAGCATATTATAAGCCTTCTATTTTGTCCTTACGCAAGATTTTTGGGGGAGTA
>JBIKWN010000093.1:0-5561 GCA_044356295.1 Bdellovibrionota bacterium
ATGAATTGGAAGTAACACCTACAAGTTTTACTGGAACTGCTTCTGAAGCTAGAGCACTTCCAAATAATCTTAAAGATATAGAATTGTAGGTGTACATAACTAAAAGATGGAACTGTTAAGAAAAACTTTCTACTACTGATACTGTTTAAAAATCGCCTTAAACTTTTTGAGTGCTGAAGCTCTTTTCGCAGGTAACAATCTGTTATTGAATGCCAAGTTCATACTAAAAATTAATTCTCTTCGCAGTTTAGTGAGTTCGCTTGTAGAGTACTTTCTATATTTAGGAAGTAGTTTTGATCTTTCAAATTTAATCGTAGCAATTAATGAATTAGTGAAACTTTCTACGACAACTTTAGCTCTAATTCGTTTTAGGTTACGTAAATACGCATTGAAAATTTCTTCTTCGCTTGCAAAACCGTCAGTTCCACTATTGAAAGAATCTCTTCGTTCTAAAGATATAGGAAAGTTATCAAGAAGAACTTTACTAATCGTTTGAATTCGTTTGTTCGGATTTAGGGTTGATTCAATAAATGATTCATATGCAGCAACGTCAGTATAGATACCTGGATATTTATTACTACCACAAGCATATCCACTACTAACAATCCCAGCGATCTTTTGAACTCCATCTATGGTTACTAAAAGTGGCCCACCTGAGTCACCATAACAAGCATCTTTGGCACCTGTCCCTTCAGAATCTGATGCTAATGTTGCAGCACATAAAGATTTAGAAGGAACGAAGTTTGTTCCTAGTTTTAAAAGACAATCATTTTTAGAATAGAGATCGATGTCTGCTTGTTGTAAAGCTGAAGGATTAACACCTATATTAATCTTATTAACGTCAGGATTTGTAGCCCCCCATCCAATAACACGAGCTGACTCTAATTCAGCAATTTTAGCAAAGTCTGAAGAAGTCGCATAAGGAAGAGGAGTCAGGGAGATAGACTTGTTTAGACGAAGAAGAGCAATATCGTTCTCAAATGTGTACCCACTTGTAGAAAGAATAATCTCCGCAACTTTTCTAGTTTGGCGTATCCCATTAATGATATTCGAACCGAATGAAACTTTTATGCTGCTCGGACTTACACCCAGTGGGGGATTGTTCTCGCCTTCAGAAACAAACAAAGAAGATACACAGTGTGATGCAGTCAAAACCCAATCTTTATTGATAAGCGTGCCGCCACATATAAACTGGCCTTCTTCTATATTTTGATAGTTTTGGTGAATTGCAACCATAAAAGGATACGCATTTTGAGAAGCAGTCGTTCCCCCAAGGACTCGAGGTTTAAAGGTAGGTTCAGCCGAAATTATTGAAGAGAACGATAGAAGGAATGAACTAATAAGGATAATGGTGTTTTTCTTCATATGTAAAAAACTGACATATGAAGAGTTTATTGTAAAGATAGTAAAATAATCTTAAGACTCTTATATGATGTGTTGGAACATGTTCTAGTAGGTTACTTTAGAGGTTAGATTGCCAGGGGAAGTTTCCCTATTAATCAATTTAACGACACATCATTTTCTGATAAGCAGGGGCTTCCAAGATTTATACAACCCTTTGTGGTGCCCACTGAACGCCCGATAAATTCGGAAATATAGGGCTGCAAGCTACTGCCTACAGCGTCGTACACGGAGCCATTTCTAATACTTTCTACATCTGTAATATCTTGACTCACAAAGCCAGAGTTACTATCGGGATTGCTTTTCACATAGTTACTGAGCTTCCACCCAGAGAAGTCTAACCATGGTCGGGTACCTGAAAAAGCAAATGATTGAAGTGGAGCTGCATTTGGATTTCTGACAAAGATATTATTATTACTTTGAATAAGTGTTGGTCTGTTCGGATCGCTAATTCCATAATCTGAAGTAAGGAACCAATAAAAGTCCCCTCTTTTTTCACCAAACGATGGAGTATCGCCGCTATTGACCTGTATAAATATATTACTACGTAGTGATATTTCTCTGTTATACTCTCGATTAACTTGCGAACCAAAGTCAGGATTTGACGTTTCTAAGAACTTATACGGAACATACGCTAAACTCATTGCATCAAACTCAGCAAAAGCAACCATTGCGAGCTTCGACGAAAGAGGATTAATCACTAAATTTTTTTCTACAATTCCCCCGCGACCTTTTGCATATATAGAATATAAGTGTCCTTGTGGACTAATGATGCTATTTCGAGTAACTCTAAAGCTATTCACTGCGTCATCTAGATATATTCCTACACGATGTAGCAGACTCGAATAGCTCTCAGGATTAATAATGAGATTGCGATCAACGGTGATGCTACGAAGTTGAGTTCCAGTATAAGGAAACCCCCAAACATAGATAGCTCCGCCGTCGCCCCAGGTAACAGGAGCGGTTCGGATATAATTTTCAGTGACATAAATATCTCTTGCAGGATTTAGATCCTGTGCGTCATTCCATGAAAGTTGTTCCATATTTCTTGTGGTATCTCTGCAGAAAGCATCTGGGCTTACACCGTAATCAGCTTGTGCATTTTTATAACGAATACGGGTACACCACTTATATGCAAGATAATAGTAGCGATCATTTCCTAAATGTATCCCTCCACCATGAGGAAACGAATTGTTACTAATATTAGTTTGACCCGCCCATGCAACATCTACAAGGGGTGAAGGATCTGTTGATTTGTTATGAACATTGAAAAGATTATCTGAAATTGTAATATTCTTCATTACAGCATCTTTCATTAAGTCAGATCCAAAGAGACGGATCGAAAAAAGTAGATTAGAAGTAAATCTATTTTCAGTAATAGCAATGTCATGGGTTCTAGTAATGGCAAAAATTCCGCCTCCTGCAGTTTGCCCAAACACATTTCGTGTAATGATCATATTCGAACCAGCTCTTGAATAGATGTATGGATCTTGTACTTTTGAACCCCAATCAAAGAAAGCAGTTCGTTTTAATGGGCCTCCAAAAAATTCAATCCCTGAAACATATACTCCTCCTCGATCAACACATGTTTCTGTTGTTGGATTACAAGCATCTGATGCTTCAAAAAATCCAGCGTCATCACCGGTAGAGTACCCAACTGCTGCTGTATTAGGATCAAATCCTGGATAAAATAGATTTACACAATTATCAGTATCAAATGTAAAAGCAGGATTATCTGATCCGCTGTATGAAGTTAAAAATTCATCAGCCCCAGAGATTGATACAGTACCAACTTTGCTGCCTTGAATAAAAAGAGTCCTCATATCAGCAGGAATCTGCTCTGCAATCACTTGATTTAGATTATTCGTAACCCCATTTATTTCTACGGTTAAAGAATTACTACTTAATCGTGCAGGAAATACTCTTTCTTCTCCATGCTGATCAAGCTTAACCCTCACAACTCGTTCTCCAGAGCCTATTGATGGCATTCCAGTATTGTTGAATGTGAAGCTTTTAAGCCCTGTAGTAGCTGTAATTGCTGCAGAACCAGTTTTTGGAAACTTAGCTTCTTCAATTAACTTTCCATCTATATAGAGAGTGATAGGTTGATACTGATTGCCACTCGTAGGAATTGATGGAAGGCTGCAATACTTCCACTTATCTGTTCCAACCGACTGCCACGATCCCCCAGTCATTGGTCTTCCAAGAAAGACTTTTGGCGACGCACCTACTGCAGGTTTTAATTCAAATTGTCCAGAGACTCCAATTCTATGTTGTTCAATTGACAACGATGAACCCATTGAATAATGAAGTCCATTCGAAACAGTCATCATCACTGTTCTGTTTGCATTCGAAGTAAACGCAGGATTCACTTGAGAAAATAGAGAAGCAAAATCATTTGATGTTTTTTTTTCTAAGGTAAGAAGATTTGATCGAATACCAGTGGTTCCATGATAATAAAGAAGCCCAGTGACAGCTGCAGCTTGAGACCCTTCGCTCACTGAAAAAGCATAGCTTCCTTGATTGTTATGAGAAGAGCTTGGGGCAGGTAGCCGGACTGTAATAGTATACTCTCTCTCTGGATCTTGCCCGTCTAGTACACTCGAATAAACGCTCACTATTGTTAGTGTAGGTTGATTTATATTGTTAGGAGTCGTTGTAAATTCGGGTGAATCTGAAAGACAACCACGGCAAGTAATCCTTATACTTCGTTCGATTACAGTAATCGGACTTCCTACATCAAAATCAAAAACACTTTGACCGATTACCTGGGCACTGAGTGGAAAAATAGTAGGTGTTGGAGTTGGTGTTCCAGTAGCCATTACTGTTGGAGTTGTGGTCGGGGTACTGGCAACTGTTGGTGTCTGAGAAGCGGTATTAACAGGTGTTGCTGTTGAAGTAGCAGTTACAGTTGGAGAACGTGGATTTAATGTTGGTACAGGGGTTTGATTCACAATCTGAGCACAAGTTATATTAGATCTTGCTAACTGAGTCCGAAGAATCTTTGGTGATAATCTTGTTTTTCCAACTACGAAAAATTTTCTGTTACGATTACGAGACAATAATTCTTGAATAGAAAAAAAACCGAGTGTTGTTTTGATAACAGGCACATAGACGTTTCGACCTTTTGGTAATCCGCACGTATGGGATGTGGACCCTTTTTTAATTTTTATAATATTTCCTGGGCGAATCGGTGACAAAGTAGTCCTGGATGAACCTAAAGCAATAGACGATGCACAGCAAAGTGCAAGTATCACAAAACTACGAAGAATCAATAAATTTAAATTTAGCCAGTTCCCCACAGCATAGACATTCGGAGATTTCTGAATATAGTAAAGAAATCGTGGCTAAATTATTCAACGGCTTAAAGAATTGTTTATAAAGTACAGAATATAAGAATTTTTCCTACACCTGAGTTCTGTAATTTAATTATGTTTTTCTGAATTTCTGCCGTTTCTACGTACGAGTAGTCAGAAAAGTATTATGCCAATTACCATTGGTAGCAACATCGCGTCTTTACAGATGCAGAGAAGCCTTGGTCGAACGACCAATGAGATGTCTCGTACCTTTGAGCGGCTTTCAAGCGGCATGAGGATCACTCGTGCAAGTGATGATGCTGCTGGTGTTGCAATTGCTGATTCGCTTCGGTCGTCATCAAGAGTTGCAAATATTGGGATTAGAAATATAAATGATGGTTTAAGTGCTCTTTCGATTATGGACGGTGCCCTTGACCAACAAGTTGGAATACTTGGAAGAGTTCAAGAACTCGCAGAGCAATCTGCTAATGGTACTTTTTCTTTTTCACAACGATCTTCACTTCAGAAAGAGCTTGAATCTTTACGTTCTGAATTTTTTAGGATTGCTGATACTACTATTTTCAATGGTATTAAACTGATGAAGGGTGGTGATTCTTTGAAAATACAAGCTGATATTACTGGGCGTTCAGAGATGTTACTTGCTCAGAAAGGTGATCAATCCGTGATGAAGGGGGTAATTGATATTTCTAAGCTACCAACTGATATTCAATTGAGCAACTTTATAGTTAAGTATTTTGAAAAAGCTGATTTTACTGAAGAACAATTATTTGGTGAGCCATCAAGCACCATTCTTAGGTCTACGGTTACAGATCAAAATGGAAATAGAAGAGAAGCAGCTCTTAT
>JBIKWN010000094.1:0-5485 GCA_044356295.1 Bdellovibrionota bacterium
TCTCATTTTTGACAGGGGGATCTGGAATAGGAGGAGCGGTGTAATTTGGAATTCCCAGAGAATGCATGATTTTCTTAATCTCTGGAGCATCGTGTAGAAAAAGGGAGGGTAATGCAAAAAGATCATACACAAGGTAAGATGACCAATTGCATATGATCCAAACTATTCTTGAAGACATTATTGAAATTGTCGGGCAGGTTCCACCACTTGTTCACGTAACATCTGATTCAAGAGAGGTGGTTCAAGGAAGCTTTTTTGTCGCAATTACTGGAATAAAACAAAACGGCCAGCTGTTTATTGAGGATGCAATACGACATGGAGCATCTACAATTATTACCGAAGAAACTTTTGATATTTCTCAATCAAAGAAAATCTATCCCTCAATCTGTTTTATTATTGTAAAAGATTCACATGAAGCTTTGAGCTGTCTGACTGCACACTTTTATGGATCTCCAAGTCGAAAGATTTCAGTGATTGGCGTTACTGGTACGAATGGAAAAACGACGACTCATTGGATGATAGCGGATCTTTTTTCTCAACTCGGTAAAAAATGTGGGCGAATTGGAACTCTTGGTCTTTTTGGGAGCAAAGATAGTGATCGTGAATCATTGACAACCCCCGATCCAAAAGTGATTCATCATTTTCTAAACGAGCTATTAGAAAATAAAAACGAATACGTATCGATGGAAGTATCTTCACATGCCTTAGATCAAAAACGCGTTTCATCTGTTCATTTTGATCTCGGCATATTTTCAAACTTAACAAGAGATCATCTTGATTATCACGGTTCGATTGAAAATTACGCTTGCGCTAAGCAAGAGCTTTTTAGATTAGTAGGATCTTCGCACGGTAAAAAAATTGCTATTATTAATCTTGATAGCTCGTGGGGTGAACAATTCGCATGTGCTGCAAAAAAGTATGGCTGCAAGGTGATAGGCTTTGCTCAAACTGGATTTCATCCTTCATCAGAGTTATCAAAGAGTCTATCTTCACTTCTCCTTTATACTATTTCTTCTTTTTCAATAACGGGGACACAGTTTCATTTTAACAATAATGCGTCACTGGTTTTTAAAAGTCCCTATATTGGTGAGTATAATGTCGAAAATTTGGTTAGTGCTATTCTAGCTGTCTCTCAATACGGTTTTTCTTTTGAGCAGATTGCAGATGTCATTCCTGCTATGAGGCAAGTCCCCGGAAGACTTGAAAGAGTATCCATCGAATCGACTACCGAAAGAGGACCTTGGGCGTATGTTGATTACGCACATACACCCGATGCACTTGAAAAAGCACTCGAAGCTTTAAAGCCTTTTGCTCAAAGAAAACTGATTGCACTGTTCGGTTGTGGTGGCGACCGAGATAAAGGAAAACGTCCGCTCATGTTTGATGCTGCGAAAAAAGTTGCAACTGATGTAGTCGTTACCTCGGACAATCCTCGAACAGAAGATCCCACGCACATTATCCGAGATATAACAGCAGAGGGGCGCTTGCCACTATTTTCCGAAGTGCAAAGAGCAGAAGCAATTCGAACAACACTTTCGCTTGCGGATGAAGGTGATATCGTTTTAATTGCTGGTAAAGGTCATGAGGATTATCAGATACTAGGTACTGAAAAAGTATATTTTTCAGACCAAAATGAAGTAAGGAATTTTTACCGATGATGCGACTTACAAAAGATGAAATTGCAAAGATTGTTTCAGGTAAGACGAAACCTACATCTGAAAAAATCACAGTCATTGGTGCAGAATACGATTCAAGACAGATAAAAGGTGGTGAGATTTTTATTGCTCTTAAAGGTGAGAAAGAACATGGTCATCACTATATTCCGACTGCATACGAGAGAGGTGCCGGACTTTTACTTGTTGAAGATGAAGCTTTTCTTGATTCTGAATATTCAGATCGAGTTATTGTTGTTGCTGATACCCTGCAAGCTTTTTGGAAGTTGGCTGAATACTGGAGGCTCTTTCTAAATATTCCTACCATTGCAGTGACAGGTTCTGTTGGAAAAACTACTACAAAAGAGATTTTAGCATCCATCCTTATGCAGAAAGGTGCAGGGAACTATGCTCAAAAGTCATTTAATAATCACGTTGGTGTCCCCTACACGTTGCTAAAAGCTTCACCGCAACATTTGTGGCAAGTAATCGAGATAGGAATGAATCGACCTGGTGAAATTTCATCACTGAGTAAGATAACGCATCCTGATTTGGCAATGGTTACAGAAGTTGCAGCAGCTCATATCGGTGCTTTTGAAAATATTGAAGGGATTGGTCATGAGAAGCTTTCAATTATAGATGGTGCTCGGAAGGGCGGTTCGTTTGTAGTAAACGGTGATAATGAAGTGATTCAAAATTTACTTCCTTCAAAAAATCTAGATAAAGATTTTACGTTACTGAGAGTAGGAGAGAATAAAAGTAATGATTTTATCATCTCTGATATTTCGGTTGAAGGTATTGATACAATTCATTTTACTGTTTCTGATGCTAACCATAAAAATGACAATCACTGGGTGCTCAAAGCACTCTTGAGGATCGCAGGGGTGCATAATGCGAAAAATGCAGCGTTAGCTGTTGTTGCGGCACATACATTATTCCCTGATCTTTTGCCTGAACAAATTGCAAAAGGATTAGAAAGGTTTGTTGCTCCACTCATGCGTCTTAATCTTAAAGAGATTCCTGGACCCGGAAATAAAATGATGCTTGATGACTCCTACAACGCAAATCCAGCTTCAATGAAAGCTATGCTTGCAATTGCAGCAGATACAAAGAGAGTCGGAAAAAAAATAGGACTTATCTTAGGCGATATGCTTGAACTTGGAGCCTTTAATGAAGAGTACCACCGTGCCCTGGGTGAGCAGGTCAAAGAATTACAGCCAGAATTCACATTTTTGGTCGGTCAGTCAAGTCAGATTGTACAAAATGCGATTGGAACCTCTTTAAAAACCGCTATTTTCAATACTCCAGAAGAAGCCGGAAACGCAGCTACTCGAGAAGCGTTTGATATGATATTTATTAAGGCATCCCGTGGTATCGGATTAGACCGCGCGGCTAATGCCATTTTAACACATGCTGTATCATCTGTTCTTAAACCTTCGTGAACATGTAAGTGTTCTAAACCTTTTTAAGTATATCACCTTTAGGGCGATGCTTGGATTTGTTTTGACTTTTGTTATGACAGTCGTCGTCATGCCACTTTTTATTAAAAAGATGAAAAGTCTTGGCATCGGTGGTCAACCGATTCGAGATGACGGACCAAAAGATCATCTTTCAAAAAAAGGTACTCCAACAATGGGGGGACTTGTCGTTGTGGGTGCAGTACTTGTTTCGAGTATTCTTCTTTGCGATTTATCCAGTATCAATGTTTGGCTTACTCTTTTCGTTATGGCAGGGTTTTGTTCGATCGGCTTTCTTGATGATTGGAAAAAAATCACCAAACAGAGCACTGATGGCTTAACTGAAAAACAAAAACTTTTACTGCAAATAGGAATTGCAGTGTTTGTTTCAACTGTTCTTTTGCTTACGGGGTTTTCAAGTCAACTAGAAGTTCCATTTTTAAAAGAATATGCAATATCACTCTCTATACTTTTCATTCCATTTGCTTCGTTAGTTATAGTTGGAACCTCGAATGCGGTTAATCTGACTGATGGGTTAGATGGTTTGGCAATCGGTCCTGTAATGACAGTGGCTGCTACATATGGTTTGTTCGCTTATGTCGGTGGACATAAACAGATCTCTGAGTACCTCGGCGTCTATCATGTTAACGGTGCAGGTGAATTAAGTATTATAATGGCATCCATCGTTGCAGGAGGACTCGCATTTCTTTGGTTTAATTGCTCTCCGGCTCAAATTTTTATGGGTGATACTGGTGCCCTTGCACTTGGTGCGACACTTGGCTTTGTTGCAGTGGTTACAAAACATGAACTTGTTTTAATAATTGCTGGCGGTATTTTCGTAATCGAAACACTATCCGTAATTATTCAACGTTATTATTATAAAGCAACGAAAAAGCGAATTTTTAGAATGGCACCGATCCATCATCATTTTGAACTTCTTGGATGGTCTGAACAGAAAGTAGTTGTTCGATTTTGGATTATTTCTATATTTCTTGCTTTAATTACACTAACTACGTTGAAAATTAGGTAGTAATCAAATCAGATGAAAAATAAAAAGCTTGTTGATTTAATTGATACTGCTAAAACAGCCGTTATACTAGGTCTGGGAACCACTGGAATTGCTACTGCAAAATTTTTTCTTCGAATGAAAAAAAATGTGATTGTTATTGAAAAACAATCTCGAGAGCAATTTACTATCAAACCTATTCAGGCAAAAACTGTTATTGAACTTGAAAAATCTGGGGTTCAGATTTCATTTCTTGATCAAATTCCTGATGCAGTTTTAAAACTTGATACAAAATTAGCGATTCTAGTGATTAGCCCTGGAATTTCACTTGCAACAAAAGTTGCTAAAACATTTAAAGAGAAAAATTTTACTATTATTGGAGAACTTGAACTTGGATTGGGCCTATCAGGCTTGCCCCATATTATGGTTACAGGTTCGAATGGTAAAAGTACTTGTGTTTCATTGATAAACGCAATTTTTCAAGCTTCTGACGAAGCTCCATATTTATGCGGTAATATTGGTAATCCTATCCTTAATTTACTGGATGATAGTTTAAAGGAATCGCCTTCAGTGTTAGTTGTTGAGGCTTCTAGTTACCAATTAGAAGCAGCATCGACGGTTAAGCCAGATGTTTCTGTTTTGTTAAACCTTACCGAGAACCATCTTGAACGGCACGGAACCTTAGAGAAATATCTGCATGCAAAAACGAATGTGGCTATTAATCAAACCATGGATCAGATTACGGTTTTAAATGCCGATGATCCATACGTGATGTCAATTGCTCCTTCTTTAAAAAGTACGATTGCTTTATTTGGAGTCAGTGTTAAACCTTCTCAAGCGAAACATACTGCTGTGATTGAGTATGATCCAGTACGGGCTCTCGATCGCGTTGTTGTCACTTCGAGTGAATGGGGGAATTTTATTTTTGAGTGCGCTGATACCAAACTTGTTGGTGAACATGCTCGGTATAATATTGCTGCTGCAAGTCTTGCTGCGTTGTCACTTCCTGGGGATAGAGTTCTTCGATCGAAAGCAATACAAAAAGCAATTTCGGTATTTAAAGGGCTCGATCATCGCCTACAACCAGTTTCAACTCAGTCTGGAATGATGGCAATTAATGATTCCAAATCGACAACAGTTGCTTCGACCGTGGCGGCTCTTCGCTCAGTTGCAAAAGCATATCCTAATCGTCCTATTCATTTGATGATCGGTGGGAAAGTTAAAATTGGTAGTTGGAAACCGCTTTCGGATGAGATTTTGGAACTTGGTGCCATCGTACGTGTAATTTGCTTTGGTGGAGATGGGCTTTTTATTCAGCAAGAACTTCAGCAGTATGGAATTCAGGCTTATTTGGCGAAAAATGTTGCTAT
>JBIKWN010000095.1:0-5435 GCA_044356295.1 Bdellovibrionota bacterium
AGTCGCAGTAATCACAATTAATATCAGTTACTTATTATTTTAAAAGAGCAGGGGACGCTCACCTTTGTAACATCACGATTGCGAAACTACATCTCGAAATCTCATAAAAAAGCACCCAGCTTGATTATCTTAAGAAATTAAAGTCCCTAAAAAAGTTGGATCTACTCGTTTGATCTTACACTATGGAATCTCATCTTTCACATTCAGCTGCTGGGACCACTTTAGGGTTTATTTCGGTTCCAAGCCGACATACTTTCTTACAGGAGCGGTTTGAAGTTTTAAGTTCTGCTGAACTCCTGAAAATCGAATTTTTAAGAAACAGTAGTGCTTAATAAATCTGACTTAATTCTTGAAAATTTAGGACAGAAGCACCGGAAGCAAAAAAATTAGTTCATTTTCTCGCCAGTACCTTTTGGTCCACCTGGCACTTCCACCTGTACGTCTTGTGCAGCCAATCCTCTACCTCTTACTGAATCTCTTAATGAGCCATCGGCACCGTATTGGAGTAGGAGTTTTTCGATTCTTTTAAACCCATACCTCCTTGCATAGTGAAGAGGAGTTATACCACTTGTCGTTTGAACATTTGGACTTCCACCAGCTTTCAGAGCATTCTCAAGAGAAATAACATTACCATTCGCTGCAAAAACATGGACTACGGTTGCATCCTTTCCAACGAAGCCAGAAAAGTCATTTCGAATATTTGGATTTGCACCATTTTCCAGAAGTACGCTTATGCAATCAGTGGCTGCATATACGGACACCACTACCAATAAGAAATCAGACCTAGTTCCTTCAAATCCGGCTTGGTGCATAGATGAAGAAAAATATGCTTTATTTTTTTTCAGATGCTCTTTTGATTGCAACTTCTTGCCATCTCGACAAAGTTCTAAGAAGGTATTATCAACATCTGATAAATCATTCTTAGCGCTCTGATTTCTATTGCTAGAGGATTGATTCAAGTAGTTAGGATTTTTGTAAAGTGGGTTGATGCACCCACATATGGTTCCTATGAGACAAACTAATAGAAGCCTAATGGTTAATGAGGGATAATATAAATTTTTCATTTTACTTTATCCAAAAAATATAAAACTTTTAACTTTTCTTTTCTTTATCGACATTAAATTTCCCAGCAGTCGTAACTAATCCATTTGTAAAAGACACTTCACCGAAAGTGTAATCGTAGTTGCTGTCAGAAACTTCATATGCCCAATTAACTATTTGGTTTTGAGACAGCATCTTATTAACTTCTGCGCGAGAAGTTCCATGTTTCTCATAAATTGCATAAGACTCCTCAGTCATATATTTACTACTATCTTCGCTAACAAATGTTGCTTCACCAAGTGATGACTTAACTTGTTCCATAGTCATGCCTTTTTCTACCCTTCCTTTAAGAATTGCATCTTTGACTTTTTGAGACCATTTTGGATTTCTGGATATCAAGGTTGAGCGAAGATTAGACAGCTCAGATGCAACTTCTGCGCTCTCAATACGTTCCATTGCAAGTTTGGCTCGGATTACTGTCACACGCTTATAGAGAGCATCATCTGGCGAGGAGTTTATTTGTGATGATGTAAATGGTTGCTCGTATAACCTATCTAAAACCCATTGTTGTCTAGAATTTTTCCCCTGAATTGCTTTATATCCCTCCATCAAGGAAGAACATCCAGTTAACAAAAATAAAAAGACAGAAAAGAGAAGGATTCTATTAATATTCATTGAATTTTCCTAAATGTTGAGTGTCTAGAATACGCTTAGTATAGGGAATGATAAATATAGAATTTTTTCAAAGTGAAAATGATTTTGGCCATTTGATTTTAGACCTGGCCCTCCATCTCCGCTCAGTTGAACTACAGCTACTTTAAGATATCACTATAGATATTTTTTCATCTCTACATGAGGAAGATCACAGAGCCAGTCGTGACTCCTGCGGTATATTTCCTTTACGTAGTAATTGAAGATTCCTATGTAAATATTCAAATGATTCACGTAGGAATTATGAGGAAAAAAATATGAAAGATAATTATAAAAATAAAATCAGTACTGGTACATTAAAATATCAGAGTACCTATCAACCACGCATAACGTACTTGGATCTTATACTAGGTGAGGCACTACTTTTACACATTGCACAGTTTAAATCTCCGCAACGTGAACAAGAGTTGGTGAAATTTGTATTGAATGACAACAACAATATTGATTACTACGTAGAAGATTATAATAAACCGCACTCGGCTATAAGTGTTCCGATAGTTTGATTTTTTAGGGTTAACTCAAAATGGTCTTCTAATTTCTTTGCATCTTGTAAATTATAAACATAATAAAAAAGGGGAGGTAAAAACCTCCCCTTTTTTTATTTATAGTTAATAACTCTATAAAACACCCGCTAAAAAGATCCCACTCGATGTTTCACTCACTTCTAAAGAATCCCCAGCAAGAATTATTGGAAGTCCTCTCTGAACACCAGCTGTAGCTAAGTCAATATCGCACGATCCTTTTGAAAATCGTGAGCGACCTTTGCTGGAGCTTCGTTTATCCTGAGCATCGAGTTTGAATTCCGCTGCAGGTGTTGAAGCAATTCGGCTTCTTCCATCGATACGAAGAGAACAAGTTGCAAAAGCAACACTATTTCTTTTTAATGTTGCAGTTAAGGAAAGAGCTCTTGCATTACGATATGATTCGACTGCAGGAAGGGTGCTTGGAATCGGAATTTTAACTGAGATCTTAAATTGATCGTCTCTTTTGCTTCCATTTCTTTTCAGACGGTACGTAACAGTTCCTCGCGCAAGTGTTGAGACATCAACTGGGGCAGATAAATTAGATTTTAGTCTTGAAGTATATTTTGAATCATTGCTTCCTCCTCCATTATTTCCGCCGTTACTAGAGTCATCACCACCGTTATCATCAGAGGAATCATTATTCTCAGATTTCATTTCAACATTTTTAGCGACTAAATTTCGACACTTCAGTTTTACTTCGTCACCGATATTAAAATTACTTTGTGCAATTGGTTGACTATTGCTGTTTTCAAACTCAGTATTGCTCGAAATTGAGCAGGTTAAAAGATTTACTGAAATAGACGAATTGCTGAGAGCGCTAATTCGACCTCTTGTTTCTTGATCACCATCTTTTGCATGAGCTTTTGGAGTAAAGATAAGTATGCCTCCTAACGCTAACATAAAAAGTATATTTTTTTGTTTCATATTGTTTCCTTATTAAAGTTAAAAATTAATTTTTCAATTTGATTTTATCAGCGATAAGTATTTGCCCCTGATATTTACCTTTTGCCTCAACGCGCTCTCCAACTGAAAACTCTGATAAACTATCTCGATTTCCAAAGTCAGTTTCAGAATCAATAGTAAAGATATATCCACCAACCGTTGCTGATGAAGAAGTTAGAGCGGTTATATTTGAAGTAACTTCGACTTCTTGTGGTTGACCGCCGTTGCCATTTCCGGATCCACCGCCGTTATTGTTTCCATTGCCATTACCGCTACCGTTTCCGGAATCATCATCACCATCATTGTCCCCATTTCCACCAGACGAGCCATCATTGTTTCCTCCGGAATTATCGTCGTCGTTATTATCTACAGTCGATTTTGGGGTGGGGGAAGGACGTGGTGCTTTAGTCGCTTCTGCCCGTGGTTTTTTGGTAATACTTACATCTTTGACCTCGGTTTTTTTGTTCCGCTCATCAAATTCAAGACGACATGTTACCGATTCTGTTTCTGCTGGAATATTTCTTAGAGATGTACGAGACGTTGCTGTATCATTTTCAACAATGAGCTCGATATCCCCTGACAGAGGATCAGTATCAATCACAAAGTTTCCATTTTGATCAGTTGTTGCAGTATCACCTGTTTGTGAAATACTTACAGAAGTCTTACTAATTGGTTTTGATGTTTGAGGATCGACAACAACTCCTTGAATACGTAGTCCACCTGTTCCTGAAGAGCCTCCACCGGAAGAGCATCCAATAATTAAAAAACAAAAACTGACGAAACATAGTAACGACAGAAAAAGGTGGTTATATTTTTTCATTTAATTTCCCTATTTATTTTGTAACGTTTCTGTAATTGAAAAAGTGCCAACTGCGACTCTACTGTTTGAGCCACAATCAGCAATGGTTGGATTAATATCTCGGTCAAATGTAGAGAGGTAGTTTCTTGCTCGCTGATGAAAGCTTGAGCCTTCTTTCAAAAGCCATTCTTGAATCTGAGGCATATATGTGGACGGTATATTGTCGTATTCTGTTTTTACGTGGAGATTTGGAGTCACTCTGTCTTTTTGGGTAAGCAGATTTTCTTCGACACTCATAATAAGATCATCAACATCTGATGCGAGAAGTGAAAATCCTTCTTTTAGATCGGTGCCAGGATTAAATAAACGTTTTTCTAGCCGTACACCATGTTGTGTTCGTTTAACGAAGCCTGTTCGTTCAAGTTCGAAAAGAACCGAATAAGGGTTAACGTCAACGCTGACTGACTGGACAAGTTTAACAAATTCACTCTGTGCGCCTTCCACCGTTAATATGCGAGGTTTGCCAGAAGTTGTTTGAAAAAACTTTTTATTCCTCCACGTCCCTATAACTCGAACAGCAATATTTTTCGTAGGACGTTCAACCTCATTTTTCTGCAATAGCCGTTGTATATCTTTTCGGTGCAGTCCTGTCATAAGCGAAAGTTTACTTGCACTATGTTCGGTGCCATTTTTTTGAAGTTCCTCGATTGCTACATCGAGATATACTTTTTTCAATGCTTCAACCATGTCGGGTAAGAGAATAGAGTGTCGTACTAAAAAACGAACAAGAGGGCGAATAATGAGGGGTAGGGCTTTTAACATATATGTAGTGGGAAATTTTCCCACTATGACTATAGTAGATTAAATTTGCTTCTAAAGTAAAGCGAAAAAATCTATAGTTATTTCAGCGAATTAAAAAGCACCGCTTTCCATATCAAACATAGTGAAGGAATAACTTTTGTAATTCCTCGTTCAGTAGCAGAGATGTTTAGGGAAAATCTATTGTAAGGGTCTAGACTACAGCTAAAATCGATGGGTATACTCGAAATTGCTAGACCAAACGGGTTTATAAGTCAGTAATTTCAATTTGGAATCACAAGTATGTCGAAAAAATTTCCTTGTCCCCACTGTGGTGCGTCGATAGAAGTTGGTGCTCAATTTTTCCCTTTCTGCTCTGAGCGATGTAAGTTAACGGACCTTGGCAATTGGGCTTCTGGTAAGTATGCGGTTGCAGCTGTTGAATCTGAGTATGAAGATGATGCTGACTCCGAAATTCAGTGATACAACTTCGTTTTCCGTAGTTGCTGCTAGAAAAATGAATATGTATTTAACTACAAGGGGACGCTCACCTTTGTAACATCATGAAATAGTTCTGAAATCTTGTAATGATAATTGATTTAGAGGTGTATATAAGAGGA
>JBIKWN010000052.1:0-18088 GCA_044356295.1 Bdellovibrionota bacterium
CCACGACGGAACTCGAATCCGTGACCTCTTCCTTACCAAGGAAGTGCTCTACCAGCTGAGCTACATGGGCTTCCGCGGGGCGGCATTATGTGGAAACTCGGGCTGCATGTAAACCCACGGAGAGGTCTAAGTTTGCTGAATTTTTCGCGAAACCGTAAGATACCGCACCAACCTCTGTTATCGAAGCCGTGACAGCAGCAATCGGCTCATGTATGTACCCTCAATAATTCTTCACTCGCGCTGACATAGCTCAACTGGTAGAGCAACTGATTTGTAATCAGTAGGTTATGGGTTCAAGTCCCGTTGTCAGCTTTGATTTTTCTTCCTTTTTTTCTCCCATCTTCTTTTTCATCCGTATTATTCACCCGTGACCATGACCGTGCGCGTAGGCGTTAGCGAAAAAAATTCTCAGGTCACGCCTAAGCTCACGGTCATGGTCACGGAAAGTAATCTAAGATTATTGAATTCCCTAAATCAACCACATCAATTATGTGCCAGAAAAAAGTTGTGATATATTTCACCACAGTGCCCACATAGCTCAGTCGGTAGAGCACTTCCTTGGTAAGGAAGAGGTCACGCGTTCGATCCGCGTTGTGGGCTAATTAAATTTTTACAGTTTCTTTCTTTTCTAATTCACAATTCTCTGCAGCTGAATAATACCATTCCCCGTCGCTTCCTTGTTTGGTTATTCTTCCAGAGTCTTCAAGAATTTTGATATTCAAATAGAAAGCATTTTCTATTACTTCATCCGAAAAATCATTTCCAAGTTTTTCTAAGAATCCTTCCAATAAATCATACGATTCAAGTGATTTTTTTTCGCGTAAAACAGCAACTATTGATTCAAGAGGGATTAATGGGTCAGGTTCTATCTCCTCTATTTCTGTTACAGATAGTGACATGGGGCTCTGATTGGGATTTGAAAATTCAAAAATCGTTCTGTCTAACAGCGAAGCACCATCTTGAGAAAGTGTATAAGAAACAAGTCGATTTGAAGAATCACTTGGATCAATAGAATAGATCCTCACTAACATTCCCCATCGATACCCAAGATCGATACACTCTCGGAGGTCTTCAAGGGGAAACATATATGCATCCGGATTATTACGATGAAATTGTATTTTTGCTTTTTCAAAGATCTCTGATTCTCGGACTTCTTTTATAAAATTATTTTCAATAAAAATATCTTTTAGAAACGCACCAGTATTTTTTGTAAAGGTCCAATCTTCGCCATTTAATTTATGTGTAAAAAGCTCAATCAGTGCTTCTTCGTAAAATTCTTTTGCACGCTCTTTGCCAAGAGGAAGTTCTTGATATCGTACGGCTTGATTTTCAATAACTCGCTGCTCACGAATAACAAACGAAAGCTCGTTTAATTCAGAATGCGCCTCTGAGGCCGAATGTTGATCTGTTCTATCCACCTTATGTTAGATATGTGGGAATCGGCACAGCGGAGTGCTATTTTTTACTAGAGCGAATATTCGGTTCTTTTTTCTTGAATATATTCAACCATATAATTTTATAAATTTGAGTAAGGCTTCATCTGCGGCTACATTGTTACTCGATGTTTAATCCTCTTGAAGTTCCGCCTTTTTTTGATGTCTTGGTCCTTCCACCATCAGATTGCCAAGAATCGTTAAGCCGCGCTCAGCGAGTTACTAATGGGAAACTTCTTCTTGTAAAAGATGAACTTATTGCAGAAGGCAAAGATGATTTTGATGAGCCTGTAAAAATTATGAGTTCATCCATTGCCGAGTACCCCAAAGGAGAGAGACCTAATCTTGATGATGCATTCTTTGAACCCTTACAGTTAAATTTCAAAAGAGAGATGGCGCTAAAAAATGTAGGTCCTGCCGATGATGTTTTTAACCAAGCGATCGATATACACACAGATGGTCGGATGATTTGTAAGACATATAGTTACGGTAGAGATTCCGTTATTAGATTTGAAGGGTTTCATATTGATCACCCTAAAAAAAATCTGCCTATTCCATTCCCTGAAGATTTGAATCCAATTTGTTTTCTTCAAAATGGGGATGTGCTTGTATTTCAGGATTTTCGTCAACAAGTAATTCGATTCAATGAAAATTCTGGGCAATGGTGTAATGTTTCTCCTGAAGGTCAGGAAGTAGTTTTTGGAAATATAGAAGATAGATACGGCTACAAATTTCTTTGTCCTACTACCGAAGAAGCTAATGTTTTTTTAGTTTCAGCCAATAATCCGAAACATACAGAAATCTCTAATTATTCAAATATCACGGGGCTTTCAGAATCAGGGGTCTTAATTGGGTTAGATAAACAAAAAAATCCTAGCTATTGGCACGAAAACGGCTCGACAGGACATTTAGCACTTTCGGATTCGATAGGCGACTCTTTTTGCTATCCATCTGTTATAAGCACGAATCAAACTCCTCATGGATCTGTTGAAATGATTGTTGGAACTTGTGGAAAGTTGCACCAATCAGCCCAATATCAACCGAATCTATTAGAAGATGTATCATACACGTTTACTCCAAATCATGTTGCTCTTTGGGTAGCTTCTTCTGAAGACTTTGCCCAAGGTGTTTCGCCTGTTGGAGTCGACATTAATGAGCTTTGTATTGATTCAGATGAACCAATAGTAGTAGCAACTGGTATGACAAATCAGCTTGATATATTAGCAACGACTTCAAGTGGTGATTCGGCATTACTTGTACGAAGAATTTGGTAAGATATTTTTATATTATCTGCTTATGTTTGATGAAAAAATAAAAATAACCAACTCGCAGGGTACCACAAACAAAGCATTAGCTTACACGCCTGATGAACTAAAAATCGAACAGAGTACTTATGTAAATGAACTAGCTCAAGTCGTAACCTACATCCATCGCCCTCTTAATGTTTTCTCTCTTGAAGCCATTCCTGAGTGGGCGTACCAAGCTGCATCACTTGCATGGAATGATATTCGAGGCGGTAGATTTACTACTGAAATCTTTAAAGCAGAAACTATTCTTATGCAAAATCTTATAGAGATTGCTAAAGATGGTGACCTGCAGATGTATGATTCGAATGGTAGAATTGATGTTTCAACAATACTCAGCGTATTATCGCAACAGCTTGGATTTGAAGATTACGTTTCTTATTCACCTTCATTGTTGATTGTGCATGAAGTGTTAGGTTTAGGTAACGTCAGCTACCGAGGAGGAGCAATGGCTTCACAGGGCGTTGCTGTTGTATCCCTTCATGCGATAGAAAAACTGATATCGGCAGCAAAGAGCAATTCAGATTTTGATAATGCAAATATATTTACAGATGAGCAACTATCCACAGAGCTTCTACGAAGGTTAATCCGTCACGAATTAGGACACCTTCATATGTTACCCGATGTCATGAATGGTCCAGTTGTAAAAGAGAAGGGAGCACACTGTCCGGGCGAGGCAGTTTGTTGCATGCGTTCAGCAAGTAATGATGAGATTTGGATTGAGCAGATTGGTTCTGAAATTAAACATCAAAATCAGAGTGGTAATTGTTTTTGTTCTTATTGCTTGGCTCAGCTTGATGCGCTTAGTTTGAGCATTTCATAGAAGATGAGGGAGGTATGTATTCGATTCCCTCGCCCCCAATGATTGAATCTAAAAAGCGAGAGCAACGAGCGTGGCCCCAATGTCATTAAGTTAAGGATTTTCACCCGTGACCTTGACCGTAGGCGTGAGCGTGACCTGTTCTTTTTCGTTCACGCCTAAGCTCACGGTCACGGGGATCATGTGCTTAACTTAATGACATTGGAGCATGGCCCGGAGCGGCGAGCGCGAAAAAAAAGTATACACGGGGCGAGGGAATCGAACCCCCAACCGACGGATTTGGAATCCGTAACTCTACCAATTGAGCTAGCCCCGTATGTTGGGTAAGAATAGCAAGACCAGAGAGGATCTTCAATTTTTGGTTCTTGTGACTTTAAATAGTGCAATTTATGCTCTTTGGTATGATTAAACTGCAAAATATTTTTTTTAGAAGATCTAGGGTTTTA
This sequence comes from Bdellovibrionota bacterium, assembly GCA_044356295.1. Taxonomy (GTDB): domain Bacteria; phylum Bdellovibrionota_C; class UBA2361; order UBA2361; family JBIKWN01; genus JBIKWN01. Next base: position 4,004 of record JBIKWN010000052.1, read on the forward strand.
AGTTTTTTCTCTTCTTTTTTGTTTATTTTGCTTGCATTCGCTGTCATACCATCAGAATCAATAGCACAAACTCTCGGTGTTCTGTGTATGAACTCCTCCACGAAAACCATTACGGTAGAGAAAGCTTGCACAAAAACTCAAGTAAGATTGTCAGGTGCAAATATGCCTTCAACTCCATTCATTAATTCAAAATGTTATACTCAAAAAGGTCAAGCATCTGATGGTTCATATAACGGAAAAGTCGCAGTAGCGCTCTCTTGTCGTACTGGTGATGTTGTCGTTTCTGATAGCTTTGATACTTCTGATGCAACAAGAGCAAATCCAAAACTTTCTTCAAAAACTTTAATTTTTACAGGATCATTGAAAGGGGCTACCGGAGTTCAATTTGAAACTCAAGGTGAAGCAAATAAATTCTATTCCATATCTGCTACGATACTTTGTTGTCCAGGTACATAATCATTTTTGAAATAAGGCAAGGATATACTGTTACCTAGAGTGACGGACACTCCTAGTGCAATTTGTGCGTGATTAAAGTCTGAATATCTCACTCATTTACAGCAACTTTTCCCTCTTGACTATGAAGCCAAGAATCAATCTCTTCTTGGTTACAACTCATCAGAAGTCTATTATTAACATGCTCAATTGCAGCGTAAATTTCAGTATCATCGGTACAAGCAATAGTGAGCGCGATAAGTTGTTTTTCGAGTTCTTTCAAAAGTCTTATTGCTGACTGAAGTGCTTGACCAGAGATATCTTGAAATGATTGCGCCATGACAACATTGTGATTTGCAAGTTGCATAGTATTTGAACGTTCTTTCAATTGATTCAAAAGGCTGAATGCTTCGCCAGGAATCTCTGCTGATGAAGAACGAAGTAAATCTTCAAGATTCTTAAGGTCGTTTTTTTGATCACGGATAGTAAATGCGTTTTTTTCACAGATTTCTAAAGTGTTATCTGTTGCTTGAAAACTCATCTGGATTACTTCTTCCAGCTTTGTAGCTGCACGAGGAAGTCCGCCATCTTCAGTTATTTCAAGTGCATTTCGAAAATCTTCTATTAATTTATGGACTGCAGCGTTAATTGAGCTCATTTTTACAATGAGTGCATCTTCATCGGTTACACCCAAAGAACGGAGTGACATGACGATTGAGTTAGGCTCGTTATTTTTAATGCCTTCAAGCAGAAGGTACATTGAGGATAGAGCAAGTTCTCTTCGTGCATTAAGGGCAGAAGAGAGTCTTTGCATTGATTCGGAGTTAGTTTCTTTCATAGTTAAGATTGCCTTCGGCACCATTTTTTGAATACTTTTCGTTTGGAGTGAAAAAAACGACTAAAAGTCAAAAATCATAACCTCTGGTAATTACTCGTAATCTTGCCTTGTTTGATCTACGTACCTGTTTCTGGTAATTTTCATGACTCTTCGGTTTTGGGGGAACCCCCTCTAAATAACCGAAAAGTTTAAGCAAACAATCAATTGTTATGACTAACGATCAGAAAGATTCCGTTAGTTCCGGGCACTTTGGCTCTGGGAACTACTTAACGGACAGCATTGCTGAACTTCGTAAAGTTTCGACTCCAACGAAGCAAGAAGCTATGCAGGCCACTTGGGTTACGCTGATCATTATTGCATTCATGTCGTTGTGCTTGTTTTTTATGGATTACTTTTTCCATACAGTGGTTTCGTTCTTGGTGTTATAGATTTTTTAATTTTGTCTCTTTTTGGTAAAACAACGTGTCAACGTCTGAAGAAACAGTTACAGCACAGCAGGACTCTCCTACTGCAAATCCAAAGCTTGCGTGGTATGTTGTTCATGCTTATTCAGGATTTGAAGCCAAAGCAAAGCAAACTCTTGAAGAGCGTATAAGACAGTGCTCATTTGCTGATAAATTCGGCGAAATACATGTTCCACAAGAAACTGTCGTTGAGCTTGTAAAAGGACAGAAGAAAACTTCAAGTCGTAAATTTTTCCCAAGTTATATCTTAGTTCAGATGGAACTTAACGAAGATACTTGGCACCTTGTTAAAGAAACTCCAAAAATCACTGGTTTTGTTGGTGATGCAAAAGATCCTTCACCGATAAGCCTCGAAGAAGTAGACAGGATAATGAACCAGGTTCAAGAAGGTTCAGCTTCTCCTCGTTCGAAAATGAGTTTTGAGCACGGTGAAACAGTAAAAGTTATCGATGGTCCGTTTGCAGAGTTTAGCGGGACAGTTGAAGAAGTTAAGCCTGACAAACAAAAAGTCAAAGTACTTATTAGTATATTTGGTCGTGCAACTCCGGTTGAACTTGATTTTATGCAAGTTGAAAAGAGTTAATTTAATTTTTCAGAATAGATGAGAACGAAGTATGGCAAAAGAGATTACCGCATTAGTAAAATTACAAATTAAAGCAGGACAAGCAAATCCAGCTCCTCCGATTGGTCCCGTACTAGGTCAACACGGCGTGAACATTATGGAGTTCTGTAAGCAGTTCAATGCAAGAACTCAAAAAACTATGGGAGAAGTTACTCCAGTTGTTCTTACCGTTTACAAAGATAGATCGTTTACTTTTGAAGTTAAAACACCACCGGTGTCATACCTTCTTAAGAAAGCAGCTAATATCGAGAGCGGATCAAAAGTACCGAACAGAGATAAAGTTGCAGTGATTGCAAAAAGCAAAGTGCAAGAAATTGCTCAGCTTAAGATGCAAGACCTTAACGTAAACGATATCGCAGCAGCTATGAAATGTATCGCAGGTACAGCTCGAAGCATGGGCATAGATATTAAAGATTAAGTTTTTCAAAAATTCAGAAAAGAGAGATACAGAAAGTGGCACAGTTAGGAAAAAAAACAGGTAAGCGTTTTAAGAAGGTTGCAGCGCTTGTAGATTTTGAAAAGTCATATGCATTAGGTGAAGCATGTGAAGTTATCGCTAAAACTGCATCAGCAAAATTTGATGAAACAGTTGAAGTGGTTGTTTGTCTTGGTGTTGATCCAAGAAAAGCAGATCAAAACGTACGTGGTACAACTGCACTTCCGCATGGACTTGGAAAAAATGTTCGTGTTGCAGTATTTGCAAAAGGTGAAAAAGCTAAAGAAGCTGAAGCCGCTGGCGCAGATATCGTAGGAGCAGATGACCTAGCAGAAAAAATCAAAGGTGGATTCTTTGACTTTGATACTGTTGTTGCTACACCAGATATGATGGGCCAAGTAGGTAAAGTAGGTAAATTATTAGGCCCACGTGGTTTAATGCCATCACCTAAAGTTGGAACAGTTACGTTTGATGTAACTGCAACTGTAAAATCAATCAAAGCAGGTAGAGCAGAGTTTCGTGTTGATAAAGCAGGACTTGTTCACTCAGCTGTTGGAAAAGCTTCTTTTGGAAAAGATAAAATCCTTGAGAATGCCACTGCTCTTATCTCAGCTCTTAACAGAGCAAAACCACAAACAAGCAAAGGCGTGTATATCAAGTCTGCTGCTATGTCATTAACTATGGGTCCTGGAGTCAGGCTCGACCCGTCATCGATCAGAAACGTATAAGTAGGGAACCTAAAGACAATGAACCGCCAAGAAAGACAAGACCAAATTGAATTCCTGGGTAATTGGTACTCAAATGCTCAAGTAGCACTTTGTGTAGATTACAGAGGATTAACCGTTGATCAGATTACACGCTTTAGAAAAGAGCTCACTAAAATTGGCGCTAAGGGTCAAGTTGTTAAAAACACCCTTAACGTTAAAGCTATTGATAAATCTTTCTCAAGCTCAAATGCTGAGCAAGTTGCTAAGTATAAGAAACTTTTCAAAGGACCAAGTCTTTTGATTATTTCAGATGCTGATCCAGTTGCTCCTGCAAAAGTAGTTGCGAAATTTGCAAAAGATTTTCAAGCCCTTCAAATCAAAGGTGCTTGGATGGATGGTACTTATCTTGATGAAGCAGGTGTTCAGGAATTATCAAGTATGCCAGGTAAACAAGAAGTGCTTGCGCAACTTCTTGCTCTTATCAATACCCCAGCAACTCAGTTGCTAAGACTTATGAATACTCCAGCAACACAAATGCTGACAGTGCTCGATGGTCACCGCAAAAACTTGGAAGCCAAGGCTGCGTAATTTTTAAATTTTTATTTTAACCTATTAGGAGTAAACAAAATGAGTGTAAATGCTGAAGAAGTAAAAGAGTTCATCAAAAGTATGTCTTTGATGGAAGCTGCAAAACTAGTTAAGGCCTTAGAAGAAGAGCTTGGCGTATCCGCTGCTGCTCCTGTTGCTATGGTCGCTGCTGCTGGTGGAGCTGGTGCTGCTGCTGTTGAAGAGCAAACTGAGTTCACTGTAACTTTAGCTGACGCTGGTGCAGACCGTGTGAAAGTTATTAAAGTTATCAGAGAAATCACAAGCCTAGGGCTGAAAGAAGCTAAGGATCTTGTTGATGCTGCGCCTAAAGTTGTTAAAGAAGGTGCATCTAAAGCTGACGCTGAGGATATCAAGAAGAAACTTGAAGAAGCTGGCGCTAAAGCTACAGTTAAGTAATAACTACTTAACAAAAGCCTATTATTTTCAATAGGTTGGCTCTGTTTGAGAATCTTTATACCTATCTTTTTATGGCAATGAAAAGGTCGGTTTTGAACCCTGATTCACTGTTTGCTCCAGTTAAAGAGAACCAAACAGGGCCTAAAAATCTCGAAAGCCCCCAAAGAAGTCTTAATTTTTTGGGATTTCTAGTGGGCTTTCTTGATATTGGAATAGAATTTGCCTAAACTACTAGGCACTCAACATAAAACTTAAAACTAGACAAGTTATTTTTGTACGTGTTCTTCTCGATTTGATGTGTTTGCTAAAAAATTAGTTGCACAATCTTTTCAGGGAGCAAAAGTTTCGTTGTCTGTTTGTTCGCGATCGTATGACTTCAAAAATCAAAACCAACCTTCGTCTTCGTCGTAGCTTTTCAAAAATTAAAGAGGTAGCAGAGATTCCTAACCTCATAGGTATTCAAAAGAAATCCTATGACCGGTTTCTCCAAGCGCATATCGATCCTGATAAAAGGGAAGAGATAGGGCTACAAAAAGTATTCAAATCAATTTTTCCAATTAAGGACTACAACAATACTGCAACGCTTGAGTATGTATCCTATACGCTTGGAATACCTAAGTATGATCAAGACGAGTGTCGCGATCGTGGAATGACTTGGGCAGCTCCACTTCGTGTAACGATTCAACTTGTTCTTTGGGATGTCAATCCTGATACAGGTGCTCGTACATTAAACGCTCTTAAAGAAGACGTTGTGTACTTTGGTGAAATACCTTTGATGACAGATAAAGGTACATTCATCATCAATGGTACAGAGCGTGTAATCGTATCTCAGCTTCACCGATCGCCTGGTGTGTTCTTTGATCACGATGACGGGAAAAGTCACGTATCTGGAAAACTTTTGTATAACTCAAGAATTATCCCTTACCGTGGTTCGTGGATTGATTTTGAGTTTGATATCAAAGATATCCTTCATGCTCGAATCGATAGAAGAAGAAAAATCAACGCAACTGTTGTACTTCGTGCACTTGGTTTGGACGGCGAAGAAATTCTTAACACATATTACAAGAGTGATGAAGTCACTTTTGGTAAGCGTGGTCTTGTTACTAAGAAATTCGCACCAGAGCAACTCGAAGGACAAAAAGCATTCAAAGAAATTAAAGTTGGTCAGAAAGTTCTTGCAAAACAAGGCGGAAAGATTAACCGAGCTGCAATTCGTCGCATGAAAGAAGCAGAGATGGATCTCATCGAGATCGATCCTGATTCTGTTCCTGGAATGTGTGCTTCTGAAACTATTATCCGTGCAGATGAAGAAGTTGCGCATCCAAAGACTGGTGAAATTCTTGCAGAAGCAGGAGAGATTCTTATTGGTTGGGAAGCAATTAAAGAAAGACTTGCTGGATCGATTACTGCTTTAAATGAGAATGATGGTAAAAACATCTGTTCGAAATTTACTGTTATCGTTGACGCTGGTGAAGAACTTACTGCTGATAAAGTTAACTCAAAAGGTGAAGTTGTTGAGCAAGGAACTATTTCGCTTGTTCAAGATCTTAAAATTGAAACTGTAAAAGTTCTTTATTTAGACGATCACCACATTGGCGATGCACTATGGAAAACTCTTGTTACTGACAAGATGTCACCAGAGCGTGAAGATATCTATTCACGATTAGCGAAGAAACCTACATCTGATTCGTTGATCGAGATCTACCGCAGACTTCGTCCAGGAGATCCTCCTCGACCAGAAACTGCAGCAGCAACATTTAAAAATCTTTTCTTTAACGCAGATAGATACGATCTATCAGATATTGGACGATACAAACTTAATCATAAGTTGTACCACGCCCATGGTAAGGAAGCGCCAAGCCTTGAGCAGGGTGTCCTTTCTCAATCTGATATCGTTGAAACTGTTCGTTACTTACTAGAACTTCGTAACTCATCTGATGCAGTGCGACACTCTACTGATGATATCGATCACCTTGGTAACCGACGTGTACGTGCGGTTGGTGAGCTTATCGAAAATCAGTACAGAGTTGGACTTGTACGTATGGAGCGCGCTGTTCGTGAACGTATGGGTATGCAAGATATTGAGACTCTTGTTCCGCAAGACCTCATTAACTACAAACCTGCTTCTGCTGTTATCAAAGAATTTTTTGGTTCATCGCAACTTTCTCAGTTCATGGATCAGACAAACCCACTTTCAGAAATTACGCACAAGCGACGTCTTTCAGCCTTAGGCCCAGGCGGTTTAACAAGAGATCGTGCAGGATTTGAAGTACGAGACGTAAATACGACTCACTACGGAAGAATCTGTCCGATTGAAACTCCTGAAGGTCCAAACATTGGTCTTATCTCATCACTTGCAGTTTATGCTCGTGTTAATGAGTTTGGATTCCTTGAAACACCTTACAGAGTTATAGATTCACAAAACCGTGTAACTGATGACATTGTTTTCTTATCTGCACTTGAAGAAGAAAGAGAAACTATTGCTCCTGCAATGGATTGCCTTGCTTCTGACGGATCATTTAGAAACGACTCTGTCCCAGCACGTAAGAATGGTGAGTATATCGCTGCTCCTCAAGCCGACGTTACAAAGATGGATGTAAGTCCGAAGCAAACTGTTTCAGTTGCTGCGTCACTTATCCCATTCCTTGAAAACGACGATGCGAACAGAGCATTGATGGGATCGAACATGCAACGACAAGCTGTGCCTTGCTTGAGAACTATGGCACCACTTGTTGGTACTGGAATGGAAGGCATTGTTGCTAGAGATTCTGGTGCAACAGTTGTTGCTAAGCGTTCTGGAAAAATTATGTCAGTAGATTCTGAGCGTATTGTAATGCGTGCAGATAAGTTGACTGATGATCCACTTGATACTGGTGTAGATATCTATAACTTGATCAAGTACAGACGTTCAAACCAAAACACTTGTATTACACAGAAACCAATCGTTCGCCCTGGTGAGAAAGTAAAAGCGCAGGAAGTTATTGCTGATGGCCCATCAACTGAGATGGCTGAGTTAGCACTTGGACAAAACTGCCTTGTAGCTTTCATGCCGTGGAATGGATACAACTTCGAGGATTCAATCTTGATCTCTGAGAAGCTTGTTCAAAGCGATGTCTTTACTTCAATCCACATTGAAGAGTTTGAATGTATCGCCCGCGATACCAAACTTGGTAAAGAAGAAATCACTCGTGATATTCCAAACATTGGAGAGGAAGCACTTAAGAACCTTGATGAATCTGGAATTATCCGTATCGGTGCAGAAGTTAAGCCTGGTGATATCCTCGTTGGTAAAATTACTCCGAAAAGTGAAACTCAACTTTCACCTGAAGAGAAGTTACTACGAGCAATCTTCGGCGAAAAAGCTGGTGAAGTTCGTGATACATCATTAAAACTTCCTCCTGGAGTTGAAGGTACTATTATATCTGCTCAAGTATTCTCTCGTAAGGGTACTGAGAAAGATGAGCGTATGCTTGCAATTGAAAAGAGAGAAGTTTCCCGTGTTGAACAGGATCACAAAGATGAAATTAAAATTCTTCGTGAAGCTGCTCTTACCGAGATTAATGAACTCCTTGTTGGTAAAACTACAACAGCAAGACTTGTCGACGATAAACGTGCTCAGTTGATTGCGAAAGATACAGTGCTAACTGAAGAAATTCTTGAAGGTGTTCCATTCGAATACATCAGAGATATCCAAGTTGGTGATGAAGAAATTCAAGAATCACTGAACAAAGTTGTTGTTCGAACTGGTCAGCTTATCAACAATAAGCGTGCATTTATTCAAGAGAAAGTGAAGCGTTTGAAAGAAGGAGACGAACTTGCTCCTGGTGTGATTAAGATGGTTAAAGTCTTTATCGCTATTAAACGTAAAATCCAAGTAGGTGATAAACTTGCTGGACGTCACGGTAACAAAGGGGTTCTCTCCAAAGTTGTACCTGTAGAAGACATGCCTCACCTAGAAGATGGAACACCAGTTGATATGGTGCTCAATCCTCTTGGGGTACCTTCGCGGATGAACGTTGGTCAGATTCTGGAAACTCACCTTGGATGGGCTGCGTATATGTCAGGTAGACGTGTTCGCGATGCACTTGAAGAAGTCATGGATCCAACAACTGGCGAGTTCCACCCTGAAGCGTCACTTCAAGCTAGAAAAGATGCTGCTACTAAAATTAAGTCTATCTTCACTTCAGTTTTGAATGATGAGAAATGCTTGAGCAATATTACTAAGTTTAATGACGAAGATATTTTTGCTTTTGCTCGACGTGAAGTATGCGGTGTCCATTTTGCAACACCAGTATTTGATGCTGCAAAACATGAAGAGATTAGAAATCTTCTTACATTTAACGGTGTAAGTGATTCTGGTCAGGTTCAACTTGTTGATGGACGGACAGGCGAAACTTTCAAAGAGAAAACTACTGTTGGTGTCATGTACATGCTGAAACTCGACCACTTGGTCGATGACAAAATTCACGCACGTTCAATTGGCCCATACAGTCTTGTTACTCAACAACCGCTTGGTGGTAAGGCTCAGTTCGGAGGTCAAAGACTTGGAGAGATGGAAGTATGGGCGCTTGAAGCATACGGTGCTGCTTACACTCTACAAGAATTCCTCACTGTGAAGTCAGATGACGTTGCAGGTCGAACCAGAATGTACGAGTCGATTGTGAAAGGTGAACATGTTCTTGAGCCAGGACTTCCTGAATCGTTCAACGTTATGATGAACGAACTTAAGTCGCTTGGTCTCGATATTCAGTTAGTTGAAGAAAATCCTGAAGAGGATTTCCATGCTGACTCAGTAACTTCTAATAGCGCGGATATGCCGGCATAGTCGTTACAAATTGTAGGCCCAAAGAATTCTTTGGGCCTGTGTTAATTGTATAAAAGTACACATTAGTTTTTAAATTAGAATCAAGGATACTGGAATGGACGATCTATTTAGCTTGTTCGAGAAGCCGAAAAATCCAATTAAGTTCAACGCTTTAAAAATCTCATTAGCTAGTGCTGATGTTATAAAGAGTTGGTCTCATGGCGAAGTTACTAAGCCTGAGACAATTAACTATCGTACGTTAAAACCAGAACGTGATGGATTGTTCTGCGCAAAAATATTCGGTCCTGTTAAGGATTACGAATGTATTTGTGGAAAATACAAAAGACTTCGTCACCGTGGTGTTGTGTGCGAAAAGTGCGGCGTAGAAGTTATCCAATCAAAAGTCCGTCGTGAACGCCTTGGGCATATTGAGCTTGCAGCTCCAGTTGCACATATTTGGTTTTTAAAATCTCTTCCAAGCCGAATTGGTGCAGTTATTGATATTACACTTCGTGATCTTGAAAAGGTTCTTTACTTCGAAAGCTACATCGTCACTGATGCTGGTGATTGTGAAGATCTTGAAGAAGGGCAACTTCTTACTGAAAAAGAATTCAGAACTGCACGTGAACAGTACGGTGCAAAATTTGAAGCAGGTATGGGCGCGGATACGATCCTACAAATGCTCAAAGAGATTGATGTTCATAAGCTTGTTCCACAGATTCGTGAAGAGCTTAAAAACGTTACTTCTGAGGCTAAAAAGAAAAAACTTTCAAAAAGACTAAAAGTTCTTAACTCATTCCTTATCAGCGGTAATAAGCCGCAAGATATGATCATGACAGTTGTTCCTGTCATACCACCAGATCTTCGTCCGCTTGTTCCACTTGATGGTGGTCGTTTTGCTACTTCAGATCTGAATGATCTATATCGACGTGTTATTAACCGTAACAACAGACTTCGTCGTCTGATTGAACTTGCAGCACCGGATATTATTATCCGTAACGAAAAAAGAATGCTTCAAGAATCTGTTGATGCACTTTTTGATAACGGTCGTCGCGGAAGAACTATTACTGGTCCAAATAAGCGCCCATTAAAATCTCTTTCAGATATGTTGAAAGGTAAAGGTGGACGTTTCCGACAAAACCTTCTTGGTAAACGTGTAGATTATTCAGGACGTTCAGTTATCGTTGTTGGTCCAGAATTAAGACTCCACCAGTGTGGACTTCCAAAGAAAATGGCGCTCGAACTCTTTAAGCCATTTATCTATAACAAACTCGAAGAGCGAGGCTACGTCACAACCATTAAATCTGCGAAGAAAATGGTTGAAAAAGAGAAGCCAGTTGTTTGGGATATCCTTGATGAAGTTATTAAAGAGCACCCAGTACTATTAAACCGTGCTCCGACACTTCACCGTTTAGGTATCCAAGCTTTTGAACCACTTCTTATCGAAGGTAAAGCTATCCAACTTCATCCACTCGTTTGTACAGCGTTTAACGCTGACTTCGACGGAGATCAGATGGCGGTTCACGTTCCATTATCAATCGAAGCTCAGGTTGAGTCTCGCGTATTGATGATGTCTACGAACAATATTCTTTCACCAGCTCATGGTAAGCCAATCATCGTTCCTTCACAGGATATCGTTCTTGGTCTTTACTATATGACTCGTGAGCGACCATATGTTCGTGGTGAGAATGCTATTTTCTCAAACATGGATGAAGTTTCTATCGCATGGCAACAAGATGAAGTTCATCTTCAAGCAAAAATTAAATGCCGAATCGACGGTAAATTAGAAGATACTACCGTTGGTAGAGTGCTTCTTGCTTACCATGCACCAAAGAATGTCCTTCCATTCAAAGCTTTCAACAAAGTAATGAAGAAGAAAGAGATCTCTGGTCTTATCGATGAAGCATTCCGTGTTGCTGGAAATAAAGCGACAGTTCTTCTTGCGGATAGCATTAAGAATATCGGTTACCGTTTCGCAACAATTGCTGGTATTTCAATCGGCATTAACGATATGGCGATTCCTCCATCTAAGATTAAACTTCTTGGTGATGCAGATAAAAAAGTTGCTGAAATTGATGGCCAATATCAAGAAGGTCTTATCACTTCAGGTGAGCGATACAACAAAGTAATCGATATCTGGTCAGACGTTGGTGATAAAATTGCTGATGATATGATGCAGGATATCTCTTCTGCAGAGTATAAGAGCGAAACTGGTGAGACTAAAAAAGGTCCTTCATTTAACTCAATTTACATCATGGCTGACTCTGGTGCTCGAGGATCGAGCCAACAGATTCGACAGCTTGCTGGAATGAGAGGACTGATGGCAAAACCTGATGGATCCATCATCGAAGAGCCTATTAAGGCAAATCTTCGTGAAGGTCTTTCGGTTCTTCAGTACTTCGTATCAACGCACGGTGCACGTAAAGGTCTTGCAGATACAGCATTAAAAACAGCGAACTCTGGTTATTTAACTCGACGACTTGTTGACGTTGCTCAAGATTCAATTGTTACTTCATACGATTGCGGAACAAACGAAGGTCTTGAAATCTCTGCACTTGTTGAAGGTGGGGAAGAGATCGAATCATTAACGAACAGAATCTTAGGACGTGTTGCTGCTGAGGACATTAGCGACCCAATTACGAACGAAGTTCTTGTTAGAAGAAACGAAGAAATAGATGAAGAAAAAGCTGCTGCAATTACTAATTGCGGTATCGATATGGTCTTTATCAGATCAGCACTGACTTGTGAGTCAGAGCGTGGTGTTTGTTCACTCTGTTATGGTCGTGATCTTGCTCGTGGACATATGGTTAATCTTGGTGAAGCAGTTGGAGTTATTGCTGCTCAATCAATCGGTGAACCTGGAACACAGTTAACAATGAGAACGTTCCACATCGGAGGTGCTGCGGTTGGACGAGGAGAACAAAGTTCTCTTGAAGCTCGCTTTGCAGGTAAAGTTAGATATGAAAACGGACGTATCGTTCGTCGACGTGATGGTTCACAAGTAATGATGGCTCGTAAGAGCGAACTCGTTGTTGTTGATGCTATTGATGGTCGCGAAAAAGAGCGTCACTCAATTGTATACGGTTGCAGACTTAAAGTTGAAGAAGGTGCAGAAGTTAAGCCTGGTCAACTTATGGCTGAATGGGATCCGTTTACTATTCCAATTCTTTCCGATGTTGCAGGTCGTGTTGAATGGCAAGACCTCAATGAAAACACCATCGAAGAAAAATCGGATGAGCGCACAGGATTTGTTGAGAAAGAAATCATCCAATCTCGTGACCGCGCAGCTGATCTTCGTCCTCGTATCATAGTATACGGAGAAAATGGTGAGAACCGCGTTTACAACTTACCTACTGGTGTTCGTGTTACTGTTGAACATAACACTGATATCGATGCAGGTGATGTTATCGCTAAACGTGAAAGAGCTTCTACTAAAACGAAAGATATTACAGGGGGTCTACCTCGCGTTGTTGAGCTATTCGAAGCTCGTAAACCAAAAGATCCTGCAGTTGTATCTGATGTTGATGGTACTGTTGATTTCGGTGAAGATTCTCGTGGTAAGAGAAAAATCGTTGTTACTCCAGAATACGGAGAGCCTCGTGAGTATCTTGTTGCGAAAACAAAACACGTATCTGTTCAGAAAGGTGATCGAGTTAGAGCTGGTGAATCACTGACAGATGGCGCAATCAATCCACATGATATTCTTCGTATTGAAGGTGTTAAAGCACTTGCTTCATACCTTACAAACGAAGTGCAAGAAATCTACCGACTACAAGGTGTGCGTATCAATGATAAACACATCGAAGTAATTGTTCGTCAGATGTTAAAACGTGTGAAGATTGCTGATTTTGGTGATACTCACTTCCTTGTCGGTGACTCTGTTGAGCGATGGAGAGTAACACTTGAAAATCAAAAGATTGTTGCTACTGGTGGTAAACCTGCTATCTATGAGCCGCTTCTTTTGGGTATTACAAAAGCTGCTCTTACAACTGATTCGTTTATCTCGGCTGCTTCTTTCCAAGAAACTACTAAGGTTCTTACCGAAGCTGCAGTGTCTGGAAGAGTTGATACGCTTCGTGGACTCAAAGAGAACGTTATCATGGGTCGTTTGATTCCTGCTGGTTCTGGTGTTTCTGAATATGTAAACCGTCAGATATTTGTTGATGGTGAAGAAGAAGCACCTCAAGCAGAGTATAAAATCAGTCAAACTTCTCTTGAAAGCTTGGCAGGACTTTTATAATAACTCGCAGTGGTCAAGTTTCGGATCGAAGAGGGCGAGACTGACCAAGTAACGTACACTGGAAAACGTGAACGTCGAAAGACCGTTCTCCTTAAAGTAGGGGAACGGTCTATCTCTAAAAAAGCTCTACAACTTGGATTAATCCTTATTGTCTGTCAGGTTCTTGATGGCTTCCTCACTTATATTGGGCTCTCTTTAATGGGTGTTCATATGGAAGGGAATTCATTCCTCAGAAATTTGATGCATTATTATGGTCAAGCACCTGTCCTTTTTGCAGCAAAATTAACATCGATTCTTTTTATTGCTCTGCTTACTCTTCAATCACATACTCGACGCTGGATTCGACCAGTTATCGTTGTGTTAATTATTATTTACCTCTGTCTTGCTGTGATTCCTTGGACATACCTTATTAGTCAAAAACTTGCTGGTTAACATTTCATATCATAATTGTCGTTTTTAATTTAGTAACGCGAAGGTCGCGAAGTAAGCGAAGGATGTAAATAAATACGTCGCCTACTTCGCGACCATAGCGTTACT
>JBIKWN010000010.1:0-59750 GCA_044356295.1 Bdellovibrionota bacterium
ATATTCCTGACTCTCCACTGACTCCACTAATTCCGCTTTCTCCAGAAACTCCACTTAAGCCACTGACTCCAGTAATTCCGGATACTCCACTTATTCCTGAAATTCCTGAGACACCAGATATTCCTGATTCTCCACTGACTCCACTAATTCCACTTTCTCCAGAAACTCCACTTAAGCCACTGACTCCTGTAATTCCGGATACTCCACTTATTCCAGAAATTCCTGAGACACCAGATATTCCTGATTCTCCACTGACTCCACTAATTCCACTTTCTCCAGAAACTCCACTTAAGCCACTGACTCCAGTAATTCCGGATACTCCACTTATTCCACTGATTCCTGTAATTCCTGAGACACCAGATATTCCTGATTCTCCACTGACTCCACTAATTCCACTTTCTCCAGAAACTCCACTTAAACCACTGACTCCAGTAATTCCGGATACTCCACTTATTCCACTGATTCCTGAAATTCCTGAGACACCAGATATTCCTGATTCTCCACTTACTCCACTAATTCCACTTTCTCCAGAAACTCCACTTACTCCACTGATTCCTGAAATTCCTGAGACACCAGATATTCCTGATTCTCCACTGACTCCACTAATTCCACTTTCTCCAGAAACTCCACTTACTCCCGATCGTCCAGTAACACCACTAACGCCAGAGATCCCACTGATACCTGTAAATCCACTAACACCTGAAATCCCACTAACACCAATTAATCCAGAAACTCCGCTTACTCCCGATTGTCCAGTAACACCACTAACGCCAGAGATCCCACTGATACCTGTAAATCCGCTAACGCCAGAAATGCCACTAACACCAATCAATCCAGAAACTCCGCTTACTCCCGATTGTCCAGTAACACCGGTTTGACCAGTAGGCCCAACCAACAAACTAAAACGTGCAATGCGTGCCTCGCCTCGATTACATGATCTTCTTTGAAAAACTCTTTTTGTTTTTTGACTTTGGCAGAATACGAATGTTTCTGATGCTGGATCTTGCGCGAATGAAATGTTTTCTAAAGAAAAACAAAAAAGAACCGCAACTACGGCGGTGCGTAGACATCTAAGTTTAAGGTGCTTGAACCAGTTTCTCATCTATAGCTTTAATCTTTAGCTCTGTAAGTTATAGTCGCCCCTTTACGCTAACTACTTGATAGATAAGATGAGGAAATCTCTTAAGATTTTTCAGATGCAGTTAAAAATTGTACAGAAATGTAGTACGAAAATTTCTCTTTAAAAGTAGTCAAAAATCACTAACCTAGTAAAAAAACTCGCCATTTTCCATATATATAGGTCGGATTGATGTTAAGTATCTGTCTTACTTTTTCATCATGCCTAACTCTGCAAACTACAATACCCTGTTTCAAAGTAGGCAAATTTTGTTCTGTAGCTACTTTCAACTGAGGTTTTATTAACCCATCAGTCTCATCCAAAGCCCATCGTGCATAGTGATATGCTGAATCCGGAACATTCGAAAAAAAGAAAATTTCATGGTTTTGAATTAGATTCTTGTTCATAAGTTCAGCAAATAGAATTTTTGTAGATTTTCTATTTTCAATACTATTTGCAGAAAAGACTGTAACCAGTGAAAAAATTATTCCAAATAATAGATTTAATAAAAGATATTTCTTATTTGAAGTTGATAATAGCCAAGAAACAAAAATCATACCTGCTGGCAGAACTGGCAGTAAATAATAAATGAGCACTTGCTTTCCAAATGCTAAGAAAAGAACTGGTAACAGAGTCCAAGAGATCAAAACTAAGAATAAAGGTCTTTGATGATTCCAGATATGCTTACATTGTTCTTTCGGAATAAAAAATACGTAGAACAATCCCGGCAACATGCAGACTAGAAAATAGAGAAGCGAAATCCCTCTCGGTGTTGGATGAAACGAACCATTCAAAAGCTGATCACTCGACGAAGAAAACCGACTTAGGTTTTCTTCAAGAATAAAGTATTTTAAGAAACCTGGGTTTGCTAATTCATGTAGGTAAAACCAAGGAGCAACAATAATAAAAAATAAGAGAGTAGCACTAACTATTACAGAACTAAAAAGAATGTGAATTTGCTTAGTAAACAGGAGCCAAACAAGAACAGTAATAACAGGAAAAAACAAAGCAAGAGGGCCCTTCGTTAAAAATCCTAGAGCACAAAGAATTCCAATAATATTCCATCGATGTATAGGAATTTTTAATAAAAAAACTTTAGATGAGCCTGTAAATAGCAGCTCATAAAACTGCATTATCGTCGCAGTTACAAAAAAAGTAAGGAGCGGATCTAACATTGCAGCTCCTGAAAAAGCAAAGATGAGCGCTGAAGAAAGAAAAAGTGTTGAAGCAAAGACTGCAACTGACTCAGTTATATGTTTTTTTGAAAAATATAAAATTAATAAAGCGGTACCAAACGTAGCAAGAAAAGATGGAAATCGGGCCGCCCAAGCTGAAAAGCCAAAAATACCCTGGGAAATTGCCATCATCCAAAACATCAGTGGTGGCTTAGACCAATAAGGAACAAGTTTTCCACTTTCGAAAGCTTTGATTGAAATCCAATCTCCACTTCGAACCATATACTCAGCAATCACAGTATACCGAGCATCACTAGGATCGACTAAGCCAGGAAAACCCAAGGTCACTAAACGAACAAATCCAAGAAGGAAAATGCAAATAAGACCAAATTGGTAAAAACTTTTATTATAATAATATTTAGAGAGAAATTGATTTAATGAAACGCTCATATGCACTTACTTCTTGAGCTTTACATTGTTGATTAATGATTTTTGATAATTCATCACATAACTTACTGTCTTGAGCATTGCGGGCAAGATGCAGAAGGAGAACCTGCGACCGTACATCACCGCCATTATTCACACTATCAAATGCCTCGACAAGAGCCCGTTGCGACTGTCCAGATATATAATCACAAAGTGAAGTCCAATAATTCAACAACCAATCATTCGGAAATCTATCTCTGTATGGCCTAATCCCTGACTGTACAAGAACAGTCTTACTTTGTGAGATAATGCGATCTGCTTCTAATTTTTCTTCAAAAGTTTTTCCAAAAGCGCTCAGTAGAAATTCATTCCCATAAGAACCAAGCGTACTAATAAAAAAGGAGGCACCTTGAGTTATGTCGTTAGAGTCAACAAAAAGATCCGTCACATCAGGTCTAATATGATTATCTCCTCTTTGCTGTCCCCAAGTTCGGAAACTTTTTGGCTTCTTTAAAAGAGATTCAAATAGAGGAACAAGTTGTCTTGCGGCATTTTCTGCACCAAAAAACTTTTCCGCGTACTGCTTAGCATTTTTCCCAATTTTATCTCGTTCAATTGGATTCCTATATAAATACTCAAGTGCATAGGCATACTCTTCTTCAGTATTAACAACAAAGCCAGTTACCTGATCTATGACTAAGTCTTTAATTCCACCTGAGGGAAAAACAACTACTGGAATTCCAGCAAACATGACTTCTTGAAGATTCATTTCAGAAGCAGCATACGTATCTTCGCGGAGTGGATATCCATACGCATCAAGAATGGATAAAAGTCCTTTCATATCTTCTACGTATCCAAGATATTTAAATTTATGTTCTGAACCCAGAGCTCGTGCTTCATGAATAATTTGCGGAATAGCTTCACCACTTCCACATAGTAAGAACTGGGCATCAGGAATAGCAGCTTGCGAGCTCATCTGAACATACTTTGGATGCATCTTAATGAAATCAACAGTTCCAATATATCCAATATTAAATCCGCTATGCTCGCTCTTTTCGATCGCACCAATTCGATTAAAATCAGTTGCACCGTATACCATTGCCACTCTATAGGATTGCTCATGTTGAGATAATGAACAAAGTGCAGGGTGTCCACGTGTAAAAGGTGAACAAGCAATTGATAGATCAAAGAAATCAACTAATCCGTTCGTAAGGACTTGTGGAGCTGCTTGACCACCAACATGAAACCAACCAGATAAACGACATGCTGGAAGTCTGTTTCGCAAGAATCGATACATCTCTACCGAATTCCACCAACTAACATTTACGATGTCACTCTCTTCTAAATATTTGAACGCAATCGCATGCTCTGAAGCTACTTTCACTGAAATGCCATAGTCCCTCGCAAGATTGACTGCATCAGGGTCAGGCGGTAAGAGAGAGAGAATTTGATGCTCATAGCCGGTGAGCTTCTGATGATAATGGGCTAGATAAAGCGTTGCTCGAGCTCCGCCACCTCTAGAAAGCTGTTGAATTACATGAGTAACGATAATTTTCTTACTCATATCTTCTCCTTTAGAATTTCATCTATTCGGATTGCGACTGACTGAGTACGAGGAAATACTGATTTGTTATTTTCTAATTGATTTTTAATTGATTGAAAATTTGAATAATTAAAATCTTTAGTAATTGCCGAAAGTAAGGCTGAGAAAGGTAATACGTCACTTCCTCTCTTTAAATCGGAATTATTCATTTTCATAGCACCTTGGCTTGCAAGTGTACTATTTGATACAGGTATGATTTTTAATAATAACTCATCAAGAGATGAGAAATCTTTTCTCTTAATAACTGAGCAATTTGGAAACTGCTTTAAAAGAGCAACCATTTCTGGTCCATTAAGAAACTGAGAATTAGATGGTAATTCTAAAACAAACCGAGCTTTAGGAAGTTCTTTACGTAACTGTTCCTCGTTAAGAGTCTGCGAATACATAGCGATTCCAGCAGGAAACAGCGAAAATTCAATAAAAGGAAGTAAAAAAGAAGGAGTAAATTCACCAATCCAACCGAGCGGTGCTTTCCCAACATCAAGAAGAGCTTGAACATCAGTCCTATCATCAGTGTTGAGTGGTCCAAAATAAAGAATGTCGATGCTACTCATTTAAAATAGCTCCGAATAAAGTTCAGTAGGTCTTTTCCCTCTTACTAACATTTCTTCTAGTAAAGCTAGATTAATTTTGCTCCATATATCAAGCGTTAATCCCCAGTCTTCTTTAGTCCAACCAGATGATGCTTTTATGCGAACAATTTCTTGATATTTTTTTGGATCAAAACATCGCTGACTTATAAAGCTATCTCGATGTACCATCGTGTGCAAAAACTTTTTTAGTCCACCATTAAACCATTCAATCATTGGTGAATTAAAACCAATTTTACTTCTTCTCGAACGAATCTCATCCGGCATTATGCCTTGCATTGCATCTCTAATTATTCTTTTAGTAAATCCTGCGCCAACTTTTGCAGTCGCATCAAGTGAGAATGCATAACTTACCAAACGATAATCCATAAATGGCATCCGCACTTCAATACCATGAGCAGCAGAGCATCGATCGAAATTTCTTAAAATTGCAGGCAGAAGGTTTCGATGAAAATCATCATATAATCCATTATTAAATGTCTTCATTGGCCAATCGAGATAACCGCTGTATCCACCCAGCAATTCATCACTTCCATGCCCGTCAATTGAAACGGTTACTCCTGTTTCTCGAAGCTTTCGGTAGGTACACCATACAGGAGTTGCAATAGAATGAGCTACTTCTTCCATCGCCCAAACTGAATCAAGAACATGTGGCAACACTGCAGCATCAGTAAATTCCCAATATGATGCTTTTGCTCCAATGTGCGAGACTACTAAATTTGCAAAATAACTTTCATCAATAATTGTCCCTGGAAAAGTTGCGATACAAGTTCGCTGCCAGTCAGATTGAACTCTGTCACCAAGCGATCCTTTTTTATGAAGAAATGCCATTGTTGATGCGACAGCTGTAGAGTCAATTCCACCTGACAGAAGCGTTCCTACTGGAACATCACTTCTCATACGTATACGAACAGCATCAAGGAATAAATCTCTGAAAGCTTCTACTTGATCTTCATATTTATTTTCTGGGGTCGGTAGATTATCTCTTGTCTCCCACCAACGATTCATTCGAATATCACCTTCTTGCGAAACAACTGCGCTATGTCCTGGAAGTAATCGATACACATCTTTTATTAATGTTTTTGAAACATTTCCCTCGGATGAATTACCACTAACAAGTTGAGGAAGCACTTCCTGTTCAAGCGTAGGAGTAAATCCATCGAGGCTACAAAAAGCTTTAATCTCAGAAGCAAATGCTAATCGATCGGTTACGCTAAAAAAAAGTGGCTTAACACCAAAACGGTCTCGAGAAAGAAAAAGCTCACGTTTTTTAGGATTCCAAATAGCCAGTGCCCACATTCCATTAAATCGCTTTAAAGCATCACTACCCCAGCAGTGATAGGCAGCAAGAATTACCTGTGTGTCAGTTTGATTTGTAAATCTATATCCTTGGGCTTCAAGTTCAGATCTGAGTTCCAAGAAGTTATAAACTTCGCCATTAAATGTTATGTATAATTCTTCACCATTAGGCATGACCATTTTCATTGGGCACTTACCGGCAGGAGAAAGATCTAGAATTGAAAGACGTGTATGACCTAAACCTAGATCAGGATTTCCATGTTCAGCATCAATCCATACATCATGAGCATCAGGCCCACGATGATGCACAGACAAGGTAAAACGCTCGAGCGTTTCCCGATTAATCGGACGATTAAAATTCCAAATTCCAGCGATTCCGCACATCTTTCTTGACTTTATAAGACTCAATTTCAAGCTTATACTATTCAAGTTTTCCTCAAAACCCGCTTAAAATAAGGTGTTACATGTCACTTCCAACCATTATTTTCGATTTTGATAGTACTATTGTTGCAGTCGAGACCCTTGATATCCTCGCAGAACACGCTTTAGGCGGTCATCCCAATAAATTAGAGATAGCAGAGCAGATTATTGAAATTACCAATCGAGCGATGACTGGAGAGTTATCTTTTGGTGAAGCGTTAACAAAGAGGTTATCCCTCCTTCCTCTCACAAGAGAAATCATCAAAAAAACAGCATTTGAACTTTGTAAAAAAATCACCCCTTCTTTCTTAAAAGAGTTTTCTTTTATTAAAGCTAATGCGGATCGAATCTACATTATTTCAGGTGGTTTTACTGAGTGCATTATACCAACTGCGGAAAGATTAGGCATAAACACATCTCATGTATTTGCGAATACCTTTCTCTATGAAGAATCAGGTGCCATTGTCATCGATGAAACAAACTTCCTTTCTCAGAATCAAGGAAAAATAAAACAAGTTGTAGCACTTAATCTACCACGCCCAATTCATATTATCGGAGACGGGTATACGGACTTTGAACTTTTCAAAGAAAACGTAGCTGATGAATTTTACTGTTTTACTGAAATTATTTCTCGCAACAAAGTTCTCGAGTTATCAAATAAAAAAATATCATCGTTATCTGAATACATACAGGCATCGATACATGAATAAATTATTTTGTTTTATTGGTAGCACTTTAGGAAGCTGGCTTGGCTGGTCAATTGGTGATTACTTATTTATGGACAATCTCTTTGCTTCTTTTTTCTTAAGCACCGTGTTTGCAATCATAGGGGTTTATTACGGCTGGAAACTGGCCCAAGCAATTGATTAATCGCCTAACCTATCTATATCTAAATAGATTTTTAGCAAATTTTTTTTAAATAAATAAATTCTTTATTTATTTAGTATTTTCTCTTTAAAGACGACTTTAACCTAACTTAAAGAGATACGTTCGAGTGAAATGAGCGAAATATTTACTATTGTAATTTTATTTGGGATGGCTATTTCTTTTGGCTATCTTTATGGGGTTTATTCCCATAAAAAAAAGCTGGCATCAGTTAAGCTTCCTGACGTTTTAGAATTAGACAGATTTGTTCATTCTTTTATGTCTCAAGTAACGTTACTTGAAGAGGCATCCTTGAATTACTTCATGACACTTAACGATGCCGGACTAAATCTGCTTGCAGCAATAAAGCTAGAATTAATAATCGCGCTTCACGATATCGACGACCTCATCGAAAAAAAACAGATTGATGATGCTAATGCTCTTATCGCATTTATCAATAATCCTGAAGGAGAACTTAGCCCTCATGTACTTAATCTTAGCAAAGCAAGATTAACAAAATTAAAAGGCTGGAGACAACCTGCTCGTGAAAAAATATTGGATTGTATTATTGAACTAGGAATCATGAGTAACCAACCAGAATTCTCACTTCGTCAAAAAATCCCAGTTGGATCAGGAGACGAAATTGAACAAAGACGTAAAACATTCTGTACGCTTGATAGGCTTAGAGAGCTTATTGTTGATGATGATGATGAGGGATTTAATACTTCTGAGGCTGAACTTCAATAGTTTTCAGGACGAGATGTTCTTCGGATAATTAGAAAAGTCTTTTTTGTAACGCGAAGGCCGCGAAGTACGCGAAGGGGTAGATCTGTACTTCCTTCGTGTCCTTCGCGACCTTCGCGTTACAAAAAGTACCCTCGTGCTAAGAAAAGCAAGTCAAAGTACTATCATCAGTGATAAACAATGATACATATCTTTGCCGCATCAAAATCAAACGAATCAACATGGTCAGCACTGCTCATGGCAGTCGCTTCGGCACTGCTGCTCTTTGTCTTATTCCGCAGTGCTTGGCTCTGTGACGATGCCTATATTAATTTTCGGGTTATCGATAATTTTTGGAATGGATACGGACTTCGTTGGAATATCGATGAGCGAGTCCAAGTATACACATCACCACTTTGGCTTTTAATACTTCTAATACTTTCTCCATTATTTACATCTGTTTACTGGCTGGGAATTGTGACTTCTTTAGTCTTATCAATATCTGCCGTCTACATTACGGCAAAAAAATATCTCAACTTCAATATATATCAATCTATTGTTTTTCTTTTTGCACTATCAGTAAGCTCATTCTTTATTGATTTTGCAACGTCTGGTCTAGAGCAACCAATTGCTTATCTTTTATTTGGATTATTTTTAGCTGAACTATCAAACGAAACTATTTCGGGAAAAAAACTTGGCATCCTATCTGGATTGCTCATTTTGACAAGAATGGATTACCTCTTAATAGTACTTCCAACTCTTATCTTTCATTTTTTTTCTTTACGAGACAAAAAACAGCAACTCAAGCTAATTATTTATTTGATATTTTTTCCGTTACTTTGGGGACTTTTTGGCTTGTTCTATTACGGATTTGCACTGCCTAACACTTTCTTTGCAAAGATTGCTTCGACGGCATCTCTTTATGATAAACTATCACAGTCCTTTGTTTATTTTTCAACTTCCATTCTTGCAAGTCCCATAATTTTTATATTGTGGATTACTTCATGCTTCTTAGGCATGAGCCTAAAAAAAGAGAGGTACATAATAGTAGGAATTTTTATCTACATTTTATATATCGCTTCGGTTGGTGGTGATTATATGGTAGGCAGATTTCTTGCAGCTCCAACGTTTCTGCTGATTGCAATTCTGACAAAGAAACTCCCCAAGGAAACGAATTCTTTTACCTGTCTTACTGTTGGAATTCTTCTTTTATGTGGGCAATCACTCAATGCTCGTTCGCTTTTTTTAGAGCCACAATCTGATCGGAATGTTCCCATCAGTGGCATTATTGATGAAAAGTTTTTTGATTATCAAATGTCAGGACTTATGCTTTGGAGTACTACAACATCACATGAATTTCACTATAATTCTAAAGTAGGTATATCGTATCAAAATCAACCAGTAAAAATTGATGGTGCTATCGGACGTGTTGGTTATTTTGCAGGTCCACGATGTCATATCATTGATCCAATGGGTATCGGCGATGCATTTCTTTCACGTCTAGAACCTGCTTCTAAAGATGCTCGAGTCGGACACTTAAGAAGAGATATTCCTAATAAATACTTGGAGTCTGTCTTTTACAAAAAAAACTTATTAGAAAATCCAACAGAGCACGCACTATTAAATGATATTTTTATAATTACCCGTGCCCCTCTCTTTGCATGGGAACGTTGGATGGCGATTGCTCGAGTACAATTAGCATTAGTGAAAAACTAAGCAACAATTGGCCATTCAATTCTACCTAACGAATCACGAGATGCTTCAGTCTCAGCATATTTTTCAAGGAGTCGGGATATCTCTGATAAATGCTCTCTGATTCTGCGAAGGAGATATTCAATAGCAGCTACAAAATCCCTATCATTCCATTTTGTATCGGGGCTTCCAAGAATCTTGGCTCTAATATGATCTTCTGCTTCTTTGAAAAGTTTAAAATAAAAAGGAAGATCGAGTCTTGTTTCTTCGTTTCTTAACGATAAAATCTTTCGCATCTCTATAATATTATTTGATTCACCATATATCTGCGCTTTCATACGGTGACCAGTTGAAAGTGTTGGAACTTTTCCACCAACAAGTATTAATTCTTGCGGTGTTTGAACATTCGCATTGTATGTCTGTATCAAACGTCCAAGCCAATCAAGTCCAAGTTGATCTTTTATAATATCATCAATGGTACACTCTTTTGCTACACGACGAATAACGGCGAGAGGATCATGAGGTTCGCGAAGTGCTATATTTGGTATGTTTTCACCGCGGGAATGGATAACATCATCAAGCTCTAATACTTGATCTAAACTTGCAAGCATTTCTAAAACTTGTTCGGTTGAAAGATGAGGAAGATAAATACGAATCCCTTCCCTCTCAAATGGGCCACAACCTGAACCAACACGAATACCATATATTTCTTCAAGCAATCGCTTTGCAACGATCATATTTTTAGCTTGCGAAAAAATTCCAATCAATAAAGGAGACCGATCATATGCGTTAGGGACAAGTACAATGAGGTCCTGATGCCGTTCAAGCCAACCTAAAATAATATCCATTTTCTCTCTGTTTTCATTTTCAAGAGAGAGAACAGATTTCTTGAATGTATCTCGTTGACTCAGATGGTGATTGAGGAGAAGAAGTGATTCATGGTAGTTAGAAATATTTTTAGTTTGCAGTTCAGAATCAAATTTCATTCCAAGGGCTTGAAAAAGACCAGAGGACAGTGCATGGCATGCAATACCCGCTGGCAATCCCATAGATCGATTAAAACCTGCTATAAATCCTTGAAATGGAAGCCGCATCAGTCCCGTATCAGGTGACAAGAGGGTTTGATAGTAACGGGTACCTATCCCAGAAGTAATGTCACAGATCATCAAATAATCACGTCCTAAACGTAAATTACCTTTATCGAGTTCTTTAATAATATGATCAGGGTGTACATCGGCAGTTGTTGATGTTTTATGAGGAGTAAGAACTACGATAGATTTTTTAGAGCTTCCATCAGTCAAAATAGCAGAGATTTTTTTTGTAACATCAATTAATTCTGAATTCTCTGCAGTCGTCCATGAGCCAACTATAGAAATTATATCTGTACCAGCTTTTTTAAAGATAGTGTTCCACCTTGCTGATGCAACATCGTTTACAACTTGAATTATCCTTACTGTATCTTTTGACTGTGCCGCTGCATCTGCAATCACCTGCATCGATTGTGTCGCTGAAGAAGAAAATCCTATTTGATAATCATCGGGGATACCAATCGTTGTACGAAGTTTTTCAGTGAGCTGAATTTCACTAAACGTTGAGTGTAGAACATGCTCAAAAGAAAAGATTTCTGGGTCAATCCCTCCTATCACATCTGCTGAAAATTTAGGGTGTATTTTATTAGAGAAAATTTGATCGTTTTTCTCTCTATCAAACCAAAGTCCAACTCGAGCAATTGCAATGCTATCAGGAGTTTCAAGAGTCTCAAATGGCCACAAAGCCCACATATCGTACAGATTTCGAAAACATGCTTTATGTTCTTTTGAACCAGACAGAGCATAAACATTCTTTATAATGTCTTGGTGAACAAGAAGTAACGATAACGGTCTTTTTGCGACCTGATGAAGGTCGATGACAGTCACAGCACTGGAATCTTGCGTTATGATAGGATGTTGAACAGAAGTCGAATCGAAAATTTGTGTATGATGTATAATTTTATATTGATGAGAATCACCAAAATTTCTTCTTAAAATTTGAGCAGCTTCATCGGGGCTCGTTATAAAAAAAGGATACACATCATTAGAAATACCATAATACTGATGTGCTCTTAAAAGAACATGCGATAAAAGACGTCGAATCTTTTCTTGCTTTGGATTTTCACTTGAAAGTTTTAGAACCGCTAAATCTAACGAGCAGTCTGATGTTAGTAATCCTTTGATACCATTTTTAGATGGGCGAAAAAATCCAGGTAAAATATGCGGAACTCTTCCAGCGATAGTGACCAACTGATCTCCACTTTCGCTGAGCGCTATGCCCAAACGTTGGCAAAGCTCTAAGTCCTTTCTTGCTGAATTAGTATCATGCAGACACAACCAATTCCAATATTCAGCACTGGCAAACTTTCCCTTTTCGGGTGCACAAATCTCTATACCATGCTTTCCGTGGAGCTTTAGAAATTTTTTAAACAATGCACTTTGACGAGACTTTAGTTCAGCAACTTGCTCGGGTGCATTGTAACGACTACCAGGATTTGATAGTTCAAAAATTGCTCGTATGTGTACATCAATACCGCCACCAGACCCCACACCAGGGTGCAAGTGTCCATACGGAAGACACCGAAATCCATCAAGCGCACTAAAGCTCTTTGAATAGTCTGCATAAAGATCAGCAATCAAAGAAATTGCTGTTT
The DNA here is from genome assembly GCA_044356295.1 of Bdellovibrionota bacterium. Classification (GTDB taxonomy): domain Bacteria; phylum Bdellovibrionota_C; class UBA2361; order UBA2361; family JBIKWN01; genus JBIKWN01. The sequence continues at coordinate 12,593 of JBIKWN010000010.1, forward strand.
CTCGTTCTGAAGTATCCTCGCCGTGGATACGAATATTTATATCAGTTGATTCACTTACTCCACCCATTCTTCGGGCTAATTCACGTGCATGTGACGGCGCAGCATGTCGAAGACCATCCATCAACAAAAGTTCAGCAGGACTTAAAATTCGAATTTTCTCGAACAGATTTTTTTCTGTAACAATAAAATTATCAAAATAATCCGAATCTGCTGTTTCAACATTAAATCGCAGCGCTTCTTTGTAAAATGTTGACTCTAGAAGAGCTGTATCATCACTAGAAAGAAAGCTAGAAAATGTAATAAATAATAGTAATTCCTTACCTGAGACTAATGTTCGAATAGACTCACTAAACCTATCTGTTGAATCTCCCATCGCAAGAGAGAGCGTTGAGGTGGCAAGTATTTCAATGCCAGTAACAATAATACCTTCATCGCCGCGACCTTCTTGAATGCGAGGATCGTTATTACTCGAAAAACAAAATGGACGCAATTGTTCCTGCAACTGAAGTGCTTGCAACCAAGCTGCTCGCCCAGTCCCAGCAAGCGGTACCACTATACCATGTTCATATTTTGGAAAAGCAGTAGGAATAAATTCTGCTTCAACAATAATCCCTGCGTTACCATTTAATCCAACAAGCTGCTTTGCATCTTCGCCGATAAGTTTTTGTACTCTGCTTTCAGCATCGACAACGGTTACTGAAAAAACATCCTCTGAAGCTTGGCTTCGATTTCCACCCTCTGCCCCAGTTGCAAGAATTCCACCAATTTGAGCATAAGCCTTACTTGTTGGATCAGGCATGATTCGGTAGCGATACCTTTCTTCAATGATATTTTTCTCTAAAAAATCATTAACCTCTTCAACGCTTACCGATGCTGAAGCATGAACAAGCCGAATGGGTGTGCCATTCTCGTTTTTTGAACAGAGTGAGATCTTCCCGTTTGCTATCGGTGTAGGATCTTTTTTAAATACAAGTCCAACAACACCTTTTAATCCAAATCGTTCAGCAAGTCCTCTTGCTTCAAAAATACCAATTGCACTCGTTTTTGCACCAATTGGCAAAGCTAATAGCTTTTCTGTTTTGCAAAATGAAATGGCTCGTTGAATGCTTTCAATTGAATCAATTTGAATCTTAAAAAAAGTATCTATAAGTTTTCCACCATCATCAGTTTCAAAGATATCATCTATCGAGCGAGGAAAGTTTGTCGGTATAACTGCAAGTCCTAAATTTTTCGCTCTCTCTAAAAGCGCTTGTCTTGTATCTCGAAATTCATTAATGACGGCCTGTAATCGTGCTTTATTTTTAGATGAATACTTATGAACAGCTGAATAAGCTGAAAGAATTGATGAAATATAAGAATCAGACTGCACTGGAGACATAAGAAACTAAGTCTAGAACCTTTACGTCATAGAGGGAATTCTAAAACTAAACAGAATATTTGTGGTTAATATAGGCAATATAATGCAGTCATATAAAATTAATAAAATGAATTATGCGAAGATCGCAAAAGACACGAAAAACTAGGAAGTTTTCCTTCGCGTACTTCGCGACCTTCGCGTTACAAAAAAAATTTCAATTAATATCTATCAGAAATTAAGTGATTACCGAAGCTGAGCAGCACGCTTAGCGGCTATTAACTGACGCTTTAACGAGCTAATAGTTCTAACATGACGTTGCTTCATTCTGCGGATATCGTTACGACATTCAGCGATACGGTAACGCTCGCTTTTCTCAACTGCAGTATTCTGGGCAAAGCTACACTGAGCCTCATACGTATCAGCACAAGGACCATCTTTGAACTCTGGAAGCACTTCACCATCAAGAGTACATGGCATAACAGCTGCACACATAACCACGTCAATATTATCGTCTGATGATTGAGCAGAAACGACAGGGGCGGATACTAATAATGATAATGCAAATAATGTAATGGTTTTGAGAGTGATGTGAGCTGTTTTCATAAGATTTCCTGTTCGGTAGAGCTGTAAGTATACGAAATTCTTTATACCCTTATCTACAATTCTGTACAATTTGGAACAAAAAATCATATAACTACCTGATTTTACTTAACTAACCGTGTTCTAAAAGCGACCTATGTGGGTTTGGATGCAGCTGCAAAGGATTAGAATCTGCCATTTTCTTGAAAAAGAACCGTGAAACACGCATAATCGCCCCCTACCAATATTTTATTATTATTTCGGAGTACTACTACAGTGGCTGTTACCCTTAGACTTTCTCGTCACGGACAAAGAAATCGTCCTTTTTATCGTATTGTTGCAACTGAAACTGCTAGCCGCAGAGACGGGAGATTTATTGAAATCGTTGGAACATTAAATACAATGACAGAACCTGCTGTTGCTACACTTCACGAGGATAAAGTTCGTAAGTGGATCAAAAACGGAGCTCAGTATTCTTTAGTTGTTAAAAACATAATCAAGAAACAAATCCCTGGCCTTATCGAAGCAAGAGAAGATAACCAAAGAAAAAAAATTCAAACTGCACGTAAAGCGCGTAAAGCAAGAATTGCTAAAAACGCTGGTGGTACTGCAAAAGCGACCAAGACTAAAACTGTTAAAGCGAAAGCAAAAAAATAGTCAGCGTCTTGACCTAATAAAAAAAGCCTCCCCTTTGGGAGGTTTTTTTTTAGATGACGGCAAAAAGGAAGAGGAGAAATGAAAATAATTATTCTGACAATCTTTCCTCAGTTCTTTAAAAGCTTTTTAGAAACGAGCCTCATTGCTAAAGCGATTGAGAAAAACTGTGTATCCTTTGAAATAATTAATATTAGGGATTTCGCTCTCGATCAACATTCAAAAGTTGACGATGAACCATACGGCGGAGGAGCTGGAATGGTCATGAAACCTGAGCCTCTCTATCTTGCAACACAAAAAGCTAAAGAGTCCTTGCCACATGCTCCTGTTATCCTGATGTCACCTCGCGGAAATCAATTCAATCAAAACAAAGCGAGAGCATTCTCTGAACAACATAGCGGATTAATCTTTGTTTGCGGACGATACGAAGGAATAGATGAGCGTTATATTAATCTTTGCGTTGATGAAGAGATATCCCTAGGTGATTACATTATCATGGGCGGAGAATCTGCTGTGCTTGTGGTCACTGAAGCTGTTATTCGATTACTTCCTGACGTACTTGGGAATGCTGAAAGTATCACAGAAGAATCTTTTTCATCGCCTGAGAGTAAATTGTTAGAAGCCCCTCAGTACACTCGTCCAGCTGAGTTTATGGGACAACGCGTTCCTGATACGCTACTGGGTGGTAATCATGAAGCGATTCGATTGTGGCGTTTAAAGGAAAGCTTAGAAATTACTAAGACACGAAGACCAGATCTATTACAAAAATAAAAGTAGCACACAATGTCAGATCAATCAGATCAAAATGTCCTCCTCCATGTCATTCTTCTTCATGATGATATGATTAACAAGCAAGGAGAAAAAGTTACAACCTCACTCACCATGATTGATACCCATGATCTTGCTCGAAGTAGCCGCACCTATGATGTGACTAAATTTTATGTCTCTCACTCTTCTCCAACACTTCGAAGATTAGCAAAAACTTTAAAGTTTCACTGGGAAGAAGGATACGGTGCAACATACAATCCAAAACGAAAAGCAGCCTTAGAGCGAGTAAGAATCGTAAGCTCATTGGACGAAGCGATCTCTGATATAGAAGCATCAACAGGGAAACTTCCAAAACTTATTGCAACCTCTGCTGCTCGTGGAGAAGGAAGATACTCTTATTCCGAAATGAGGAAATTGATTGAGAAAGATGATCAACCATTTTTACTTATGTTTGGCACTGGTTGGGGAATGTGTGATGAGCTTTTAGCAAGAGCTGACTACTATCTAGAACCGATTGAAGGACCAGTTCTGTATAATCATCTTTCTGTCCGATCTGCAGCTGCAATTATTCTAGATAGACTCCGTGGAAAATGACGTGTTGAAACAAAAACAAATTATTCTTGGAATAGCACTTACTATTTTTTCCATAATTTTTAGTTTTGGATTACTTGAACTTGGTGTTCGTGTTGTTGAATTTGTTGTCAATCCACCAAAAGCAAAAGTCATGAAGCCTCGCCCTCAATTCCCAGAAAGACCTCAGCGATATTACCTTCCGACGACATCAAGCTCACTTCGTGGAAATACTTCAGAAATCGAAAAATCAAAGGATACCTTTCGAATATCAGTTGTAGGAGATTCATTTACATTTGCACCAAAAATGCAGTTTTTTGACTCTTTTCCTTTCAGACTCGAGACGCTTTTAAAAACTAACCCGAATGCAAAAAAAATCGAAGTCAGAAGTTACGGAACACCTGGTGCAAGCACAAAGGATGAAGTTTCTCTCGTTGAGAATGCAATCAAAGCAAAAAGCGATCTCATTATACTTGAGATTACCTTAAACGATCCACAACTTGAGCCATTTAGAAAAACACCACCAGATTTCGATCCTTCCAAGACAGATTCTAGAATAAGGAAAGTACTGTTTTATTCTGCACTATTTCGCTTTGTTTCAAAAAGAGTTTATAACTATCAAAGTTACCAACGTTATATTGATTATCATAACGAACTATTCCAACAACCTGAAACGAAACAAAACTTCGAAAAATCAATTCAAAGAATCAACACTCTTGCAAAAGAAAGCGGCATTCCGCTTGTAGCAGTAGTTCTTCCTCTGTTTGATTTTGAATTTAATAACTACCCATTCGAAGCTATACATAAACAGATTGCTGAACTTCTCAAATCAGAAAACATAATGATGTTAGACCTCCTCCCCCGATTTAAAGGAACTGACAATGCACGCCTGCAAGTTGTACCCAGTATTGATAATCATCCAAATGAGATTGCTCACCGTATAATTGCGGAAGGAATATATGAATTTTTAATCAGAAAGAAATTAATATCAGATGATTATTCAGGACTCTATTTTGGGTACCGTGAAGCAGTTTTCCAACGGGAAAAGCCACGTCGCCTTCATCCAAAAAAATAATACTACTTGCTGTTCATTAGGAAACTTTCGTCTTTCATTAGGCGATTGATCAAACATAATGAATAACAAAAAAACGTATCATCCACAAAAAGGATTTACTCTGATTGAGCTATTAGTCTGTATTGCAATAGTTGGCATACTGACTACCATTGCACTGCCACAATATAAAATATACAGGCAGCAAGCTTTTGATGCAGTAACTATGTCTGATGTTCATTCGCTTGTTCTAGCCGAAGAAGCCTATTTTTTAGACAATCAATCTTATAAAGCATGCGAAAATGAAAGTTGCACGACGCTTCCAAGTATCATGAGGCTTTCAAAAGGAATATCAGCAAAGATTGAAGTTACCGTTGATAGTTTTAAAATTACAGCAAAACACATTCAAGGGAGTAAGACGATTATTTGGGATTCGGCTCTTGGTGGGCTGAGATAAAAGGCTCACATTGAGGTGCTTATATTTAAAGATCAATTAAATAAATACAATATAATTATACCAGCAAAGATTCGATATCCGCCCCAAGGTCGAAGCGAGTACCGCTGAAGCAATCCAATAAAAGTACGTATTGCAATCATTGCAGCTAAGAATGAAACAAAAGTACCAACAGCAAAGAAAGAAAAATCATCAATACTCAAAATACGGAATGATTTAAGTAAATCATAGCCAGCAGCAGCTATAAGCGTAGGGACGGCAAGAAAAAATGAGAACTCCGCTGCTACTTCTCTTCGCATACCACATAGTAGTCCACCAACTATAGTGGATGCAGAACGTGAAACTCCGGGACAAAGTGCTAACACTTGGAAACAGCCAACTTTAAATGCATCGAGAAAAGATATCTGATCTATGGAATAAGTTTTTTTAGGAATTTTATTTTCTGGAAAAAATAAAAGAATTATTCCGCCAATAATTAAGGAGTAAGCTACGACAATAGGAGAAAATAAGTGAATCTTTATGTATTTATGAAGCAGAAATCCCAGAACAAATGCTGGCAAACAACCAGCAGCAAGCTTCATAAGACCTGTCCAGCCACTAAAGCCACCCTGCGTCATTCTGACAAACCAAGTTGCTCCATCAGGCTTTGGAATAAGGTTCAGAAAACGTTTCCAGTATAAAACAACGACCGCAAGCATAGCGCCAATCTGGATAAAGATTTCAAAAGTATCAGCTCTCTCACCAGTAAACCCAAAGATAGTTCCAAAAACAATGAGATGACCAGTACTAGAGATAGGAAGGAATTCTGATAAGCCTTCTACAATACCTAGAAGTGATGCAAGTGTAAGATCATTCATAGTCCTCCTAAGTGTTGCATGAAAAAACCTTCAAGACGAGTAGGTGTTGCTTCTCTTTTACGACGGCTCGTGATGAGCGGTGGATTGTATCAAAACATTGATCGCCACGGAGTTTATTCTGAAATTCATCTAGGTTTCGTTCGTATAATAATACGATACCACTATCAACGTTTTTTTCTTTATCCGTACTAACTGAAAAGAAAGGCTTTTGTAAATAAAAACTAACACCATAAAATTCATCTTGAAATGAGTACAGTTTTTTCTCTTGAATAACTATCTGCCTGATTTCATCACTCACTGAACGATACGAAATTGAATTCGCATATGCAGGGGCAAAAATTCCTTGAATTGGAATAAGAAGGGCTATCCAATAGTAACTTGTTATAATGAGTGGGTTAGTAGGATTTTTTATTTTTTGGGCGAAAATAAGAATACTCAGCGATGCTAGGATTGAGAAACAAAGAGATACATAGTGATCTTCTCTAAATTCGAAGAGCATTTGAATAATTTCATGGGAACGCTCTATTGGGAAGAAGGCGAGAAATAAAATCGCAGAACAAATAAGAAGCCCAACAGAAAGAACACGTATCGTTGATGAAAAATACCGAATAAATTTCTTTGAGCTGACAAGGAGCATCGATGCGACAAAATAAGAAGCAGGTGCAAAAGCAGGTAATAGATAGGTATCTCTTTTACTTGATGGTATCGAGAAAAATACAATAAAAACTATTAACCAAAGAAAAAAGTAGCTTCTTAGTGACCGATCTTTAACAAATGTAAATATTTTACTAAATGAAAATTTGGTTAAAAGACTCGAGCAAGGAATAATCCATGGAAGAAGTCCAAGAAGCAGCGTACCTAAAAGATAGAACACTGAATGTTTATGAGGCTCATCTTCCATAGAAGATGTGAGTCGTGCAATATTTTCATAATAGACTTTATCCAAAAAAAGTTGCCCAAATTCAATGTAACAAGCCCCGTACCAGAGAAGTGATAACATCATTGCTGGAAGGGCAAGCTGTAGGCAGTACCAAAATGCGTGATGAATTTTATACCGATTAATAAGAAGAAATAATCCAAAGACCATACATGGTAGTGCAATACCAACTGGACCTTTCGTCAAAGCAGCTGCAACAAGCGAAAAAAGAGCGAGCCATGGATAGCCAACTAATTTTCTTTCCCACCATTTATACATCTCAATAAGTGCAAATAGAATTGCAACACTAAGGATAAGGTCAACTCGGGTCGACGTTCCATTTCTGAACCATTGAACGTTTGTCGCAAAAATAGCAGTAGTAAGGAATGCCTCTTGAGCAGGTATTCGTAAACTTAAAAAATAAAAAAATACACACGCCCCAAGCAGTGCTAACATTGCAGATGGTAATCGAGCAGTGAACTCATCAAGTGAGCCCGTTACAAAACTTGCGCCATTAATCATCCAATGGAGTAGTGGCGGCTTCGAAGGCACAGCCCCATTATAAGCTTCTGGAAGGATGTAATTTCCCGTAAGCTGCATTGATTGAGCAACGAGAGCTTCTCTGGCTTCACCTCGGGAATAAAACTCTTTGACCCCTAAAAAGGGGATAAAAAGCAGAAAGAGTGCTATAAATAAGGTTTTATTTGAGTTCACCTATCTCAGGCTAGCAAAGTTTGAGTCATACGGAAAATATTGGTATTTTTCACCCATGAATAGAATCGTTTTGGCACTAATTACCTTAGCACTTTTTATTACGAATAATGCTTTTGCATGCCCAGGAAAGAACGGAATTTTAGATTACAATTGCGACGGAGTCGTAAAAATATTTTTTATTGGTGATAGCTTTGTGTTTGGATTTGGGGATACCGTCAATGACAATAAAGGCGGTTACGTAAAAAGATTAAAGAAATCTCTCTCAAAAGTTACTGTTGAAAGTTACGGGGTTCAAGGTCTGCGTGCAGTTAAACTTTTGCCAATAGTATTAGATACATTCAAAGTAAAAGATCCTTATCCAGCTTTTAGAAAATCACTGAATGAAGCTGATGCTATAATTCTGGATGTGGGTAGAAATGATAGATGGCTCATGGGTGAACCATCAGCCACATATAATATTCTTAACAGAATAACTAAACAGATTGCCAGAGGAGTCTTAAAAGATACTGGCTATGAGCCAATGGTAATTAAGGCCGTTCTAATGCTTCCTAATAGAGGTTCTCAAGGTCCTTGGGTAAAACTACTCAATGAAATCATTCTTGCTAAAAGCACGAATCGATTCCCTTCTGACCTTCGATTTGATTTAGTTTCAAAAAGACTTATTGGCAAGGATCAAATCCATCCAACACCGCTTGGCTATACAACGATTGCAAAAGCATTTAGATCCTACATACCTGACCTAACAAAGCACTTTAAAGCTCGTCGTCCTGATACAGATCTTGATGGTATTTCGGATCTGCTCGAGACTAAAAAATTTCTTACCGATCCCAATATTAGTGATACCGACAGTGATGGTAAATCAGATACTGATGAAATATTTACGACGCTTACAAATCCACTTGTGGCTGACTAATAAGAAGTAAGTCCAAAAATCCATCCTTCTTTTTTAACTACGGATTTTGACGGCGGTATTAAAAGTATCTGGCTATTTTCAAATGCAGCAAACAGTGCAAGAACAAAACTATCCATTGAATCAACTGAAAAAAAGCTACTATAACCACCAAAGTCAATTGATATCCCTCTAGATTTTGCAAATTTTAATAACCCTTTTTCATCCCCTCGAGGGGATTTAATAAATGTTTTCCACAAAAACGAAGGATACCCTTCTGCAATAAATGCTTTGGAGGCTTCCTGATTTTCGAATGGCCAGATAGTGTACCAATTTTGATCAACATCAAGGTCCTTCCAAACTCGAAACGTTCCGCATCCGATATTTTTTTGAAATGGTTTTAGTTTGAAAATTGAATTTGCTTTTGTCAGTCGCTCTGCATGACGCGTTGGAAGCAACTGATCATCACGAGCATTCAAAACAACTTCATTAAAAAATCGGTGTGCAACTGAAGCTCCATACTTCTTTCCTTCAAATTGATAGGCATTAGCTTTTTTGAACAGCTTCCTAAGAGGCATATTGATAGTATTTTCTGCCGGAATTCCCAATACCGAATCAACAAGAATAAAACTATCGATTAATCTCTCATAAGGTACTATTTCTAAGAAAGCATCAGGATACAGTCCTGATAAAAAAATATTAGTACGTGCCCTCTTTTTACCTTTGTATAAATCAACAATGGTACAGGGAAGTTTCTTTACAGACCCATTCTGAAGGACTGCCCCTGTTTGATCGATCCCTATGAAACTTTTAAACCGAGAAGATTTCACTCGTTACATTCTCAAGTTTTGCTTCAATTTTTTTAATACTATCCTGAAGCCGAATAGAATCGGCTTTTGATTGCTTCATTTGAAAAGAAACTTCATATGAGATTGCATTGTATTCAGCTTCATATCCAAGATGAGAAATCTTATGCTCCGAGACTTCTTTTGCAGTCTGAGCATAAGCATCGCGGAATGGAATTCCTTTGTTAACTTTTTGATACGCTGCGTAAGTAGCATACATATCCGGATTATCAATTCTTGACTGGTTAAGTTTTTCTTCATTGAATGAAATTGCAGGAATCAGAATTTCAGACATACCTAGTATAAACTTCATGTTCTCAATTCCATCAAAAAGAGGCTGTTTAGTTAACGCTAAATCTCTATGATAGTGCGAAGGTAACTTACTGGTAACGGCTTGGATTTGATTTACAAACGATCGTTGTAATGCAGACCGACCTCTAAGGAGTTCAACAATATCTGGATTTTTCTTTTGAGGCATTATTGATGATCCTGTTGTCATCGAATCATCAAGTGATATGAAACTAAATTCTTTCGTAAAAAATAACTCCATATCCCAAGCAAATTTTTCAAACAACGAACCTATTGAACAAAGCCAAAAAAGGAATCGCTCTTCATATCTACCGCGACTATTTTGAATATCTATAAAACTTCTTTGAATACCATCAAATCCAAGAACTCTTGCACTAAACTCACGGTCAAGTGGAAGCGATGAACCAAAACCTGCAGCAGCCCCTAGAGGATTTTTATTAATCGAACTATATAAGTGCACCCCTTCTTCAATGCATTCCAACATCCAATCGTAAAAAGCATGAAGATACATTCCAACTGAGGAAGGCATTGCTGGTTGTAAATGAGTGTATCCGGGAAGAAAAGTTTCTGAATTTTTTTCGTATGAAAGAGAGATGAGATCTGAGATCGTTATCAGTTGTGCAAGTATTTCTGAAATCTGTTCTCGTAAGAAAAGTCTGGTGGTAAGGATAATCTGGTCGTTTCTAGACCGCCCCGTGTGAATTTTTTTCCCGATATCCCCTATTTTTTCAACAAGTTTTGACTCAAGAAGTGTATGGCAATCTTCTAACTGATAAGGAATCGTTATGCCTCCTTTCAAAGCTTCACTGTAGATTTCACGTAATGCATTTAAAACTGAAGTTAACTCATGAGTATCGATAATAGAGGCATGATGCAAAACTTTTGCTTGAGCAGCCGAACCAATACAGTCATAAATAAAAAGTTGCCCATCGTAGACTGGATCACTGCCTACTGTTAATTGCTGCATGCGATCGCTGATAGCAGATCCCTTATCCCAAAGTGGTTTTAATGTTGGTTTATTTGTATTTTTATTGGGGCTCATATTGCATAATTATTCAATATCTAGCATAATTATGCAAACGGAGCCCCCTCTTGTCTCAACTTACACCTATAGATAACAAATCCTCTCGCCATGCGACCATCAGAAAACTCCTCGATGCGTTTGATTTTACGTGCCAAGAAGACGTTGTTACGCGAATGATTAGAGAGGGCTTTGATGTCAATCAATCTTCCATTAGCCGTGACTTTAAAGAGCTAGGTGTAACAAAACTTGCTGGAGTCTACCGAATAATCCAAATTGGAACCTTTCAATCCCCGATAAAAATCCTCATCAGAGAGATTGATACAGCTGGAAATAATTTACTTGTTGTTAAAACCTCCTCTGGTGGTGCATCAGCTGTAGCAGAAGCTATTGATCTTGAATCGATAGAGGGTGTCGTCGGAACTGTTGCTGGTGATAATACAATTTTTGTAGCTACAAAAGATAAATCATCTCAAACTCGTGTCATCAAAAAAATTAAACAGCTATAACCAACCTACCAAACATATGATACGAATCACTGCAGATAAAATTGGATCCTCAACGAAAAACGTTCCGCTTCGTTTCGATATTCGTTTAAGCTCTGATATTACCGCAAAGGAAGGATATCTAGTTGCAGGAAGAATTCACGGTGACAAGTCAAAGTACAACACTCTCGAAAATACCGATGGTAGAATGGTTGCATTAAATGACGGCGATATTGTCATTGGAGCTCTTGGTCACCGCAACGCACTTCAAGGTTATTCAGGTTTTGTTCCTGAAGTTATTAACGTTGGGGATATTCTAAACGTTCTTAATTTAGGTGGCGTGATTGGTAAATGTACTTCGAGTAATCCTGATGTAGGTGCTCCATTTGATTTTGAAGTACTTGGAGCAGTGCTGATTTTTCCAGATTTCGAAAGCCGAACTGGATTACCAGCGCATGTTTCAATGAATTCACTCCCCGTGGTAACCGATCAACAGATTCAACACGATGGACTAGCTCCAATTATATTTATTGCTGGAACCTGCATGAATGCCGGAAAAACACTTGCGGCTTGCCAAATTATACGAGAATTAAATAAAAAATCAGTTTCAATTGCTGCTGCTAAACTAACGGGCGTTTCGCTTTTAAGAGATACTCTTAACATGGTAGATCATGGTGCCAAATGGAGCGCATCTTTTGTCGATGCAGGAATTGTTACCACAGGACCTGAAACAGCTCTTCCTTCTGCACAATCAGTACTTCATCACCTAAGCACCAAACAACCTGATGTCATTGTCGCCGAACTGGGGGATGGGATCCTAGGAATGTATGGGGTTCAAAATATCTTGGCAAATCAAAATATTAAAAATCGAATAGTAGCATTTATCCTCTGCGCAAACGATCCCGTTGGTGCTTGGGGAAGCGAAAAATTCCTAAAAGACACTTTTGGGATTACTATTGATATTATTACTGGCCCGACAACAGATAATGATGTGGGCAGTAAGTTTATTGAAGAAACTCTAAGTATTAAGGCAATTAATGCACGTACGAAAGGAAAAGAACTTGCTTGTTCAATCCTTACAATTCTTCAAGAAAAAGGATTATTAACAGATATTCAATAAAATGCATCCTATGACTCAATGTGAAAAAATTAATGTTGCTGTACTGGGTGCTACTGGTTTCGGAGGTGGAGAACTCCTGCGCCTGCTTTCGATGCATCCTCAAGTTTCAGTTTTTTCGGTTCAATCACGAAGCAACACTGGAAAGACAATTTGCGATCTGCATCCGCATCTACGATCTATTTATAATCTAAAATTTTGCGAAAAAATTCCAGCTGATTTTGGATCTCTTTCCCAACAAGTAATCTTCTCCAGTCTTCCGCACGGTGAAAGCAGTAAAGTTATTGACGAAGTTCAAAAACAGTTCCCACGTGCGCTCATCATCGATCTCAGTGGAGACCTTAGACTAAAAGAAATTGAATCACATCAAAAATTCTATCCTCATTCACCGATTTTTTCAGAACTAAGAAGTAATACATCATACGGTTTATCTGAAATTTTTAGATCAGAGATAACAAAAAGTAGAGTTATTGCTAATCCTGGTTGCCTGGCAACCGCTGCAACTCTTTCACTACTACCTTTTACTTCCAGTAATTCTAATGATATTCCACCGATTTCAAATATTTCTCTACATCTTGCTACAGGGTCTTCAGGATCTGGAAAAGAACCTAAACCCAACACTCATCACCCTGTTCGTCACGCGAACTTTTATGCTTACAAACCATTAGAGCATCAACATATACCTGAAATTATTGAATCTCTCTCTCACACTCAACACCAAAATAGCGCTGCAATTAAGAACCTCAGTTTTGTCCCTCATAGTCTGCCTGTTAGTAGGGGAATTCTCTGTTCTACGTTTATCGATCTAACTAATGCAACAAAACCACAAGACGTCAGGTCGCTTTTTGAGACACAATTTAAAAATGATCCATTTATAAGAGTTCTACCCGAACATACTGCAGCAGAACTTGAAAATGTAGTTGGATCTAACTTTGCTGATATCTCAATTTTTTCAAAAGAAGACAAAGTCATAATTCACGTTGCCATAGATAACCTCATCAAAGGTATGGCAGGACAAGCGATTCAGAATATGAATATAGCCCTAGGATTACCTGAAACAACTGGTTTATTTTTTGGAGGACTTCGTCCAATTTAAAGTATGATAGACGCATCACCACTCCTTGATACCTATGAACAACTTCCGTTCCCACTTGTACGTGGGGAAGGGGTTTATGTTTACGCTGAAGATGGGTCAAAATATCTTGATCTGTATGGTGGACACGCCGTCTCACTTCTTGGGCACTGCCCGAAAGCAATTATTGATGCCATAGAAAAACAGAGTCGAACTTTTTTCTTTTATTCAAATATTGCACGTATTCCGATACGTGAACATGCTGCTGAAGCTCTAAAGAAAATTGTTTGGAAACGTTTCCATCATTTCTTTTTTTGTAATTCTGGTGCTGAAGCAAACGAAAATGCCCTCAAACTCTCTATCCGATTAACAGGAAGAGATAAACTTATCTCTTTTAAAGGAGCTTTCCATGGACGCTCCCTCCTTTGTACAGCTGTTACTGAAGGAACAAAATCGCACGCTGAGTTAAAAGGCTGGTGTGGTGATCGTGTTACTTTCCTAACACCAAACGATTACAATGACCTTGAAAAAATTACAGATGCTTATGCCGCTGTTATCTTAGAACCGATCCAAAGCATAGGAGGCGTAACTTCATTCGAGAATAAATTTCTAGAAGCGCTCCGAGCGCAATGTACAAAAGTTGGAGCACATTTGATTTTTGATGAAGTTCAAACAGGTTTTGGTAGAACGGGACTACCTTTTGTTTCTGGATATTCTGGAATTGAACCAGACATGTTTACTACTGCAAAAGGAATCGCAAGCGGATACCCAATTGGTGCTCTTTTTGTTCATGATCATATCGCGTCAAAGGTAAAAATGGGTGACCTTGGATCTACATACGGAGCTGCCCCAGTTGCAATGGCTGCTATAGAGGCAACTGTTCATGAACTCACTTCTCGTCACTTATTTAAACACGTTCAAAAACTAAATGAATGCTGGCAAAGTCTTTCTTCAATCCCAGGCGTAGAAGAGATCAGAGGCCGCGGTTGTTTAATTGGAATCAAAACAAAGATTCCTGCTAAAGAGCTCCTGAAGCAGTTTCTTTCAAAAGGAATTATCACTGGAACATGCAAAGATCCTAATGTACTAAGACTATTACCCCCAATTATCCTCCAGAAAGAACACATTGAAGAGTTTGGCTTACACCTCAAAAGTTTTTTAAATTAAACTAGAAAATTATGAAAAGTTTTATTTCATTTCTTAATCATTCACCAGAAATAATTTTGAACCTCGTAAATCGCGGCATATCGATTAAATCTGGCAAAGTTATTCCATCGAGTATTAGTGGGAAAACACTCGGTATGCTTTTCTTTAATCCATCTCTTCGAACCCGTGTATCTTTTGAAATGGCGATGCATCGCTTTGGAGGAAAAGCAATTTCTCTTGCAGCTGGTGGGGATCTTTGGAATCTTGAATTCCAGGAAGGCTCAGTCATGGATGGATCAACCACTGAACATGTTAAAGAAGGAGCAAGAGTATTGAGTCGATACGTTGACGCAATAAGTGTCAGAAGCTTTGGATCGTTAAAATCGCTTGAAGAAGATCTTCAGGACTCAATTATTAGAAGTTTCGAGAAATACTCCACTGTCCCACTTATCAGTATGGAGTCCGCCGTCGAGCACCCTGCTCAAGCACTCGCTGATATGATGACAATCCGAGAAAGACATGGTCATGAAAAAGTTAAGTTTGTACTTACGTGGGCTCCTCACGTAAAACCACTACCAATGGCTGTCGGTCACTCGGCACTCCTTGCAGCAGCTCATTTAGGACTTGATATTACGATAGCTCATCCAAAAGGTTTCGATCTTGCACCGCATTATGTACGACAAGCTTCTCAGATTGCTCAATCACTAGGGGGTTCAGTCGAAGTTAACTTTGAACAACAACAAGCACTGAAAGGTGCGACAATAGTCTATGCAAAGAACTGGGCGCCGGTATCAATGTACGGAAAACCACAAGGAATTATTAAACTTGCTCAAGATTTCAAGCAGTGGATGGTTACTGAAAAATCTTTAGCTGATACAAAAACATTCCTTCACTGCTTACCGGTGCGAAGAAATCTAGAAATTGCTGATTCTGCTCTTGATTGTCCAGCTTCTGCAATTATCGACCAAGCAGAAAACAGAATGTGGGCTCAAGCAGCTCTTCTTGAAAAAATATTTGAACAATAAAGGATACAGTCAGATGTCAATTCAATTTTCTTCAGTACTTGATTTTACCTCACTTCGTGGAGCACTCCCTTATATCAAGACATTTCGTGACAAAATTTTTGTTATCAAAATGGGAGGCGATATCTGTGAAGATAGCGTTGCTACTGATCAAGTCATCGAACAACTATCTCTGTTAAGCCTTGTTGGTATTAAAATAATACTGGTACACGGTGGAGGAAAACACGCTACTTCATTAAGTTCTAAATTAGGAGTTGAAAGTGAGTTTGTTTCTGGACGACGTGTTACGTCGAAAGAGATGCTTGATGTTACAAAGATGTCTTTTGCAGGCCAGTTAAATACCGACCTGATTGCAGCATTTAGAAAACATGATATCCGAGCGGTTGGACTGAGTGGAATTGACGGAGGCCTGATAAAAGCTACAAAAAGAAGCCCTAAAAAAGTCTATGATCAAGAGCTAGGAAAGGAGCGAGAAGTTGATTTTGGCTTTGTAGCTGATATTGAATCAGTTGATGGCTCTGTTATCTCTCACTTACTAGCAGGAAATTACATCCCTGTGATTTGTTCTTTAGCATCTGATAACGCTGGTCAGGTGTTAAATATTAATGCTGATACCCTCGCTTCTCGTATTGCAAGTTCAGTTGGTGCAACAAAGCTCTGTATTCTTGGGGCTGTTGATGGTGTGCTACAAGATGTAAGCGATCCGCAAACTCTCCTGTCAATTTTGAGTAAAAATGACGTTGAAAAGCTATTAAAAGGGACTGGTATCTCTGGGGGAATGATTCCTAAGCTTACAACCTCATTGGATGCTATTGGTGCGGGAGTACCCCAGGTTCATATAATTTCTGGTATTCGAACCGATGCAATTTTACAAGAAATCTTTACTAATGAGGGCTCTGGTACGATGATTGTCCCCTAATATGGATACAATACTAATTACCGGCTCCCAAGGAGAAGTTGGTCACTCATTGATTGAGTACTTTCTTGATGAGACCGACACATCAATTATCGCCTTAGATCTTCGCCCCCAAGAAAAAGATCTAAAATCAAAATATTCAGCAAGACTCACTCACGTGACTGCTGATATAACTGATCATCATGCTATAAAAAAAATATTTAGCGATTACTCTTTCACGGGAGTTTTTCACCTGGCTGCAATTCTTTCCTCTGGCGGAGAGCGTGAACCCGAGAGAACTCACGGTGTGAATGTAGGAGGAACACTCAACCTCCTATCAGCAGCTCAAGAAAGTAGTATCATACAGAAAAAATCGATTCGGTTTATGTTTCCGAGCACCATTGCTGTTTACGGAATTCCTGCTGATGAAAAAAATCCAAAAGAGTCTATCAAAGAAAATGCATGGAATTTTCCAATCACAATGTACGGAAATAACAAGCTCCATGTTGAAAATTTAGGAACGTACTACTCAGACTTTTATAAATTTCTGACATCTACTCCAGATGATATTCGACTTGATTTTAGAGCCGTTCGTTATCCTGGGCTACTCAGTGCGGATACGATGCCAACAGGTGGAACCAGTGATTACGGCTCAGAGATGATTCACGCTGGGGCTTCTGGTAAATCCTATTCTTGTTTTGTTCCTCCGACAGCCAAGCTTCCATTTATGACTATGCCTGATGCAGTTCGTGCGATGATCGAGCTCTACCAAGCACCTCAGTCTTCACTAACAAGACGATCATACAATGTTGGCAGTTTCTCTGTTACAGCAAAACAGATCGAGGAAAAGGTTCGTCAATCTTTTGGCAATATTGAAGTAACATATAATCCGAATCTAAAACGTTCAGCTATTGTTGCATCATGGCCAGGCGACATTGACGATAGCAAGGCCCAGAAAGACTGGAATTGGAAATCTAACTATTCATTTGATTCAGCATTTTCAGAATACTTAATACCTTCGATTAGGAAAAAATATGCATAATACTCAAGAACTACTAGCTCCATTTGTTTCAACGCTTGAAGAGATCAAATCTGCTGGGCTCTATAAAACAGAGCGCATCATAAAAAGCCCTCAAAAAGTAGAAATTACAGTAAACGACAAAACAGTCCTTAATTTCTGCGCAAATAACTACCTTGGCCTTGCCGATGACTCTCGAATTAAAGCTGCAGCAATAAAGGGAATTGAACAATTTGGATTTGGTCTCGCTTCCGTTCGATTTATATGCGGAACACAATCAATTCATAAACAGCTTGAGCAAGAGATTGCATCTTTTCTTGGCACGGACGACACAATTCTTTACTCGTCTTGTTTTGATGCAAATGGTGGATTATTCGAAACTATTCTGGGCGAAGAAGATGCAATTATCAGTGATGCCTTAAATCACGCATCGATTATTGATGGTATTCGTTTATGTAAAGCCAAACGTTTCCGTTATGCAAATGGAGATATGGATGAGCTTGAAGCTCATCTAAAAACTGCAAGAAAAGAAGGTGCTAAGAAAATTCTGATTGCAACAGATGGAGTCTTCTCGATGGATGGATACGTTGCAAAGCTTGATGCAATCGTAGAACTTGCTCACCGCTACGATGCACTCACCATGGTCGATGATTGTCACGCAACAGGATTTTTTGGCGCCACTGGTCGTGGTTCAATTGAACACTGTAATGTTATGGGTAAAATTGACGTTATTACTTCGACCCTCGGAAAAGCATTAGGTGGTGCTTCAGGCGGATTCACTTCTGGAAGAAAGCCTATTATCGATCTTCTCCGTCAAAGAAGTCGTCCCTATTTATTTAGTAACTCATTAGCCCCTGCAATTGTTACTGCAAGTCTTGAGTGTTTAAGGATCCTTAAAGAGAACACAGGTGCAATTAATCAATTAAAAGAGAACACAGCATTTTTCAGAAAAAGCCTTTCAGATGCAGGATTCAGTCTAAAAGAAGGAATCCATCCAATCATTCCTGTAATGATTGGTGATGCCAAGAAAGCTTCTGAATTTGCGGATGCTTTACTTGCCGAAGGAATTTATGTCATCGGTTTTTCTTTTCCTGTTGTTCCAAAGGGAGCCGCTCGAATACGAACTCAAATGTCTGCGGCACACACAAAAGAACAGCTTGAAAAAGCTGTTGCATGTTTTATAAAAGTAAAAGAAAAGTTGTCTCTTTAGAATATGTATTAGTGAATCACACCGCTTTCTAGTACGGATCGGAATTGAAGTGTAACACTGAGCTGCTCACGATTTATCAAGAATTGTTCAGACCATCCAGTTTGTGAACCTTTATGCACACAGACGAGGTCTAATAATAAATTTTGATGGTGATCAGCATCGTCTCGGGCAATGCCACGAATCTCAGCATAGCCAACCGCAGATAAGCAGTAACTTAAAATTAGTTCTCCAATACTTTCTGAAGGAGCCACATTTGCACCCAGTTCCTTAGAATATGACAACCCTAATCGAATTTGCCTCCGTCGGAACCATTTCTCTTCGGGACGAAGCAACGATTCGTTGAAGCTAAAATGCTGATCGACTGGTTCTGTAATTGGGTATTCTGACAAAATTGACTCAATTGGAGCAGTGACGGTTCCAATAACCCTTTTTTTAATAAGAAAAACAAAGGTTACTTGGTCTGGGGCGTGTTCAATGTCTCTGCTTATAAAAATACTCTTTTTTTCGGAGCACCAACTTAAAGCTATTTCTTCAAGAGAGCGAGAAGAACGGCAAAGAGATCTGAGCTCCCGTGTTGATACGGGGAATCGTCGATGAGAGGCGGGCTGAAAATTACTAAACATCTCCTGCTATAGGAGAACGATATACAGCTTTTAAATATCCGAAAAGGGGTTTTCTTTAAGTAATTTAAACTTAGTAAGAATTTTTAAGGGGCTTTCAGTGAAAAAGAGGCTCTATAGATGCACCTGCATGCGAAATTTTAACTGTTTTAGCTATCCAGTCGACAAGTTCACTATATTTAATTGGTTTTTGAATAAAACTTAAGGCTCCTCGACTGAGCAGCCTTGATACTTCAAGGTCGTCTACGTACCCACTAATAAGCACAATTTGAGCATCAGGATTGATGGCTTTTAGTTTTTCAAAACTCTCAGCTCCGCTGCACCCAGGCATCTTCATATCGAGTAAAATCAACGATACAGTGCTTTGATGTTTCTGGTACCAGGTGAAGGCTTCAAAAGGATCTGAAAAGCTAAATGTTTTAAAACCTGCACGCTGAAGAAAGCTACAGGCTAATTCAGCGAGAACGGGTTCATCATCTATTACCAAGATTGTTCCAAGTGGCGCATCTTGCTCACGACTAACCGAGACCTGAGCATCGAGCGATCCCTTATCGTGATCTCCCGCAAGTGGAAGATAAAGAGAGAATACCGTACCTGAACCAACCTGTGAATCAACTTCAATCCATCCGCCGTGTTTTTGTACAATTGCATACGCCATTGAAAGACCAAGACCAGTGCCAGTACCATTTTTTTTAGTCGTAAAAAATGGCTCAAAAATTTTAGAAAGATACTCTTCTTTAATACCACATCCAGTATCACTAATTGTTAGAACTACGTAACGACCAGGCTCGGCGATTGGATTACAGAATTTAACCTGATCAACCTCAGAAACTGAATAGTGAAATCCAATGGTCCCACCATTGGGCATAGCATGAATTGCATTAATAATAAGATTAGTAATTACTTGTGATAGTTGGTTTTTATCAGCAAAAATCAAATGGTCTAAAACCTGTCCACTCATTTTTACTGAGGTTTGTTTACCTAATATCCCTCTTGATAACTCAATAGAACTATCAACGACTGACTTTAAACTAACTTTAGTCATTGCTAGCTCAGCTTGTGAAGAAAAAGACAAAAGCTGTTTAATCATATCACTAGCAACTCGGCACCCAAGAAGGGCTGCGTCTGCACTCTCTCTGGTCTGATCACTTATCTCTGAGTTCAATTTTATAAGGTTTAAGTGCCCTACGACAGCGGTCAGATGATTATTTAAGTCATGTGCAAGCCCTGCTGCTAGCTGCCCTACCGCTTCCATTTTTTGTAACTGAAACAGATGCTGCTGCAAGGCTACATTTTCAGTTGATGATTTTTTTTGTTCAGTGATATCGATGTGACACGCAATATTACCAACGACTTCACCGTGAACGTTTCTATAAGGACAGGCGTTAACGATTGTTGACAATGGTTTTCCACTTTTACTCAATTGAGTTACTTCATAAGAATCTGACTGTCCTGCACGACGTCTGGAAGTTCCTTCGGATATTTTATGCTGCTCTTCTATCGGTATGAGAAACTTATACGCTTGTTTTCCTAAGATCTCCTCAGGTAAATATCCAAGCATCTGTGCGTAACGATGATTTACATAAATTATAGTATCATCAAGATCTCCAATTGAAACGCCCTCTGTAAGATTATCAAGGACGGTTCTAAATCTTAGATCGAGCTCTTCCTTACTCGCTGTTAGTTTTTCTCGATGCAAAATTGGGCTCACTAATAAAGAAACAACTTTTAAGGATTCAATAAGTGTTTCTGAAAAAGTTTGAGACTTATTCACCATGTCTATCCCAATAATTGCAACCGGAACGTTGTCTAACTTAATAGGGAAAGCAAGGATGCCTTTAAGCATTTGGCGACTACATACTTCTCGCTCTAATACAGCAGATTCGGGAATTGAGTTTGTATCTTCGATACAAAGCAGACCTTCGGTAAAAAGCTTTTCAGTAAACCAGGCAAGTTCATTCATCGGAAAAACTTCATCAATTTGAAGTCCTGACGGTACCCCATCCTTACACCATTCATGGGTTACTAATGCTTGCTCTTTTTTTAACTGAATTATCCAAGAACGATCGGCAGACGAAAATGAACCAATTTTTGCTAATAAAGTATTGAAAGTTTCATCAGAATTCGAACGCGAGTAATCGCTAAATATGTGGGATATTTCAGTAAGAAATTTAAATCCAGACTTCGGCATTATCCTTATGATACTAACCGAAGGCTAAGACCTAATAAAAGGAAAAAGAGCCCGGCTATGCATTAAAGGAATCTGCTTCGTATATTGTGTGGTGGGATGGGGCAACTATCTAATTTTCCAAAGATTTTATACCTATTCTGGGCAACCAGGTCATATATATAATCTCTCAAAGCAAGCGGAAAAACACTAAATAAGCTTATTATAGACCACACCCCGCCTAGAATAACTAAGACATAGAAAACAGCATCACTTTTCTTTCGAATACTTCCATCCGATTCATCCAGAACAAAAACAGATTCACCAGGCTCAAAAGTGAAATTAAATTTATCTGCAAATTCCTGAGCAAGAGAGTTTTCTTGAGCTAAAAAAAAGAATTTTCCTTGTGTATCAAATCGAATAACAAAAAGTATGAACCAATTGCAAAGTGCGCAAACTCCATCATAGAAAATTATTTTTCGATTCATAATCGAGCATTAAATCCGATTTGAACTCTGTGATCTTGCAGTGTTTGTAAACCATCATTATCGTTTGAAATTGGTGCATCAATTTTAACATACACTAAGTATCGATTATTAAAGGTAAGATCTACTCTTGGTCCAAAGGCTAAAAATGATTGACCAGTATCAACTACATCAAATCCATTCTGGGTGTCTTTATTTTTTGTTAAACCAGAAAGAAATAATTGGCCATCAAACGAGAAATCATGGTCTTCATAGAAACGACGACCAACTCCTACATTCCACCTTAGGTCATTACCATATTGATAACTCTGGTCTCCTTCTGTTCGAAGATTATATTGAACTAAAGCATCGACAAGCCATGAATTAAACTCTGAACGAATTCCTGTAGCTATTGGAAAATCAAAGGATCCACTTCCTGGGGAAACTGCACCGCCGTATATTCCTGTTTCGCTCCAAGTATTTTGAGAAGTCTCTGAAAGTCTATCAGTCCCACCTGAGGGAAGTTTTAAACCACCAAAGAAATCCCATTGAAACATCCCGCCACCTCTTAAAGCTTTCCTTAAAAGCACTACATCTGCATAGACTGCAACATCACCAACGCCACTTTCACTATCAGTATCAAATTCACCCGCAACTCTTCTTTTAATATTATGATTAACAATCGGAACAGCAGTTAACAGTGAGAATCGATCTGAAAATGAATATTGAGCTGTGAACTCAGTAACATTAATTTTTTGATTTTGGCTACCTAATGCATTTTCATCATTTCCGTCACGCTTTGTTTTTGAATAACCCAGCAGATCTTCTCGAACACCTACTTCTAGGTTTTTAGCTTGATGTTCTCGAACAAGGAGAGGTGTATAGATACCGCAAAAATCACAGGCTTGAGCTTTTTGAGCTACCAAGAGCAAAGCAGAGAGTAATATAAATGCGCTTGTCGCTAAAAGGTGTTTTTTCATAGGCAAAGTTATATCGAATTATTTACACTCTTACCATGGCGGAAACGAAATGGAATGGTCGATTACAGCAAGCTGATATTAAAATTTCTGCCTCAAGAAGCACAGGGCCAGGAGGACAAAATGTCAACAAACGAAGCACCAAGGCAGAGGTGATTTTTGAAATCCATAACTCAAACAACCTCTCAAAGACAGAGGCAGAAAGACTCATTAAATATTTAACACAATACAAACGCTCTCTACTCGCTGGAACAACGGGTGCTGAGTATATTCTGATGAATTCTTCCGAACACAGAACCTTTCTGCGGAATAAAGAAGTAGCGATACATAAGCTTGAAATACTCATCAGCAAAGCATTGCTTATACCAAAGCAAAGAAAAAAAACTAAGCCAACAAAAGGATCGATTGAAAAAAGAATTACTTCAAAGAAAAAAAATTCTTTGAATAAATTATTCCGAAGTAAAAAAAATCTAGATTAGGAAATTACTTAAATAAATCAAATCCTGTTAAAAAAGATTGGTTATAGGAACCAATTATTTTTATTTCTTCTCCTTCCTTAAGTGTTATTTCTTTTATTGGATAATACGAGCGCTGAGTAACTTGAAACGGTATTGAGATATATCCTCCTGATTGATCAGAGTCTGCGATAATACCAGAGATTATTTGTTGGAAATGATTTGGCTTATCACCCATTTTTGGTTCAGTTCGTAAATAGCTACAACTACTAACACGACCTGTAACTTCCAGTCGTCTTTCAAATTCGATTCCGGGCGCCCCTAATTATTTGATTTTGGGAACTCCAAAAAAAACTTGGCTTGGTGTTACTTTTTCAGGAGGTCTCATCGAATCCATAAGGGCAGTAGCACCGTAACTAATAGGAATTAAAGTAGCGAATGCTCCAAGAACTTTGGCTGCTGTGATCGAGTGCTCTCTGAGTGCTTCTTTTTGATACCAACCGAGTTTTAACATTTTTTTAATATTAGAAAAAAATTACTACTAACTCCAGAGCTCAATTGGTGCATGTCGAACAATTGCTCTAAGAATATCGCCTCTTGTTAGAATACCTACCAATAATCCGTTTTCATCAAGTATTGGAAGACATCCAATATGGTATTGAATCATGACTTCTGCAATGGTAGGAATCTCGGTTTGAGGACGTGCGGTTAAGATATTCGTCTTCATCTTATCTTTGATAAGTACCTTTTTTAAAGAGGCATGAGGAATTCCTCCAATAAAATCCCTATCGGAAAGAATTCCTATAACTTTTCCTTCTGCTGAAATAATTGGTATATGACGAAAATGGTGTTGTTTAAATAGACGCTCAGCTTCCTCTAA
Organism: Bdellovibrionota bacterium; assembly: GCA_044356295.1. Classification (GTDB taxonomy): domain Bacteria; phylum Bdellovibrionota_C; class UBA2361; order UBA2361; family JBIKWN01; genus JBIKWN01. The sequence goes on from JBIKWN010000010.1 coordinate 37,105, forward strand.
TGATGATTCAGATTTCAGAGTGATAACGGATGCTGTCATGATATCGGACGCGATTACTACAGGTTTTTTCTCTTTCTTGAGAGTGAAAGGTTGATACTGATTTTTTTTTATTGGATTTACTCGGTGCGGTAATCTTTCAGAGGCGTCATCTACAAGTGAAGAAGCTTCAATGGAGGTAACTCGAGGAATTACCTCTTCATGGGTGACTTCATTTTGCGCGTCGGACTCATGTTGGTGATAAGCCATAGCAGCACCAGCACGTGCTATGTTATGTGCATTTGCAGTTACCGATAGTTCTCTTCCAAATGAATTCGTATGACCTTCATAGACGGCTGCTTCCTCAACTATTTGAGAGAAATTAACCTTCCCAACTTCTGCAACCTGTTTTATTTCATTAGAAATAGGTGATATTCCAGGATTAAAAGGAGTCAGTGAACCAGAGATGCTTGATACATAGAACATAGTGGATCTATATCATGAATATCGACGTTGTGGCTGATTATTTTATAATTTAGTGACTCTCAAGTCAGAGGTTAAAAACTTACGCTAACTTTAACTCTGCTTCCTCACGAGCTGTTATTCTTTTAACTGCAGTTTTCCTTAAGTCTTGAATAGATTTAATTGTGTCTTCGTATGTTTGACCATCCTCATTTGTCCACTTTGGGGCACTTGGATGACTTAGCTTAACGCCACTCGAGCGAAGACAGAATCGGTATTGATCGTGAGCATAAAGAGCATCTTGAATGATTCTGTGATAAAGCCTTTCGACATCCACTAAAGAATCTAATTGATCAAACTGTCTATTAAATGGAAGGTTATTTTTATTTACATCAAAAACTGAACTTTTGAAGCCGTACGCTTTGGCCATTTCAGCTTTATTAATATCAGCTATATCTTTAATGACGTATCGTCCCGAAGAGGCAGCAGGATCTATCACACCACCAAAAGTGTTTTGATCAACTGGGGTCTGCTCGATTAAACGGCCACGTGGCTGACCCCCTGCCTTTACATCTTTTCGGGGGATTCTACTGGGGGTTCTTCAGAGCCATTTCCTGTTATTTTATCAAACCAACTTCCAAAGAATCCTCTTTTTTTCACTACTGGCTCTTCTTCTAGAGGTGCGGATACTTCCTCAGCTCCCTTGGAAGCCGGTGCTACTGTAGCTTTAACATCAGTTTCTAAAGGACTAGAAAGAGGTTCTGGTTCTGGTTCTGGTTCTGGTTCAGTAGGTGCTACAACTTCCTCAACGATAACTTCAGTTGGACCTCCAACAACTTCGTCAGTAACAGCGCCTTCTTCTAAATCGCCATCTACCGGTGGAGCACTATCAACATTGCCTTTGGGTGCTTCTATAGTTGCCTCATCTTTATCCAAATCTTCACCTAGCTTAGGCGTTGAACGTACTTCAATAATTTGTTCACCTACAGCTTCAGGAAAACGTTCTTGAAGTTTTAAAGCAGATTTAATAATTCTCTGCGCAGAGCTTAAATGTCCAGCAGTTAATGCATCGGCTGCATTCGCTAATAGTTGATTATAACTTTCGTTAAGATCATTTTTAGCAATATTTACAACAGCTGAAATACTATCAGGTCCACCTTCTTCAATTTGTTTTTCTAATCTTTCAAACATTGCACGAGCTTTAGCAATCACATCGACTCGTAATGATTCTATAGAGGCAGATTCAAGAGCATCTAAAGATGCTTCAAGACGTGAGTGTTTTTCTGCTATCTCTTGAGCTGCGTCAATTTTCGCTGAAAGCATTTCATTTGCTGTTTCAAGACTTGCATAAAGTTCAGCTGAAAGGGCGGCATCGTGTTTACCCTCATTTAATTCATTGATATACAATTCACAAAATTGAATGTCTTTATTAAGTCTTTCTACCTGAGAAATATCTGGATTTTCCAAATCAGTTACTTCAACAAGACAATCTCTTTCTTCAGTGAGATCAATTAAAATCTGAAACCAAGCATCAATTTCATCTGCTACAACATAAGTAAGAGCAAGCTCAATCTCAGATTTTTCATAGCCTATGTCGAAAACTTCTTGTTCTGCGGCATCAAAATCAGTCTCAGTTAAATTGAGTTGTTCTTTCAAGCTTTCAAATTTTGAAGTTCGACTCACTGGCTTATCTTCAATTGCAGATTTCAGCATATCCGTTAACTGAATCGCACTTTCACTATCTGGCGCCTGTCTAATGCTATCTTTTAAATTTTCAATATTTTGTTTTGATAATTCGTGGAGCACTTCCTCCGCGGCAATAGGGTCAGCATGTGCAATCGCAGCAATTCTTTCTACAGCATCTGTTGCAGTTAAAGGTGTTTGACTCACATTATGGCCAATTGCTGGCAAAAACTTAGGTGCTATTATTGCAGGCAATTCTAGGTTACTGATTTGAGCAACAGACTGCCCAGCTCTTCTGAGAAGGTTAACTGCTTTCCCCAAAAAGACAGATGCGTTTTTAATTTCACCACTTTCAAAACTGTCTTCTATATTGCTTACAAGTTCGATTTTTCTCTCTTGAACAACAGATGACAGTGCGTCATTGAGAATATCTAAGCAAGCACTTGCCGCTTCAGGTTCAATTGCTCCGCCCACCAATACATTTACCAAACGTGGGCTTTTTGTATTTGCAACTGCAGCAAGTATTTTTCCATGTTCTTCTTGTGATAACTGATCAGGATTACGTTCAGCGAGAAGTCCATTTAATGTTTTTTGTGCAGTATGAAGCGCACGCTCTTCACTGGCTTGCATCTTGGAAAGATTATTCAAAGTAGCTTCTTCAGCTTTAATCGTACTTTTTAAAGCCTCATCATAATCACCATTTTCTAAGTCTAGAATTCTCTGATTTAAGTCAGCAATACTTGTAGTAAGAAGCATCGTATCAACGGCAGCATCAAAGGGATCGCTTTCATGCTGCTCTTTTATAAGCGCATTTCTTCTATCGACCTCTTCTTTTATCGCATTAGGAACAATTGCTTCGATTTTTTTTCTTTGTTCTTCAATCAAATCAGATCGGTCTGCAAGCTTATCTATAAGTACGTTCACCGATTCTTCGCTCTTGGCTAATACTTGATCATTTACGAAAAGGTCTTTTGCATTTGTAATATGACTTGCAATTGCCTTTTGTTCCGCCGAACCTGGCTCCGCATTTAGGTAGCTCGAACGCATTTCATCTTTCAAAATGCCGAAAGATACATGAAGCTCTTTTATGACAGCAGTTGGATCAAACGAAGTAACAACCTTCATAAGTTTCAAAGCTTTCGCGCCTAGTTCTGATAGAATTTGTTTTTGTTCTACAGGTGCTACTTCTGGGGTTGCGCCATTCGAAGATGTATTTAAATCCTGATCAGGATTATTAAGTTCTTGCTTTGATTGTGTTGCTGCGCTCATAAAAGTACCTTTAAAAAACTTCTTGTACCAAGATATGTGTCGTTTGAGTCGGGTGTTACGTAATAAAATAAATTTATTGGCAATCCTGTCTGCGTGATTTATCTAACGATATCTAATAGTTACAAACTTCAGCGCTATATTGGGTCGCATATTTTTATAAGAATTTTTACCATTCTTGCGCCGTATTGTCCTTAAGTGGCTTATGTTTCCCCAAAAAAGCTTCACTTTGAGATTTTCTGATCCCATAGATTCCTCAATACAACTTAGAAGCGAGGTCATTTTCGCAAAACTTGGAAACTATTGCTGCAAATAGATCGAAAAATCAGAATGCATTATGTCTATATTTTAAGGAGCAAATTTTTTAATAGGCAGCTTTATGTTGGAATGACTACTAATTGTAATAGGCGATTGTCTGATCATAATGAAGGGAGAAGTTGTCACACTGCAAAGTTTCGTCCTTGGGAGTTGGTTTATACAGAAAAATTTGAATGCTCTCTTGAGGCTGTTCGGAGGGAACGACAGGTTAAGAAATGGTCTCGTGGGAAGAAGGAGGCGTTGATTGCTGGGGATTTTGTTAGGTTAAAAGAATTAAGCCTTTCGACTCCCCTTCGACAAGCTCAGGGTCGCTCAAGGCAGGCCCGCAAATGAATTCGATAAGCTTATTTTCTTTGATACTGGTACAGAGCGGAGTTGGAGAGTCCGCCCTTCGACTCCCCTTCGACAAGCTCAGGGTCCGCTCAGGGCACTCGACTCGCATTCAGATTGCGGGGCCTGCCACGAGCGAGCGAAGCGAGTCGAGTGGAGATGGCGGGAATCGAACCCGCGTCCGAGAAGCGTCAACACTAGCTTTCTACACGTTTAGTAATCCCTTTATGTCTTACCAAAGGAGCTTTAGATCACGAAATCTCGCTTGGCCAGAGTCGCTTTTGTCTTAAAGTTATATAACGACCATATAACTTCCAGTCCACCTATGGTTTAAAGTTCAACAAAGATCATGAACTTATCTTTGTAAAACCGGCTCGGTGATCTCTCAGCGAACCATTTTAGCTTTAAGCGTTTACAACTTTTTGGTTGTAAGCGATATCGCTGTTAGTTGCATTAAAGTTTGCATCTACATTTTCTCCGCTTTTTTAAGAGGCCAGCGGACCCTCTACGTGCTTACCAGTGCCTCAAGAATCCCGTCGAAACCAGTGCATCCCCAAAGAACTTTTGGAATTTGAAAAATTCCGTCGATAGATCAATCTTCATTAATCGATCGACGGGATTCTTGAAAAACAACACTGCCGCCGGCTAGGAGCAAAGCGACCCAGGCGGGCTCCCGTCGAAACCATGTCTCAATAGCGGTAGCTGTTGAACAAAACAACACTGCATCCCCAAAGAACTTTTGGAATTTGAAAAACTCCGTCGAGCGATCAAACTCAATTAATCGATCGACGGGATTCTTGAAATTTTTAATCTAAATCTATTATGAGCACGCACAAGGCGAAATTCAAGGAGAAGTAAGGGTTTAACCTGACTTAATTCTACGCTGAATATCCCTTTTAGCGTCCTTCTCTTTAATATCGCTTCTCTTATCGATTGTATTCTTACCCTTACCAAGGGCAACTTCAACTTTGACCCGTCCATTTTTGAAGTAAACTTTTAATGGAACAAGTGTTAGTCCTTTTTGTTCAACTTTACTCTGAAGTTTTTCGATCTCTTTTTTATGCATTAAAAGTTTTCGTTGAACTGTTGGATCATACTCACGGTTAGTATCATGTGAATAAGCCTTTATGTGGGCACCTAACAGAAAAAGTTCACCATGAAATGGGCGTATATAACTTTCTTGTAAACTAAGCCCCCCTGAGCGAATTGATTTCACTTCAGCACCAGTTAAAACAATACCTGCCTCGTGAGACTCAAGGATCGTAAAATTAAATCGAGCTTTTCGATTTTCAGATGCAATTTTGATTGATGAATCAGATGGTTTGCTCACGACAGAACTATTGTAGCAGAAATTAAAAAAACTACCCTATAGCCATCGATTATAGATTGGCAACTGAAAAAATTACTTCTCTGCCGTCTGGCACCTCGTTTAAAGCATCAATATGCACTGCTCTAACCTCGCTTAAACTTTTCACATGGGTTCCACCACATGCGTTTGCATCAATACCATCGATGACAATTAGCCGTACTGACCCTTTTAATGAGCCAGAGGCTACTGTCGGACGGTATACATCTTGATATAATTCAATCGCTTCACTTTCACTTTTAACTGTTTGTGAAGAAATTTTTCTATCTTCTTTGATGAATGTTTCAACTAATAATAATGCTTCATTGAGTTCTGTTTCTTGTAACGAAGAGTGATGGGGATAAAGCACTGAACATGTTGTTGTAGAATCAGAGATCTTCATGCCACCAGTAAGAATATCTTTTCTTATAATTCTAAGTGCCCCGGCTAGAGCATGTTGACCTGAGTGAAGTCGCATAGTTTTATATCTTCTCTCGAAATCGAGAATACATTCTACCTCCATCCCTTTTTGAACTTTTGCATCTGAACTTATTACATATCCAGTATTACCTTTCTCTTTCATTATTCTTAAAAGAGGAAAGTCGACACCTTCAATTTTAATAACTCCGTGATCCATCGGTTGACCTCCTCCTTCCATAAAGAGGGCTTCACGGCAAAATAGTGCAACCCCATCATCCAATGGTAAAATTCGGTCAATAACAGTAAGAGCTGATGCGAGATACGGATCGCTTCGATAAAGAGGAATCATAGAAGTTTAATCTATGACATCAAAAACAAAGAGGCTACGTGTTAATTCAGATTTTCTTTATCAATCAGTGCGGGACCTGCAATTTCTTGTCTTACTGACTTGATACTGTTGTTCTCATCAACAAATACAACTGTAGGTTCATATCCTTCTAACGATTGTTCTGGAATATGACTAAATGAAGCAACAATCACATTATCTCCAGGCTGAACTAAACGGGCAGCAGCACCATTTACAGAGATAACTCCTTCTTCTTTACCAGCGATTATATAGGTCTCAAAACGAGAGCCATTTGTCACATCCCAAACATTTACAGCTTCGAAAGGCGCCATATGAGAGGCTTTCAGCAGAGACGGAGGAATCGTAATGCTTCCCTCGTACCTTAAATCAGCATGAGTAACAGTAGCACCATGAATTTTTGCGTGGAGCACTTTTCTCATTTTATCCATGTAATCTATCTCCGTAAGAAAATTCTTTTGAAGGAAATTCAGATGCTTTTACCTCTTCTCGATATTTCTCTAGTGCAGCTATGCCATCTTCAAAAAGATTTGCAAATTGTTTTACAAACTTAGGTACACGTTTATTGTGTAGTCCTAAAAGATCATGAAAAACTAACACCTGACCATCACATTTATTTCCAGCCCCAATACCTATTGTTGGAATAGAGATAGTTTCAGTAATAGTCTGTGCTAGATCATCTGGGATACCTTCAAGAACAACAGCAAAAGCTCCGGATTCCGCAACAGCAATTGCATCATCAATGATTCTCTTTGGATCTTCTTTTCCTTGTACTTTAAATCCTCCCATCCGATGAACCGATTGAGGAGTCAGTCCAACATGACCCATCACTGGTACATCCATTGATGTAATTTTTTTTATAGCATCAGCAAAAATGACCCCACCTTCTAATTTTACAGCGGCAGCAGAGCCAAATTTTATCATTTTAAAACTTGTCTCGACTGCTTGCGCTTCTGAAAGTTGATACGACATAAAAGGAAGGTCTGCCACAAGTAATGAACGAGTAATTCCCTTTGAAACGCACCGAGAGTGATAAACCATCTGCTCAAGAGTCACCGGTAAAGTATTCTCTTCACCTTGAATGACCCCTGCTAATGAATCTCCAACAAGAACGATATCAATACCAGCGGCATCAACCATAAGAGCTGAAGTATAATCATATGCTGTAACACATGTGATTTTCTGTTTATTTTTTTGGGAAAGTATCCAAGGAACAGTACAAGGCGCCCCTAGTACTGAGGTTTGATTTTTATTTTTCATAAGTCACTTCTGTTTCCAGTAAATGCTGCTTGTCCATGTGGACAACCTCAAGTATATCAAAGGAAACCCACCTTAACGCAAGTTTTTATAGCCCCATGAATACCCCCTCTTTTTCAGCCGTTGGACACCATTTTATCGTAGGAATATCTGGTACTAAGCTCTCTGAGCTCGACAAACAAATACTAAGCCAGCTAAAGCCTTCAGGGATTCTATTTTTGAAGCGTAACTTTGAATTCAATCTGCCTTATACTGAATGGCTCGAATCGTTCTCTACCCTTCTTTCTAGTATTAAAGAGTATACAGAACGAGACAGGATGTTTTTCTCAATTGATCATGAAGGCGGAAGAGTTCACAGAACCCCTGCACCATTAACTCACTTTCCAGATCCAATTACTTTTAGAGAAGAGAGTTTTTCAATCGCCAGCAAAATGGCTCATGAACTTCGTTCAATCGGCATTAATGTAAGTTGGAGTCCTTCGGTTGATATACACACAAATCCATCAAATCCAGTTATTGGTAACAGAGCGTTTGGAAGTACAGTTGAAGAAGTTACAAAATTTTCCAGTCAGTTTATGAGAGGACTTCTTGAAAATGGAATCCTTGCATGTATAAAGCATTTTCCTGGACATGGTGATACCAATGTTGATTCCCACTTAGCGCTTCCCGTTGTTCATAAATCTTTAGAAGAGCTTAAACAATGTGAGCTGCAGCCGTTTGCAACACTTATCAATCAAGGTGCTCCCCTTGTCATGACATCGCACATTGTTTTTCCAAATATAGATCCAGGATCACCAGCGACACTTTCTAAATTATGGCTTCAAGATATTTTAAGAAAAGAGCTTGGATTTGGTGGAGTCATCGTAACAGATGACCTTGATATGAATGCTGTGAGCACTCATCACAATCCCGATGAGCTTTGCATTAAGGCATTTGATGCAGGGTGTGAATTATTTATTGTTGCAAGGCATCCTGATGGATCTTCGGATAAGCCGCTTAGAATGGGCAAAGCTCTCAATGATGCAATTTTAAAATCAAAAGAGCTCCAGCAGAAATCAGATCAGATTAAAGAAAAAATTGATTACCTACTTCAATATGCGGTCGGTCACTATATTCCAAGGCAGATCTGGTAATTTATTACGAAAATATTTTTAATGAGGACTCTGAGCAATTATTTCAACCATCTCTTTAGCTTCTTTAAGATCTAAACCAGTTACTGAACGAAGCTCTTTAATTGCCTCAATAGTTTTAGATTCCCTTGCAAGCTTAATAATATTGTTTAAGGTGTCTCCATCTAGCTCTATTGTTTTGCCATTAACAGAGACACTTCCTCGACTCGTCATTGAAAAAGAAATAAAGCTACGATTGGTATCAATTGTTGAGCTCAGAACTTCTGATTTCTTCAAATCACTAGTCGCATCAAATGAAACACTAGACGATGATTTCCTTGATGTTACGAGTTTAGAAAATATAAATCCTATGATTAGCCCACCAATAATCGGATGAATTTAGTAACTAAGAAAGAACTTAGAACATTGGTCAAGAAAGCTATCCATGATAAATATTTATTGGCTCTATTTCGTCACCTTGATAGTAGCTTTCGCTGTTTTTTTGTATTTTATTTTTGCAGTCAGCGTACCCTTTCTAATTGATTTCAATTTCACCGTTGTTTTTGCGCACCCTGTTTTATCAAGAATGAAATTCTTTTTAAGACCAACACTTTTACCATTCATAGAAAATTGAATTGCAACTTTAGCTCCAGATTTATATTGGGTTCCCGCACACATTGCTAAAGAAACGGATTTTCCGGTTTTTATAGTTGTTTTGTTAAATGCAATACCAAGTGTTCGCGCTCCGGTAGTAATCTTGCTGGTAGCTTCAGTAAATCCTTGAGATCCAACTTTTGAGTTATTTCCATTGGCAGATTTGAGGCTTGCTATATCAACATCAAGTGAAACGCTTCCATCATCATTAGTAGTTACGTTTGCAAATGGATCAGGTTTACCACCAACGTATACCCCTAAAACACCTCCAAGAAAATTAGCAGCGGCTTGAGGAAGATCCATTCGGAAATGAGCTTCGCCACCTTGTGTTCCAGAGAGTTCAATGCCGAATGTGACACCTGAACTAGACATTTCGCCTGAAAGGTCCCATCTACTGACATCACCAAATACTGAGATCTGGATTCCCGATAACTCTGCAGGGGGCGAATCTAAACCAGGAGGTGTAGGAGGATTACTGAAAGTAACATAAAAAGTTGTAGGAGGTCCTTCTGGACCAGGTCCAAATGACATACCACCACGATACGTAACAGTTGCAGTAATCACTCCTGCAGCACAGCTCCAATTTGTAGTGAATTCCGCTCCACCAGTCATTGCCACACCAGGGCAAGCTGAATCGGTCGCAAAAGATAGCTCTGTAGAATCACCAGAAGCGATGCCGCCGAATACAAATATTCGTTCATTATCTTCGTCGATTGTATTAGTAAGAGTTACTGAGTTTGTAGCACTAACAAAAGTTACGGCTGCATAAGAGCTCTGTACAAACAAAGCACAAGAAAGAGCCGTTACAAGCAATGCAATAAATTTTGCTTTTGTAGTATTCATGTTTAATCCCCAGAAAATTTCTTAAATTACTCTTCGACAATTATTGTTTATTTCTTTAATTTTGAAAGGAAAATGAAATACTCCTCTTTGACTAGATTTCATTTAAGAAACAAATTTTAGGTATTACGACTATATTTCGTTAAAATACAAATAATTCCTAGAGAACTATTAGGTAGAAAATTTCTTTTTCAAACTAGTAAGATCCATAGTCGCTCTGACATCTTCATCTGTCTTTTGTCGAAGACGAGGGTAACTTTTAACATCTGATTCAGGATTAAGGGAAACTGCTTTAACAATTTCTTTTGGTACAATCGGAACTTCTATCGTTTTATTAATTGGTGCAAGTTCTGGTTTCTTTGGCTGAACAAAAGATGGTTCTTCATCAAAGAAATCATCCTCTTCAACTTGAAAATCGGCTATTTTTTGCACGTATTCTGGTTCAATTTCGCACCAATAATCGGTACCCGGATCAATCATAATCCAACGATTTCCACCAAGTGCAAGACAGATATCTGCACAATTAATTGAAAGTCCCTCGCCTTCAATCTCATTTTTTTCTAGCCATGATTTTAAAAGTGGCATCGAGGTAAAAATTGGAATTAAACTTCTACCACTTTCTTTAATCGTGATAACTGAAACCTTAGTTTCAGTTCCAATATTTTTCATTTTTACAGAAGGAACTATAACGAGTCTCTCGGCAAGCTTTGGCACAATTTTAGTTTTGGCAGAACTATCCCCTTGAGAGATCTTTTTGAGTAATAGATGAAGTACTGTTTTCTGCATGCTCTTTGTGTTTCGTAATAATTTATGAATTTCTTGAAAGATTACAGGAAGTAATCAAGAATAGTGTTTCAAAAGAAGCTAAATGGCTGAAAAAACTATAAAACACACTACTTCAGAAATAAAACGACGTACACAAATCCTCAATGTGCTCCATAAGCTCTATCCTGACCCTCGTTCAGAACTAGAGTTTAAAGATCCTTATGAACTCGTTGTTGCTGTTGCACTTTCAGCTCAATGTACCGACAAGAAAGTAAATGAAGTAACAAAGAATTTATTCAAACAGTTTCCTACCTTTCAACTATTATCAAATGCCAGCCTCGATAAAATTGAAAATATTATTCGTCAAGTTAACTACTTCAAAACAAAATCAAAGAATATAAAATTACTTGCAGAAAAAGTTTGTACTGAATTTAACGGATCACTTCCATTAACACACCAAGAACTTACATCATTACCAGGTGTTGGAAATAAAACTGCAAATGTCGTGCTTTCAGAACTTAACATTACTCCAGCATTTCCTGTTGATACACATGTTTTTAGAGTATCGAGACGTTTGAAATTAGCTCGAGGCAAAGATGTACTTCAAGTCGAAGCTTCATTAAAGAAAAATTTTAAACCAGAGCAGTGGCACGATCTTCATCATTGGCTTATTTTTCACGGAAGACGAGTATGCAAGTCTCAAAATCCTTCATGTGACATTTGTCCTCTTAATAAACTGTGCCCTTCAAATAGCTACAAAAAATAACCAAATTAATTTTGGCTACGAAGAGAAATTGCACGCTCTTTAATTTGATCCCAATTAATTAATGAGCCATAGCTAGTACCGCCATCTCCTAAAATAAATCTGGGGTCATTGATATCAATTTTATTTTGGGTGCTAGAAAAATACTCGATAATTTTATGCGTTTCTAAAAGATAATCAGGCCAGAGGAGTTGCCATTACAGCTAAATCTTACACCCTCAACCACAGATCTAATATATCAATTTAGCTAGTCTTTATAGGCTTCTAATAACTTCTTTCGAAGAATTGACTCATCAAACGGCTTTAATACGTAATTAGTTATGCCTTCATTAAACGCAGTTTCAACCAGTTTCTTATCTGCGTGAGATGTAATGAGGATATATGCCTTAGGAGTTTTATCTTGATCTTTTAACGATGCATAGAGCTGCAATCCATTAAGTCGAGGCATCTCTATATCCGAAATAATAATATCAAATGATGTAGAGTCGCTTTTTTCAATCGCATCTATTCCATCATTAGCTTCGGTGAAATCAGTAAACCCTAATTTCGTAAGGAATTTCACCATTATTTTCCTTACGGTCGTTATATCATCGACAATAAGAAATTTAGGGTTTTTTAGTACAAGCTCTTCAATGTTCATGAATTAGTTTCCAATACCATTCTCTATCACTCAATATCGTCATCATGATAATCAAGCTTTAGAGTCTGCTATTGGAAAATTTCTATGAAATATTCTTAAAGTGAAACTTTAAGAGAACTTATCGTTTGTAGGTCATTTTTCTCACGATCTGGAGCGGGCTGGTTATCCATGACGTTTCTTACTGTAAATACCATGGCAAGATCAGTACTCAGTGCTGCTTCAATACCAATTTCTGCGTTAACGATATAATTTGAACTTTCATCAAGGTCAAAAAGTACTTCTGCTTTTTGATAGAATTTAGATGTGCAACTAATTATCCAATCAAATCTGTCCGCAATTCGAGGGGCAAGATAGTTATTAGTCTCACCACCTGATTTTTCAAACACATAAGATGGGCCAGCTTCAAAGCGTAGTTTAAAATCATCATTTTTTAATACGTAATATCCAGGTGATGGATCTATTGTTATACGATAATCAAGATCTGCAAGTTCATCATTTAGAAAGCTCGACCCGATTCCAAGGTACCATCTATCGTCTAATAGCTTGTCGTACCTTCCATTTGCACGAAAATCATTTCTAGTTACTTTATCGCCACCAGCTTTTTCGATTGCATTGTCTTCTCCGTAGTTAAATGCACCAGCAAAATCATAGATATTACCTTCTTTATCTTCTTTTCGAGCAGCACCACCTAGTGTTAAGAGTACTGTTTCTGTATTTCCACGGGTTAAGTTAAAACCAGCGCTGACTGACTTTTCCCATGCATCAATGACTTTTTTAGGAGCACATGCATCAGTAGCAGGATTACATGCCGCAAATGATTCTGATAATGTTGAAAGGAACAATATAGATACGATTGAAATCGACGAAATGATATTTTTCATAAACCCCTTATGGTAATAAGTTTGGTTTATGACTAACGTATAAATATATTTAGTGGCAAGTGGTTATTTAAGTGCGCTCTTCTGAATAGCTTCAACAAGGTCTGTCCTTACCAACGGCTTTGGAAGGAAACGTTTAACACCCATATCAAGAGGGCTTGCTATCTCATTTGGCGTTATGATAGCGGAAAGAACAATAATTGGTTTCTCGTCTTTTGAGGAAACCTCTCACATCTTTCTAATAACTCTCGACCATCTCAATCGGGAAGCCCAATATCAGAGATAATCATTTCTATTTAAGGATTGAGCTCAAATATTTTCCAGGCTAGTTCTCCGCAATCAGCACAGAGTTGATCAAAACCACAGGTTTCGATCTAATTATTTCTGCCATACATCCTCAATTTATTAAAGAAATTTTAGTTTTATCGCGAAAGCCTTACAACACAAGAAAGCTTATATTGAACAAGTGGAATATATATTGTCACTGAATATAGCGAAAAAGAAATGGAATTTCAGAAGATACTTAACTATGGATTTTTTAAAAGAATCGCCAATGCCCAAGCCTCAATTCCAGTTAACTCTTCGTCATTCTCAAAAACAAAACTATCACCATCTGCAAAAACTCCTTCACCCTTGAATCCACTTTGAGTAGCGGAAATTGATGTAATTTTTGCATCCTCCCCAAAACCGAGAGACCCGAGGATGATATCCTCAGCGCGTATTCGCTCTGAGAGAAATTCCTCAGCCATAGCAACCAACATTACACTTTACTAATGATTATTGAAGCATTCGTACCGCCGAATCCAAACGAATTTGAAATAGCATTTTGAATTTTAAGAGGTTTTGCTTTATGCGGAGCATAATCAAGGTCACAACCTTCCCCCGGATTATCGAGGTTAATAGTTGGAGGAACAATTTCATTATGAATCGCCTTCACACAGAAGAGAGCTTCTATTGCACCTCCTGCACCCAAAAGGTGTCCTGTCATTGATTTTGTTGAACTTACAACGAGACCATTCTTTGCCCAGTCTCCAAAAACTTTTTTAATACCTGCAGTTTCAGAAGCATCATTAAATTCAGTTGAAGTTCCATGTGCATTAACATACTGCACCTGTTCAGGAGCTAACTGAGCACTACGAAGAGCCATCGACATACATTGAACAGCACCGTCTCCATCTGGACTTGGGGAAGTAATATGGAATGCGTCACAAGAGAAGCCGTATCCAGTAATCTCTGCTAAGATATTTGCTCCACGTTTTTCAGCATTCTCTAAAGCTTCAAGTACTAAAACAGTAGACCCCTCACCCATTACAAATCCATCTCGATCTTTATCAAATGGACGAGATGCTTTTAAAGGTTCTTCATTTCGAGTAGACATTGCTTTCATTGAACAGAATCCACCAATGCCAATCGGAGTAATGGCTGCTTCTGTTCCACCAGCAACAACAAGATCTTGTAAACCATCCGCAATCAGGCGAAATGCTTCGCCAATAGCATGTGTTGCAGAAGTACACGCAGACGTCATTGCATAATTGATACCTTTTAGTCCGTATTTAATAGCAAGATTTCCAGGACCAAGATTTGAAATCATCGCTGGAATTAAAAAAGGAGATATCTTTCTGGGACCGCCTTCAACATAAGCACCATGATATTTTTCGAGAGTTCCAAGACCTCCAACCCCGATACCAAGAATGCATCCCATCATTGACGGATTATATGGATGATTTTCAAGTTTTGCGCTCTGCCATGCTTCAACTGAAGCACCGATTGCAAATTGAGAAAACAGATCAAGTTTTTTTACTTCTTTATGCTCAATATAAGTTACCGGATCAAAATTTTTAAGCTCACCGGCAATTCGTGTAGCAAAAAGGCTTACATCAAATCGAGTAATTGGAGCTATTCCAGAACGTCCATTAACTGCATTATCCCAGTTCTCAGCGACAGTAGAACCAAGCGGAGAAAGTGAGCCCATTCCTGTAATTACAACGCGTCTTTTTGTCATAGTAAGCTAATCGTAATGAAAACAGCGGAAGAATTCAAAATTCGGCTGTAAGGTCGAAAAGAAAGGGGTTTTACGACTCGAATAAGCTAAACAGCATCACCTAAAATTGGATACTCAATTTTTGCACCAAATAGTTTTGAAAGATGTAAAACGCGAGAAAGATAATTTTCAATGCCGATGATATCTCTGGGAACTCGTCGACTGACGAAATCGATCTTTTTCTCTTTTAACTGAATGCCCCGCTGCTTTGCCATTGCATTGATGATTGCAGGGATTTCATCTTCTTCGGGAGCAGTAATTTCGGGAGCAACTGAAGCATTAAGCCTACTAAGAATATGATTGTCGACAGAGAATGACTCTTTTGGTTGAGAGGAAAAAAAATAAAGTTTTCCCCCAGCAACTCTTACCGCTTCATAAAAAGCAACGAAAGGTCCTGACATACCTTCATGAAGTTTTTCAAGGTAGACTTGTACATCGTCTATCAGAAAAGCATCAAAGCGAGACAGTGCTAACGTATGACTAGTCTGAGTGAGAAATGTCTCAATATTTGTTCCGTCAATAAACCGAGGAATAACACCTGATTGCTTTGAAATATCATCACCGATTCGAACACTTAAATGTGTCTTTCCTGAACGACTTGCTCCAACATAAAAACGACTAGAAAAACCATTGATTTGTGCGGCTGCGTGCGCATCAAGTAATGCTTCACTAACTCCATGATGAGATACGAATCCTTTCGCATCGTATGGAATTCTTTCAGTAAGATTGAGACCGAGCTGCGTCATAAATAGATTATGCGATTAACAACCGCTAAACATAAAATCATCTGGATCTTGCACTTTCACCCAAGCGGAAGCACCAAGCGAATTAAGCTTTATCAAAAGTTTTTCATATCCACGTTTCAAGTGGGATGTTTCAGTAATGGTAGTAACGCCGTCTGCAGCAAGTCCTGCAATAACCAACGATGCTGCTGCACGAATATCTAATCCTTCAACAAGTGCACCACTTAACTTGGGTACTCCAGTAACAACAGCACAGTGATCTTGGATAATAATTGAAGCACCCATTCTGCAAAGTTCACTTACATGTCCAAACCGACCTTCAAACATGCTTTCTTGAATAGAGCTTAGTCCATCAGCAAGGGTAAGAGCTGCCATAAGAGGAGCTTGTAGATCAGTTGCAAAAAGAGGAAATGGTGCTGTTTTAACAGATACAGCTTTAATACCTTTTGTTGCATTGACTCGAATTGATTTTTCTGTTGTTGAGACAGAGATATTCATTTGGTCGAGGATTTCTAAAAAAGATCCAAAAAAAGCAGGATTAATTCCTTCAATTGTAATATCACCTTTTGTAGCTGCTGCAGCCATAAGGTAGGTTCCCGCTTCAATCCTATCCCCTATTACTTTGACAGTGGCTCCACCTAATTCAGATTTACCATTAATAATAAGAGTATCAGTACCTGCACCTTCAATACTTCCTCCCATTTGGTTTATGCATTCTGCAACTGCAACAATTTCGGGTTCTTTTGCCGCACCAGTAATTATAGTCTCACCAGGAGTTAAACTTGCTGCCATCATTAATTGATGTGTTGCGCCAACTGAAGGAAAACGAAAATTAATTTTAGCAGGGCGAAGTCCGTTTGGTGCTGATGCAAATACAACACCGTGCTTCACTGAAACATCAGCACCCATTTGTCTGAGAGCTTCAAGATGGATATCAACTGGACGTGCACCAATTGCATCACCACCTGGCAGTGCAACTCTTGCTGCGCCACCTCTTGCAAGAAGAGGTGCTAAAACCCAAAAACTTGCGCGAAGAGATTTTACTAATGAATAACTTGCTTCCGTCGCTATTAACGAAGGAACTTCAATTGTAGCAGTATTTTTTGAAAAAGTTGTATGAGCACCTAAGTGTTCTAAGAGTTGCAACGTGAGACGAACGTCTTCTAATACGGGAACATTATGAAAAGTACATTTCTCTGAAGTAAGGAGTGCTGTAATGAGTAGTGGAAGACTTGCATTCTTTGCACCACTGACCTGAATAGTTCCAGACAGTGGACTGCCACCTCTTATTTGTAATACTTCAGACATATTTATTTGACTCGATGAAACTTGTGACCTGTGAAAGAATACGGGGCAGTATATATGAAGTCAAAACCCATCAAAACAGTGACCGCAAGCTGGCGAAGTGAATCAAGAATTGCCCAACAGCTAAAAATAGCTACCTTCGATCATGAATCACTTGAGGCATCGCTCTCGCCCTGTACGAGCTGTGCTGGAGTTTGTTGTAGCCATGGTTTTTATCCAGAGCCAGATGAACTTTTAGATCTTCAAGATATTCTGGACGAGAAAGAAGAAGCTCTTATTCAGTTGGGGGTAAAAAAACCTGCTTCATGGTTTATAGATGAAGAGCATCCTGAATTTGGAACTGTTAAACGAGTTGCTCTTAACGAAAGAGCATTTTCGGAAAATGTTTCAAACTATCCAAAATATTTTCCGGATACTGCATGTGTTTTTCTTTTAGAAAATGCGAGATGTGCATTGCAAGTTCTTGCAATGAATGAAGGTAAACATAAGTGGAGTTATAAACCGATTCTATGTTCTTTGTTTCCTCTTGTCATAGATGAGCAAGATAACGGTACTATTGCAGTTACCGTCTATGATCCAAATCGTTCAGAGCAACCAAGACCAGAATATGATGGCTTCAATGCAGATACACCATGTGGAGCAATTCATCAAAAAAATTCGCTTCATACTTTTCCAGCAAAGGAAGTTTTAAAAGAAGAGCTCGCTTTCTTATCTGCAATGAGCGAAAGAACTGAATCTATTTAATAGTAAAAACTGTGTGTGAGTTTTTTTACCTTTAAAATACTTTCAGCACTATCGAACTATCCAGATGAGTATGCCCAAAAGTTGTTTTATCTGTGGTTATTACTAATAACCACAGTTGGGAATTTATAGTGCAATCCGTGGTTATTATTATTAACCACGGATTGTAAATGGTATTTTGAGGCTAACTTGTTGAATTAAATGTGTTTATTTATCTGTGGTTATTGATATTAACCACAGATGTTGGTTAGGGATTTGGATTTGGGTAACATGTACACTGATATGTTATCCTCTCCTCGAGATATCTTAGCGGAAATAAAATATGAAAAAATTGTTTTTTAGATTACAAATATTCTTAATAGTTTTTTTGATTGAAATAGTTTTTATTAATGTAACGCCAATTGCGTTTGCATTTCCATCTGTATCCTTAAATGGTTCTGCCATTGAATGCGCGGGTGGCTGGAATAGTAATTTTTTATATTTAAGACTTAGTAATGGAAATCAAAGCTGGCTAGAGCCAGCAGCTGCCGGGAAGCTAGTAGGTTCAGCTGGTAAGAAAATTAAAGATAATATTAAAAAGATTAAGAATGATCTCAAACGAGCAAGCAAAAAGAATAGAGTAAAGTTACAGAAAAAGTTAACGCAGCAAAATTTATTATTAAAACAGAATAGGGACTTAGATTTAGCAGTTCGTGCCTGCTTTGCCGGAACTGTAGTTGGATCTTCACCTGCGTCCACAACCGGTACCGGTTTAATTACATCTGCGAATTATGCACCTTTTGGCGGTGGTTTGATTTATGCCTACAATGGTCAATTTTTAGGCGTTCTCTCTTCGAATTTATATAGCTCGGATTCGATTAATAATTCATTTGGAGCGTATGGTAATAAATTTTCTCCGACTTCCATGTTTAACCAATTTAGTAGTTATGGCGGAAGATTCGCTATTCAATCACCATTTAATCAATTTAGTGTTCAAGCACCTATTGTTTATTTAGGAGCGCAACCAGTAGCGTATATCACCAATAACCAATACATATATGGTGCTAGAATAGACCCTTCGGAGCTTTTTACTTTTCTTGGGCGTGCAAGTGATATCCCTTGACCGAGGATAACAAAAAAGTCGTACGGAGAAACGGGGCGCGGAATGCAACGGCGATTTCAATTGATTAGCCGCCCCGTTTCCCGCACACTTTAAACGTTGTACCCCATCATTTAAAACCAATATACTTTTCAATATTTGTAAGTGTATGAAAAAAAGTCTAATTGTATTGTGCTTTGTTGGCGCCTTATCCCTTTTTGCCCATAGTGAAAATTTGTCTAATAACAAAGTTCAGGATCTTACAACGTCTAATCCTTCTTGGACTAAGCTATGTAGTCTTCGATTAGGATTTCAGTCACCAGAGGACATAAAGTTGCAAGAAGAAATAATTGCAGATTTACAGTCACAAAACTATCCAGGTGTTCATTCTTGGAAGCTACGCGTTTTATCTCCAATTCCAATGAATATATTAGAGAGTTGGAATTTAAAGCAAAGTCAAGCGGGGGACATATGCGCGACTTTTAATCTAGCCATGCATTATCAATATTATCAAAGTTTAAATATGAAGGAGTCTTTTAAATTATTGAATCAGGCGGCGGATGCTGGATTAGCCGAAGCGGAGTATTGGTTAGGTAACGCATATTATCTGGGCGAAAAGGGAATTCTTGAAAAAGACCCAAAGAAAGCTGCTCAATTATGGTCGAATGCCGCGAGTAAAGGATTTCCTGATGCAATATATAAAGTTGCTAATATGCACAGACTAGGCGAGATTTACCCAAAAAATTTAAAAATAGCCAAAGATTTATTTCTGCAATGCGATAAATATGGAAATCCCCTCTGTGCCTATTGGTATGCAAGGATGTTATTAGAGGATGATAAACCAGACGTAAAAGAAGCATTAAAATACCTAGAAAAAATCACTCAAACATCTATTGTTTACGGTGAGGCACAGTTGACCATTGGTAAAATTCTAATTGATACCACAAATATTGAAGAATTTAATTTAACCGGAGGAATTAAATCGCTAAGGTCTGCTACACTTCTTGCTAATAATGCGGAAGCTGCTTTGATACTTAGCAAGATTTACTATGATAATCGCTTGATTTCAATCGATCTTACCGAATCTTATCGTTGGCTCTGCGCATATCAAAAAATCAAGCAAGATGTTGGAATTGAATTCGAAATACCAGAAGATGTTTTTGCAATGAAAAGTCACATAGAAATATCCATAGGTTCAGATGCTGCTGAAAAGATTAAAACCGATGCTATTACAATCCTCAAAAAGTGAAGCAAAAGACACCACGTATTAACTTTGATCAATTTAAGAGTATAGTTGACTACTGCAGAGATAATTTTCAAGAAGTATGCTTCGAACTAAATTCACCTGTTAAATCTGTGAATGGTAAGGGTCTTTTAATTTTGAAAATACCATCCATAGTTATCGACATACCCCAAAACTATCTGAAAGCAAATTACCTAGATACGACTTGTATTTTATTTCACGAACTTGGCCATTATTTTCGTGCATTTGAATCTATATCAACCCGAAGAAAGACCAAGAGAATAGAAAATACATGTGAGTCGAATCTGATAGAACGTGAAAGTGAATTTATATCTTATACATCCGAAGTGCTAATGCCTAAGAGGCGTGAAATGGACGGAATACTCAATGACGAGCAAGATGCCTGGAATTTGGGTTTGTGTGGACTAGATGGTGAATACGCAGATGTGTTTAAAACATTTAGAAGTTGCCTAGTTGAGGTTATGAGTTTCCCTTCTGCAGAAATTGAAAGCTGCATTAGAAGATACAAATATTTAAATAAAAAATGTATAAATACGTATAAGTAAGTATGAAGTAAGGGTACAACAAAAGCCTCGATAGTGAGGCGCGACCGCGCGAGGTTGTGGTGATATTAAAGTTTGATTTGGTCGCGCCCACATCAGGCAAAACGTTAGCCTTTATTCAGTATAATGAAATCTAAATATAAAATATTAATAATTTTAACTAACTTACTAATTCCTAGTTTTAATTTACTCGCTGAGAATCATACTGATCTGAATGACAGGGAACTAGGTTCATTAACACAGTCAAAGCCCAGTAGTAAAAGCGCACGCCAGCAACTGTTAGAAGGAAAGTCTTTTCGCTGTAAGTTCACTAAAGGAGTCACCTTTGGCGTAGAAAATCATTCATTTACTCAAGAATTTAGTAATTTCAATAATGATAATCTTCCAATTGACTTTGATAATGTAGATTCGAAGAATTCAAGAGCTAGAATGATCGGTAACAATGGTGCAGGTGATATTGCAGTAACAGTATTAGCCAACGGAATTAACTTTATAGAAACATCAGGGTGGGGATTAAATACATATACAATTTTCGCCGAGAATACAGACTCAAAAGGAGAATTCTATGCAGCAGCTTCAAGGCATTCTTTAATTGTCGGACAAATGACACCGTCGACATTTGTTGGTACTTGTAAAATTTGGGATAAGTGAAATGAAGTATTATGAAATTCATATAATGCAAAACAACGATTTAACTAATGGATACAAAATATTATTGACAGAAAAAGGTGCGTGCACTGTTTTGGAAGATTTAGAGGAAACCCAAATGGTTCAAATACGAAAGTTAAGTAAAATTGTAGAAACGCGGACATGGGGTCAAAAAGACATGGCAGGTAACCCTGTCGGTATCGAGGAATTAGTTGAATATTATTATGTTGACGATAATAATGCCGGTTGAAAGGCTAACAAAAATATCGAAAAGGTTTATGTCCACGTAATCATTTGACTTAATGAAGACTTAAATGGGCGTAAACATTTCATCCAAGACGTCAGCCAGCACAGTATCAACTAATGAAAAGAAAACAGAGTATTGATGCACTACTAGATAAAGCTTTGACAACTTTTAACGAAGTCGAATTGTTATACAAAAAATCACTCAACGAACAAGCCATTGATGCTAGATTAAAAATTGATATTAAGAATATTTTTGAAAATCTTCGCTCCTGCCTTGATTATTTAGCGCTTGAAATAATCGAAAAATATTTACCAGCACAGTCTGCAAAGATATATTTCCCCGTCACCTCTACAAAATCAGATTTTGAAAGTCGAGTTAACAAATATTTTCCTAACTTGATCAATTTATGTCCTGAAGTTTATCAATTGCTCGATCAAATCCAGCCCTACAACGATCCATGGCTTGGAAAATTTAACAAATTAAACAATGATAATAAGCACCAAGATTTGGTAGAGCAGATAAAATCAACAGAGAGAAGAGTTGATGTCCGTGATGCTTCGGGTGGTGGTGTGAGCTGGACATCGGGTATCACATTTGGCGCTGGCGTATCTGTTATGGGCGTTCCGATAGATACCAAGACACAGCTTCCGATAGCGAATAGCATCGTTAAAACTACGGTTACAACCTGGATCGATTTCAAATTTCAAAATACAGGCGATTCTGTTTTGTCATTCATCACGGAATCAAGAAAGCGTGTGATCAAGCTAGTTAATGATTTGAGTTCCTTCCTTTAGGCCTGGCTAACAAAAAACGCCACGCAGAATTGTAACCCATGGAGTTTTTTACATGATTAGAAGTCCCGTTTGGGTTACAATCTGGTGCGTTAAAACGTTATCCCTTTCTACCAAATCCAATGGGTTTCTTTTTACTGGTAGCAGACGGAGCCATTAATTGTTGAATTGCAAAT
>JBIKWN010000096.1:0-5156 GCA_044356295.1 Bdellovibrionota bacterium
CCCCATATTATACCAACAGAGGAAGAGCGTTCATTTATTTGGAATAAATTAATAGAGCTTGCACCAGGGCTTAATGAAAATCATGAAATAGTTATCATCAATCCAGACCCAGGTCTTTTAGCTTTAAGAGGGTGGGCTGTAGAAAGGTATAAAGCAGTGGTTGAAACCCTCTTAGCAGAGCGTCCAAATTGCTATGTCGTTCTCATGGGATTAAAAAGATCTGGTTCTTATGCAGAACACGTGTTCCCTACTCAGAAAAATGATCGATGTATAAATTTTTGTGGTGCAACCAGAAATTTACGAGATGTTATTACTCTTTTTCATTTTGGAAAGTTACTTCTTACAAACGATAGTGGTCCTGGGCATCTTGCAACACTTTCTCGAATAAATGCGATCGTTCTTTTTGGACCCGAGTCTCCTCAAAAATACGGTCCACTTGGTGATACGGTTACTTCACTATTTGCAAACTTAAATTGTAGTCCATGTTATAGCCCTGCAAATCACCGTTATTCAATCTGTAAAAACAATCGATGCTTACAAGAGATCCAAACTGGACAGGTGATGAAAGTTGCACGGCAATATTTAAGTAATTAAATGGTACTACCCGAAAGAATAACTAATCTATTTTCAATTGCTGCTGTAGTCGGATTAGTTGTTACATTTCTAGCTATTTTTATACTGCCCGCAGAGAAGCTCTATATGATTCACACCGGGGATTTCCCGGGTTTTTATGTTTTGGCAGAAATTGTAAAACGAGGTGAATTTGTAAAGCTTTATTCACTCGACTTACAAATGCAGATTCAGCATGAGTTCTTTCCTGCGCTGAAAAATAATTTTAATCCTTCTTTGTATCCTCCTTGGACTGCTCTGATTTTATACCCACTCAGTTTTTACACTGTTTCAATTGCGAAAACTTTATTTTGCCTTTTAAACTTTGCCTTTTTCGTAGGTGCTTTTTTACTTCTACGATCTAGTCAGACTAAAGAAGAAACACTACCTCTTTCTCTGATTCCTGTAATAGTAATGTGTGCACCAGTATTTAGCTCGCTTTTTGGTGCACAAAATAGCGGAATTACTGCTGGTCTTCTCTGTTTATGTTTTTATCTTCAACGAAAACAATCTTCTGCATCTGAAATCCTCTCTGGCATAGTTTTAGGAATGCTCCTTTATAAACCACAGTACGGAGTGTTTGCTGCTCTTTTTTTCTTTCTACTTTCTAATCGTAAAGTATTTTTTTCTTTAGGACTTACGATAACTTCTTTTTTACTACTGAGTATTTCTTTTTATTTTTTCCCATCTGAGATCTGGCAAACATATTTTAAGACGCTGAATTTTTTTGATAGCGTTAACCTCGAAGTCAATTTTGTAGAAGCCATTTCACTTCGTGCAGTACTTGAAACTATTGGAAGATTTATTGCTTATGACAATATTTCTACCTTTCAAAAAATTGGTAATATTTTCTGCTTACTTGTTTTTCTGAGTGGTTTGGGTGTCCTATTAAAAAAGAAATCCTTGATGGATCCTCTGGATGTTCTAAATTTTCAAAAAAACTCTTTTTGTATTTTTCTTCTTTTACTTCCGTTATTTTCTCCGCAAACACTATGGTATGACCTTTCAATTCCTCTTTTTGGACTATTACTTATTCCTACGCAAAAGCTTATTCGAGTTACCTTTTTCAGCTATTTGCTAATTTTTAGCTTTGCTTGCCTATATCTTAAGGGTAACGCAGTTCCTCTGTCTTTCTTGCCTTTATATATTGCAATTCTATTTTGTGCGAAGGTTGGTTTCAGGAAAAAAAATATTGATTCACTTACTCATGCTGCTTGAATCTCAACGATTGCCTCGCCGCCTTCAAGAAGTACCTTTGCCATAGGCATAGTAGTAAGTAGGATTCGCTTCAAGTTTTCGTTTGTAGTATTGCCACATGTAACCCAAAGAATTTGTGGAGGAAGTTGTGCGTCAATCCAGATAATCATGCAGCAAGCACGGAATGATTTAGTCTTTTAGCAGCATATTGAATTGCTGCTTTCACATCTTCAATTTCAAGGTCAGGGAGTTCTAAAATGACATCCTCTGGAGATAGACCGTTAGCTAATAGGTCTAGTACATCTGTTACCCTTATTCTCATGCCACGAAGACATGGCTTACCGCCACATTGAGAAAAGTTAACTGTTATTCTGTCTAGAAAATTATCCTTATCTACCATAGTTCGAGTATACCGCAGCAAAGTGTAAGAATCCAAAAGAAATAGAATCTACTTTTTTGGTTTAGAAGGTACCAAATTAGATCGTATTAATTTATCTCGTACTAAAGAGGCGGGGATGATGCTTCATTAGATTTTCTGATCTTGAACAAAACGCTAAAATCCAAAAAACAAAATTAGACTATAATAGTCAGTAATTTAAGCTACTTACTAATGTTTAGCTTTTTTTGCCTATACCTAAAGGAACACCGTATCCCACTGTCTTTCTTACCTTTTTATATCGCGATTCTATTTTGTGCGACGGTTGGTTTCAAAAAGTCATCTTAAGTGACTATGACTAAATCAAAGTTAGCGCAGCACGTTTCAATCTGCTTCGAAGAGGAGTCGATCAATATTCTTTTTAGCGAACTCCTACGGTCAAGAGGTGTTGCGACTCGAATTGTTGGATCCCCTAAGGAAGCCAACGGTGAAACGAAAATTATTACTGAACCACAATTTATGCCTTTAGTGCCTGAAGTCTATAAGACTGAATGTTTAGTTGTTGGTAACAAAGAAAGTTTGAAAGCGTGTGATGGTATTAAATTATCACGCCCACTTACTGAACAAAAAATTGAAACTGCGATCTCTGAACTTTTGCGAGCAAATTAATCTTACTCGTCATACGAGTGAGTCAACAACTTTGCACAGAAAATAAATCCTTTCCGAAACTGCTCTAATGAGAAACTTTCATTAGGTGCATGGATATTATCTTCTTCTAGACCAAACCCTACCAACAGTGGCGTTGCGTTTACTGCTGTATGAAGATCAGAAATTAACGGAATAGAAGCACCTTCCCAAATATAGAGTGGTTCAGTGCCAGTTATTTCATTTAAAATTTTTGAAGCAATATCAATAATTGGTGATTCAGAGCTTACCCGCAATGCTCCGCCCGATGCATGTTGATGCACCACTTCAAAATTCAACTCAGAAGGGCAATGTTGTTTTAAAAAATTAATAACAGATGACAGAACGTTTTCTGGATCTTGCCCTGCTATAAGTCTGCAAGAAAATTTAGCCGACGCCCACGATGGAATAATTGTCTTTGATCCTTCACCCTGATAACCACTTGTTAATCCATTTATCTCTACCGTTGGACGTAGTCCGCGGCGGACGGGCATTGAAAATCCATCTTCACCACCTGTTGGAGCAACACCAACTAAGGCGGTGTAATCAGAGTCAGAAATTGGAAACTTAGAAGCACGTTCTTGATCGAGTTTTGAAAGAGGCGTCATTCCATCATAAAAACCAGGTACAGAAACTTTTCCATCTTTATCATGAAGTGCTGCAACCATTTTTGATAAAACAACTGCAGGATTTTTTACGACTCCACCATGAACTCCTGAATGAAGATCCTTGTGTGGCCCAGTTACTTTTACTTCTGCATGGGCAATGCCTCGAAGCCCCATCGTAATCGCACCCAATTTTTCAGATAAGGTGCCAGTGTCACAAACCAGTAAAATATCGCTCTTACATTTAGCAGCAATCTGGGAAAGAACCGCTGCAATCCCCCCACTTCCGCACTCTTCTTCACCTTCTAAGATAATTTTTACATTATATGAAAGCGCTTTTTGCTTCACAGCCATCTCTAAGGCTTTTAAGAAATAGAACGATTGTCCTTTATTATCTTGGGCGCCCCGTGCATAGAGCCTTCCATTTTTTTCTATCGCTTCAAATGGCGGTGTTTGCCAGAGTTCTACTGGATCAGCAGGCTGAACATCATAGTGCCCATAAAAAAGAAGGGTTTGAACAGGCTTTGCTGGCTTTTCGCTGTTTGCCTGAAACTCAGCATAGACAATCGGCTTTCCAGGGGTAGAGATAAGCTCAGTTTTGCCACCAAATGAATTTAAATGCTCTTTGAGCCATGTTGCGCACTCGATACATCGTGCTTCAAAAGCTGGGTCAGTGCTGACACTCTCAAATGAAAGCAGCTTCTTTAGCTGCTCAACCATATCAGTACGATGGGAATTGTAATAACTATCAATTAATTCGTTTTTTTTATTCAAACTCATAGGATTAGGTGTTGCGCACTTTTATTTTGCTCGCGAAAATACTATCGCTTCGACAAATTAATTCATGCTGGTGCAAGAATTAAAAAATGTAGCTTCCAACCCCCAAAAGTGGCTGAAACTATAGTTGTTGAAACTTAGCACTTATTTTTTATCTTTGTATCACTTATGAAAACCCTTAAACAGTATTTAAATATCGCAGCAAAAATCACTGCAACAACACTTCTTGTAATTTCACTTTCTGCTTGTTCATCTTCCGATAAAGATGGGCTTTCTGAATCTGATCTAAATGGTGGCGGTTCTCGCTTCGGGGACGGAAGCATCCCACTAGCTGAAGGCGAAGGAATGTTTCGTGATATTCATTTTGATTATGATTCATCATCAATTGATAGTATGGGCAGACAAGACGTTGAGTACAACGCTTCAGTTCTTAAAAATCATAGTGGTATGAGAGTTATCGTTGAAGGACATTGTGATGAGCGCGGAACGAATGAATACAACATGGCGCTTGGTGCATCGCGTGCTAAAGCTGTTGAGCGTGCTCTTGTCTCACTTGGGGTAAGTTCTTCTAGCCTTGATACTATTAGTTATGGTGAAGAAGTTCCTCTTGATCCTGGACATAATGAATCAGCTTGGTCGAAGAATAGACGGGTTCATATGTCTGCTGGGAAGAAGAAGTAGTCCTCTCTACGACAGTATTAAAAAAGGCTCCTCGAAAGAGGAGCCTTTTTTTTACCCCGTGACCATGACCGTAGGCGTGAGCGTGACCGAATTTGCTCGCTCACGCGGTACGGCGGCACAACATCGTTTACACTCCAGCGGCAATACATAGTTTACACAAAATTCAGTAGGTTCTCGGTAGGAGGACTGAATGTATGCCATGGAGAGCCACAAAGGTGAGTGAAGAA
>JBIKWN010000053.1:0-17241 GCA_044356295.1 Bdellovibrionota bacterium
GAGAAATTAAATTAAAACACCATACTCCAATTATTTTCCTTACCGCGATGAACTCAGCCGAGTATCGACTTGAAGGCTTTGAGATTGGTTGTGATGACTATATTCCTAAGCCGTTTCACCTTAAAGAATTACTTCTTCGAATTGCAAAAGTCTTTGAAGGCAGACTAGAACAAAAAACCAAACGAGCCTCTGGTATGGTGCTTCATGCTGAAAGTTACTCAATAGTACTTCCAGATGGCCGAACTGCGGAGCTTTCTCAACGTGATTTTGAGCTGCTTTCTTTTTTAATTGAAGTCTCGCCTCGAGCAGTCGCGCGCCAAGAAATTTTGCAACATATTTTCTGTAGCGATGCACAAACCAACAGAACGGTTGATAATAGTATTGTACGTATTCGGACTACCCTTGGTACATTTGGTGAGGGCAAACTTCGCTCAGTTAGAGGAGTTGGTTATCAATGGCTAGTATAATACCCAATCTGTGTTCGATTATCATTCCGGTCTATAATCAAGTTCAATATACTAAGCAGTGTATTCAAAGCATCATCCATTATGCTTCTGCAGTTTCGTTAGAAATTATTGTAGTCGACAACGGTTCTACCGATGAGACCCAAGTAACTTTTTCGTCGTTTACCAATCCGGATATTTCATTTAAGTATTTTCGGTTCAATGAAAATCAAGGTTTTGTTGCCGCATGTAATCAAGGAGCAACTATTGCTACAGGAGAAACACTTTGCTTTCTCAATAACGATACCATTGTGACAAGTGGTTGGTTGGAAGAGCTCCATCTTCACCTAACTGATTCAATTGGTATAGTTGGTCCAAAACTTGTGTATCCAAGAACTGATGATATTAATCATGCAGGATATGGATTTTTGAAAGAGGGACAGAAATTTGTTCCTCTTTTTTCTTCACTTGATGCATCTCTTCCTGAACTCCAAAAGGATCGTTCCTGTGTTGCTTTACTTGGAGCATGTATATTGCTTCGTGCAGATATTTTTAAGTCAGTAGGCGGATTTGATGATTTTGGTCTCGAAGATATAGACCTTTGTTTAAAACTTAAACTTCGTGGATTTGATATAGCGTATCGCCCAGGTTGTAAGGTTTTTCACTATGGTTCAGTTACATTTAGGTCGACAGATATATCTGGATCCTTGGCTCGGTCGAGTACTGAGTTTCGAAGTCGTTGGGATTTAACTCAGCTCGAGGATGATTTTACGAGGATAAATGCAGACGTTGGATTTTCTTGTAATGTTATCAGTTCTACTGAACTCAGCTATACGCATAGAGACGATCCTGGCTATGAAATATATAGTATAACAAATCAAGTATTGGAGCGTGGAGAT
This sequence comes from Bdellovibrionota bacterium, assembly GCA_044356295.1. Lineage (GTDB taxonomy): Bacteria > Bdellovibrionota_C > UBA2361 > UBA2361 > JBIKWN01 > JBIKWN01. The sequence goes on from JBIKWN010000053.1 coordinate 1,343, forward strand.
GTTGATGCGGCTAGCAGTATGCTTAAAGAACGAATTGGTGAGTCCCTGCATAACAAACGATTACTCGTCCTTCAAGTTAATTTAAGTTTGATTCAGAAAGATTTTAATTTTGGAATTGAAGTATTACAAAAATTACTTCAGCTACGACCACGCTACCTTGACGGTTATTTTGTGCTTGCAAGACTTGCACAGTTAACAGGGCAGCATGGGCTACTTCAAGATACAATTAATTCTATTCCAAAGGATGAGTTTTTGCCCTTTGATTTGTTAGCTGATCTGAGAACTCTTTATTCGGTGTAGATCATTCTATATCTTCTGTATCGGACGAGGTACCGAGTACCTTAGTTCTACGAATTATTCCTATTAATCATTGGATATTTGATTATTTTTTTACAAAATAAGAGACAGACTCTTTAGAAGTTCAATAATTCATTCGAATGTATTTGGGATTAATTCAGGAAACAGAACATGACTGATATCCTCTTAGGTATTGCTGCAGTATTACTGATGACGCTACTTGGTTTTTATGTTCGGAGGTATCATGCAAGTGAGCACGCTAAGATATTCGGTGACTTTCACGGTTTCCAAATGAGAGCCACGATTCTGGCTAGTAAAGTCGGTATTATTGAGCAATATGTTGAAGAGATCTGGCATGAATCCCCACAAGGTTTATTTGATAAACTCATAAAACTTCGATCCATCCGAGATGAAACGTTGTCTGCGGTAGAAGTAGTCGGGGCATATATAAAAGAGAAAAAATTTGAAGAAGCATCCGTTTTACTTGTTGAACATTTAGAAAATAGTGACTGGGATAAGCGGGGACATCGATTGGTGTTATCGCTCTGCAAAGACTTAACACTTGATGCAACTCTTGCTAAAAAAGATCCTGAAAACACTCGTGGGTATAAACGTAAACCGACATTACTAAGCTTGAAGGAAATCGCTGATATGTTACGAGAAGAGCGTGCCTCTCGGTAGTTTTAACTTTCTACAAAATTTTCTTACAAAAAACTCCTCAATACTCTGACATAAATCCTAAATGTTTACCGTTTCTTGTACGAACTATATTGCTATGGCTATAGGACGGCGACATGATTTAATAACGAGATGCACAGCACTGCTCTTTGTTCTCTGTTATCTATTGTTTGCTCATTCCTCATTTGCTGCCCCAGGAAAAACTTTTGAAAGAGCGATAATAAGCACAAAAAAACCGTATAGTAAGCAGCAGCTCAAAGCAATTCTAGAAAAACTCAATCACTTTTCATATAATCTAAAAAAACTCTCTTCATACGCTATTCGAGTAACACCTGCAGTATCTTTGAAACGCGCCGGTCCACGACTTCTTTCTAAAAGATCAAACCCTTGTAAAGATCTGGTTATAAAAAGATTATTAAAAAATCGAAAATCACTTTCTTGTTCTGCTGATTATCAAGTTTCTATGAATCTAACTCCTAATGATCCATTACTTGGTTATCAATGGGGGGCCGATAATACTATTGATACTGATATTAACCTTCCTGAAGCGTGGAATATTTCTACAGGTGCATCAACTGTTGTTGTTGGGGTTATCGATACGGGTATTAAATACGATCATGCTGATTTGTATCAAAATATATGGGTTAATCCTAATGAGATAGCTGGTAACGGTATTGATGATGATACAAATGGAATTATTGATGATGTGTATGGCCTGAACGCAATTACCAATACTGGCGTTCCGTTTGATGATAATGGACACGGAACCCATGTTGCAGGAATTATTGGTGGGAGTGGCAATAATGGAATTGGTGTCGCAGGAGTCAACTGGTCAGTTAAAATGATCCCTTGTAAATTTTTAGGATCAAATGGAAGTGGTGCAATTGCTGATGCTGTTCAGTGTTTAGATTACTTAACTGACTTAAAAAATAATAGAAATATAAATATCATTGCGTCGAATAACTCTTGGGGATTAACAACAGCAAGCAGCGCCTTGAGCCAAGCAATTGACCGTGCAAATACTGCTGGAATTCTTTTTATCGGTGCTGCTGGAAATGATGGAATCGATATTTCATCTGGCGGAAGTTATCCATCTTTTTACAATACTGCCAATATGATCTCGGTGGCATCGACTGGGCGGTCGGGTGCACTTTCAAGTTTTTCTAATTATAGCTCTACCATTGTTCATATCGCTGCACCGGGAGCAGGTATTCGAAGTACTTGGTATAACGGAGGGTATGCGTTAAGTAGTGGAACGTCTATGGCTGCACCGTATGTGACAGGAGTAGCAGCTCTTTTAAAAGCAGCTCGTTCAAGTTTGACAGCCTCACAAATTAAAACTGCAATTATTTCTGGAGCATCAACTCGAAGTAACCTATCTGGATATACTGCAGGTGGCGGATTACTGCTTGATGCAATGGGTGCAATGACAGCTGCCACTATAGCCACTCCAACTCCAACAATTACCAATACACCAACAGTGACACCGACATTTACAAATACACCGACACCAACGGTAACTCGAACAAGAACGCCAACTCCGACGATTACGAACACCCCTACAATTACCCCCACACCAACTAATACAAGAACTCCGACGATAACTCCTACATCGAATCCATCTTTTACAGCAACACCAACACCAACACGAACATCAACTCCTACAGTGACACCGACATCAACGAATACTCCAACGGTTACACCAACTCCAACTGCCACTCCATTATTCGGCGTAACGATTGCTCCAAAAACAAGTCTTCAACCTGGAGGAACATTACGATTTAATAATGTTGGGGCAGGAACACTCAGAATTAGATTTCAAGGAACACTTTGTGGCACTGTTTCTGTAAGAAGTAATTCGGTAAGAGGAATTTATCCACTGTTTGCTTCAAGACAAATAAGAAATATAGATGCTTCAATTACAGTTGGTTCAACAACGTATAATGCTGAAACAGCTTCTGTTACTTCTCGAAGGGGAGGTGGGCTATCAATAGCAGCAACTTGCGCAAGATTTATGGCTTCCTTACGACAGTACTAACTGACAGTGAGCAAAAAGCCTTTTTACTCCTTTCCTCTAAAGCGCTATTCTTAGTCTGTGACTATTGAAATTGCCCTATTAACCTTAACTCCAATACAACAGAATACACGTGTCGTAATTTCAGGTAGCACTGCATTGGTTATCGATCCGGCAGGAGAAGGTCATAAAATTATAAAATTTTTAGACGATCGGTCATTAACTTTGACACAAGTATGGCTGACTCATTCACATCTAGACCACTGTGGAGGAGTGCAAGACCTTCTAGCCAAGTTCCCAAATGCAAAATTGTACGGGCACCCTGAAGAGAAATTTTTTAGGCAAAACGTAGAAAATATCTGTGTCAACTACGGGATACCCCATGGAATCATGAAAAACTGCCCAGAACCGACAGACTATATAATAGGAGGCGAAAAACTAGAGTTTGGTGGGCTAGAATTCGAATCTATTTATACTCCAGGGCATTCACCAGGGCACATTTCATTCTATCAGGGGTATTCCGGAGTCCTTTTCGCCGGTGATACACTATTTGCGGGCTCAATCGGTAGAACTGATTTGCCAGGAGGAGACCATGATCTGCTCATTCGTATGATTAAAGAAAAGATTTTAACATTGCCTGACAATACTAAAGTTTTATCGGGGCATGGTCCTGATACAACAGTAGGGCGAGAAAAAAACGGAAACCCATTTTTATGACTGCATCAGAAAAACGAAATGTACTGTTAGGAGTTACAGGTTCAATCGCTGCTTATAAAGCAGTAGAATTTGCACGTCTTTTAGTTTCACGCGGATACGATGTGAGGGTAATTATGTCATCTTCTGCTCAAAAATTTGTAACTGCTCTTACATTTCAATCAGTAACTGGTAAGGCGGTCATGACTGATCTTTGGGATTCAAATTCAGTTGAAAATATCGAGCACATTGAAATTGCTGATTGGGCTGATGTTTTTGTGATTGCTCCTGCAACAGCGGATGTTATTGCAAAAATTGCTCTTGGTACCGCCGATTCGCCAATTCTTGCAGCAGCACTTGCAACGAAAGCTCCTATAGTGCTTGCTCCTGCAATGAATGTGAATATGTATGAACATCCTGCAACTCAAGAAAATATTACAAAACTTAAATCACGGGGTGTTTCGTTTGTAGATCCAGAAGAGGGGGCTCTTGCCTGTGGATGGAATGGAGCAGGGCGGCTAGCGGATATTTGGGATATTTTCTATCAAACACGTCGAGCACTGACGAGTCATGATTTAAAAGGTAAAAGAGTCCTTATTACTACTGGTCCTACACGAGAGCCGATTGATCCAGTACGATTTATTTCAAACCGATCATCCGGAAAAATGGGATCTGCAATTGCTCGGGAAGCTTTTTGTAGGGGTGCTGATGTTACTGTCATTCATGGGCCTGTTAAAAAACTAGAGCTACCAACTACAATTAAATCTATGTCAGTAGTTACTGCTCAAGAGATGCATGATGCGGTTCTTACACAAGCGTTTCGAAAAGAGGATCCATTTGATTTCGTGATAATGGTTGCAGCGGTTGCTGATTTTAGACCAGCGGATGCTGCGGATCATAAGATTAAAAAAGCATCTGCAGCTGATTCGATTCAAATGGTTTCTAATCCCGATATTTTAGAATCCCTAGGTAAAAAACGTGGTACCGAAACGAAACCAACGTTAGTAGGCTTCGCAGTCGAAACTGGTGAGCATGAGGAGTTAATGTCAGAGCTACGTAGAAAACTTGAAACAAAATCAATTGATCTTATCGTAGGAAATCTTGCAGACGATGCATTTGATCTAGATACAAATCGTGCATGGCTTGTGAATAAGAATGGTAAACAAGAAGAGATCTCTGCGACCTTTAAATGGCGTGTGGCAAATAAAATCTTAGATGCGGCTCTGAAAGTGTAAACAAGTATGGCAGTCAATGAACGTATTCATACCGCAGCACTGTTAAAAAAACAGTATCCGTTTGGGATTTCAAAGGATGCCCTCCTTAGTGTAGCCCAAGAAACGCCTGTGCCAGTGGTCTTTTATTCTGAAACTGAACTCTCGCTGCCGGAGCAAGAACTTTTGATGAATGCCGCTATAAAAGGATTAAAACTTCACCCAACTCAGTTTAAAGTAGAGGTTAAGGTGCGCAAGTATCACGCGATACATTTTATTGTTTGTGGTTTTATATCTGAAGAGCAACGTACGATAAAAAAATTCGAACAGATTTATGAAGCTCCATCAGTTAAAGAGGTTTTATCTGATATAGAAATGAAAAAAAGTTTTTGGGAACTCATTAAGCCAATAGGAGGCTCTTTAAAATGATAGCACAAATTATCGGTATACTTATTGTCCTTTCTGTCATAGGAAACTTTTGTTTTGTTGTACTTAATGAATATGAGCGGGGCGTATTTTTTCGTCTTGGATCTTTTCAAGGGATCCTCGGTCCAGGGTTGAAATTTATTATTCCAGGTGTTTATCGACTTGTTCGAGTTGATACACGTACTATAACAATGGATATTCCACCTCAAGATGTTATTACAAGAGATAACATTTCAATAAAAGTGAATGCAGTTTTGTATTTCCATGTGAGCGATCCGATAAAAGCAATTTTAAAAGTTGAAAATTATCTTTATGCAACAGGGCAGCTCGCTCAAACAACACTTCGAAGTGTTTGTGGAGAATTCGAGATGGATGATCTTCTATCGAAACGAGATGAGATAAATCACCGATTACAAACAATCGTCGACACGCAAAGTGATCCATGGGGCGTGAAAGTGACTGTAGTCGAAGTAAAACATATTGACCTTCCTCAAGAGATGCAACGTGCAATGGCAAAGCAAGCTGAAGCTGAGCGTGAAAAACGTGCGAAAATCATCCAAGCTGAAGGTGAATATCTTGCTGCTGAAAAATTAACCCAAGCAGCTGTTATTATGTCTCGTGAATCTTCTGCTTTGCAGCTTCGGTATCTTGAAACGTTACGAGATATTGCGACTGAAAAAAATTCGACGATTCTTTTCCCTGTTCCAATTGATTTCCTAGAAGCGTTTAAAAAAGTTGTTAAAAGCTAAAGCATTCTCTTATGAACTTACCGATGACCGGATAGCTCAGCGTCCGGTGCATCCACCTGAAGCTGCAAAGCTTTTGGTGTATGGCCGTGCTGATGGTTCTATACAAGATTCAACGTATGATCAGATAACTTCTTTTGTTCGGCCGAATGATATTTTTGTATTTAATAACTCCAAAGTTATTCCTGCTCGATTATTTGGTAAGTTACAAAATACAAATATTGAAATCCTTCTTTTAAAACGTATACAAGATGGTCAATGGCTTTGTCTTGGAAAGCCAATGAAGAAATTCATAGCCGGCGCAAAAATTGATTTTGGAGCCGGCCTATCAGGAATAATTAAAGAGCGCACTGGTCAAAAAGAAGTATTAGTTTCTTTTGAAGTTGATGCTTCTTTGAGTGATCATAACTCTACGATTGATGAAAAAATTTTCGAGATCGGAAATATGCCAATACCACCTTACATTAGAGGTGGGAAAAGTGATGCTCAAGATAAATTAGACTACCAAACAATTTTTGCAAGACACGATGGCTCAATTGCTGCTCCAACAGCCAGTCTTCATTTTTCAACTGAACTTAAATCTAAAATGCTTAACTTCGGTGCGACTATTGAAGAAGTAACTCTCCATGTTGGAGCCGCAAGTTTTTTACCACTTTGGGATGAAGTTGATGAAACACCAATTGAGCGCCCTGGTATTGAGCTGTTTAAATACGATTCAAAACTGCTTGAAAAATTAAATGATAGAAAACGTCAAGGCTATCGTGTTATTGCAGTTGGAACAACGGTTGTGCGTGCACTTGAATCGATGGCGCTTTTTTCAACACAGACTGATTCGTCTACATTACATGAGACAGATTTATTTATAACACCTGGATTTGAATTTAAAGTCTGTGATGATCTTGTAACAAATTTCCATCAACCGAAAACGACACATCTTTTATTGGTTGAGGCATTTATGGGGCGAAGTGCTCTGAGCAGTATTTACGAGCATGCTCTTGATAGTGGTTACCGGTTTCTGAGCTATGGTGATGGGATGATTATAAAATAATAGTAGCAGCCTTTTCCTTCTCAAGGAATTTTGAACGAGTTGTGCCACGTTTAGCAGGTCCAAGTGATAAAGTATGAGCTGATCTACCTGGAGAATACCCCATTCCTTCTGCTACTTTGTCATACATGGCTGCTTTCTTTGAATCGAAGGGAAGGGCTCCTTTTTCGCTGCCGAGCCATGGATTATCCCTTCCACGTAATATTTGTATATGTTTAAACCCATGTGATTCAGCAATATGTTCGACTGCTCTAACAAGTAATCGATGCCAACGAAGTCCGATTAATCCTCTGGAACCAGTTTGATCTTCAGGGCTTTCTACGTAATTTTTTTTACCACTTTCTAAAATTTCTTCATCAAATCGACGAGCAACAACACCTTGAATTTGAACAATGGTAATAGTCAGTGGATCAGAAACAAGAAAAGAGATAACAGCCTGTGGTTCACCTTTAAAATTAAGTGTAATTGCTAATGGTGCGTCCATAAATGCAGAGCTTATTTTTTTATTCATCTTTCCTGTTTTGCTTTTTGTGACAGGAACATCTTCAAGAAGTTTTGAAATACTGCCTGCATCTCCAAAATCATTTCCATCTTTTGGGGTACACAAAGAAAATGAAAGATCTTTTAACCGTTTTTCTGAAAAATTAGAACGTCCGGTTTCATCACGAGAATGATAATACTGATTGGCAAAAAGAGTATGAAGAGAAATTCCAAGATTGAAAGCATCTGCACTGTTAATTGAAGTATCTTTCAACGTTTTTTGCTGAAGATCGAGAAGTGAATAATTTCTAAGTAATGTTAATCCCCGATAGGAATGTTGATCATCGAGCCAACGGCTTACAACACCGATTGCTTTACGAGCTGCAAGTCGATCGATCTCTTCTAGAGAACAGAAATAGTTTGAATATTTTTTGGTTTGTCGTTTAAGAGTATCTTTCCAATCTTCTTGAGAAAAAGAAGTTGGGTCATGTTTTTTATTCTTCAGCTCAAATTCTTTTTCGAAAAATTTAGGATCGGGCATATTCGCACAAACCCATATGACGGCATCTAATCCGAACTTTTCATGTACTACATTTGGTCCAGCATTGTAGAGTAAGCTGTGAAGATGAAATGCTGCTAAAGTATCCAAACTATTAAACGTATCTAGTTCTCTTAATGAAAAATTTTTTGGATGAGATTCTTCAAGGAGTGGCAGTAGATCCCTGAGAGTGCATGCTTTTTTTTCATGTATGTGAAGCCATTTTGTATCTTGATTAAGATTATTCTCTACCCACTCTTTAAAATCATTAAATCTAAAATGAGGAGGTTTTTCTTTTTGAAGAGAAGTAAGCGCGGCTACACCTTGTGGATTTTGAAGGCAAAGAATCTGATTTATTTCTCCACGTGCGAGCGAGTTCGATTCAAGTACTCTATTGAAGAATGCATTTGTTGATGAAGTGCCAGTGGATGTCATGAAATATATTTGCGAAATCTAATTAAATGACGAACTTTTTGTCATAAAAAATCAGACAACTTTGTATGGTGCTCGGGTTTAAAGAGTACCACCAGTCCGTCTGATATGTTTCTGTAATGTTATTAAGTAAAATTTCGGTTATTGCTCTAAAAATGACCGTAAATTACTGTAATATTATATGATTCTTAGGATCCCTAAGATATAATAATCCCAATGGGTCCTCGCCTTAAAATTCTCACTACTAATCACGGAACTATCGAAACCCCAAATTTCATGCCCGTAGGTACCAAAGCATCGGTAAAAGGTATAGATGTCGAGAGGTTACGAGAATCCGGCGCCCAAATAACCCTAGTAAACACCTACCACCTCTGGCTTCGCCCAGGTCCTGAGCGAATCCAAAAACTCGGAGGCATTCAAAAATTTTCCGGCTGGAACGCTCCAATATTAAGCGATAGCGGGGGATATCAAGTTTTCTCACTCAAAGGCATGAGAAAGCTCACAGAAGAAGGTGTTGAGTTTCAATCTCATCTTGATGGATCGAAACAATTTCTGTCACCAGAAAAAGCTATTTGGATTCAAGAAACTCTAGGTGTCGATATTGCAATGGTGCTTGATGAATGTCCTTCGCCAGGACTACCTATCGATGAGCTGAAACGCTCACTCGATATGACACACCGTTGGGCTGCTCGTTGTATTACAGCGAGAAAAAATCCAGAACAAACACAACTTTTTGGTATTACTCAAGGAGGAAGTCATCGATCACTTCGTACTGAAAGCGCACAAGTATTGTCAGAGATGCCATTTAATGGAATGGCAATTGGTGGATTAAGCGTTGGTGAGCCAAAAGAAGTAATGTACGAAGTACTTTCATATCATCCAGCACAGCTTCCCGAAGATAAAGTTCGCTACCTTATGGGAGTCGGAACTCCTGAAGATATTATTACAGCAGTTAAATTCGGCGTGGATATATTCGATTGTGTGATGCCGACTCGCGCGGGTCGATTCGGAAGAGCTTTTATCGGTGGTGAAATTCCATTTATCAATATCAAGAATTCAAAATTCGCCCTTGATGATACGCCTCTTGATGAAGCGTGTGGTTGTGTTGCGTGCCGAAATTATTCAAAAGCCTATATTCATCATCTGTTCAAAGTTGATGAAATGCTTGGCCCACAGATGCTTTCTGCTCATAATATCTATCATTATCTAAGCTTTATGCGGCAGATTCGCACAGCAATTAAAGAAGGCACCTTTAATGAGCTGTACGCCCGAATAAATGGGATTTGGGCGAGCTCTACCGATTGCTCGAAAGACAATATCACGGTATAAAACTACCCGTGAAATTACAATATGTTACCCAATTTTCTAGACCCTTTCTTCTTGGGCTGCTTTCAGTCTTGTTCCTACTTGACGCTTCGATAGCTCAAACATTCGCACAAGCCGCAGCAGTTCCTGCTCAACCTGGATTTACTGAGGTGCTCTCTAAAATGGCACCGATGTTTCTTATTGTGTTTGTGGTGTTTCATTTCTTTATTATCAAACCACAGAAAAAGAAAGATGCAGAGCATGATGATCTTATAAAAAATTTAAAAAATGGTGATAGCGTTATTACTTCTTCAGGAATGATTGGAAGAGTTACTGCAGTTGCCACGGACGTGATTACTCTTGAGATTGCAAGCAATGTCAAAGTTAAGTTCACACCATCCTCAATCCTAAAAAAAGAAGTCAGTAAATAGGGAGTTAACAGACAATGAGTACATTAAAAACAAGAGCACTCGTTTTGCTAGGTTCGATCGTCCTGGCTTTGGTTTTTTTAGTCCCAACATTTTTCAAGTCATCTTTTAAAGATACGCAGTGGTTAAGTAAGCCGTTGTCTCTTGGGCTTGATCTTTCAGGTGGCGTTCACATCGTGTATGAAGTGCAACAAGAAGAAGCGATACGGTCAAAACTTCAGTCTACAGCAAATAGTATTCGTTCTGAGCTTCGTGATGCAAAAATTGCTTTAACTGGTGTTAAAGTTCCTGAGACTAGAAAGCTTGAACTTACTTTCCTTAATGATCAAACCGCAGAGCGCGGTAAGGCAAAGCTTTTAGAAAATCACAAAGACTTGCAGTTTTTTGATAAAGTCGCTGACGGTACAAAATCAAAGCTTATTTACACTGTTAGTGATAAAGATGCGCAAACGATTGCAACTGAAAGTGTTGCCCATGCTGTTGAAACACTTCGAAATCGGGTTGACCAATTCGGTGTTGCAGAGCCATTGATTCAACGTGTTGGTACAAATCGAATCCTACTTCAAATGCCAGGTGTGAGCGATGTTTCATCTGTCAGAAAAGTAGTCGGTAACGTTGCAAAGCTTGAATTTAGATTACTTCCTACTCCGGGTTCATCTGAATCAACAGTTCCACTGAAAGACAAATCAGGTGCTACTGTTCAAGTTGAAGATCAAGTTTTAATGAGTGGGCAAGATGTTGCAGTTGCAAGAGTTTCCTTTGACCAGGGTGTGAATGTTTCTTTAACCCTTACCAGTGAAGGTGCAAGAACGTTTAGGAAGCTAACAACTGAAAACGTTGGAAGACAACTCGCAATTATATTAGATAACGTAGTTTATTCATCTCCTAATATTAATGAACCGATCGGAGGAGGGCAGGCAAGTATCTCTGGTGGATTTACAGTCGAAGAAGCAAAACAGTTAGCCGTAATTCTGAGAGCTGGTGCATTACCAGCGCCGATGAAAGTCATGGAAGAGCGAACCGTTGGTCCTTCACTTGGAGCTGAATCCGTTAAGAAAGGTATTACTGCAATTGTTGCTGGATTTTTGTTAGTCGCACTTTTCATGATGTATTGGTACAAAAAATCAGGTGTTGTTGCTGTTGCATCACTTCTTTTGAACCTTCTTTTCATCATTGCAATCCTTTCCGCATTTGGAGCCACGATGACTCTTCCAGGGTTAGCGGCACTGGCTCTAACGGTCGGTGTTGCAGTCGATTCGAATGTAATTATCTTTGAACGGATTAAAGATGAACTGTTTAATGGTGCTTCAAGGGATGCTGCAGTTCGGCTTGGATTTGATAAAGCGTATACCGCTATTCTTGATTCAAATTTAGCAGCTTTTTTTGTTGGACTAATCCTTTACTTTCTTGGAACAGGACCTGTGAAAGGATTCGCTGTTACACTTTGCATCGGAGTTTGTACAACTCTTTTTTGCGCAGTGTTTGCAGCCAGAATCGCTTTTGATGGTTTGGAACTGAAAGGTAAAAAATTTCCAATTTCAATCTAAGATTCAGACTTTACTTTTAAACTCGTAGAGAAATATTTACTATGTCACGAAAAATTCCAAAAATAGATTTCCTCGGTGTGTTTGGATATGCAGTTGTGTTTAGCCTTCTGCTTATGGTCGGTTCTGTATACCTTTTTATCACCAAGGGTGAGGCAAAATACGGAGTTGATTTTACTGGTGGTTACGAGTTCCTTGTTTCGGCTGCCGAAAATGGTGGTGCTGATGCAGTGCGTATCGCTTTGAATGAAAAAGGTTTTGAGAACGCAGTTGTTCAGTCTTTTGAAATTGGATCGAATCAGTATTTAGTTAGGCTTGAAGGCGACCAGACTGAATCTGATGCTTTGAAAACTAAAGTTAAAGAAATCATGACTGCAAAATTCGGTGCAGCAAGTGATATTTTAAGACAAGATTTTGTGGGTCCAACTGTAGGTAGTGAACTTCGAACAAAAGCGTTAATTGCGGTGATTGTTGCGCTAGCAGGAATCTTAGCTTTTATCTCGTTTCGATTTGAATTTGCTTTTGCTCTTGGTGCAGTTGTTGCACTGTTTCATGATGTTATCATCTCAACAGGAGTATACCTGTTAAGTGGTCAAACTTTTTCAATGGGTGCTGTTGCGGCTGCACTTACTATTGTTGGTTATTCGGTAAACGATACGATCGTAATTTTTGATAGAATCCGAGAAGAGCTCAATCACCGTCCAAAATATAATCTTATCGAAGTGATGAATGAATGTATTAATATGATGCTTTCAAGAACGTTAATCACTCATATTCTTACTCTGTTTTCAGCAGCAGCATTGTACTTTTTTGGTGGTGGAGCGATTTCTGATCTTAGTTTATTCCTTCTTGCGGGGATTGTTACTGGTTCTTACTCGACCATTTACATCGCGTGCCCTGTGGTGATTTTGTGGCATAAGATGAAGGGTGGGGCGATTGAGGGGTAGGTTTGTCAATGACAGCTTAAGATAGAGTGAACTCGAACATATCTTAAAAATGATTGTTACTTCGACCTAATAATGGATTTACCTGCATTGAAAGTACTAGAAATCCACGAGCATAAGTATTCCTTATTCACCAATTTATGGATCTCTCTCTGCTGAATTTCTTTTGAATTCTAGAATTAACAAATGAAGGAAAGGAATATGTGGATCAATTTCACCTCATAAAACAGTGCCGTAACTCCTTGGATTGATTGTAAAAAAAAAGCACTAGACTCCCCATCGAATTATGGTAAGTTACTATTAAGGTAAAATATTATAAAAGGTAATACAAATATGAAAATCAACTGTGCTACTTTTCTCTTTGCATTATTACTTGCTAACTCTTTTGAACCAATTTTAGTTCAAGCACAGTCAGGATTTTCAATTACACCAAAAGTGTGCGAGCCACTTTTTTTTCACAGCCAATCTCATACTTTTAGCTCAAGTGGTGTTCATGCACCTGGGAGTTGGAATGCTCATCTTGAAGGGGCTAAGCTGGAGGAGGGCGAGGAGATTAATAAACAATTGGTTCAGCAGGAATTGGATCAGATAGGAAAGAATAGTGTTTTTTTTGAAAAAATATCCGATATGTGTCGTCAAGAACTTAATAGGCAAGCTACTGCGTCGACATCAGATATAAAAAATAATACAAAGAATGGAGCAAGTTTATCGGGAAAGGATATGGAGCCTGCCGAGAATGATTACTAGGCATGATATTCCGTTCCTTATCAGCTAGTATATCTAAAAATACTTGCCTCTTATTTTTTTTTGTACTGACTTCTTGTAATTTAACTCAAATATCAAAGGAATCTAGGAGTCCTGATACTGTCGTTGTCTTTAGAGGTCAAGAAATAGTTGACTCTTCAGATAAAAACAAAACTGACTTTACTGATATTGATAAGGTGTTCAGGCTTGTTTTTAATAACATGCCGGATGTGTCTGATGTAGTAGTCTCAAATGGATTTCACTATTTCAGGATTTATGAGTCAGGGCATGAATACTGGGGGAATTTTTACCTTTATGAAGAAAATGTAGCACCACATTTCTTTTTTGTTTTCTACAAAAGAGAGAATCGCCCCCCTCCCTATAAAATAAATGTTTACTTCCTAGAGAATGGATCTTTACCGGATTTATCTATCTCTAAAATAGTATCTACGACGGTACCTACTTTTAAGGTAAAGCTCGGAAATGAAACGAAATTTTTTAAAATTCATCCATTCAATACTTCTTGCAAGAACCGCAACATAGCAAATACTGAAAAGGTTTTTGGTACGATAAAGGATGAGTCTGGGGTTGATTTTTGCCTTGTTTTTGATAATCGGAACCGCTCATTTTTCTTTACTCTAGAAAGTCCTAGGTCTACTTTGATAAAGTCTGATTTCATTTCCGAAACATCTTACTTCCAGCCACACACAGGCTTCTTTTTTGACTATGAACCTGAATATGACAGATTTATACTGATTGGCGTTGCTCAACATGACTTTGAGCGAAATACATACTTTGATGGGCCTTCAGATCAATTGCCATGTGAATTAGTTGAAAGTGATGCCTTTTTAAAAGTCTATAGTAGCCCCACTTATGATGCTAAAGCTAATCATAGTAGATGTCACATATTACCAAATCTTAATAAAGATCGCCTTGAAGATTTCTTTGCGCTTGCTCAGTATTTTTCATATTTTAACTTTGATGAAATGAAAAAAGCGAATGCCCGATGTAACCAGTTTACTTATGACAAACGAAGAGCGTGTCTAACAGCGCCTCTCCCTTTAGTTAAAGAAATAGGCAAACCTTTATTCAAGTAAAAATGAATTGACTTGTGAGTGTCTAAAAAATTAAGTAAACCATTTGTTCTAAACGTGAATATAAAAGCGATTCTTCCATTCATCATAACCACTTTACTCTGCATTCTTGCTCTATCATTTATACCTGGAATATTAGAGCCCGATAGATACTTAGGATGGGACATCCCTCTCCATTTTGCAGCATTCAGCGAATTTAGAGAGCCATTTTACAAGAATAATTTCCTTAGTTTTTATTATTATTCAGATAGTTGGTTTGGAGGATCGACTATTTTTAAGTATTACCAATCGTTAGTCTTTATTATACTCAATTTTTTAACTCTCTTAACATCAATTAACCCCAATATTCTATTTAGAGTCTTTGAAATACTAGCTTTTATCTTACCGGCTTTTTCCCTTCAGTTTCTTAGTTTTGCATTGTTAAAAATCTGTAATTACTCAAAAAAAGAATGCTCATGGTTGAGCATTCTTCCAGCTTTAATTTGGCTCCTTTTCCCACGTTCAATGGCGTGGACATCTTTTGGTCTTGCTGGCATTACGACTGGCATGATTAATAGTGGATTTGGTATTGGCTTTTTTAACATTGCTATTGCTTTCCTCCTCCTTTTTGTATTCCAAAAACAATCTAGAATTTTTTTCTATTCCGCATGTCTTTTTACTAGTTTAACTGCATTAACTCACATGATTGCATCATTAGCGCTCGCAATCGTGATTTTTGTGCTATTAATAACTAATTATAGGAGATTCACGCTCAACAATATCATTACTAGTTTAGTTTTAATCTGCGCATCTTGTGCTTGGTGGTATATCGGGTTCAGTACTGGAAGTTGGATTATTAATTCAAGAGTTATGCCTGGATTAGCTTCTAATTTATTTATTCTACCTTTAAATTATTATGAGATATTTAAATTAAATTTCTGGGGAGTTCACTGGATACAAATCTTCTTCTTTGTATTGATATTTTTTGGTTTTATCCAATCACAAACGTATCGTATTCGCGTCATCAGTTGGATTGCTTTTTTTGGTCATGTATTCTTAGTTTCTGACTTTATTTCTCCATATCTTGAAAACGGATTGCACTTTTATCGATTTTTTCCTTTTTTCTATTCTTTATTAATTGCAATTTCGCCACTTGGTCTAAATGTAGTTTACCGAAAATGGCTCCATCCGTACCGTTTCATCTGTTTAACTTTTTTATGCGTTCTCGTATCTGATAGCTTCATCGGTCAAAAATGGAATCTCCAGAGTGATGAAGAGTTCAATGAACCTTTGTATAAATA
>JBIKWN010000055.1:0-16870 GCA_044356295.1 Bdellovibrionota bacterium
TTCGCGACCTTCGCGTTACAAAAAAGAATTAATGCGCAGCACCCATACTAACCTGATACATCTCTTCCATAAGAGGAATATTTCGACGCCAGTTAGGATCCATTTTATCCCAAAGGATTTCAGTAGGCTGCTCTTGAACATGTAGCTCTTGAATCTTTGCTTGAGTAACAATCAGATCTGCTTTTACATCCCAAGGTTGAAGAGGAAATGCTTCGGGTGTTACCTGTGTATCATGAACAATAACCGCAACAGGAGTCTTAACAGAAGTAAGTCCCATTTTTTGCCACATGATCCATTCAGAATCAAACCATCCACAACCTTTTCCACCACGGCCACCGTGAGCGCTACTTACAAAAAGCGCACCAGTAATCATAAAATCAATATTCCCAGCAGCTCTCACTGCATCAAGTGTAGTAAGAGGTTTTCCAAAACGCTCAAACCCATCAAGTGTTGCAGAGAATTCTTCTTGTCCGGCGGGAACCATATCTCGAGTTAATAAAAGAGCCCCACGACGAATGCCGTGAGTTGTCATAACGACTTCTTTATTTTGTTCAATGGCTCGTTGTCTTAATAATTCAGTACTTCTGTCAGGAGTGATAAAGACACGTTTTGAATTGATCCATGTAGGGTGATTACAAAGAAGTTCAGTAGCTTTTTCAAAGCCAATAAAATTAGGAATAAATTCTGCAAGATCGAGATGAAATACAGCATCAGGTATTAAAAGATTTTTTTCAATTAATGTCTTTGCAACATGCTCGCGAATAACATGTTTTGCACTATCTACATCATCAGTTGCTCTTATAAATGCCACTTTTGAAATCCTTCAAAAATAAATAAAAATTAAACAGCTTTTTTAGTTAGCTTTGCTCTTAGTTCATTTAAGAATGGTACATCTCTGTATTGGTCTGCCTGGACTAAGTCCCACGCAACACCTGTTGGTTGTGGATATGGTGTATGAGTTTCGATAATTTCATTTGGAGTAACTATCCAGTGAAGCGCTGAGTCATGCTCAAGCATAATAAGCTTTTCATTCTCAACAACTTGTACATCATGAACAGTAGTAACAATCGGGGCATGTTCCGGAATAGTGCCAACTTCTCTAAAAATCCCAAGCTCTAAATCAGCAAATCCACCACCTTTACCGGTTCGTCCACCTTCTCGAGTCACTGCAACACACCCAACAACGCAAACATCCATAGGGAGCATTTCGTCGAACTGAACGCGTTTACCATGTTTGAGCGCACCTGATGAGACTGCAGCTTCTTCGAAAGATACCCCGTTTTTTTTGAGTTCTTCAGGATCTAGGAGTAAAAAAGGAAAATCTTGAACTAGTTCAGGTACCGGTGTGTAAACTAACTTACCTTCTTGCAGCGCTTTAAGCCGGACAGGTATTTGAGGAGCGTCAGGATTACACTTAACAACTTTAGCGCTCTTCCAAAAAGGAAGCGTTGCAAGTTTTTCAGCGGCGGTATGGGCACCAAAAAAGTTGGGTATAGCGCTCCAAATCGGCTCTATTCCAGCTTTTGAGGTTTCTAGAGCAGACCAAACTTCTCTTCGAAGGGTATCTTTATCGGTATTTCTTCCTTTCCATCGCTCATTTGTCATGTGCTTTCCTCGATTTTTATATACAGCAGCGTAAGAGTAGCACAATCGAGAACGCTACCCAAAAGGAGATAGAAAGAAATTATTTGGGTAAAAACAAGAGAATTATCCGAATAGTGCCCTCGAGAACTTGACTAGCTAGGTTAAGAAAATAAACTAGGTTTGATTTTCTCTAACTTATTAAAAAAATGCAGACATCTTTTAATACTCTTACTTCTTCAGAGGTATATCGCCTTTCTTTTCCTAATAAAGACAATAACTTACCGGATCTTACCGGTTCAGCAGGTGGGTACTTTAAAGATTGGTATAAATCATCAGTAGAACAAAAATCTCCTAAATTAACTCATGAACAACAACATCTTGTTGCTACAGAGCTCTGTGTTTCAATCGTTGAGCTACTACGTGCTAAGGGCATTGAGGCGTATATCTCTCTTGTTCCTGTGCGTACTGCTTTTTCGAAAGATCTCTTTGATGTGCGACCTATGGTCATTATAGATCCTAAGCGTGGTGAACATCATTATAACATGCAAGCAAAGAAAGTTTGGGAAGACGGTAATACTTTCATTTCTGTCGATCCACTATCCTTTGTTCGTGATTCTGGTGCAAAAATTCGCTCCCAGAGTTACAAAAGTCCATTACGTGTAGCTACAATACCAGCAAGAGTATTAATCGATCGAGAATTTGGCGATGAATCGCTTCCATTAGAAGTTTATGAACTCCATACGAAAAAACTTACGAAATCAAAGGAAGATGGAAGTGCAGTTGAGGTAAATTCACGATATGGATATCTATCATCGGATGTTGTTTATCCTCCATTTCAAGCCAAAGGAGATATTGGTAAATTAAATAGCTTTTTAACTGACCCAGAATTTGCCTCAAAGATTTCCCCCTGGGGTGCCGAGACTCTTTTAAATCAACGACCGATATCAGGTACAACTCAATTTGATGCTGTTTCTGAATTTGAGTTCGAAGGTAAAACTTGGTTTAAATATCTATTTCATGACACTCAAACTAAAGAACATACGTTTGCCCTCGTTAGGGGTGATATTGCCTCAAATAAAGATGTTTATACTCGGGTACACTCTTCATGTGTTACTAGTGAAACTTTAGGAGCGCTTGATTGTGATTGTAGAGATCAGTTGCGAAGAGCAATGGAGATCATTAATGAAAAAGATTCCGGAGTAATCTTTTACTGCGTTCAAGAAGGTAGAGGGGCTGGATATGCACCTAAAGGAAGAGATAGAAGTGCTGTGCAAGCGACAGGACATCAAGTAGACGATCTGTATGAAACCTATGATAAGATGGGATTAAAAGGAGATTTAAGAGATTACCGCGGCGTTAAAGATATTCTTCATATGTTTGGTTTTGATAACTCTCCAGATAGCCCATCTTTAACACTTATTTCGAATAATCAAACAAAACTTGCTGCACTTGCTCAAATGGGCGTAAATGTTAGTGGTCTTCATAAAGTTCCTAAGATGAGAGCTAACCCTTATAATACAGATTATCTTGGGGCAAAGAAGTCTAATGCAGATCATGACGTTGAGCATTATGGTGATATCGGTATTACCGTAGAATTGCCTCCTATGATGACTATCCCTGCTGGCGTAGCGAATACTCATAGTGTCTCTTTTGATTTAATCGCCCAATATTCTTTACCTACGACGACATATCCTGGTCGTACAGTGATGAGCAAAGAAGAATATCAAGCACTTCTTTTAGAAGTACAAGAGAGAGGAAGTCCAGAGCTTTACAAATCGATTTTAGATGTTGAGGAATTAAATTGCTCACGTGTAGCGGTAAAACGATCAAGAGATCTTCTTAACCGTCATCGTGATACCCATGGTGTAGATTCGATCTATTCTGCTTTAGCTACAGCTGACTGGCAGTCTTTAAAAATCATAGAAGACAAAGATTACAAAAGAACATACGCAGTGCTTGAGTACGGAGATATTAGCGAAGATATCAACCCAATGGTGTACTGCCATTTTGAATCACTCGATGCTCGAATCTTTATTGATCCTGAAAGCAGAAAGACATATCGCCAAGCATGGAAGCAAATTATACAAAATGGACATGGCTATATGATCGTAGCTATTAATGATGGACAAGGATCGACTATCAATTCTGAAACCATAATTCAGATGAGTCATTTAAAGGAAAAAATGGGACTTTCTCCTTATGATACTTCTCGTTCGCAAGTGGTCTTCGAAAAGACTCGACAAGAGTGCTTGCAAACTTCAGCCCATATAGCCCAAGCATTCGGATTGGGGGCTCGAGAGTTACAACTACTCGTTTCAGAAGGTCAAGATCCTGAAGCCAGTGCTTCGATATTTGAAGATATAGGTCTTACAGTTTCATCAATGACTAAAGTTGAGGATTTGGTCGATGTGTCGTGATATGGCAAATCTTAGCGGTGATCACGCACTTGCATGGCGTGGGCTTTCAGCAGATCCAAAACTGCGTACCCTTAGTAATCAAGATCCACTAGGGCATGAACTTATGCGCACTCGAATTGATGCGTTGCCTGAGTTATTGAGTTCATACCGAGATCAGGATTCATCACTTTCGGTTTTATCTGCTGGTACTATTGAGATAGTAGGTGTTGGGACATCTCAAGCTCATTCAGAATTTCTTTCATATTTATTAGAGAAGTATGTTCGCAGAGCATCAAAGGTGATTGATCCACTAGAGATCATGCAACATGCTCATGGGGAAGTTTCGAAGGTAAGAGATAATCTCGTAGTATTTTCACAAGGATTATCACCCAATACATATGCTTCAATCGCTGCGTTAAGCACTGCAAGAAAAGGAATTCTTTTCACTGCTGCTTCTCAAGAAGACGTATCACCAGAGTCTGAAAAAGCAAAAATACTAGAACAAATTTCAAAAAGTGGCATTGAAACAGTTCTTTTCCCAATAGCAAACGAATACGAATTGCTGCCTCGATTTATTGGCCCGCTTCTTGGATTCGTAGCTTGTTATAAATTTGTTAAGGAAGGGCTTTGCAACGAACAAACAAATGAACTTCGCTCACTAGATCTAGATAATTTTTTTAGTAGTTCTAGGAACTGCGCTGAAAAGATACGTGAACAATTATCTGATGTTGATTTCGATAAAGCTCCAATCCATCTCGTATCAACGGTACCGTTCCACCGAACAGCATTTAATCTACAAGAAAAGATTCGTGAATGTTTGCTTCCAGCTGGTGGAGTTTTTCTTTCAAGTATAACGGGATATGATCATGGGCGATTCCAACATAATCTTGTCAATAATGGTGTTGAATTTATTCTTACGAGAGTTGAACGAGATGGGGTTGAAGGAGAGCTTGTTGAAAATAGACATACCCAATCTAAACAGGCTGGTCTAAATACAATTACAATTGAATCACCATATTCACGTGATATTTCAGTAATGTGGTTTGAAATGGTATTTAATTACTTGATGCTTGATCTTGTTAAAGAAAGACAGATGAACTTAGTTGAGTGGCCTGGAAAAGAGCTTGAGGCTCTTGGTAATTATAGATTAACAGGCCTATAAGATTTTTCATGAGTCAGTCAATTTATATCAATAGAGTAACAGTTATTGACTGTGCAAGGTTGAATCCTGAAAGTGGTGAATTTGTAGGAGATAGTTTTAATCTTCATACACTAATTAGTGGGGATGCAAACAGTAAAGAACAAGTCGTAGTAGATTTTTCATCTGGTAAAAAATTAATCAAATCAGCCATAGATGGCCATGTATTTCATCAAGAAAGTTCTGGTCTAGAAGATAACTCAAAAGAGAATGGTTACGACCATAAAACGTGGATTCCAAGCGATCTTATAGATCACTATTCAGAGCAAGGTAGATATATAGAGCTCCAAGGACCTAAGGGCTTCCGAATGTCAGCACCTTCAAATGCAGTAAAGATTCTACCGCAAAAAGTTCTAGAAGATCTTGAAAGAGGTTCAACAGAAGAACTTCAGAAACATCTAAAGGGTTTTCTAGAGGCAACAATTCCTGGATTTTCTTTTGAAGTATTTTTAGATCGAGTTCCCTATCTAGATTACGCTTCACATCTTTTTGGCGAAGTGTACAACACTGTAGGATTTCAGTATCTCCATGGATTAAAACAATCAACCTCGTTTGGATGTCAAAATATATTACATGGTCACGGTTCTGTTGTTTCAAGTGATGACCAAGAAGCTGCGATACAGATTGCAAGGTATCTTGACGGTGCATATCTGTATGAAACTAACTCTAAAACGCCTCATTATGGAACTTTTGCCTATCAAACTCTCGATAGAGGAGCGTTTAACTTAAAGGTTTCAGAAGACCAGGCTGTAAAGTTAATCGATATTGGCGGCGAGCCTACCATAGAAAACCTCAGTCAACATGTCGCAGAGGCGTTGCAGATCAGGACGCCATTTTTAATCTCTGAGGGATTACAGAAAGGCGCTCGTTATCATGGAAAAAGGTAATTTATTTGAGTAACCCTCCATCAAGTTTTATACTATCGTATCGAAATTTTTCGGAAAATTGAGTGTAGTTTTTCTCATGAATATCTCTACTGCAGGCGGATTACCACAATCAGAACACCCTTGCTTAGTAACAAGTTCATACTCGAATCCTAATTTTAAATTTCTTCAACGATATGTTACCGATTATCTTAATGGTTACTTCTTGCAAGGACTTGAAGATTATCGATTTGAGGAACCACAAAGAATCATTAATTCATTTTCTGCTCAGTTCTGCCTTAAGGCAGCAGAAGAAATTGGTCATGAACCAGTAAGCTCACAGGAACTCAGAGTTGTTGCAAAAAAACTAGCTATTGATGTACTAAAACTTCAGTCGATGTTTCTTGTTGGTGCTACTGATGCAGCATTAGCAGTTTTTGGCACTGCTAGAGATCCACTTTGGGAGCAGTTTCCACCACTAAAGACTTTTACAGAAATTCTTGGAAAAGAAATTGCGTCTCGTATGTCTATTTCTTGCGGTGGTTTTGATACGGGTTCTTTAAAAGATCTATTATCCGCTTTTCTAAATGAACCTGATAGAAAAAGTCTCTATGCCATAATTTTAAATTTCAAAACTGATCTGTATCAACAGCACTCACCAGAGCCACCTGTTGTTGCTGGTACAGAAGATTGGGAATTTCCGTTCGATTCAATCTATGACAGAACACCAACAATTATCTGTGCAGCTAACTTAATAGGAGAGCTGTTTAACCCTGGTACATGGGGTACCTTACAAGAATGGGGTGATTCATCACTTGGTAAAGTTAACAGTTCGATTAACCAAACTGTTTTTAGTCCACGTTTTCAGGTTCCTCATCCAATTTTTTTACTTGATCCAAAAGTTGGTTCGACAACTTTTTACGAAGGAACCATCAAACAGTCAGCATTGTTTGGACATATACAACCTGAACGTTCTGCAATGCTCATCGATAATTTGCTAATCATCCGAGAAGATAGTGTTTATAGAATTAAAAAAACAACAACTCCAGATGAATTATGTTTAGAAAAAATTTGTGATTTCGGATTTGAAAACGACCCACAAGCACTGACGCAGTATATGATTACGCTGATGGAACAAACCAAAGAGAAGCTAAAATCTGCTGGGGTTCTTTGGGATTTTTCAAAAGTTTCTGATCAGCTCAATCGATACAAGGAAAAGATTAAGGAATTAGAAAAACAGTTACCTGAGTTTCCCATCCTTAGAACCTCGGTAGATATAATTGAAAAATCTGAGATTCTTAATTTGATGAATGTGCATGAGCGTTTTCAACAAGATGGTTGGTCTATCGATCCCGTTGTATATGCTTCCGAAGCTGCAAAAGGCTCGTCTTACCCTGGAAAACCTACTTCATTTGGAGCTGTATTTAAAGTTCAAACATATATAGATGGTAAAAAAGGTTCAATTATTTACCCAGTTGGTGCCAATATCGCTGAAAGTGGAAGGGATACAAATTGTGCCGAGCGAGTAGCTTACGGCAATTTACTTAGTTATTTGGATTGTATACTACCAGAAGGTACAACTTTCAAAATTGAAGGTGTACATATTCATCTAGATCAAAAAGCTGATTTTCGTTTTTCATGCTCTTGCCAAAATTGCCGTCAACTATTTCAAGATTTAGTTCAAAATGGGCAGATGGATCTTGATTCCACAATATCGTATCAAGCGGGCAATGGAACTGACATTTTATTTACTTCGATTGATAAGTTAAGACCATTAATTGATCCAACTCTTGATATAATCAATCAATCAGATAGGTTTATTCCTTCTTCGTTTGAATTTTTAGCAGCTGAAGATACATGGACAGATACCGAAAAAGAATTAATCACACAAAGTATCAAAAGAGCAGTAAAATCAAACAATAATACAGGGATAGCTTCAGTGCTCCTTGATGGGACAATTCTTTCTCGCTCCTTGAGTGATAATCAGTTTGGATTTGAATTGTTAAGACAAGAGTCAAAGGCGAAAGGTAATAATATTCATCTTGGATTTGTGTATGCAGTCAATCAAGAAAAGAATTCAGATGCTCTTCCAACATTTCCAGCAGATCAGCTTGATATCTTGCTAACGGCTTCTCAGATATCTGGATTTGATTCCTATGTATACGTTGTTCAGTCTGAACGTGGAGAGTATCAGGCGGGGTATCGAGTCAAAATCTCGGAACTATTTCCATTAGGGAAAGGTATGGGTGATTCCAAAGCAGGAGATGATCACTACCACCGCATGTCTTTGGATAGAATTTGGAACGGTGAGCAGTTCGATGGAAGTATTAGTGAGGAAACAGCCAATATGCTCTTTAGTGAGGCTCGGAAATTAAACTAATCAGTAATCCAATCAGCAAGTGCGTGTAACTGCACTGTTGTTAGATGGAGCGCCATTCCCGCACGGCATCCAAATGCATAAGAATGATAGTCGTGCCCATTCTTGGGGATGGATCGATTCGGATCAATAACATCAGAAACTATATAGATTGGGCTAAACGTTGCCGGCTCATGAATTGCATGTAGATTATGTTCTTGAATTGCAGATGCTATTGGCAATCCTTCAACATCAATCATTCCTAAATGAACATTGGTATCTGCTAGCAGAGACTTAAATCCGATATCTGTTTCGATTGCAGGACACGGCGCCCAGCCATGATCAGCATATTGAATAATTGCTTTATTAGTTGGCGGTTTTAGAGGAACTCGTATTTGTGAGCCAAGATTATAAGCAACAAATTTTCCAGTTGGAGTTACAAGATCTCCTTCCCCAATTTCAAATCTAGGAGTTTTGATGGCACCTGCCGTAGCGAGAAACTTTATTGTCTTACAAAGAGGAATTGGTGATTTTTTATTTGCTAGTTTTAAAAACTCTTCCACAAAAATACCGGCAGTATCACCGTACAGCCCAGCACCACCAACGGATGGAATAAGAAGTTGATATACTTGCTTATCTTGTGGATTTTCTATCCATGCGGCAAAAGTTTTCCCTAACGTTGGAAGCGTTGTCATAGTTTTATCGAGAATTAATCCCCGATTTTGAAGCCCACTAAGAATTGTCTCGGCACTTGTTGCAGGCAGAGCAATGACTTTTTTAATTGAAGTAATTGAGGCTGGTCTCGATAAGGTTGCTGCTTCGAGAGCTTTTTTTATCTCACTTCCTATTATTGAGTTAATAGGAGTCGTTCTGTAGTAGCTGTGTATGGCACTGATAGGAATTCGAGTATTTTTTTTGATGGTTTGTCCGTTGATGTCTTTCTTAGGACCATACAACAGAAGCGCTGTAGAATTTGAAAGAACTCGGTATTCGCCAGCTTGAGCTATACAAAAAATCAGACGCTTTTCGCCGGATGAGTCAGTAAATTTATACAGGGTCTTAGAAAAATCGCCGTATTGGCCACAAGTATCAATAGCAAGTATCTCAGTGGCATTGCTTAAATATTTCTGAATTACTAGTGCTTCAGCTTCATGTTTCGTCCCATCTACGATAACAATTGGAATATGACCAAAAGCAGCTCTTTTTAAGATACTTTCTGCAAACCGAAATCTCGTATAGTCACGACCACCAACAAGAGAAGAAGCACCATGTGTAATTTCCTGGTCAAGTTGCTCGAGTATGGTGAGGTGTCGATCATCTTTTTCTAAGTGATCAATAGTATGCAAAGCGCAAACATTTGAAGAGAGAATACGAAAATCGATTAACCGAGATGCGTTTGGTAGGAAGCTACGAACAGTTGGAAGGTAATCTGGCTCGATTACCTTCGAGTCCATATATCGATTGAGCGAAGTAAAAAACTCTTCTTCCTCATTTTTGCTTTTTGGAGTGTAGTCAAGTGGAAGGTTTGATTCTGTAAGGAATCGATTAATAAGTTCAGGAAAAGTTTTATTAAAACGAATCTGAATAGTAATTCCATCTTGAGTATTACGAAAATGGAAAGCTTCAATGAGAAAAATAATTCTTGCTAGCTTGAAAAAACGCTTTTGATCACTGTTTGTTGTTGGTTCGTCTTGATAATGAGCAAGCGAATCTGGAATCAATCGTTCAATTATTCTTCTATTCTCATCTGAAAGAACAAATGGTGCATGTTCTGATAAAAGGCGTGAAAAAGCACTGATTGGATTAGTTTTATCCTTTGCCTCGAGGGCGAGTTGTTCAATTTTTTTTGGCTCAAGACAGTATAGTCCTGCTTGGCAGACTCCAATAAAGTAATCTAATTGGCGGCTATATCCCCACTTCTCATTTTTTGTAATTTCAAAATTGTTAAGATTAGTTCCGATTGCGAGTGAACCAAAAGATTTTATTGAATCGTCTGGATAATAGTCATCTTTTTCAGGATTTAAAATTGAAAGTGCTTTTGAAATAAGAGGAGTTAATTCACGAGCCATACCATCGAGTAAGGTCTGGGCTCTAACCTTTCGTATGACTTGATTGATAGAATCAGCTTTCAATGTGTATTACTTCTTTGCTCGTAAAAAAAATTGTTGATGCTAAGTATGATAGTATCTGATGAAAAATACTATTTCGCATCAATATTTGTAGCCCATAGAAACGTCGTCGTATTGTCACTACTATCTTCGATATGTGAAGCAAGAGTTTTTAAGTTAAAATTCTTAGCCAACGCATTACTTCCAATGACTGCAGTCGTGGATGGTATTTCTTCATTCATTATACCCTGAGCTACTCTTGAAGGGTCGATAAATTCACCTTCTCCTACTATTAGTGTAAGACCAGAGAAGGACTTTTTAAGAGTCTTTTGACATTGGAAAAAGGCTTGCGGATGAGCCATAACATCTTGAATTTCTTCAAGATTCTTGTCTTTTCTCGAGAGTAGATTATGTTGAATTTTCAGAAGGTAGGTATCGACCACAAAAAATTCGTATCTTCCAAGACAATCAATCGTTTCTTGAACCAGTCCACCGAGCGAATTATGAATTGCAAAATGAGCAAAGCTAACTTTTTTTGCTTTCAGAGCTTCAAAGACATTTTTTGTAGTATAAAAATATTTAATTTCAAAATTTGTAAAACTTACTTCATTAAGCTTTGCTAAAACTGCTTCTTCATTAAAGCTTCCGGGTCCTCCCTGAATACCTATTGTGACAATAGAATCTTTAGGTAAATAAGATTCTAACTTCATAAGGAACTGTAACTACCCAAGATTTTGTAGGGGATGCTTCTTTGAGAAAGTTGGCTTAGTACTGATTTAGTATTTGAATCATTTTTATCTCCTTCAAACTCAAGAAGAAACGGAATGGTCGATCCGCCACGAGATGATAATGATTCAATCTTTAAAAGATTAATTTTATGTTCAGAAAAAAGATCTAACACGGCAGAGAGAGTTCCTGATGAATGATTCGTAGAGAAATAGAGCATTGTTTTGCTACCCTGTTTGGCAGCAGTTTTACTGACTTGTAAAAACCTTGCTGGTTCAAATAATTTATCGTCGGTTAAATCCTTGATAACGTGAAGATTATATACTTCTGCACATAAGATAGGTGCTATCACTCCGGTGGCGAGAGGTCTGTCCTGTCGTAACATGAGTGCAGCAGCAGCCGATTCATGGAAAGGATGAGCTTCAAGTTTCATCCGCTCCAAGAACGCAGACGAACGACTTAAAACTTCTGGATGCCCATAGACAATTTTAATTTCACGGTAGTTAGATTCAGGAAGAGTCATCAATGCGTAAGAGGGATTGATAGTAACATCAGCTACAACAAAAAGATCTGAATCAAGAAGTAGAGAAAGTGATTTTTCAAGTCTTGAATCGCTTACGCGTTCAAATGGAACCATAGCACAATCGATAGTATTATTTTGAAGATGATTGAATAGTTCCTCGTGAGATTCGTATGGGACGGGAATGATTGGTTGCTGAATTTTTCCAATCGCAGTTTCAATCAGACTTCCATGTACGCCAAAGAATCCGATAAGGTGCTGTGTGACTTCTTGTAGGCTCTTGCTTTCAGCTACAATAAGTTTCGAGAGCTTCTCTGAAAAGTCAGATGAAACAAGCCAGCGTGCATTTTTACGGGCATTTTCAAGGATTACTTGTTCTCTATTTGTATCAACAAGAGCTTCCTTAAGCCGGCGAGTACGAACTGCATATTCAAATCGTTTTCCAATAAGACGTAAAATTTCACTATCAATTGAATCTATTTCAGTTCTGATAATTTCAAGGTCTTTTGACATGAAATATTATCCTTTTAGTTGTTGTTGAAAATAATGTTGTGAGTTTCGAATCAGTATAAAATCAGCAAGTGCAATAGCCGTAATAGCTTCAGCTACTGGTGGTACTCGAAGCGCAATACAAGCATCGTGACGTCCGGATACAGAAAGAGTTGTAAGCTCACCGGTAGATACATTGATAGTCTGTTTTTCTTTTTTGATGCTCGATGTCGGCTTTACTGCAAGGCGAAACGTTAATGTATTTCCGTTACTAATTCCGCCACTAATCCCTCCAGCATTATTAGTTTTAGTAGCTCCTGCACTATCTTGATACTCATCGTTATGGTTGCTTCCAAATAATTTTGAAGAATTAAACCCTGAGCCAAATTCAATACCCTTTATAGCCGGAATTGCAAAAGCAAGATGCGATATCGTGCTTTCGATGCTATCAAAGAATGGTTCGCCCAATCCGATTGGTAGTCCTGAAGCCGTTACAGAGATGAGTCCTCCTACAGAATCGCCATCATCAAGAGCTTTCTTAATAGTGCCTTCTATATCAGTACTTCCACCAACTTCGGTGAGTTTTGCATTAATAGATATTGAAGGAATGATTTTTTTTGCTACGACACCAGCTGCAACTAAAGCAGCTGTAAGTCTTCCAGAGAAGTGCCCACCACCACGATAATCTTGAAAGCCAAAGAATTTATGTTGTGAAACAAAATCTGCATGCCCGGGTCTTGGGGTATCTTTCATCTTTTCATATGAAGAGGAATCCGTATCGC
Organism: Bdellovibrionota bacterium; assembly: GCA_044356295.1. GTDB lineage: Bacteria > Bdellovibrionota_C > UBA2361 > UBA2361 > JBIKWN01 > JBIKWN01. The sequence goes on from JBIKWN010000055.1 coordinate 13,023, forward strand.
CATTTTTAAATAGAATGGTAAGAGGAGCACCAGTAGTTTTATTGTTAAAAACACCGGTAAATATTTCAGGTATATCGAGCTCTTTTCTTGGAGTTGTTCCAATCGCTCCGGAGCGCCTACGAGCAAGATCGTTTTCAAAATCATTCGCTGAAAGCGTTATTCCGGCAGGGCATCCATCAATGGTAACTCCAAGCCCCGCGCCATGTGATTCACCAAAAATAGAAATAATAAAAAGTCTGCCAAAGGTATTCATTTATTCACTAATTTTACTGTTTTTTTCTAATACCTCAAAGAAATCTGGATAGCTTTTTTTAACCACATCAGAGTCGTTAATAGCGACAAGTTTTAATGCTCTCAGTGCAGTAATTGCTGTTGCCATGACAATACGGTGGTCGTTATAGGAATCCATGGGCACGTCAGGTTGTGATAATGTACCCCCAGTAATCTTGAGAGAATCATCTTGATGTGTGATTGAAATTCCAAACTTTCTAAATTCTTTTATCAGAGCTTCGGCTCTATTTGACTCCTTATGAATGAGTCTAGATGTCCCACGAATAATACTGACTCCATCACATGCAGTCGCAAGAGAAACGAGCGGCGGAAATAAATCTGGACAATCAGTCGCATCGAACTCAAAAGGCATTAATGGTGATTGTGGTTTCTCGAGGCGGAGAGTGTTTTTATTGATCCACTCAATTTTTCCTCCTGTTGATTCAATAACATCAAGAATAGCTTTATCTGCTTGTAGTGAGTCTTTGCTTATTTGCGAAAGAACAATACTTCCAGTTGTAACTGCTGCAACCAATAGGAAACTTGCCGATGACCAGTCACCTTCAACTGTTAGGATTTGACCGGTTGGTTGTTGGTTCCCAGGAATATCGAATTCGGAAAAGTCTTTGTTGTATTCAATATTGACTAAAAAGTTTTTTAAAGCCTTTAGGGTCATTTCGATATAGGGGCGACTTTTAAGGTTTTTAATGATTAGTTTGGTATTTTCAGTTCTTCTTGGCAGAGCGATTAATAGCCCAGAGATTAGCTGTGAAGTAATCGAACCATCAATCGTAATAATATTTTCTTTAAAAGGTCCAGTAATGGTCAGAGGGGCAAACCCTCCATTTGAAGAAACAGATAATCCAGCACGAGAAAGTGTATCAACGACCATTTGCATAGTTCTTGATAATAACGATCCAGTACCTGTAAGGGTGATTGGTTTTTCATAGAGTCCAGCTATCGCTGAAAAAATCCTAAAAGAAGTTCCGGATTCAGCACATTTTAAAACACATGGAAAAACAGGATCATCTGGGATTATCTCGATGTTTCCATCCTTTCTTGTACGAGCCATTGCTCCAAGGCCTCTCGCAACTTCAAGAGATGCAAGTCCATCGTCACAGAGCGAAGGATTTTTTATAGTTGTAGCACTCGAGGCAATAGCAGCGAGAGCAACATAACGTTGCATCATACTTTTTGAGGCAGGAGCAGAAACCTGACCAATAAAGTTAGCGGGTTGAACTAATTTCATAGAGGATCTTTTCAGCAAGCTCTCGTGAAGAGCGTATATCACTTCGTATTATTATATCTGATGTTTCCGCATAACGCTTGAACCTTTCTTTTAAAAGTTCAGTCAAGGTTTCTTTGATAGGTTTGCCTTTTAGAAGTGGCCTATCTGTGGATTTACTAAGACGAGATTCTAGGGTATCGATTGAGCTCCAAAGCCAAAACGAAGTTCCATTGTTTTTCATATGAACTCTATTCTTTTCATTTAGAACTGCGCCTCCTCCACATGCAATAAAGTCAGCATGAGATGATCTGATAATATTTTCTTCAAGTTTTCGAAAATATATCTCTCCTTGAGTGGCAAATATTTCATTTATACTCATATGAGCCGCTTTTTCAATCTCTTGGTCTGTATCAAGTGTCGAATATCCAAGCGCCGCAAGTTCTTGAAGTACAGATGATTTACCAGACCCCATTAAGCCAATTAAGTAAAAGCACCCTTTTGAATCTGTTTTTTTTGATTGTAGAAGGGAGTCTAATGACTGAATTTGCTGGTCGCTTAAATTCTTATCAGTAAAGAGTGAATAGTTTTTTATTGCCTGACCGATAAGCCAATCAAGACCTGATGCAGTTTGAATCATTGCGTTTTTGGCGGCTTTAGTGACCTCTGATTCAGAGCGATATGTCGCATCAAGAAGTACAGCATCTTTATGAAAGTAAAATCCAGTAGGCAAAGTAACATCTGGCGGTATTGTAGAGATAACAATTGAAGCCTGAGAAAATAAATTTTTTGCATCTTCAGAAGTAAACTCGATTGCATTCAATCGAGTTGTTCGTGCTATGTACCGAGATGGTATTTGTATCGAATCTAAGGCTTCTTTGCATGCCCTTGCAGCTCCGCCATTACCAAGAATTACTGCTGACAGGTTTGCTGGATTAGAAATATCTATTTTCTTTGAAAGGGCACTAAGCACACCGAAAGTATCGGTATTATATCCCTTCCAGAGAAAATTATTAGCAGAATCCTCATTTGTTTTTGTTTTAATAAAAGTATTTACTACCCCGGTTGATGCTGCATCAGCGTTTTTGCTGGTAGTCAGTGAGAAAAAATCTTCTTTAAACGGCGCAGTAATATTAAATCCTGAAATATCTAACTCGTTTGCAAGGCCTAGGGCTTCTTTGGCAGAATCTGCTGCAATTCTAGTATAAATATGATCGTTTAAATTATTTTCCTTAAAAGCAAAATTAAAAAGAATTGGACTTTTAGAGTATAGAATTGGATTTCCGGTGACAGCAAAAAGCTTCATAGCGTTTGTACATGCTGATAGAGAGACCTAACTTTTTTCATCAGTATTTCATACTCTTCTGGTGGAAGGGCTTGATCTTTATCGCAAAGAGCTTCATCTGGCTGCCAATGGACTTCAATCATAATTCCATCTGCACCAACAGCTACGGATGCAAGAGAGAGTGGTTCAATGAGTTCTCTTCTACCAGTTCCGTGAGTTGGATCGACTATGACAGGAAGATGAGTAAGCGTTTTTACTGCTGCAACTGCATTTAAATCGAGCGTGTTTCTGGTGTGAGTTTCAAAAGTTCGAATCCCTCGCTCACAAAGAATTACATCTTTGTTACCTTCGGCAAGGATGTATTCAGCGGCATATAGCCACTCTTCGATTGTTGAATGCATTCCTCTTTTTATTAGTACTGGCTTGGAAGCTTTCCCAACTTCTTTTAGAAGAGAGAAATTTTGAATATTTCGAGCTCCAACCTGTAAGATATCTGCATATTCACTAACCCATGCAACATCTCTTGGATCCAAAACTTCGGTAACAATTGGAAGTCCTGTTTCTTTTCTTGCAGCAGCTAATATTTTTAAACCTTCAAGTCCTAAACCTTGAAAAGAGTAGGGTGAAGTTCTAGGTTTAAATGCACCTCCACGTAGAATATTTCCGCCATGTCGTTTTACGATTTTGGCTGTTTCAATAGTTTGCTCTTTGGTCTCAACAGAGCAAGGACCTGCCATAACACAAAAGCCTTCACCAATCGTGATGTCACCGACAGTAACTGTACTTTTATGGTTTTGATCTTGTTTTTTAACGAGGCGAAGATCCTTCATTGCAAAATAGTATAGTGAGATTTAGATGATAAGACGAGGTTGGGAGGGTAAAAATCAGCTACTTAATTTAGAATTTAATCAAGAAAATCAGATCTTATGGCAATAATACACAGCCTCGTTGCCATGAAGCCATGTAATTGAAGGCGGTGTAAAACCAGCATGTTCTAGTATTTTAAACTGAACAGAGAGCTTCTCTGGATTATCAGAGGCGATGTGCTCTAACCAAACCTCAAGTTCG
>JBIKWN010000122.1:0-56388 GCA_044356295.1 Bdellovibrionota bacterium
TAAAGCAGGGCGCCATTATTACTGCTGACAATATAGTACTAGCACAAGGAACAAAGGAGAGAGATACTCCTAGTTATCTGCTGCCATATAAACCGGTATCTAATCTAGATATATTAAATAAGGACTATGGTCGTCTATTGATAGTAGGTAGCGGTCAAGGAGCATTTGACATAGCTCATTATCTACATAGTAAAGGAGTAGACATAGGAATCTATATTACTAAGTTGCCTAAGATACATCAGTATCCTGCTCCTTCATACAATATATGGGGCCCACGCACTGCTTTAGGTGTCTACTGTAACTGTCTCTCTTCTGTAGAAGCAAAGAGGAGATATATAGCTAGTGTTAAGGCGTGGGGTCCTTCTATTACTCCTAATAACGAGTACCTATTAAGTAGTGTTCCTATATACAGAGATGTACCAATAGAAGAAGTAATGATTAAGTATGACTATAGGTATGTAAACAGGACTGGAGTAGTACCTATTAATACTCTATCCATAAGACCAGATGAAGTAGATAGAGACGGCAGAGTATTAAATAGTCAAATATATGTGACAGGTCCTCTTGCTATTCTTAGTGATGGGCCTAGAGTTAATTCAATAATATCTAGCAGTACTGCAGCACAAACAATAGTAAGGAGCATAATAAATGCAAGTATTTAACTTTAACAGACTATCTAAAGGCCGCTCTATATTTCTAAGAGATATTGCGCTCTACTTAAAGACTAAGTGTTTTATTACTGTAGGCAAGTATAGTGCCTGGGCTAATGAAACACTGCCTCCGCCAGTAACAGACTTTACTGCTACTGATGAGATCATACTGTATAAGAGGCCCCGCCTTATTATGCTGGCTACTGTTACTAACTGTGGAGGTATTGCGTGTGATAATAAGAGAATAAATGGCAATAACTATTACCTCGTAGATCCTAGCAATGAAGAAGACGTACTTAATGCAGACGTAACACACATATATATTGAAGGAGACATTAGATACACGGACTATACAAGCGCCTACTTTAGAACTACATCTATAGTATTAGGAGCAGAAGCGCCTAATAACAACATACTATTTAAACCAGAACAGATGCTAAAACTAGGATATGTGTATAGCTCTATCAATCACACGCGTATTGTAAGAGAAGACAATCAACGTCATCTTATTAAGCAGTTAATATCTATCTAACAACATGGCAGACATAAATACATACAGAATAGATTATCCAGATAACAGCTCTAATAACATTAAGCTGTTATTTAACAATAAGCGCCCTATACAGACTAGAGAATTACTAGAGCTGCAGGATATTGCGCATAGAAACAGTAGAGACGTATTTAATACTCTCTATAAAAATGGAGCCGTTGTTACGGGCTTAGATATTACGCTGCAGACTACCTACTTATCTGGTATTAGATCCTTTGTATGCTCTAAGGGAGTTGTGTATATAGAGGGACAGTTTATTGAACTGCCAGAATCTACGTTTACCGTAGCTACAGATAATGCGGTTATTGGTGTTCTTGTAGATGAGCAGATAATAACAGAGCAGCAAGATCCTAGACTTAATGACCCTGAGAAAGGAGGAGAGTTGTGGGGAGCAGCAGGCGCATACAGAGTAAAGTGGGCCGCCTCTATTGCTGTAGACGCGTCTTCTATGTATCCCTTTGCTCGTATTCAAGGCAGTAAGGTAATTAAGATAACTCCTACTGATCCTAATAAGCAGTTGTTAGCAGACTACATACATGACGCTGAAGGTAACTTTGTAGTTAAAGGATTTAATGTAACCAGTATTAGCAGCAGTACAAATAGCTTTAACACTACTAATCTAAACAATCTACTACAACAACAGGCCAATCAAGACGCAAAGATAAATACTATTACTAATCAGATTCAAATACTAGTAGATAGTAACAATGCAGTTAATGCACTGTTAAGTCAATACAAGCAACAAATACTAGTAAGCTATACTCAACAGTTAGCTACTTCTATAGCTAACTCAGAACAGTTAATTGAGAGCAACACTGCACAGATTAATACTCTACAAAACAGTTTAAATGTCTTGCGACAGGCTAATCAGTCTTTACAGAGTGATATTGACGTAGAAAAGAACTCACAGGTAAATCTAGAGACTATATCTATTTCTCCTGGCGTAGGCTATGTAGAGGGCAATAGGATAGTTAAAACTACTAATACTCTGCTGTCTCTTCCTAAAAACCTACCTACTAGTCAAATATATAATGCGGTATTTAATTACTCTGGGACTGCTTCATACACCTCCTATCAGTTTAGTAATTTACTGCTTACTACTTTATTGACTAATAAGAGTCTTATTAGAGTAGTAATGAATAATGTCGTCTTTAATGGCGTAGAGCATACAATGCAGATAGATATAAATCTGCCCAGTACTATTACGTCTATTGCAGACATTGTTGTCTTTATAGTAAATGAGTTTAATAGTGCAATTACTACAACAACTATTACGTGTAGTACGCTGTCTCTAAATAACAATGATTTAATGCTTGCCATTAAACAGAACTATGAGGTCATTCTAACTAATAACTCTACTATTACCTTTAAATTTATAACGCTACGCAATACTTCTACTGTTCCTGATATAACTCTCAATCTATTAAAAAGAGATGCTAACAATACTATTGTAGGAGCAGGAGAGGGTGTAACTATTACTAAGGCTCTTACTAGCACTTCTTCTTCTAGTCTAAATAGTTATAAGTTAGGATTTACTCCAGTATCAGAGATTAATAGACTTAGTGCTACATTAATTGCAACTAGTAAGCCAGTAGTAAGAGGTGCGGTACCCGGCACTATTGATAACTTAGGTCAAGCAACAGTAACTAAGATAGTTGCAGTAGGAAAAGACTTTACTACTTATCTGCAGGACGTTGACTTTAGACTTATTAATCAAAGTCAGATTGACTGGTCTTTGCCATCCACTAAAGAACCAGCACCAGGCACTACCTACTTTGTAACGTATCTCTACACCTCTATCCTAACTAATAACGTAGACTATAAGCTGCAGAACGACGCTATTTACTTTATAAATAGAACTCCTGCAATTGGACAAAGCTTCTACGTAGACTACAGCTATTATCAAACAAAGGCGGGTCTATTAACATTAGATAGAGACGGCAATATAGACTATGTAATGTCAGAGCCTGGCATTAATCCTGCTGTACCTAGTGTGCCTGACTACTTATTACCTATCTGCGAATTTACGTTAAGAGTAAATGATTCATCCTTTAAATCTATTGGCTTAAATAAGTACACCAACAAGCAGTTACATCAGCTAAGAGAACAGTTAACTCAAGCAGTATACGCATTAGAAGATAAGCCAGAGTTAATTACAGACAGCTTCTTAACTTACACTAATCAAGACATATATAATCCTGCATATACTGCGGCTATATGTCCAAATAAGCAGGCGCTTACAGTCGGCTACTCTTACTCTGAAGTTCCTCTTTCTACTAATGAAGCTAGTAGATACTATACTGACAGTTATATAAGCCTGCCACATCAAGTGTTAGGTGTGTCCTATTTAAATCAGTCTCGTATAACAGAGTATAGAACATTAACTAAGCAGACCTATAAGCCTATTCTTAGACTTAGTAGTTACTCTTTATTCTTTAACGTCAACAGCGCAAAGATAAATCCATCAAACAGTATTGCGGAAGTACAGAGTAAGATTAATTCTCGTATTGCTATATACAATCAAAGTTTGTATGGCTTGTTAGGTACTGCATTAGAAGAAGCTTTCTACACCAATAATGCATTCAATAGTAATTCTCTGGATGAGGAGATAGAGAATTATATATCTGCTAATGTAAAGACATTAAGTACCCTGTCTATTGATCTATTCCTAACTGACTTAGAGCCTCTAAGTAATAACTATAAGGTTTATATAGATGGCGCTCCTCTGCAGACATCTTTAGTAATGCTAGGTTCTACGGCAGTAGGTAATATTTACAACAGTTTTAGAGCAGGTTCTAATGGTAAAGCATCCGTAAGAATGTTAATGCCGCCTAATCTAAATACAGGAGTACATACAGTAGAAGTGCGTAACGTAGCGTATTCAGTACGTACTAAGTTTAGCGTATTTAATAATCTTCTTAATCATGTAGTATTTGACGCTACTAATGCGCAGGTACTTGGAGCTGATACTCTACCATACTTAACAGAAGATGCGTATACATATAACATTGAGCAGACATTTATAGCTACACAGACCTGCTTCTTAAACAATATAAAGCTGTTTATTAATAAGGCGCCTACAGTAGCTACAGAGCTAACTGTACTGCTATTAGATGAAGATAGAAATGTAATTAGCTACGCAGAATTAACTACATTTGTAGGAACCACATTAACTGCTCAATTTCTTACGCCCTGTCTAATAGAGAAAGACAAACTCTACAGAATAGTGCTGAAGTCCCCACAAGATGGCTTCTCCTTTGCTGTAGCTAAGATTAATGCGCCAGATTTAAATACGGGAACTTACTTTGGTAATCAACTAGAAAGCAATGGATGCCTGTACTACTCATTAGATGGAAGTAATGCGGTACAACTAGACAATTACGATTTATCTTATGTAGTTACTAGAGACGCATTTACACAGCAGTCTAAGCAGATACTGTTGGGTACATACAGACTTAACTTAGCTACTGGCTTTGCTCTAAATACTAGAGACGTTATTCCTCCTTTAACTTACATCAACTATGAATACGCCTTAGAAGATGGAGTGTGGAAATCTTTTAGCAGTAATAAGTACACTGCACTAGACTTTAAGTCTAATCAGATAAGTATTAGAGCTACTTTATATACTGATGATTTAGCTGTAAGTCCTCTACTACTTATTAAAGGAAGCACTCTAAGTATCTATGCTAATAACAGCAGTAGTACTGTTGTATCTAATTATTTCTCTCATGGCAACAATTACACCAGTGTAAATATTAAGGTGGGATATATAAAGCCTGCTGACTCTCAAGTACTTGTCTATCATGCGCCTCAATCCTCCAATGAAGTATGGTCCATCTGCAGAGAAGTATCTAGTGTTCTAGTAGATGAGAATATAGGACTATATGAAAGCGTATTTACTATTACCTATTCTACTAATGCTACTGGGTCTAAGTACAGAGTAGATACCGTAACTAATGACACTAGTAAACCAGTAACTATTAAATACGTATATGTCAATCCAATCTTTATCTAACTATAAAAGCGCAAGATACATGTCTTCTTATCTCAAGCTATTACCTGTAGCCAGTAGAGAGCGCCCTCCTCAAGCTAAAGAGTTTGAAGATATACAGGACATTCTTATTAATCCTATATACCAATATGCTAAAACAGCCTTTAATGACGTGGAAGTGCTTAGTGGATTACGTCTATTACGCCTTACACCTAGCAGTATTACTTTATCTCCAGGTAGAATACTACTTAATAACTATCCTCTTGTTGTAGAGACGCAGCAAGAAGTTATAAGTATAAATAGCGCTTCATTTACTTTATACCTAGATCTCCTGTTCACCGTAGATTCTACGTCTATTGCTCTTGACTACACTATTACTACTACTGCCAGTAATACCGCTATTCCTATACTAAGAGTAGATGCAGGTATACTTAGTCCCCTTACAAAGTCTCGCTCTGAAGACTACATACAACAACAGCTCTTTGAGATATATGGTAACTTTGTTAGCTGGGGACTTACTTATAACGACAACTGTGTTAGTCCAGGAGTAGTCTATATTAATGGCACTAGGTACTCCTATCCCTATCATTCTCCAGTAACTACTACATTATCTAACTATGTTCTAGTTGTTAATAGATTGGGTATACAGACATTAAATCCTCTAATTAAACTGGACAGCAATAGCTCTGTACTATTAGGTTATTATCTTGATGGCAAGTGGCAGCCTAACAAGTATGCATATCAGATAACATCTAAACAGATACGTACTATAGAGACTGGACTTGCAGGACTAAGAGACTACTTATTAGAGAGCACCATTCTTACCAGTATAGACACTACATCTAACCTGTTAGCTGATACGTTTAATAATGAAGATAAAGCAGACACGTATCATGTTCTGTATGACTGTGAGATATTTAATGGATCTCTCAGTATTGGTAAGCTAACTAGATTAACTAACAGCGTTGCTATTAGCAATAACAACACTAATGTAAAACTAGTTAATGGACAGCCTTCTATACTTATACAAAACTATACTGCTACTCCATATATACAACAAAAGTTGAGTGATTCCTTTATTACTACTAATATAAGTAGCAGAGGAATACTGAAGCTTCAATATCCCAAACTAAATACATCTATATACAAAAGCACTAAAGAGGTAACTACTCTATTAACACAGTTAATAGTAAATGCAGAAGTCTATGGACTAACTCCAAACAGCTCTGAGTTTAGCTTGACTATTGGCAGCACTTTAATCAGTACCTCTATTAGCACTAATGCATCTGGATATGCTGCCTTTTCCTTTTCTTTACCTGCGCGTAGCAGTATAAATGACGTAATAACTGTACAGAATGCTAAGTCTTCTGCTACTTCTTCTCTATTAGATAACAGTTATGGAGTAGATAATACTTACATAGGTCAAACGTTTGAAGTAACTGCACCTACTACTCTAGTAGAGCTGGATATATACATTAGAAGAGTCACTACAAATAATCCACTTATAAAGGTGTTAGTGGCGCGGTATACAGATAAGCCACAAGAAGTAATAGGGCAGGCTATTGTAGAGCTAAATAACATTAGAGCAAGCGTAGATGCTACGCTGCCTACTAGATGTGTATTTGACGTACCGATTACTCTATCTAAGGGAATCTACTGTCTTCTTATCTGTACTCCTAATTCTCCTATTGACCTGTTTATATCTAATCAGTCTCTAGTTACTAACGGTTATCTATTTACACAAGACGCAGCACAGACAACAACTACACAGTATCTAAATAAGGATCTCATGTATACTCTGTACTCTGCAAACTATGTAAACAGTACAGGCAAAGCAGTATTAACAATTAATGACGCGCTATCTAAGTTTGATCATCTGTACTATCCCGATAGCTTCAAGATAAATAACATTGAGTATATTAATGAGGCGTCTATTAATAGTACAAATAGTCTACCTATAACTATTGATGTTAATAAGTATGCGTATATAAGACCCTGTTTAATATCATCTAAGCAGGATAAAGCCATTTACGTATCTAAGACAATTAGAACTAACTTTGCTTATTCCACTGTGTATGCAGAACTAGATGCAATTATTCTAGATTCTACATACGTGGATCTATATATATCCTCTAATCAGACATACACATGGGAGAAGCTGAATTCTAACTATCGCTATTTAGTAGACGGTAATGATCAGACGTACAAATACGTATTTGAAGTGCCACTCAATAAACTAGTAAAGGTAGTAACTCAACAGGGCACTAACACACAAGCAACTAGGAACTATCTAACCGTGCGCATAGATCTTAGAACAGAATCAGACAATAGACCTTTAGTAAAAGCATATAAAGTATATGTCAAATAATAACCGCCCTATTCAAATATCTCCAGCTATACGTATTATAAAGACGGATAGTTCGTCCTTTACTACCACATTAGAAACATTAAACTCTAATATAGTTAAGCCTCCTAATTACCGAGTAAGGATGACTGCTAACAACAAAAGCTTTTACATGGTATTACCCCCCAACGCAGATACAAAGCATCCAGGTAAAGCAAATCCCATGCAGATGCCTGGTCTTCAAATAAAGTCTGCTACTACTATATCCAAGCTAAGAATACCTGGCTTCTTTCCCATCTATCAACATTTAGGTATAGACAGTATTACTGTTACTATGAGTGGCATGTTTACTGGCTATGACGGACTAAGAGAAGTATCTTCTGCGGGCAACTGGGAAGAGTGGAGAAATGGAGAAATAAGCTCTCAAGATATTTATGGTCAACTTAATATTCCTGGAGCGCAGGACAGCTATGCTGCTGCTAGTGAGTTCTTTGAGTTTGCCGTAACTCAGAAAGTACCAGTACAGGTAACTATCTTTACAGAAGCAAAGAATCCCAGCACAAGCAAGAGCTACTTATTTAGAGATAATCAATCCAATATTGCGTTTAAAGGCTATGTAAAAGAGTTTGAGGCGCTCTATGTAAGACAGGATAGGAACTACTATCTAATGAAGTTTGAAGTCCTACAGACTATTAATCTAGCTTGCGTAGACTCTAAAACTGAATCTACTACATCTATTAAACCAAAAGAAGAACCTAAATCAACCGACTTAAACTCTTGTATAGATAATGAAGATTTAAATAAGTTAGTTGTTTTATTTAATAATACAAGAGGACAAGATCAAATAACCAGAGTTATTACAGACTCTGATATTCCACTTTATAGCTTATATAAAATCTCTAAAGAAGCTTCTTTTAGAGAAAAGGTTAGTACTAATGTGGCAAATGTAGATAGCACCGTATCTGCTGCTATAGATTTCTATGTTAAGGTCTTAGTTGGTTTTTATAGAAGAGATTCTAGTGCGGCTGTTATTAGTATAAAAGGACAAAGTGAAAAGGTAAAAGCAGAATGTAAGAAAGACTGGTCTCAGTTTTGGCTTGCGAGAATCAGTGGAAAAGGTCTTACTGCTATAGAAAGCTATTTAAAAAGTATTAATAAATAACAATAACGTTTTATGTACCTTACAAACATTACTTACAGTAATTATCTAAATCAAGTATCTAGTGACTTTAAGCAGTTTAATTACTTAGTAGAAGAAGAGGAGGTATGGTTATCTAATAGGCCTCCTAATCTGGATTTCTTATATCCAGAAGAATTACCAATACAGCAAGACAACTGCTATAAGGGTTATACCTATGAAGATCCTAACTTTGAAGGTGTCTACATAGGAGTATCCTATACTATTACTGGACAAAGACTGTTTATCTACAGACAGTTTAATACGGACATCATCTTTCAATCTATATATGCTCCTACTGCCGTTTTTAAGGTGCCCACAAAGTCAAATACTTTGTTGATACAACTAGACATGTCAGAGCCATATATAGGCATACATATTCCTACAGACACTATTACATTAAATCTAGGCTAATGAGATACAGCAAAGTTGGTAGACAAGACATACTTAGTACTATTACTACAGATGCAGTAGCAGTACTTATTAACGCTCCTATTTATGGTGGTACTTCTCCTAATGAGACACAGTTGGCCGCATTAGACAGTATAACAATGTTAGACGTAGTTAAGTACGAGCTTCAAGGAACTTACAGTAGATACGTTATTCCTACTGTTAACACTACAGAAGAAGTAGTTGGTGGTCAGACTTATGTAGTGGCTACTGTACCTATTGAATTTACATGTGCTATAACTAATGCGACACATATCTGCTATGTATATAACGCATTGTTAGTTGGAGCTAATCAGCTTAACTACAACAATAGAGGTAATGTACAGGGCGTGCCTCTACTTGTAAAGCCCATAGCAAACGCGCCTGTTACTATAACTCCTCCTGCTAAGCTAACGTACACATTTAATATAAGGATAGGTAGCAATGGCTAGGCAAATAATAAAGGAAGATCGTACTCAATACGATCTTGTTAACAGTATTATGCAGAACTATGATGCTAGCTGGAACAATCTAAGAACATGGGACCGCTATAGATTTGCAGTACATCCATTCAACACATACTACATTAATCCAACTACTCCAGATATAACTGACGTTATTGGCCCCTACAAACTATTTGATTTGGGAGGTAACACGCTACAAGTAGAGAAGAATAAGACACCCTTTGTATGTTCTAAAGAGGTTATAAGAAGAGGGCCGCTTATAGCATATCTAAAGACAGCTACAGAGCTGTTTATGTTGTTCATATCTAAGAACGCATTTGTAGATGATTATGTAGAGACGACTAAGCCTGTAACAACTATTAAGAATAACTACATTACTATAGAGAACACTACAGACTCTTCTCTGTATTACAGCTATAACAGCTTAGCTACTAATGCAGATCTATATATAATTGCACCTAAACAGACACAGACTTTATCTCCATCTAATGCGGGCTATCTGTATTTACAGTTAGAAGATACTCCTATTGCTATTACCTCTAGCAATACTAGAACTAAATCTGTTAATACTTATTACCTGTTAATATGTCCGACTAACTACTCTTTAGTAGAGACTGCTAAGTTAACTGGTAGAAATATAGACACTATTGTTGATCAGTTAGAGATGTATATAAGAGTATGAGCAGAGAACAGTATGGTACAAAAGAGTTCTTAAATGACTTATTAGCAGAGTTAACTGAAGCATCAATTAGTACTCCTCAAGGTAGCAATATAGACGTTGTTACCTTTGCTAATTCTATACTCTTTAATGACTCTCCTTCTAGTAAGCTGTGGCCTACGCAAGAAGCAATATTAAAGGCAATATACAATGAGCCCTTATCTGATACGCATAAGGCTATACTTGCCTTGTGGAAGGAACAGAATAAGACTAACTGGGTAGAAGGCAGAAAGTATACCAACTTAATCTTTGAAGCGGGAAGAGGTTGTCCTGTTGCTACTTCAGAGATAATAACATCTGCGGGCACTATTACTTATAAGGAGCTACATGATAGAAGTACAGAAGCTATTAGTATCTACACTATTGATCCTGCTTCATTTGTATTGTCTACTACTAGTAACTTTAGAACGTGGGATCAAGGACTACAGTCTGCGCACAAGTTAAAGCTTAAGAATGGCAAAGAAGAGCAGGTAACAAGTGATCATCCATATCTTGTATGGAGAAATGCTATGCCTGAATGGATAGCAGTTAAAGACTTGGTTAAGGGAGATAGAGTAGCAGTACTAAACAACTTACCTCTATTTGGTAATAAGTCTATTGGTATTGAACGTGCTAAACAGCTAGCTAAGTCAATAGCTAGTTCTATTCCTACATGCATTAAGGAGGCGCCTAAAGAAGAAGTAGCTGCCTTCTTATCCTGTCTATTCTCTTGTAATGGTTTTGTATCTACGAAAAAGTCTCATAAGAGATACTTAAGACCTAGTATAGGTATAACATCTCTACATGAGACACTTGTACTAGACATACAAAAAGAACTTGTAAAGTTTGGCATTAGATCTAAGGTACGCTATACGTCTAATAAAAGAACACCTAATAGGTGGGCTCTAATTATTGAAGATGCAAATTCTATTCTAGAGTTTGCTGCGTCTATTGGTATGTTATCTAAGCAGGATAAATTGAATGAAGCAATACATAGACTAAAGCATATAGAGCTAGATACTATTCCTAAACCTGTATGGCAAAGAATAAAGCAGAGACAAGCAGTACTTGAACTGACTAATAAACAACTGTCAGGCAAGAATAGGCTAAGAAGTAACGGTTCTCTTACTAAGCGCAATGCTAGAGCGTATGCAGCTAACACATATGATACGCAGCTATTAAGTATTGTAGACAGTGCTATTGATTGGGAAGAAGTCAGTTATGTACAAGACTTAGGACTGCAGCCTATTATTGGCTTTGAGGTGCAGGACACTCACGTTATAGGTAACTACATAGTTAGTCATAACAGCTCTAAAAGCACGCTCTCTTCTATCATCTCTCTATATGAGTTCTATAGGCTTATATCCTTACCAGATCCAGGACTGCACTACGGCCTTTTATCCTATTCACCTATTGCCTTATTTGCTATTGCTCAGACAGAAGCACAGGTATTAGAGACTAGCTTTAAAGCAATCAAATCCTTCTTAGACAGCTCGGACTTCTTTAAATCAATGATAAAGAAGAAGCGCATTATTGTACTTAGTGATGAGATCAAGTGTCCTGATAAGTTTGTATCTCTATTTGCTAAGCACACTAACTCTAAAGCATTAGTTGGTTATAACCTAAAGATGTTATTTATAGATGAGATGGCGCGTTTTGAGACTACAGCAGATGGAGTTAATACGGGCATTAACATCTATGAGAACGTAGGTCGTGCTCTTAATAGATTTAAGGGAGAAGGCAAGAAGATAGTAGTATCTTCTGCTTGGTCATTTACTGATCCTATGGTTACCTTAAAGGAACAGGTAAAAGGAGATCCTTATTCTTTAGTATTTGAATTAAGCTGTTTTGACGTTAATCCTACTATTACTAGAAGTAATCCAGACATAGTATCTGATTATGCCAGTAATCCTAAGAGAGCAAGACTTGAGTATGAGAATATAAGAAGCAGCAGTGATAATTCGTTCTTAGATGCAGCATTACTAGACAAGCTATGTATTATTCAAAGCCGCATAGATGCTACTGAGTGCAGCATAGACATAGACAATAGAAGCTACAGAGGTATTAGTATTGATAGAATTGACAATGTTAATACGGCCTGCTTTATACATGTAGACACGGGATCAAAGAAGGATAGTACGGCGTTATCTATTGCTACTATTAATAGTAAGGGTCAGATAGAGGTAATAGGAATAGCTTGCTGGACACCAGGCATTGATGAAAAGGGCCGTTTTAGAGAAGTATCTTACGTAAATACAGAAGAAGTAATACTGTATATAAGTCAATACATGAACGTAGTATCTATTACGTTTGATGGCTGGAACTCTATATCTCTTAATCAGAATCTATATGTTAAAGGTCTTAACACGAATGTAGTGTCCTTCTCTAGAGACAGTCAATTAACTTACTACACACTACTACGTCAATTAATACAACAGGGAGATGTGTTGTTTCCCGTAGATAGTCCTTGGACTGCTCTAATTAAGACGGATTTGCCTTCTCTAGTAATTAAAGATAATGGCAAGATTGTGCATCCATATGGAACAAAGGACTTACCAGATGCATTAGCAGTATCAGTATTTGAGGCGTATAGATATGGATGTAGCTGTAATTTAATTCACACTAGAAATGCAAATCCTCCTAAGCTGTTAACTATTAATACTGATAGAAAAGTTATTAATAATAGATCCTCAATTAACAGATTACAGTCCTACAAACAACAGTCTAAATACAGGACAATATAGTTTGATACTTACTACTATTGCGTATGAAGACTCCTATTTTATTTACTCTTGAGCCATTCATTGAACAGACACCAGATCCACCTGTACCCGTACCAATACCTACTACTCCTGACAATGAACTAGATCTAATAACTAACACTATAATTCTATCTCCTCGTTACTACTTAATAATTAAACCTCCCAGTAACATAAGAAATGATGCTTCATACATACCCATGCCCTATAGGTATAATGTGCCCTGGGAAGGTATATATGCAAATCAAGTTAGACTTGCATTAGAGCCTACTGTGGGATGGGGAGAGGGCTCCTGTTATGAAGTTGAGTATTGGATGTGGCGGCCCCACTTGTTACCTAGGATGACTAAGAAGATAGGCAATACGCCAACTAAACTTAAAACGGAGCACTGGCTAGTTCCACATCCTTCAGGTAAGTATCTACTTAACTACAGCTATGCATACGCAAATCAATTTAGAACAGAAGTGCTGTCTTTAGTTCTTACTGCTAATCCTATGTCGATTAAAGACTACATAAACAAATTAGTATATGTAGTATCTGTTAATAATGAGCCAACATTTACATTAAGTTCTGTAGTTGCGGCTAATACCTCATTGCTACAACGTACAGTAAATTATAAGAACACTACGGACGTTCTACTTACTACTAGTGCTGCTATTGGGGAAACTATAAGTATTGAGTATCTAAGACCAATAGACATTAAAAACATACTGTTTAA
Source organism: Bdellovibrionota bacterium (assembly GCA_044356295.1). Lineage (GTDB taxonomy): Bacteria > Bdellovibrionota_C > UBA2361 > UBA2361 > JBIKWN01 > JBIKWN01. The sequence goes on from JBIKWN010000122.1 coordinate 13,780, forward strand.
GAACAACGTGTTCCCACAGAACATATATGCTTATCCTCCAGGTACTGTGCCTACCTACATGTAAATCTACTATCTCTTATCTTGTATCATGATCAATTTACTTAGTGTAGGAACTACTGTATTAACTGTAGGCGTAGCAGCTTTAGGAGCTAAGCATTTAGCAGATGATGCTCTTAGTTGGCGTAGAAAGGATGGATGGGATTGGCAGTACAAGGGCAACTCTATACATGATAGAGTTGGTAATTTTGTACTGGGTGGAGATCCTAAGTCTAGATATAATAATTATTTACGTAACTACAATGAAGTAATTGGTTATGGATATAAGATGCCCTCTATTGAGTTGGTGCCTCCTCCATCTCAGAGTATTGCTCCTATTGCAGGAGCAAGGAATTATGGTTTAGATAATACGGGTTTATCTCCCGTATTAACTCAAATAGGCAATCTTACAGGCGCAACTAGAGAGGATGCTAACAACTTATTACTTGTACGTAAGCAGGAGAATGTAGGAGGCTACGTAGTTAGTTACAACTCAGACAAGGGAAGACCTAACTGGGTAGCCTTTAAGATTGATAAGAATAGTCTAGGTTCAGTAAGAAGAGAGAATGATTTTAGACCTGACTATGAAGTACATAAGCCCGTATCTCCTAGCACCTTTCCTAGTGGATTTGATATGGGACATGCTGCTAACTCTGCAGCATTTACTGCTAATAAGACGTTAAACAGTCTTACGTACTTAATGTCTAATATGTACGCAGAAGCTCCTGCACTCAATCAAGGTCCCTGGGCAAGTCTAGAAATCTATCTAAACAATAAAGTATCTCCTAGCATTATTAATGGAGCAGGCCCTCTAAATAATAATTCTATGTACGTTATTACTGGAGGCTCTGGAACTGGAGGTGTAGGTAGTAAGGGCTATATAGAATCACAAGGAGGAGTAGAGGTACCCAAGATACTGTGGAAGGTTGCTATCTTTGTTCCTAATGGTATGGATTTAAAGGAAGCAGTTAATAGTCAGCAGGCTAAAGCGTTAGCTGTTGCTATGCCTAACATGCAAAACGTTAATCCTAATTGGCAGAGACATGTAGTAACAGACTTAGATCAGCTAAGACGATTAACCGGAGTACAGAGATTTGTACCTACTATCAGTGAAGAGCAGGAGAGAAAGCTATTAAGTGATGCGGGTCTACTTCCTAATCCAGAGAATAAGGCTAAGATTCTTAATATAGATATAAATGATATTGGTCCTAACTTTAGAAGTGATGCTGCAAATAAGGCGCGATCTAGAGGCATACATAATCCCCTGTTCTATCCTTTATTTGATACAGACAAAAGCTTAAAGGGTTTTGTGTTGTCAAACAAGAACTCTTATTCTGAGTCGTTTGAAATGGCTAGATACAATGCGTCTATGAGAAATACTGGACGTTTTAACAGTGTTGTAGACGTAGAAGATATGAATACCTTTGAGCTTATTCTAAGAGCAGATAAGGGAGATCTAACTGAGCATGAATTAAGAACCGCAAGAATGTATGATAGGGCTGTTAATAGTCCTAGCCTATCTACAAGAATTAATGAGTTTGTATTTTTACCCATTAATATGGGTAGAGTGTATAAAGAAGAGAAGGGATTTATACCTTCTTTATTTGGCGCTGTTGGAGGCTTAATAGATCAAGCATATCTAGTTAATAATCCAGCGCTTATTAAAAGTTATAAGAAGGATGGAGAAAACTACTTTGCTACTAAACAGACATTCTTTCAAGACTTACTAGAAAACTCAGCAGCAGGTCTTATTGCTTCTGTATCTTCTGTTGCTACCTACTTAGCAGTAGGAGAACCTATTAAGGCTATGATCTCTCAGAGTATACTATCTGCACAGGAATCTGTTATTAATGCAAGTAAGATGAACGTATTTGCAAAGGTAGCATCTGGAGGCAGCATATACAATACTCCCTTTTTAGCAGAAGTAATGCAGTTTAAAAGAGATCAGCCTGCTACTGCCTTCTATAGTGCTAATAATCCAACTCTATCTCTTTACTGGTTTGAGAACTATGCAAGAATAAGGGGCGCTACGTTCTTTGAAGCTACTGCAAGAGAGTTCCTACTTAACAAGATAAGCCCTTATAAGATTGATAGTAAGGATGGTAAGTATAAACAGTTGTTAGGCGCTATTAATGATTACACACAAGCACTTGCTTCTCCTGCCGATATAGTAATAACTAAGATGGATGGAGAGATAACTGTTAACACTCATAGTGAAAACATATGGCAGAGAGAGCAGATTACTGTTAATGGTGAAACTATTAATCTAGAGACTGCTTTAGCTAGACTACAGAGAAATGCTGAAGTAAATGGCACACTAGTTACGCAGGAAGTTAAGCAGGCAATTACAGATCAGCTTCACAACAAGTATCAACTAAAGATTGTTAATGTGTCCTTAGAACGTAATATGGACTTAGCTCAGAAGCTACAAAAGATACTCAATCTAGTGCCAATGCCTTGGCACTGGGGAATGTTTACTGGACCTAAAGAAGTGTTTAATGGTCCCATGATTGGTAATTTAGTAGACATTGAAGGCTTTACTAGATACATTAATGCTGCGGTTAACAATCAAGGATTCTGGGGTGCTGCGAATGAGTTTATGGTGTATCACTCAGGAGATAAGACTAAAGCACATGCTCCTGCATATAGAATACTCAATCACATGGCTACTATGACTAGAGCCTTATTAGCTTTTAATGATAGAGGTGGTCAAAGTCAGAGAGAGTTGGCTGGTATAAAGAGAATAGCTGAGACGTATGTAGAAGAAGAGCAAAAGATTCTTAGTAATAAGAAACAGCCTCTACATACTGAGACTGGATATACGGTTATAGATAATTCAATAGATCCAGATACAGGCGCAGTAAGAGTAACTGATGATGAACTAGCTAAGCTATTAGCTAATGAAGCACATTATCAAAACAACTGGAAGAGCCAAGGAGAATCTCTAAATAAGATAAAGCTAGGTAGTCATTATCACTACGTTAATAAGACAAGAGGAACTAATAACTTAGGATTTATCCTCAACACCATTGACAGAAATGGCACCTACATGGGTATGAAGATAGCTAGTACTAAAATATCCGCTGCTAAATGGATTATTGGCGGGATATTTATTCCCCATTTACTGGCTAAAGAATTTATTGAGAAGTCTGGACTGTCTCTAGGAGGCACAGCTTTAGCCCACTCTATTCTTAACACTACATCTACTAATACAACTATTCAGACGCACAGTACAAACTTATTTAGTTATACAGATGTAGCTAGATATATGGGAGCTACTGGAGCTACAGAATCTGCAATTGGTGTAGTTGAAACTCTTGTTAATGCGGGAGGTTTAGCTGTATGGGCCTACAATAATAGTGCATTTACACCTGAGACTCATGCTCGTCTATACACATTAGATAGATTAGTTAACACGGTTAGTGAGTATGCAGTTGATGTAGATGCTGCAGGTAATAAAGTATTTCAAGCAGTACCAAAGACAGAAGCAGAGTTTATTAAGGCATTAGCAGGTAAAGAAGAAATAGCTTTAAAGCTTAAAACTGGTCAAGAAGTAGGAATGGTAGTAGCAAGAGAAGCGTCATTACTACCAGGTACAGAAGGTAAAGTTAGAGGGCTGCACACTCTACATACAAGAATAAGTAAGAATATGACCTCTTTTGGTATATCTCTTGCCTTATCTTTAGCAGCAATGCAGACTGCTAGATATGTAGTCAGTTCTGTTATTGACGCAGATAGACAGATGTTTGGATCTAGTTTTGCTGGATTTTGGTTATTAGGAGTTCCGTCTATATTGTTAGGTGCTGCTACTACTATAGATAATGCGGCTCACCTATTAAAGGTAGTAGGTGGTGGCTTCTCTGCTAAGCCATTAAACGTTAACTACTGGCTTACCAGTCAACTAACTAAGAAGGTAGTTTTGCCCGCTTTACAGGGCTATGCAACATTATTAGGTAGAAGTGGTACTAGTGCGGCAGTTACACTTGGATTAACTGCTGCGGCATTGTTTGTGGGCTACGTTAATAGATGGACTCCTATACAGGGGGATGTTAATGGTCCTAAGCTAGATGCTGTCAACAGTAACGCGGTACTTAAGTTGGCAGCCTATAATCAACATATACAGGCTAAGGTAGCCATGTATAGGCAGATAGGTAAAGATGGCAATGAGTCTATTAGTGATAGTGTTTCTCCATTAGAAGTTAATGCTGCCTTATTAAGTATTGCTCTACATAAGATGATGGCGCCTACTGGTCCAGAAGTAAAGGGCAGTACTGCTTACATAGTTGCTATTCAATCTCCTACTCCTATATTCCAGTACTACAGCGTAATTAAGCGTGTAGTAGATAAGACGGGCAACAGTTATGCTACTGTTGGTCTTGGTATACAGGGCCCTCCAATTCTAGGTATAGCGCCTATTAACTTTACACTTCCTATTGCTTATGCACTTAACTCTTCAAGGAATGCTATACAGATAAGAACGGGCTACATGGGTACTGGTCTTATACTGAATGAGCATAATAAGGATGGAGTAAATATAGCTGACATATTTAATATGTATAGTCAGGTAGCTCTATGGAGCAAGCTAGGCTTATGGGTATCTAAACCATTAATATCTAATGTGATGTATAGAAGTCAGTATCAGATGTTAGCTACTCCTGCTGTAGGTGCAGAGCTTCCTCTGGTTCAGGGACTTAGAGCAGGTAGAACTAAGTTTTTAGATGTAGGTAGAGTAGGCTTTGAGATAGCCGCTCAGTCTGCAAGACTAATGACTGCAGACCTTAGAGCTCCAGGCTATAGATTAACCAGGTCTAGTATAGGTCCTGCAGCTATTAATGCTGTTATTGCAGGAGGATTAACATATTATTTACTTAGCGTATTAAATGCGGCTGGAGCATATGATAAAGATGCTAATAAAGAGCCTGACTTTAGCTTTAATAATGCTATTAACAGTATGGATAAAACGGCATTAGCAGGAGGAGTAGCTATTGCCTGGGGTGTAAAAGACTATGTTAGGAATACATTAATAGAGGCAAGAGTATTAAGCCAGTTAGAGAGAGATATTCTAATTGCTAGTACTGACGCTAAGTTTGATAAGGCAAAGGTAGACTTTATATCCCAAAAGCTATACTCTAATCCTCACAGCAGTAAATGGCTACGCACTGCAGGCCGTATAAGTGATACGGCATTTGAGCGTCTATCTGTATTTAAAGGAGACAAGCTTAATATGCGTAAATTGGGCCTAATGAGAGCGGGTGGTATGTTAGCCGCTGGAGCATTATGGACCCACTTTATTACTGATCCTAAGTCTGGACTAGTTAATCCTGAGTTGGCCTATGGAGACTTAAGACAGATAAAGGATGGTACGCATGAGAATCTATATGATGGCTTTAGAAGAAATACGCATATAGCTATTAATGCTTTGTTTTTAGGAGTAGGCCTATCTACACTTACTAGATTTACAGCAGCTACTGTCTTCTTTTCTCCATTAGATCCTGAAGTTATATTTGCAGAGTATAAGTATAAGTTAGAAGCAGTAGCACAGTTAAGAGACAAAGTAAGTAGTCAGAGTGCCAAGTCTAGCAAAGGGCTTAATAGAGTAGTAGATGGCGCAGTTACTGCTATTAGAAAGATGCAGTTAAGTTTTGCTACTATGCGTTTAGAACAGGTAGGTACTGAAGTACAAATTCTATTAGAAGAAGCTAGACATGCAGATCCAAAGATAAGCTCTATTACAAAAGACATGCACAAAGCTTTAGGAGGACAAGATCCTAGAGATAATGTAAAGCATAAAGTAGCAGAAGGTGCTAATAGAGTAATGGTAGATCTACAGCAGAAAGGAGATACTACATTAGGAACAGACATTAATTCAATTGCTAGAACTACTAATCATCAAATAGTAAAGCAGTCTCTTGATTCTTTAGGAGATCCAACTATTGTTGATGATGCTAGACAGACGGCAAATAGATCTGCACTGCTAAAAAGTATGCGCTATCTACACGGAGCAAACATGCGTATTAGAACTAGACAATATACGCAGATGGGATTGTTGTTACTAACGCCTGCTCTATTTATGCATACAGCTAACGCAATATCTGCAAGTATGGGCTTTAAAGACTTCCAAGACGTATTTATTGGAGATAAGGATATAAGGCTTCCTAGTACGCAAATACTGTATGGCTTTCTAGACTTCTTAAAGGTTTATAGTAAACACGACAGAAGACACCACTATGAGATAGCTAGAGGACTTGTAGGTCCTAATATGACTGTTAGTAATGGAGAGTTCCTTATTAATCCTGCTAGTACTACTAAAGGCGCTATTGCTGATTCACTAAGCAAACTAAATAAGACTATTATTGTTAATTCTCCTAGTACGTTTATTGGTATAGAGGTAGGAGGTATTACGGTTAGACCTGATGATCATGATGTAAGAGTTAGAGATTACTTCCAGCTACAATCTGCATCACAGGACTTCTCTTCTGCTATGTATAGTATGTCTCCTGTCTTTGGCTTTAAGTCATTAGCAGCTAGAGGCTTTCTTCCTAACGTAATCATTGCAGAGTTAAAAGGAGTTAATGACTTTGAAAGTCTCAATTCTCATCAACTACGTAGTTTTGGAGCAGCTATTATTACTGCAGTAGCTAGTCAACCTATACGCCTATCTAAAGACAGAATTAGATTTACTGCTCCAGACAGAAGTACTCTAGAAGCAATGCAAACTAGCAAGGCACTATCCTTATCTCTTGGCACTAGATATAAAAGGCTGCAAGCATTAAGTTATGGTACAGATACGCATATAGGTCTTTATTCTTTAATGAATAATATGCAGATAGCAGATCCAGCTATGCAGAAGACCTTTCTTAAAGCTCTACTTGAAATAGGCAATAATGATACCTCTATTACATTGGGAGAGTTAAATCAGAATGCTTATATGGGGCGTAAGTTTAAGATTGATAAGTTGATATTTAAGGGCAAAGACAATAATCCATTTGAACCTCTACGTCTATCAGAACAGGACAGTAACAATGAGGATGCGTTTGCTAATCAACAAGGCATAGCATTACAGCTAACTACTAATCAATATATAAACAACAATCCTATTCATAGACTAAAGACCTTCTTTGAAGCAAATAGTCAGGTATCTGCTATACAGGGAATGCTTAATGCCTTGCCTTTTGGCTTAGGACTAATAATTACAGCAGCAACTTCTATGGGCTTAGCATTATTAGGCATTACTACTATTGCTAAGATGATTACAGACTTTGGCACTAAACATATAACTAAGGAGAATACAGCGTTATTTAAACAGGCCAGCCAATACTATGACGGAGGTAAATGGTTTAGCAATCATCCAGTTGAGGGCGTTGAGATACCAGGAGGCATCAATCCTACTACAGGAGAAAACGTACCCAGTCACTTTGTACTTAAGCGTTCAGGAGTAGTGTTCTTTACAGATACGGTACAAGAAGCAGGTCTTAGAGAATTGTATGGAAGACAGGCTAATGCACTTAGCGCCGCATTAGCTAGTACTTTTGATATGAAGTATATGGAGTTCTACAGTGGTACTGCAGTTGATGGTTATGGCAGTAGAGGAGATGAGTATATTAAGGCAAAGCTTAGTAGAAATAATACTCCTCTAGAAAACTATAAGCAGCCTTTACCTGCTAATGATGCTAGAGGAGTATTAGAGCAGTTCTACACTGAACATGTGCAGAGTATGGAATCCTTTGATCCTTCTACACGCCCAGATCTAAACAAGCTATTAGATTCCTCTGAAGACTTTAACCTAGCTAAGAGATTACAGAGAGCTCATGCTAGTGAATTTACTCCAGTAATGCAGTATGTAGACACTGGTGTTACTCCAGAGACAGTAAAGTTTAGTAATTCTGGGGGTAGAAGATTAGCTGAGCACATGCTAGACAGCTTTACTCAGAAGCAGGTATTAGATGCGTACTTAGAGGGTCAATACTTGGCCTCATTAAAAGAAGGAGCAGGACCTGACATAGTAAGTAAACAGAACTTTATTGAGAAGTATTATAAGGGAGCTACGTACAGTGAGTTACTACAAGCAGCAGTAGAAGGAGAGCTAAGAATACCAAAGGGTGTAGAGTTACCAGAAGGCAAGTTTATTAGTCATCTAAACATCTTTGGTAAGGATAGAATGCCAAATATGTCCTACAGCATTAACTTAATGACAGAAGTGTATGCCGCTAAGTTTGATCACATTATTGATACATATTTTGACGTAATGCAGAGTCAAGCAGATCTAATGTACGCAGAAAGTCCTAATGCAAATCTATTTAGTGAGTATGTTGATAGGGATTTAGTTGTAGATGTGGATGGCGGTCCTTTGGGCCAAGATAGAGTTAAAAAGGTAATAGCAGATAGGCGTAACTACTACAAGGCTCATCTTAGATCTACTATTCACACTAGATTAGAAAGCACTGTATTAGCTAAGAAGCATGGTAGCTGGTTTGACAGACTAGTGGATAAAGTAGTTGGAGGTACAGTAAGAGACAATATTAATAGAATAAGCTTAGAAGCAACTAATGCAAGTATTGAAGTAATACAAGAAGTGCGTACTGGAGCAGGTAATCTGTTTAGCAGTAAAGGAGGACATCAAACGATAGAAGCACAGCTAGTAGAGGCACAGGTTGCAGCAGAGCTAGAACTAAGAACTAAGAACGCTATGGGCTTATCTGGAGATTTACCAGGAGGTGCTGGCATGGCGCAGATAAACTATAACTCTAGTAGACTATCTGCCATAGACAGTATAGAGCGTCTAGGTCATGGTATTGGCAGCCTATTTCAAATGGTACAGTTTGTAGGCATTAATCTATTAGCATTAAGAGCTGGCGCTAGTATTGCGTCTTCTAAGACAGAAGATAGAGAGAAGGAGATGGCAAGAGAAGAGCTAGCTGAGATGGCATTTAATAATATGTTTGGTGCCTTATTCTTTACCGCATTGCTATCTAGTGATGCGGTTAAAAGAAGCTTTATGCCTGGTGCTTTAGGCTTTGGTGCTGGTTATGCTTCTTATCAGATGTTCTTTGCAGATAAGAGCAAGAGTCCAATAGGCGCTGGTGTTGGTGTTATTGCCAGTATTACGGGTGCAACTATGCTTGCAAAGAATACCAGTAGTAAATGGGGCGCAGGCTTACTGATTATGGGTATAACTATGTTCAGTAGAGGTTTATTGGATAGCGCACCCAACATGAAGAATCTACTTGGTTCTGACGCGGTTAATAGTATTGTTTTTGGCCTAGAGGCATTTAAGGATAACAGTGTTAGGGGTATAAGAAATATACAAGACAATGCTGGTCCTATTAATGTTATAGGAGGTCTAACTGTTGCGGGTGTAGGAGCTAGTTATTTAGCAAGTGGGTACGCATTTAAACGTACCAGTATAGGTCTTATAGCCATTGGATCAATACTAGCTGCTGCTGGCTTTATGCATTCTCTAGACAAGAGCAATACTAAAGCAGAAGTTATTAGTAAGTTGGGTCTTATGCACTTAGCTACTATTGCTGCTACTCCTGTTCTTGAAAAGGCACAGATAGCAGTGGGTAACTATGTAGGTAAGACTATTCAAGCTACTCTAACTGAGAACATTAAGAAGAACGCAGTGGGTAAAGCGGCTGCCAATTTAACTGCTTCTATAGCTGCTAAAGTACCCTCAGTAGGATTAGCAGCCGGAGCAGCTAGATTAGCAGGAAGAGCTGCATTAGGTTTAGCTAGATTAGGTAGTGGCTTCTTCTTAGGTCCTTGGGGCTTAGGTATAACGTTATTAAGTATTGCCGTAGAGACTGCTTTAATCCTTGCTGCTCCAGAGATGTTAGATGAGGCTACATCTAGACTTACACATCTTCCTACGCAGTTATTAGGTGAGTATGGAGGCTTTATAGTACAGCCTTCAAACACTATATACAGAGAAAAGCGCTATAAAGACATAGATCCTAAGAATGTTCTTTATTATGGTACTGCAATGGATGCTATTAAGTTAGACTGGACACAAAAGATACAGGCACTAGAAGATACTACTGGTAGACAGATGTCTGCATATAACACTTCATCTTTTGACGCGCCTCTTGTAGGCTATAGAAGTACAGGAGAAGGATATGGTCCTGGATTTCCTGATCCTCTTATGGACTTTACATTAGCGCAAAGAGGAAGACAGTACATGTCGCTAGTATTAGGTAGACAGTTCTGGAATAGTAGACTAGATGGTACCTTTAACTTTGAATTAGCTCAGAAACATATGACGCTAATGGATGATCTAATACTACAACATTGGACTAATAGTAGAAAGAATGCAGTAGATGCAGCTACCGCTAACATGACTCAAACAAGTCAGCCTATAGTTGGCGCTAGAATTGATTCTAGTGATGCTCAGTATAAACAGTTAATAGATGAGTTAGCCTTTGCTAAGAATGCTACTAATATAGCAGCGCAGGCACAAGACATAATTAATAAGCCACATCTATTAATTGCAACTCAGGTGCCCGCTCTACGCATTAATCATGATCAAACACTGCTAGTTGGTAAGGTTACACAGGCCGCTCTTAGAAGCTATAGAAGTAAGGATGCTACTACAGGAAAGGCATCTGTAGAAGTAGCAGTATCTGTTGCTCCTAGCGCAGAAGTAACTGCCACTGAACACTTTAGAGTAACTCAAGGTAATAATACGGTTGAATCTTTTATTGTGCAGCCTCTCATTACCTAGGGTATAATAATTAAGTAAGCCTCTACTCTAAATAAATGTCTAACAATACCAGACCAGCCACATACTCTGTAAGTCGCCTAAAGACCTTTCATATCTGCTCTATGCTCTACAAGTACAAGTATGTGGATAGAATTAAGGTAGACAGTCTAACTAAAGCAACATTACTTGGCTCCTGCTTACACCAAATACTAGAAGACACGTATAAGCCTTACATTAATCTAACTAATCCTCCTATTGCTCTCTCTTCTAATCTTATAATACAGGGCACTATTAATACGCTTACTAATGCCTTTGTACACGATCTAACTGAACAGGTAAATGAGGTACATAAGAACTATCTTCTTCTTGCTCATTTATACAAAAGAGCAGATGAGCATTATACAGGTAAAGACGCAATAAGAAAGGCAGATGGAACAGTAGCACAAGCACCAGAGATGACTGGCACTTGGAAGAGAGAAGTAGCTAGTTATAACTTAGAAGATACTAAGGAGCGATTAGATAGCTATATTAAGTCTGTAGATGCAAGATGGGATACTATAAGCTTCTACGAATTAGTAATGGACGTATTTAAGATTGCGTATAAGTTTACACTTGATGCAAGAATTAAAAAGATACTAGCTACAGAGTTAGAGTTCTCCCCAGAGACTAACGTACTTATTACTCCATTTACAGGTAAGGATGGTCCCGTATTAGAAGCTTATATAGATCTAATAGTAGAACTAGATGATGGTGAGGTAGCTATTATTGACTATAAGAGTAGTTCTCAGGCATACAAAGAAGTAGATATAGACTTTAACAGTCAACTGCATATGTATAGTTATGCGTATGAGACGTTCTTTAAAACAAAGGCAAAGTATATAGGCATATACAATCTTAGAGACAACTCTCTAGTGGTAAGTAGAATGCAGCCTATTATTAGACAAGAAGTACTTAAGCAGTTAGTGTCTGCTCATACTCGCATAAAGAATAATAAGTTTGAAAAGAGATTACCTAATAGAGATGTGGCTAATGCATGTCCTTGTCTAGATCAATTTCATAAGCCCTGTGCATACTTAGCTTTATGCTATCCCAATCTAGCAAGTAAGCTTTAGTATTAGTATTTAAATAGTGCAATTATAAATGTATGTTATAATTGCACTATTCTTTATATATGAGGTCTTTGTTTTGTCTCCACATCCAGGAAGAATACAGTTAATTAGATACTTAAAGAATGATCATCCGTGGAAATCTTCATTCGTATATAAGTTTCAAGTAGGCGATCAAGTATTCTGTTATGAGTTCACAGCTTTGCAGGTTGATGCAGCTAAGCGCTGGGCTTCACGCATTAATCCAGAGTACTACAGAGTGTTAATGTACTTAGTAGCCACTAATAGAACTAGAAGAGATATTGCAGACTCTCTGTTTTTAGATACAACTACACTAAGAAGACGTGCGGATAAGTGTCTAAACAATATAATGCAGTATCTAGTAGGTACGTTTGTTAACTTAGAAGACTTTGATAGTATGCTAAGTCCTATTGATATTGGTATACAGATGGGAGATGAACTATTGTGATAGATGCTCATCTTTACGTAAAGCAGATAATGCAGAACTTAAGAGATCAGTTAATTATGGATGGTCTTATTACTAAGCCTGCATATATAGCATTACTGGAGGAGTTAGATCATCTAAGAGAATCACTACAGGAAGACAGTAAATTAACTAATCCTACGCTAGTAACTAATGTAATTGATCGTAATGGTCTTGCTTCTTACTTAATTCAATTCTATCAGTCAGGGCAGTCAATAGACGCTATAGCTAACGCTCTTACTACTTTAAATGGAGAAATAATTAAGCCGCAGCAAGTAGAGGACTGGTTAAATACATACAAGCAGACCAACAGTCTATATGTAAAGCCAGACAATAAACTAGGAAGTGTATTTGATGCCTCTGCTCGTTATCAGGATCTGTATGAGCAGTTAAGTACTTTATTAGATGATATAAAGACTACACATGCGGATGCTTATAAGAACAAGAATGTAACTAAGGAACAAATTCTTATTGATCTGTTTAAAGAGATGAGAATGTTGACTGCGCAGGCAGATCAGTTTGTAAGTACTCAGACAAGAGCTCAAGCTCTGCGCAGTCTAATAGCTGACATGGTTAATGCAATTGCTAGCTACAATCCTATTGTAGGAAGAGACATTATTAACCTTATTAAGGTGAAGAGCAGTCTATGGGACACCTTATTATTAGGCGGCTCTGCTATGAATCCTCCACAGCTTCCTGCTACTTATACCTATCTAGAAGAGAACGAAGAATAAATAATATAAAAGAAGGGTATCTAGTAGTGGACACCCTTCTTTTATATTATTTATTAATTGCGAAACTGCTTAGCAAATATTCTCCAGATATTGTAGAAGGACATGTCCTTCTTCTTTATATACTGTTCTATTAAACAGTCTTCTAGTCTCATAGTAATAGCCATTACATTCTTTCTCAATTCTGCGTCTTTCTGCAAATCATTTATTGGTAGATTAATATAGTGTAGATCTATAATGCCATATATAATGTGTTTAGCAGGGCCTTTCATACTTAGTAGCTTATAGTCTTTACCAATAATGCCTATCTTATCTAGATACTTGTTGCACTCAGAATCAATATCATCTCTTCTTACAAAGCGTTCAAAGTTATTATCACCTCCCAGCATTATCTCTTCCTTTATATAGTTTATTGGTATGTTCTGTATCTCAGTCTTTATAGATTTAGCTCTAACACTTACTACTTCATACACGGTACTAAACTTCATTTCATGATTACCCGCCGCATCATATGTGCCGTTATGTATCTTAGCAATAATGACTCTATCTGCACCAGTTATAGCAAGTAGCTGATTCATCAAGTCATCTATTTTATCTATGAGAACTACATCTTGTCTTGTAATGAATTTATAAGTGCTCTTAATACCCTCTTCTAAATTAATTATATTTTTAATAAGCTCAAAAGTATTTCCTAATACATTAATTAGCAGTAAAAAGCCAAGTACTAAGAATAAAGGATTACTCATATCAAGATGAACATCGTCATTAATTATCTTAATTGAACTTATATTCTTATTACATTCAACTGTTTCATGTGCCGTATTTTTATTTATGTCGTTAGTTGTCATATAGCTTATAAGTATATACAAGTGTTACTTATAAGCTATATCATCTGTAATTATCTTAATTGTAGGTAATTAAATACCTCCACTGCTTCCAAAGCCCTTTTCTCCTCTAGTAGAAGCAGGCAATGACTCTACAATTTGCACAGTAGTTCTGCCCCCTAATGGATTAACAATCTGTACTAAGCGAGTACCAGCCTTAATAAGAGTACCGCTATCTTCTTTATCGTCTTCATTACTGTTATATAGATCTAGCATTAACAGTAGCTCTGTTCTAGACGGATATAAGTCATCTGCTTCTTCTAACAAAGATCTTAGTTGTCTTCTAAACTGTAGCGCTCTAATGCTTGGGCTGTGCATACTATCAAAAGAATCAATAGCGGCGATGTATGGGCCTCTATAAATGTCAATAGTACCTACTCCATTAGCCAATCTATATGCCGTCTTTGTAGTGCCTGATCTAAGTCTAAGATCTGGACCAATCTCTACATCATTACACAGGGCAACAAAGGATACATGATGATCAATCTTGTTACCTAAAGAATCATAAGGAATAATAGTGTCTCTTGGAACAATTAAGTCAAAGCCTCTATTTTCTGTATTGTGCGCTTTAATCTGATCTTCATAAGCCTGCCTTAACGTTCTTCTATCTGGTAGCTCTAAGTCTGGCTCTCTAATTAATAGTAAATAGTTTACATCATAAATACTCATCTGCTTGTCTCCAACTTATAAATGTAATTCATACCATTAAAACTAATAGACTTAATGTCTATAAACTCTATAGTCTTTAGCTGCTCTGCTTTTCCTTTTCCTAATAAACAGACCGTATTATCCTTAACAGAAATAACAGAGCAGCTTCTTGCTCTAACTATGCAGTTATTTGCATCTAAATAGTAGATAGTAATTAACTCATTATAATCCAACTTATTTAGTATACTTTTTAGTTCTATTAAGTTAACTAAAACTGCTTCTCTATAAGAGTTAATACTATTTTTAGACATAAACTAATTCTCTAGTAATTCTTTTAAAGCTATTGCTCTTTACTAACTCAAAGACTCCATATTTATCTAGTACTAATCTATCTAATATGTGAACGTCTTCTGCATACTCAAAGTTATACAAGCACGCCGCAATAATAGGACACTCTTGAATAATAATGTCTCTAATTAGCTGAGCTAGTTCTCTATGCTCTTTTTGCGTTGTTTTGTGTAAGCGCGCATTAAGCATAGTAATATAGCTTCTAATAGTGCCATTAAGATTAATCTTTGTTGTTGCTGATAAAGGCAGTATTTCTCTAGCGCACTCTTTTGCTACGTTGTTATTTACTAGCTCTTTATATAGGTCTAATGCTGCGTCTATAAACAGATCAACTCTACTATTTAACTGTTCATCCGTTATAACTTGACTGCTGCTTTGTCTATTATTAGTTGCTTGACTTCTAAGTTCAATAGGTTCAATGCTGGGCACTTCTGCGTATCTCTGGGAGAACTCCTGTGGAAAGAAGCTTTTATGTCTAAGTAATTGAGCACTTACATATCTAGCACAGGTAATCTCTATTCCTAAACTTGCCTGATCAAATACGCTCCAATGCTGATTTAATATGCAATATCTTAGCAGCTTATGCGGCTCATTAAACAGATCATTTACTTCTCTGCTGCTACTTAGTCTAGCTTGACCAACAATGATCTCATCAATAGTGCGTCCCTCATATTCAGTATTAGAGGCTCCTACCGTCTTTGTAGTTAATCTAACGTTTAGTGTCATGTCTATTTTGGATATACAACTACTACATAACACATTAAAGTAAGAATACTTCCATTTCATCTCTACTGCCCAGAGCATACGGATTGCGAATAAGCCCATGTCTTAGTCCTACCCACTCTCTTATCTCTTTTAACTTGCTCTTTTCATACGCAGCTAATAGCTTTAAATAGTCACTGCTAGATACTAGTACCCATTCTCTTACTACATCTACTGCTACATTTAGCGTTTGTGCTTCCTCTATAAAGTGACACCATAAATAGGGCTTATTGTAGTTAATGATGTACTTAGTAGGATTATTCCAGTTAATAAGAAAGGGCTCCATTCTGTGTAGAGGAAAGGCATATAAACCTCTAAGTTGGGGAGGCGCATGATAACTATCTCTTCTAAAGTTAGTTATTCTGTGTAGATACTGCCATCTACTGTATATGCGTTTATTGTCTTCTATCCACGCATCAATTAGATCTTCATGTTTATATGATTGATCATCTTCTATCCAACTATAGATGTCCGTATCAATGTTTAACACGCCCCAGCTACTATTAATACGATTAGTAAGCGTCTTTAGTTCTCTAAGCTGCTTCTTAGTTGCTCTGTACTTGTGACTGTTACAGTTATGAGCATACCTAGCAAACACTAATCTCTTTAATGGATACATACAGTTAAGGCCCCATTAAAGAGGCCTCAATTATTAACTACATTAACTAATCATCTGCAGCACTAATTGCTAACAACTCTTCAGCAGTTAAACCAGTAAAGCTGTTTTGCAGCTCTTCTTGTAACTTCTGCTGAGCAAGAGTTGCTGCTACATCTCTGCGCAGCTTATTAACTTGACGCAACTTAGCTGCTGCTGCTGCTGCTGCTTCATCTGCAATCTTCTTATTGATAATTACTTCTAACACTCTTAACTGCGTATCTACTACACCATTACCTGTTTCATTCTTGGCCCAAGGATCTTCTGTTAGAGGCTTATTCTTATACAGCTCTCTCCACATATTACGCAGCTCTGCTGTCTTTAGACTTACTAAGTCTAGTACGCTTAAAGGACCTTTAGTAGATAAAAAGGTAACGTTCTGTTGAAGAGCTCCAATAAACTCATTTAGATCTGGACTGTTTGTAGCCGTCATACACTAACACCTAAGATACATAAATTTGACTAATTATTAATATACACATTAAATAGACTTAAAGCGTAACTCTAACTACTCTAGAGTTATTTTCCTTTGTTACCTTTACAACAAAGTCTGTCTTCTGATTTGCGCTGAATCCTAGACCAGCTAAATGCTGATTACTGGGATTTAACTTACTACTCTCTCCTAATAGTTCTAATGTGCGTCTATGTGGCTGAAGAAGAGAACATAGCCCTTCACTGTGAAAGCTTCTAAGAGGTTCAGTAGGTACACAGTCTTTAATAAAGAATAAATACTGCTTATCTCCAGTACCATTCTCATCCCAGTAATTTGGCGATAAACAAAACAGATTTACAGGATGAAATTGATTAGTAGTAAGACCCCATAATTCTCTTGTCTTATTAGTTGTTTGATCTGGAGAGACGTTATGGATTACTTTAGCACATCCATTTTTATACTCAACTGTTGCGACTTTAATGTTATGCCTATCATATTTAAAAGCCGGTAATTTATAAGTATAAACTTGATCCTCAACTTCTAACTCTACTTCAAAGGAACTTGCACCTTTTACGTAAGAGAAGCAAGTCACTACAAAGTCATAGCTAGCTCCTTCTGTTAATCTGTTATAGACAATATTCTCTACTGCTGGTACTCCCTTTTCAGTGTTAATCCTGTCTAAGTCTAACTGACCTCCATAAGGACTAAGAAAACTTGATACTCTATCTGCTCTATAAATACTATTATAATAAACACGGGTGCCATTGTTTTCTTTGCAGGATAGATCTAAGTCACAGCGGTCCCAAGTATCTTCATGGTTCCACATTAAAGAGCAGCGCAGAGGTACTTCTGTCTTACCTCCTGCACTCTTTACTGCCTGCTTAATAAATGAAGCGCCTGCTAGATTATTAGCGTAAGTAACGGAAAAAGGAGTACTCCATTTAAAGATACTACGATTACCAGTAAATAATGCAGCCAGATTATCTTGATGTCTACCCTCTACTAATACTTCTACCTTACTACTATGGGGTAGCATATGACTAATAAAGTTTTCAATGCTTACAAGAGGCACATTAGCTACATCTGTTAAAATATTAGTATTGCCTTTTAAGTCTGATAGGGTCTGTACATCTTTAAATAAAGCAGCAGTAGTAGTTAGGCCTATAGTTTTACTAGCTCTATTAATGTGTAGGATAAAGTTAGCATCAATATCTGCAATAGTTGCAGGTCTTCTACTAGTAAACGCATCAGTAAGATCATTCTCCTCTAAACACTTAATTGCTTCCTGCTTCTGTCTAGAACTAATAGGAGCAGTTGTCTTCTTATAGTTCTTAGGATCTGCTAATACGTTATAAGAATTACATACTTCTTCAATGTCTTTACCTTCTTCTAGTTCTAGGCAAGCTTTACCAATTAAACTATTAACAAAACGGCACTCAGAAATTAAGCTGCTTTGTGCAGCTAGATACCAGAAGAATAATTGCTTATTAGTAGAGCTTGGCAGAGCGTCATACTTATTCTTTACTTCAATGAATGCACATAGATTACGTCTATGCAATTCAGGGCGTAATAAGGCTCCTTGATCATATAGATCTTTAATTTCTAGCAGAGTAGATAGAGACAGTTGAATTAAGCCCTTTTCTAGTAGCTCCTTATTAGTTCTGTACTTGTTTTGAATGGTTGCAATACTAGTATCTACTGTAGTATCTAATGCATCCATTCTGGATTTTTTGTCTACTCTATACACATATTGTTTTAATGCTGTGTCTTCTACGTGAAAGTGATTAAACGTATAAGGAATACCAGCAGTTACAATGCCATACGTCTCCTTATCACTATAGATTCGTCTAGTAGATGTATAGCCTAGAGTAATGCCATTACTGTCATAGGTAAGTACATCTTTATTTGCCAATGCAAGTACATCTGCAATAGGCATACTATGCAGTAGAGTACTTAAAGCTGCTGCTACAGGTTCATAAATAGTTCCAGCAACAGCCGCTACATCATCAAACATAGTCATCAATTTGTAGTCTGCAGTAATAGCTACAATGCGACCATAGTTTTTAATAAAATGTCTATCTTTATTACAGTTATGTTCACTACTATCTGGTGATCTAAAACGTTTGTCTTGACCAAATGCATTCATGTAAGTAGACCATAGCAAGTTAGGATCTACGCTACTTACAAACAGACTGCCAGATCTACACATCTTGCTAAATTGAGCTTTGATGGTATTGTTAAACTGTTTAAACATAATTAATGCTCCTTAAATATTACAAATACAAAACACATGCGGACTCTTATTTATAGTAGCCACTATAGTCATAGTCATCTAATTGGCGCTTAATATTAAATGATCTACCTCCAGGGACAGTATCTACGCCGGTGCCATTACAAGAATGCGCTCCAATCCAGTTATTATGTGGATTGTAGCCAACTAGATAATGCTCTAAATACTCAGCGTATGCAAGATGAGAGATGCCTAGTACTTTAATTACGTAGTAACCTAACATCATCCTCACTCTATTTGGTAAGTATCCCGTTACTCTAAGCTGATTCATTGCCCTGTTATAAAATAGGCTCCAATCATCCTTAGTCTGTACAGAATCTGGTAATACTTTTAACTGGCCCTTATTTAAGTCTTTATCTAGACCATGCCTATAGAAGATCTTTCTACCATGCACATGAGCCAGTATAAAACAGTACTCATTCCAAATAAGACTTCTTAGTAAGCCATCAAAGTCTGCCTGATCTATAGTCTTACTATTTAACTGGTTATACGCAATACCTACAACCTGCGCTTTAGATAGAATGCCATGTGATAATGCTGCTTCCAGCTTAGTAGTATCTAAGCCAGTAATAGCATTACGTCTATGTTCATAATTCTTTAAGTTGTTAAAGCAGGGCACTACATTAGCAGAATTTAGTTCCTTATCTCCATCAATAGAAGACAGGCCTACATCAATCGTATTAAGACTAGTTACTGGATTGCTGCCGTACTTTATAGCAGAGAAGGCAGCTAAAGCATTTAAATGAAAGCTCTTAAAGTAGCTAGAAGACTTCTTATAGATGCTTACCAGATCATCTACAGCAAAGAGACTAATACCTCTCTTAATTAGTCTAGTTCTATAACCCAACTGTAGCTCCTCTTGATAAGCAAGTTCATAGGCATAGGGCTGATACAATACGTGAGCCTTAATCTCATGTATCTCTTTATTCAGTTTAAGTCTAACAGTATCTACTGCCTGCTTATACGTTCCCTCTAACACTAACAAATCATGAGCGCCTTTACTCTTAAGCTCTTCTCTAAGTAACTGCAATCTATAGAATAGATAGCGCCATCTATTCTCTCCTACACTAGGAATGCCCGTGTAATGTCCCTTAGAGAAGTAGTAAGGAGTGAGTACATAGACAAACACAGTAGGCGCATTATCTAGCTCTTCAAACAAGGGATTGTCTACAGTGCGAAGGGCACCATTAAGAATAACAACATTTAGTTTACTCATTAACTATTCTCCTTAAATTGCTCATATAGACGTAAGAACAGATTACACATCTGTGTGTGTCGTTCTTCATACAGAGTAATAACTGTATTTAGATCTTCTTTAATAACATGCTTACAGTTAATCACATCACTGTAAAAAGCATCTGTAAAGGAAAACACTAATTCATTAATAGCAGCATTGCTTGTCTTACTCATCAATACGTCGTACTTAAACTGATTAAAGTAACTATTGCTTAAATACTCTAATTCATAGAACTTACAGTCCTTATTAATAAAAGCAATAGTAGTTGTAGCATTACAAAGGTCAATAAATGGCTTCAAGTACTCTTGTATCTTTCTTTCTACTTCAACTGCAAATAGAGGATTATCAGTTATTAGTGGCTTAGACAGTAGCTGCTGCAATTCAGCAAAAGACATAGACAGGTGCATTCCTTTTGTTCTAGGACTTACTAAGCCCTTAAGCAGCTCATTAGCATACCACTTAGCAAGTACGTCTTTAGGTGTTAACAATCTTATACCTCCTAATTAGTCTATTGACTTCTATATTTGTTTGTAGACTTGCAAGCATCTGTCTATCTGGATCTTTACTAGAGAGACAATACAATTTGTACTTATCAAAGCTCTTAGAGACTACAGATGCAGTCTGCTCTTTAGTTAAACCATCATTATTAATAACAATCAAGGGATACTTATAATCAATAATGATGCGGTGGTGAACATCTTCATTGCAGTACAGTTCCGCTATAGCTTTCTTGTGGTCATCTTCAAACATACCATTAGTATCTCTATTAGTTAATCTAGTAAGTCCCTGCATACCAACAAGCATAATTACTACTGAAGGATGCTTAATAGAAGTATCTAGCAGATAAGAGCGGGCTGTTGTTTCTGAGCTACCACAAGCCAGCATATACATATAAGTACAGACGCTGCACCTATCTACTACATAGATAGTACGAGGATCTACTAGCGTATGTCTATACAGTTCAAATCTATTCTGTTTAAACTTATCAGCTAAAGTAACTAGAGGAATATCTCCACGTATATATGCATTATATGCATTAGTAATAGCATGTCTATTACTGCTGTTATTATCTAGTTCTTTAACGTACTTAGTGCCGTTAATTGTTGTACTAAAGAGTTCTGCTTGAGTGCTTTTACCAATACCATCAGGGCCAGTAAAAGCAATAACGTTAGGCATATATTCCAGCATATATTAATTCTTCTTGCCTCTATTATTATTATTGTCTTGTTTTGGAGGTGGTGGAGGTAGATCATCTTGACAGTATGCATATATCAATGCAGCTACCATAACAGCGCCACAAAGAACGTTACCCTTATCTACATTCATATTTATGTTGTTCCGTATTTAGATACCAATCTATTTCCTAAATCCAAGAATAGGGCATAGTTAAGAGTTAAAGGATCATCAGCCGTTATAGCATTTAAACACTCAAGCACGTACTGCCACATATCAAGCAAGTTATGTCCCATATGAGGGAAATTTACATACCACATAGTATCGTCTTGAGAGGCCAGTACTAATCCAATTTGATCCTTCTCTGCAAAGTACGTATAGTAGAGATGCAGTTCATTGTATTTTTTATTACCAAACTGCCAACATTCTTCTGTACTAACCTTGACTATGCAGGCGTATTTCTCGTCACCAGCATGACAAGAGCCATTAGAATGATATATTGCTCCTCTTACTCTATAAGTTTGTCCAAGAACAGACTCTAGTTCAGCATCACTAGTGTTGTATATTTCAAACATATCCTTTTGAAATCTACTTAGAATCAAATTATCACTTTGATCTTCAAGGCAAAGCTGATCCAAGTATTTTTCTGCTATGCGTCTTTTCTTTTTAGCTAATTTATTCATTGTACTTAATTTACGCATCACCTAATAGCCTTTCCAAAGCGGGCAAGTAGCTTTCTCTTAGCTCAGGATGGTTTATCATTGCTTCAACTATGAGAAAGGTGTAGAGTCGTATTTCTTTTACGTAGTATGTAGGCCTATAGTGCCAGGACAGTATGAAGTTAACTGTATTCTCTCTGATTAGTATTGAAGGACTTTTCAAGCTTTGTAGAATAAACAGATCCAATCTTTCAGCAGTAAAAGAGTCAAAGGAGGGCCAATCTCTTACAGGAGAGATGCTATCAAACAGTCTACAGATAGCTATTCTTGTTACACTGTCATCTGGAATATCAAACCGAACTAGAGCTGTTACTATTGCGTGCAGGACATCCTTATTTTCTTTTATAAGTTCTGAGGGAAAGTTAAAGTCTCTAATGCGTCTATTCAATTTACAGACAGCGCGTTCAAGTCTTTCTATATTAGGAGCTAGAAGTACCTCTGCTTTACAGGCAAGCAGCTTACGACTCAATATTCTTTTCACTTTTTAATTTAGCTCTACGTATTAAAAGGGGAATTATGTTATCTCATTCATTAGCGCCTTGAAGTGAGTATTTATGCAGCTCATAGAAAGCAACAGCTTCTTTATTTCTGCCATTATTAAGGAGATCTAACAGGGCAGTAGTTACTTCAACGTATCTTGTTGATTTAAGTTCAACAGTACGATATGCGGATGCAACATTAAGTCTTAGTACGTGATATGCAAAGTCTTTAGTACCTTCTATGCTTACGTAGCGCGTCAATTTATTAACTAGGAAGTTAATTGTATCAAGCATCTTCTTTTTAATCTGCATTATTAATTCTCTGTTTAAGTTTATTTATTAAATCTGATCCGCATCTAGTAAATAAGGTATTAATAAGCTTATCTTCCATAATACTTTTAAGCATTAGTAGTTGTTTATCTGACAAGTTCTCCTCTACATTAAACCAATAACTTAGGACAGACTCACTAACAAAACCTCTAGAACGTCTAGATTGAAGTGAAAGCTTGAAGTAATCATTAAGCTCAATAATTAGAGATAGGAGCTCCACTCCTTCATCAGTGCATATATCTACAATGCTTTGTAGATATTCAGCAGTAATTAACTTATTATTAGTAGGCATAGTCTTTATTGATTACATCCAACTTAGTACAGACTTTAAATGCCCAACTCATTACAGACTTAAAGACAGTAGTAATACTATTAACGTACTGCAGGCCTGAGAATTTAAATGTAGCCACAATAGACCTAGCAACAATATTAAGAATAAACTTCAACCAATTAGCAATCTTATTGCCCTTTGTATTAAAGACAGTTCTAGCGCCCTTATATTTTTTAAACACTTTAATATTAAACGTACATGCTCTTCTTTGAAACTTAGTAACAAGCACATGATCATCTGGAGACAGATAGACTAAGTTACTAGGAGTATTATTATGAGTATTACCATCTACATGATGCACTTCCACATCAGCGCCACTAAAGCGCATTTTATTTTTACCAACAAATAGAAAGGCAATAATTTGATGATAGTAGACCAACTTTCTACTTCTATTAGAGAAGTGCCAGTAACCCGTTTCTTCTAGCAAGGACTTAATAGCACTATTACATGGTCTAGTAACATCAAAGCACTTATATGAATGAGGAAATCTACCTACAACAAAGTAGGAGCTATTATCCAGTAATTCCTTTATATCGCAATAGTTATACATAACACAAACCTCTCAACAAATACTAATAAACAACAAACACAAAACAAATAACTACTCTCTGTTGACCCAGGCCCAAAACCTAGAGGAGAGTAGTTATTTGACTGTATTTGATTAGACACTCTAATCCCTTGTGTTTTATTTAGTATCTCCCTAATAGGAGCCCCAGAGTTCCAGGATTACACTTATTAACGCCGATGTATGTAACATCTTTCTAAGAGTCAGCACGTATGCCCACAAAGACTCTTAATTTACTATTCTACTTAAAGTAGAGGCAATTATAAGGAGCTGGCTGGGGTCGGGGTGTTATGAAGAAGCTTTACTCTCTTCTACTAGTTTGCTAGTTTGGAGTGCTTCGTCTTACTAATGTAAGCGTCCTGCCCTGTTACTCATTATTATAACACACATTATTTGTTTTCCCTTTCTTTTTTTAAAAGGGCCCAATCCCGCAGAGTATAAGTTGTTTCTTCTACGTCTGCATTACTAACTGTAGTAATATTGCAGCTTGTTACCGCATCTTCTACGTGTACTCCTATTTCTTCCAGCACTGCAATCAAATAATCAATCTTGTTAAGTCCTGTATATTTCCATTCTGCAGCTACGAGCTGCTGTTCAATAGGATTAGCACTGTACCAATCATTATCAGCAATAGGCTGGCCATCATACAGCAGTTCAATATTAGTTAAGTCCGTCTTAAGTAAATTCTTTCTAGCCACATACAGAGCCAGTACATCCTTTAAATCTATCTGCTGTCTGCTCATATATTGTTTACGCCTATTTTTTTAACTGCTTATCCGTATTTACTACATAAAAAATGCACCTAGGTCTTTTCCATCTAGGTGCATTATTTTTTCTGTATCCCATCATAGGAGCTTAATTGATTCTACACATTAACTTGTGGTGCGGATGGTAGGACTCTAACCTACGACTTCCTGTCCCCAAAACAGGCGCTCTAAACAAACTGAGCTACACCCACATAACACATGTAACTGTAGAGGGGGCTACTTACGTAGGGATGATTTATATATCTTCTACATTTACATGCTCTTCTATATTATATAACACATTTAATTGTTTTGCGCAAGCAGTATGAGCATCTTTCATTGTAGGAAAGGGGCCCTCTTGATACATTAGACCTCCAAAGAATATGGTGTAGTAGTATTGTTTATTTCCCAGTCTATGTACATGCTGATAATAAGACTGTTGAGGACTAAGCTTAGTAGTCAGATGACTATTGCCTGGAGATATATTGTTAATTGGATACGTAGTCAGCATAGATACAGTAGGCGCCTTACTTTGATTAGTTCTTTGTTAGACTTAGTCTTTTTGAGCCACCAAACAGAGATCATTTGCTTCTTAGTTGTAGCAGTTGATTAAGCATATTTAATGCGGCTATGTTGTCTTCTAAGTCTACATAGACTGCATTGTCATCTTCTTCAATCTTTAGATATAAAAGTCTTCTTCCATCTGTAGGATGTGTTGTATTTAAAGGAACAGCTTCATATAGCGATGAAGATACTTTAAATGTTCTACTGAAGGTACAACTACAAGTACTATCCATAATTCGCACTATTAGATAGTGTCCTGTAGCATCAGAGTACTTTTCAACTACTGTCGCATTACCTGTTAGTATTGGCTTTTTAGATTGAAGATAAAAGCTTTGCTTGCTTGATAAGGGGGTTGAATTAACTGCAGTAGAAGTACAGTAAAAAGATACAAATAGAAGAAGAGGTAATACTGTATTAACAAGTTTTATATACATGAGTTATTAGATGTGTTGGATAGTACGTTGTCGTGATTAGACTGCCACGTAGTATTAGCAAAGCCTAATCTCTTGCAGTAGTGTCTAAACTCTGCCGAAGTCCATTTACTTAACACGTTAAGCAGTTCAATTTGCTGTTCATACATAGGGCGCTTAATGTCTACAATAGCACTAACATCTGTCCACTTAACAAAGGCAGACTCAGTTATTCTAATCCAAGCTTCAAACACACACCACTTAGCACTTACTAAATCTCCGCCAGGTAAGTAGAACTCTGTAGGCTCCAGATCCTTTTCTAGTTCTGCAATTCTAGTAAACAGTCTATTAATAACGTTAGCCGTATTAATAGTGTATGTAGCGTGCTTAGGTGTAAATATCATAGCTCCAATGTTATTGCAGCAGTGTTGTATATCAGTAAGAGTAATATACTCAACAGAGTCCTTAAGATAATTAATCTTTAGTTCTCCTGCTAAAGCGCTAATCATCTGTACATAGCCTTGTACCTGAACACTAATATGTCCTTTAGATAGGCTTATAGAAAGGCCATCTTCTCCATTATGAGCATGAGTTTGTCCTTTGCTGCCCCTACCAATAATTGCGCCAGGAACAATTCTGTTATTCTTAGTCATTTAAGTAAAAGTGTGTAATAGTAATTGCGTTTATTCTTACACATTAACAGCCTTTAACTTGTTCTTAGTTATATGACTAAGAGACCAGTGTTTATTGCGTATAGCTTGAGTAAAGCCTGGACGTACAAACTTAGCAATATTGTCTGTAGTGTTGATGTATTCTTCTACGTTTCTGACAATGTATCCTTCTACATCATCACTCTCAAATACTCTTAATCCATTAAACCGTCTTACTACAGCTTCACTATACATACCTCTATACAAGCAGCTTACTACCTCTATACCTAAGCACTGAGCAATATAAACAGTATCTTGCCAAGATAGACATTGCTGTAAATCCCAAGCACTATGCAGATAAAAATAGTGTCTAAGATTACTGTACTTAATAGTATGTTGCGCATACATATTCTCTCCTACTAAACGTAGACTAGGCCATACAGTTAGTAGTTGTTTATATGAGTCACTATAAACAATAGTTTGCCACCAGCCATATATCCAAGATCTGCATTCTGCAGAGTTATCACTATTAGTAGAGCGAGCATGAAAGCTACCATTACTGTATAGAGAAGTACTTTCTCCATCCATCTTTACAAGAACTACAATCTCTTTACCATCAAACATGTTCCTATTAGTAATAATACGATCACTTCTGTCTAGAGATTTAGACCAAGGAAGATGCAGTATTCTAGGAGCTTTATACCTATTTTTCATTTCTACTTACCTAAATGCATTAAGTTAAAGGGAGGTCTAAGCGCCTCCCTTCTTTACATTATGAGTACCAGAAGTCCATATACAGTTCCTTGTGCATCATTAAGTATTTAATGTTTGCAAGGCTGTCTTTAAACTCCAGTACTACGTTGTTATATGTTCTGGCTTTTATTGTTCTCATACATTACTTCTTAGATGGTAGAATTTGGCACATGTCTTTCTCACATGCAACACTACCTCTATCATCTTCAAAGTCACTATTAGTGTAATACTTTCTAATTGCGTCATAGAATGTATCTATCTTTCTTCTGGTATGCATATCTGCTACCTGCTGTTCATACTCAGACTTACTAATAGGTTCAAAGGGCAGTCTAGGGAAGTTTGCATAAGAGTCAAAGCGACTTAGTAACGCTGTACTTACATAGTCCGTATTATGTTGAATTGCTTGATAGATGCTTTCACTTAGTTCTTCAATCTCTTCTTGTCTCAGTTCAATAGTACTACTTACATTATGTTGTGAGTAGTGTTCTTGTACCTGCATAAAGAAATCAAACTGTGCCTTAGCACTAAACTTACTAATGTCTACATCAATCTCATCAGCAAACGCCGCCCAATTAACTTCTACGGGAATCTCTACTAACCATTCAGTGCATCTAGGATCATGAGGATCATTTAACAGCTTACCATTCTCATCCGTATCTGATTGAGCAGGTACAACTGAATAGCCAAAATCTAGACACGCTAATGCAATAGGATCATCCTTAGCAAAAGTAATACGTCTAATGTAGCGCTGAGCTTTAGGTAGATGATAGCCACAACTAGCACCCGTCAGTAGACTCTTGGTGTTGTGAGATTTAATAGCGCCCTGCCAATACCAGGAGTCATTATCATCTTTACCATCTACGGCATAATCATATGTATAATCCGTTGTTTCTTCTATCTTACTAATCATATAAGGTAGATCATCTACAACTAATTCTACATCTTTAGTACTCATATACTGGTAGAGCTCATTAACTGAGGGCTCATAAGACTTGTTGACATTTAATTTAAGTTCATATCCGCCTGCATTTATTTTGAATGGATACTTACTAGCTTCTATAGTATGTAGACTAAAGCATAGTCCTACTGCTTCTGCTACCTGCTGTACATTAACTGCCAGATTCTTATTAGTATGTGAATGACGTTCTAAGTATCCAGCAATAAAGGCCAGTATTGAACTCTTAGAAGAAGTTCTAACTGCTTTAGGTATATAGTCATCCGTCTTTTCATTAACTATTAAGTGGTTTAACTGTAGCCAATCTTTTAAGGCTGCAATAGCGGCAGGCGTTGCACTTGTCTTTAGCTCTCCAAATACACTTCTATACAAATTAGTTGCTCTATCTCCTCCACTTATATTGCGAATAGCATTAATAATAACCTCCTCTTCAGTGCCTGCTTTAGAAGAAGTTATATTTAGTCCTATACCCAATAGATAAGCCAATTCTGGCGACATTGTAGTGGGTAAAGTTAATGACTTAGAAGAAGGTATAAGAGATGCTTCTTGTTCATTTTTATAAGTATATAACTTATAATCAATCTGCTGACCGACCTGCATATCCTTAGCCATAATCCAATTACCAGAAATGCTTAGTCTATGATTAGGCGTCATAGTTATTTGACGTCCATTATTAAGAGTAATACGCACTAACTGCATTAGATTATTAGCAATACCAGAAGTTACAGCAATCCCATCTCTTACGGTTAACTGTTGTTGCTCTAAATTGTATTCTCCTCCATTAGCTTCCATATGTTCATGTGCCATAAGAATACCCTTATCAAACACACGTACTGCTTCTTTAGTAAGGCACCCGGCTGGTTGAACGGTAGTAATTCTATTAGGTATTCTCAAGCCATTGCGTTCACAATAAGTAGCTACTGCCTTTACAGCTACATCTCTCCAGTGAGATAAGTACCACTTTTCCATCTCACTAAACATAGCGCTTGTAATACTTGTAGCGCCTTGCATAAGCTTACTCTTATATGAATTAACAATAACCATTAATTCACTAGGAAAGGCTAAAGTAAACAGTCTAGAGTTGATGTTAATAATGTCACTATCTAAGCTTCTGCCTTCTTTCCACCATAACAGCCACTCAGCACCAAACGCATTAACGAAGAAGTCAAATAGACCTGTAAAGGATACTCCTACAATAGGATCAATCTCTCTGCTGTATCTAAACTTCTCATCATCAAATGTATGCTGCAGTAGTGACGCAGTAATAAGTCCACCAGCCTCAAACGCTTCATCCTGCTCTCTAATGTTAAAAGGATCTAACTGATTAAGATGCACTTCACTTAAGTTGCAGTTACCAGTTAACGTATTACCAAAGACCGCCTTATGATTAAATGGCTCCTCAAAACAGTAAGTGTCATATAGTCCTTCTAACTCTGTAATGGATAGAATAAAAGCATCCTGCTCTCTATTATTAACACACACAGGACGGGTTAGTATCTGTGTAGGCAGTTCTGCATAACTATTAAAGGCTACGTATGCAGTATTTAGTCCGCCTACACTAATAGAGGACTTAATTCCTACCTTAGTCAGTAGTAACTGCACTATTCTTGCCAGCTCTTCTCCAGCCACTTTAATGCGCATGACATTAGAGAGATTATTTGTAGGATCTCCGTCAATAAGTCCTGCAATTAGATAAAGTACTGCCTGTCTAGACCAGCTAAATGGCTTTAGACTTGCCAATAGATTATCCAAGTAGTTCTTATTAATGCCTGTATCTATACCTCTATCCGTCTTAACACCTAACAACTCTGGACTGTTTAAAAGAGTATTAACCGTATTATTAGTAATTACTGCTGACACAGTTGATAGGGCCATTAAGGAACCACTTGTCTCTTGTATATTAGATGCAGTATAACCATTACTTAATGCATAGCCACAAGTGTATGCAAAGTCATAAGGTACTTCTTCACCTTCTTCTGTATTAATAGTAAAAGGCTCAGTAAACAGCTTATACTTACTAAAGCTTAATAAGTCTTTAGTTGGCAGCTTACTGTACTCCGCTTGAAATCTAGTCTTTACATAGAAGTTATGATTCTCTGTTACATCTAAGTAAGAACCATCATTGAACTGAACTCTGTACAGCTTTCTATTGCTGCCCGTCTTAATGGGAGTAACTGTAGACCATCTATCTCCATTCCATACTTCAATAGGCACGCCTACTACGTCTTTAATCTTAACTAAGTTGTTACGGGTAATGATGGGAGTATTACCATCAACACACATGAAGTTACTACCTAAAATCTCATAACAAGGATTGGCTCTCCATCTATCTACTCTGTGTTGTAGCTCTTTATCTGTTAGATTAGGATTTAGTTCCTTCAAGTATCTCTTAGCAGCTTCAATGTCTGCTAGATACAGATCATGAAATAAGTCTTTCTTCTTCTTAGTGTTAAGCAGATCCGCATTACATCTAATAACGGCAGTAGGTGCATAACCAATTGCGCCTTCTCCAGAGAAGAACTGTTTAGTTACTGCTTCTACTACTTCCTGTTTAGAGGGCTTAGTTTGATACATGCGAGTATGATTAGCCATACGCAGACAATTCTTTTCTGGATCAATGCTCCAATTACCATCTTTGTCTACTGTCCAGAGATTATCCTTTAGTCCACCAAATACTACATCGTCACTAGAGCCCTGCATTAATTCTGCACTGTTATGAGTTAGATAACCATCACAATAGAAGCAGTGAGCTTCTTCTACTTCAATATCATACGTCTGAATAGAGTTGTATGATCCTAAAGCTTTAAAGGTTACAGGAATATCTAGATCAAGTTCTTGATGTGTTAGAAGG
Source organism: Bdellovibrionota bacterium (assembly GCA_044356295.1). Lineage (GTDB taxonomy): Bacteria > Bdellovibrionota_C > UBA2361 > UBA2361 > JBIKWN01 > JBIKWN01. Next base: position 44,619 of record JBIKWN010000122.1, read on the forward strand.
CGTTCATATGTGCAATTAGCTGCTTTATCCGTACTAAACCCCATAGATTTAATCTGGTTATATGTGTAGCTATTGCGCATCATGTCACCAGTAAATGTAAAGCTCTCATTCTTTGTAGCTTCTTTAATAAAGCCTTTAGCAGAATGAGGAGCAATAAGAGTATTAAATCTGTTCTTGAATGCAGGTAGAGTTACAAGATGTTTAATCTGCCAAGAAGTGTTTGTAGAAGATACCAGCTTTACTCTAGTTACAATACCAAGACTAGACATTAGTACAGATATTTGATCTGCAAAGTTTTTGTATACAGTGCATACAAGTTGTACAGGTCGTGTTCTTAGGCTACCATCACTATCAAATAAACCTGCTAAGTATGCAGAACGCACATCAATAGTACTTTGTAGGATAAAAGTTGGAACCTCTAAAGGTACGTTGGGCTGCTTAATATGTTGATAAAAGTATTCAGCTAAGCGAACTGAGCTGCAGACTGATCTAAGTGTGTTTTCTTTATTACAGACAGTATGTCTAGCCTTTAGACCAAATGCATTCAAAGCGCGATCAATCTTTTCACACAAAACCTTAGACAGTTCTAGTTCTGAGGAGTTCATTGACCAGCTAACAGAACCATAAGGCTTATCATACTTATTACGTCCTAAAGCTACATAGCCATTACCATGAGTAAATCCAATTAACCACGCAACTTCAGGAGTTAATGTGGGAATAGTAATAGACTTTGCAGTGTGACTATAATTAGGACGCTTCTTAGTATTGTCTAAGGGTAACTCTGTAGTTGTTCCAGAAAGAATCTTGTTTGTGTGTACCAATCTATCATTTTCTGATAAGTCACATACCTTCTTCCATTGTATAGAACCAGAAGCATCAGTAAATACTGCAACGCGATGATTTAAAGTTGCACGAGGGTTACCAGCATTAGTTTCAAGCTCATAAACGTCTTGTACACCTTGATCAAACTTATTTAAGACTTTTCTAAATCCCAAAGGAGTCTGAACCAGGTCACCAATCTGTACATCTTTAATTGCAACTAGTCCCTTAGATGTGTGTACTAACGCATCTTCAGGAAGACATCTACGTACATTGCCCGCTACTGTTGCTTTAGCTTCTACGCCATAAAGCCATGCAGCTAAGAAGGAGTCCCATTCTCTACCTACATACTTATTACACATGTTTACCGTATCTTTAAATAGATTAGGTAAATCCTTTGGATTAGCAACGCCACCAAATCCCTTAATAGGTGTGCCCTTTTTACGAGGATTAGTTAGATCAACAGTTAAGTCTACATGGTAGTTAATGTCTACCTTATCTGCTCTATTCCCATCTACGTACAAAGCATATTGATTGTTCTTATTATTTCTAACAGGATTAACAGTGTTAGTAAATACGTTTAACAGAGCTAAGAAGCCTGTAGTCCAGCCCTCTCTAGTGTCTGCTACTGTAATACTTACTTGTTTCTGCTTAGTGTTAACACGTACTTCAGTGGTTTGTAGCGGAAACACAGCACTACCAATCATGTGATCTGGAGTAATGTCTACTAACTTTACATTATTAACCATCTTTGGTAGTTTACTAAGCTCTTCTGTTGTAATAGAAGCGCCTACTCCACATCCCTGCATCAAGAAGTTAAAAGCTCTAGCAATATCTTCTAGCTCTTCTGTCTTCATACCAATACAGTTATATGCCGCATAATAGTTCTTTGGCTTATCTAAGAACTCCATGCCTCCAACCCACAGCCATCTACCAGACATTAGAGTCTTTAGACTATATAGCTTCTCTCTAATAAGCTGCTGTTCTTTTGTAGTGTAATTGCCTAGTTTAAATAGGCCTCTTAAGCATCTTTCAAAGACTTCATTTACGCTCTCCTTTGTTACGGAGCTGTCAATTCTACTTCTACTATACGTTCTATAGAAGGTGGGATCTCCCGTATTAGCAGGAAATACTACAGATACGTTATTGTCTAACATACTTCTCTAATGTAAATGTGTTGTTTTGTATTAACTACCCATTAAAGCACAGTAACTCTCTATCTAGTAGAGCGGTTACTGTGCATATATCTTTTCTATTCAGCGACTACTTTATAGTCAACTTCTTGTGGTACGTAAGGCACCAACATCTGCACCTGCTTCCAATTACGTTGTAGTACAGCATCAAGCACTTTTGCAGTATCTACTCCTATGCGCTTAAGAGCCAACTTAACTGCTTGAACGCCTACTCCCTTAACACGTAGCTTATTATTACCTAAACTAGTAACTTTAAACTTCTTTGTCCAGATCTCATCCGCAGAAGTAAGAATTGCAGTGTTACGCTTTAAGAAACGCAGATGCTGCTTCTTAATGCGCTCATCATCTTTATACTCTGTCTTCTTAACTCTATTACTAGTTGTACCTGCTTTAGGTTTACCCACTTCAGTTCATCCTATTAAACTACTTACGTTAAACATTAATAAACTCACATTAAATAAGGCTTGCACCGTATATAGCAATACATATAGCGTCTGCCTGTCCATCATTCTTAGCACCGTACTGTTTAGTAAATACTAAGCTTTTTCTTTTACTGGGCTTTAGTCTTACAGGAGTTAGAGGATCTACTACTCCCTTTAAAAGTGTGTTCTGCCATGTAACTGCACTGACTTCAGTTATCTTATACTTATTTGCATAAAGTAATCCTAGTAATATGCCATAGTTCTTTAAGGTAGTTAGCGCTGCCTTGTTACCGTCTCTATTAGTAATAGTCTGATTCTCAATATAGACTACATCTGTTAAACCAGACCATTTACTAAGTGTAGCTAAGATCAATACAGGATCAAGTATCTTCTTACTTGTCTTGGGAATCTTCTTTATTGGCATATCTATTACCTGCTCTACTGTTTGAGTTGTATTGTTATACAGACACAAAGCGCCACTTAATCCTGGATCAATAGCTACGGTATATTGCATACAAATACGGAGAAGTTATTTAATATGTTGTATTTTGTAGCATTATAGCGTAATTGTGTCTAGGTTCCTCTTCTTTCCTGCATCTAGTTATAGTTGGCAGGACTTACCAGTGCAGAGCATTTTATGTGGCAGTCCGAGATATGCCATTATCAATCCCATCAGTACTGCTACTAGTTACTTGTGGGAGCAGTTAGAGCCAGATCCATTAGTATCTCCTGTTACTATTCTTCCTAACAATACAAGTAAAGACATAACTGTACTGTTACCTAACAGTATTAATAGTTACGTACTACTTAGAGTAACTTTAAACGGTAGAACAAATGAGCCAAAGTATGTAACTATCAATCCTCTTCTTGAAGAGTTCATTAAACACTTTAACAAGAGCAGCTCTCACTCTGCTTCTATAGACAATACTCTCAATAATCCAGTACCAATAAACTTGGCGCCTATTCCCTTATTAGGTCCAACGGCTCAGTACATTAATAGTTCTTCTCCATTAATAGGAATAAGGCTTAATAGTCAATCCTATAGAACTGGCTACACTAAAGGCGTAACAGTAAATTCAACTTATGTGCCTTTTAACTTTAGTCTTTACAATATCCCTAATGAGACAAGAACAGAGATCAGTCCTAATACTTTATTTACCGTATTAAAGGATTGGATAAATGTAAAAGTCTTCTCTCAATCTATTGTTCCTATAGCTACTCAAGTTAATATTGCGTATCCATCAGTAATAGCGGATGATTACATAAGTAACTTGAGTAAAGGCAGTACTATAGCTTTATTAAATAGACAGCCTTATTCTGTATCCAACTTATTTATGTATGATGATGAGCTTAATAATGTATTGTCCAAATCCAATACAACTACTGCACAGCTTACTAGAACTCCCTATAGCGTACTTAATCAGAATCATTTAGACGGCTTAGTTAATAACTTTACTAAGGGTAACACCTTCTTCTCCTTTATAAGAACACCGTATTCATCAAATATAGTTGGCTAATTTATGAAGCTCTCTGGACATCTAACAATTGAAGTAGTAGATGCTACTACTAATGAAGTAATTAATACTATTGAACAAAGTAATATTATTACAGACAATGCATACACTAATGAGTACTTTCTAAGAACTCTTATCTGGTCAGCAAATACTATATTCATAAGCAATGAGACTGCATTGCCTACAAGAACTAAGGCATCTATTCAGTGTTTAGGTTGTGCTTATAGAGGAACAGGACAGCCAGATACACAGGTATTCCATACTGCTAATCCTCCATACATTACTTATACGCAGAGATTAGATGCGGTTAGTGTTGCTAGAACGTTTCAAACAGTTGGACTAACAAATCAAAATATGGGTCAAGTAGTTAATACTGTAATAACTCCTTGGGCCTACTTATTACTAAATCAGCCATGTACTCAAGAAGTAAATCAAATACTCAACTTTAATTATCGTATAACTGTTCAAAACAGTACAATAAGCGGCGCTAACCGGCCCTTATATCCTCAATGGATAAATGACATGTGTTTTAGTATGAGCGGCTTTAACAGCTTTTTAAATATTAATCAGGACTATAGATCATTGAGAAATATGACGGCATGTGCTCCTCTTCCAGAGTATGAGTGGTGGTATTTGCCTGTAGCTACTTATGGCAATATTCCTGCTGTAGCAGGGACAAGTGATAATCAGGGCAACTGGGTGACTTGGCAGGGTAATCAGGCTACTAACTTCTATAGACAGAAGTGTTACTGGTCTTTTCCTAGAGCCAATAATAGTGACGCTAATGGGCGCGTATTTAATGGAATACTGTCTGGCTCTAATTACACACCTAAAACTACTAATGAAGCGGCAGAGACAAAGGCTACGTTCTCTGCCTACAGTAGTTCTACGCTATCAACTACAAGTAATCTACAGTCTGCCTTTGCATATAGCAGTGTACCACCTACAACTATTACTGCCTGCTTCTTACCAGACAATACTCCTACTGGCTCTGGCTCTCTTACATTTAGTGAGGCTCCTTGGACTGGTGTATGGCCTACTACTTATAGAATTAGAATCACTGAGTCTGGAGCACCTGGAACTGCTAAGTATGTATTAGGAGTACGTAACTTTACTAGCTACTATACAGATAGTTATTATACTTACTGTCAATCTAATAAGGCCTATCATCCATATATACAGCATCTTGCTAAACCGTATAACAAGGCGCATGGTTGGCAGTTAACAATGCCTATATCTGCTATAGATAATGTATGGACGGTGCAGGCAGATAGAACAGGCGTATCTATAGTTAATCAGTTTACGGGACAGCACTATGATTTAGACAGTACTACTACTCCTGCTTTACCTATTACAGACATGCGACAGTATGCAGTAGACGCTCCTAGATCACTTATCTACGTAGCATGTAGCACTACTGGTTTATGGCGTATTAACTATTCCAATCTATCTGCTATTACCGTTACAAACGTGCTTGCTCAGCCCGTTTATGCGGTAGATACAGATAAAAACGGTATTGTATATGCAGTTATTGTTGACGCAAGTATTTCTTTAATACTTACTAGTTCTGCTAGTAACTATACTGCTAATTTGGGATTTACTGGAACATTAACTAGTTGGCTGTACATTCTAGTTAATCGCATACATGCAGATACAAGAATAGCTATAGTTGTTAGAAATAACACTATTACTAATCAGTTAAGAGGAGCAAATATATACTGGTGGAGCTTAGCAAATGGAACTAGTACTAATACTTATTTAGGTAACTTAGTTAGTTGTGGGGAATCACAGAACAGCGTAGCTTGGGTAAGAAATAATGATTCTAGACTATGGTGCTCTGACGGAACTCTATTAGAATTTAATACTGCCTCTCAAGTTAATCCTTCTGCGGCTAAATACAGTCTAACTAATATACAGAGCTACATTTCAGATATTGGATATGATCCTGAGACATATAAATTATTAGATGGCACGCAGCTTCCTACTACCGGTACAAGATACTTACCTCATCAAATATGTCAGGACTATTGGGGTGCTTATATCTCTAGTCCCAATGGCTATGCACAAATCTATCATCCTGCTACTGGCGCTACTTTTACTAATATAAACAATCAAGGTAGTGGCGCTCAAGGACTATTTCCCTTCTTATCTGTAATTCCAGATAAGGCAGTATGCTTTGCTAATGGTATTCATCTTAGTTCTGCTGCTTGTCATTATCAATGGGCTAACTTTGTAGGCAATACGGATCAAGACTGGATATGGTATAAGTGGAATGGCACTAGCTGGATTCCTGCGGTTACCTTTGATGCTAATACAAATACATGGATTAATACTATAGACAGCGCTTCTAGTAGAACAACTAGTACATCTAATCAAGCACTGCTAGACGGTATAAGCGTTAGATTTACTGCAGGACTAACAGAGCCTAGCTTTGTAGTAGGAGAAGTGTATGATCAGCATGTTGCTAGAGGTATGTTTAAGACTAACGATACTTCTATGTATGTAGAGACTGCAACTATATACAGTCAGCCCGTATTTAATAAGGTATCAATTACTCCTACTACTATTACTGCTGCTAATAACTATGGAGTAGTAGTAGATGGTGCTCCTGGTAATACGGCTATTAGTAGCGCTGTATCTGCTATTGCTGTTAATCCTCTATATCACTCTCTCTTGCCTGAATACGATAAGAGTAATATGTACTTTGAAATTAATAGCATTCCCGTAACTACAGTATACGCTGAGTCTATTAATACTCTTCCTGCTGCAAATACTCTTACAGCAGGCCAAGTCATTGTCTATAGAAATGGACTTATTGTATGCAGCAGTGCAGACGTAAATAAGACGTTAACTGGATACTTTAGCTACGTAGCTAGAAGTGACTAGTACTTCTTATTGTATGTTGTAGTCATATAGGTATCTAGGCAAATACGTCTTAGCTCTAAATACTTTGCATATGACTTAATACTAAGTATGCGGCCCTCTTTAAATACTTCTTGATTTAAAAACGGCAGACTATGTACTTCATCTATAAATACGTAGAGTTTAAGTAGAAGAAGAGAGTATTCTTTTATCTTATCTTCATCAGTAAGTGTTAGTAAATTGAATAGCATACTATCAAACTTTAATAGCTGTACTACAGTATCACTCCAACTGCCATCTGTAATAGTACATAACAATCCAATTAACACGTCTCTACTAGTAGTAGGCTGTTCTAACTCCAATACACTCTTTAATGCTTGTACTTTATTCATAGGGGGACATCCATAAGGGACACTGTTTTAACTGTTTATTTCTGTCTGCTACTAGTAACTGTCTTCTTAGCTTATCTCTATTTATAAAGGAGGGTAATAGTAACTGTTTTGCTACTGTTAATACGGACGTATCCTCTAAACCATAAACGCAGCAATCTGTTCTTTCTTTGTCTTGTCTTAGTAATAAGGACCAAATATATACAAAGCGCATATAGACGTGCTGATTTAGCATTGTTCTGTGAGACATAGTCTTATCTCTACAGTACATGTATAGCTGTCCCTCCTTATTAACAGTTCTACTTATACGTGTTATCCGTTTATCCAGTTCTTCTGGATCATAGACAAGATCTACACACGTATTTAGTAGAAGCGCCTTCTTTTCTAATTCATTAGCAATTACTATGTAGTGTAGATACTTGTTTATTGCATTGTTGGGTAAAAGAGTAGGTACAAGTAGCTTATCTATTAGCTGCATTAATTGCTTATCTTCAGCTATAGACACTGCAACTATAACGTAAGGGAGATACAGGTCATCTGTATCTCCTTTTTGTACACATATACAGCTAACTACAGTCATCTTTTTACATCTAATATGTCTATTAAGTAATCATAGGCAGTTGAACCAATTAACTCATAGAACTTATTTCTTCCACTACTACTGTTAAGCGCTTCAATAACTCTAATTAACTGTACATGCTGTTTTTTATCATCAAACAGGCTATCTAGTAAAAAGTCACATAGGGGCCATTTATCCCTAAGTATAGACTGTCTACTAATAATGCCATTGCATAGTTCTTCATTTATGTCTTTACGCTTAGGTAAATAGACATAATACTTGTTATGTGGATACAGTAGAACTAAATTAATCAGTTGAGGTATTAGCGCAGTATAAGATTTATACCTACCAGTCTCCTCATCTCTATCACTATCAAAACAGAAGCAGATACTATTAAACTTTGTTAGCTTGTGTGCATAGTTTAACAGGCCGTATACTCCCAATATTCCACAAGACTGCATTCCTAGTTCATACAGAGAAATAGTGTCCATAAATCCCTCACAAACACATAACATGTCTTTCTTGTTATATAGACTAAGGAACTGCTCAAGTACTAGAGTATGTATAGTAGTGCTTAGGTTCTTATATCTAGGTATATAGTCTGAAGGCGGCCCTACATATCTACCTACAAAGGATGTAATATGACCTCTATCACTTACTAGGGGAAACATTACTCTAGTCTTAAAGAACTCCTTATTAGTAGAACTACTTAATAACCCTGCCTCTATTAGTTCAGTACGTCTAAAAGCACTCTTTAAACTAGTACCAGAAGCATAGCCTACGCCTATCTCCTGTAAAGTACTGTTCTTTATATTACGTCTGTCTGTTAAATACTGTAGTACTAAGGGAGAGTCAAAAAGATCTTCCATGTATACAGCTCTTACTTCTCGTAGTAGTTGTAATTTCTTCTCCTGTTCTGCGGTTAATTTAACGTTACGTCTAATACCATATCTATCACACAAGTCATAGATACTTTCTTTAGTAAGACTGTCATCACCTAAGTTTATTAATGCGTTTAGCTGTATGCTATTTGCCTTAAAGCCACAAGAAGCGCTATGACAGAATACATACTCATCATTAATTACACTAGCAGTCTTTATTCTGTGACATTTAGGACAGTCAATACGGCTGTAGTAACTGCCTAATATATCACTAATTTTTACCTGCGCTCTAATCTCATTAGTTAGATGTCCCATTAGTAACAAAGGCTAAGTATTTAGGATCAATATAAACGCAACTGTCAAAATCATTAGGACTGCCTACTACTCTAATTCCTTTAATCAATGGACATCTAGAGAGAGCTACATAACTCATACCACTAGATCTGCCCATAAAGTAATCAGTTCTATCCATACGCACCTGTATATAGTCAGAAGTAATTCCCTGTATAGCATGAATAGTAGAAGCAAAGCTTAAACGTAGCGGCACATAGTTAATAGTACCCTGTTCAATTCCAGTCTCAGGATTAACTATTCTTTTCTGTATATAGCTAATAACAACACTCTTCTCATTGCGCAGTAATCTTACAACTACACAGTTATTATACAGCTCCTCAACTATAGCCATATCGCCATTAGCAATATATTCTCCTGTAGCAACAGTATGATTAGTAATACATCTAACAAGACAGCCTACCTTTAGAACTAAAGGTTCTAGAAAGCTATCCCATGATCTATCTATCCTGCCCGTCTTATGCCCAATGTATTCAGTAGAACGATTATCTATACTAGCTAGCTTTGCCCCATTATACGCAGCAACGTCTCTCTTAGTACTGAATAGAGTAAGACCTAAGAAGTCTGGATCTAGCTCCTTATGAAAGCAGTTATTATCTATTAATAGCTGTTTTATCTTTGCAGTATTACCGAGTCTTAAGTCATTCAGTGCTTCTTTAAATAGAGGATCTGTTTGTCTATGTACCTTAGTAAGAACTTCTACATCAAAGCGATCAATATTTATTGAATCAAAGTAAGGCTTACCTTCAATGGGAGGCAGTTGAGCAATATCTCCTGTTAGATATAACTCTAGTTGTCTATTAGTTGCAGCTCCATATCTATCCATAGCCTCAATAAGACTATCAATATATTGAGCAGATAGCATTGGAGCCTCATCAATAGCTATACCATTCTTTGATTTAAATAGATTAGAGAAGGATCTAAATATCTTTCCAGTAATTATCTTCTGAACTATTTGTTCTGACTTTATGGCTCCTAACAAAGAATGTATAGTGCAGGCAGTCTCATGTAGATTTACAGCAGCAATACCAGTACTAGCTGTAAGTATCAGTTTGTTTTCTTCTACTGCTTGTTGCAGCTTATATGTGTTATGAGTAACAACATAGTCCTGTGTTACGTACAGATGACTAGGATGATCAATTAATATGCATCTACCTGGCTGATAAGATCCCTTTCTATAGATCTTCATAATGCGCTTGCCTTTAGGTCTCTTACCAATACCTAATTGCTCTAAGTACTTTACCTCAACAACATATATAGGCTGTCCCTTAGCAAAGCTTTCATATGCCACTACAAAGCCACCCAGTCCCCTAATAAGATCAAGCAGTACATGTACATAAGATCCTGCTTTATCCTTATAGAAGTAGTAAGTATTGCCTTTTCTCTTTTGTAAAGAGTTAGATAGCTGATACAGAAAGAGAGCATTAAATCCTTTGTTGTTTTTTATATAGTCAACGTTATACTTAAAGTGACTTCTAGTATGAATAGAGAGTATTTCAGTAGCAGCTACTATTCTAGTCTTAACATCTGCTCTTAATAAGGTATAAGCAGCGCATAGATTAAATAGATCATCCGTATAACCAATAATATTCTGTGGATATTGAATGGGAGATTCAATCAGAGGAATATACAGATAGGAGTTAGATACTTGCCGTCCATATAAATTATAAGTACTGTCTGTATATGTTTTACCTCTATGCGTATAAGTCCATAAATGATCTTTGCAGCAGATGCATCTAGTATTGTCATTAAACAGTATTTCATACATCTCTAGACGAGCATTATCATGTACTTCTAATACATCTGCAAAGGAGCCATCTACTGTAGCTACTTTAGTGCCGACCTTAATACTAGAGTTAAGCATCCATCCTCTATTTGTAAGCACTAAAGCGTCCATTGGTAAAGCCTTACCACTACCAGCAACGCCTGATACACTCTTAATACGTGTCAACATTAGTTATCTTTTCCTACATAATAAATACATTCTCAGCGCCATACGTCTCTTTATACGTACTTATACGCTTTTTACTTTGACTAGCAGGCCATCCCATAGGATCAATAAAGTCTATTACAACACCACACGTCTTTCCATTTGCTCTTCTTAGTACGCGTCCTACTCTCTGTAGTAATAAATTAATAGAAGAACCACCATAAGTAATAACTATGCGCTCTAGATAAGGTATATCTGTACCGGCACTAACTAGCTTAGGTCCTGCTATTACAATAGCGTTTGACTGCTTGAGCACATCTAAACAACTATTAGTATTACTCTTTGCTACTACAATATTCTTATTGGGATACTTGTCAGCAATAAGTCTTCTAAGTATTTCAGCGTGATTGTTCTTCTGAGTATTAATAGTGCTTACTATGATAAGAGTAGATAGATTAGAAGCAACTAAATCAGCTATTAATTGATTACGTGCCGTGTTATTGATAATTAGAGATCTTATCTGCATGTTGTACTTGAATTGATCAAATGCTCCATATAGCCACTTAGGACTACATTTACCTGCAGGTGCTGTATAAAGCTCTATGCGAGGTTGACTAATGTGTTGATTGTCAATAGCAGTTTTCTCTGTATATTCATAGAGCACATCACCAAACATAGTGTTTACTAGTTCATTTAATACTGGCTCTTCAAAATGAGGAGTAGCTGATAAGGCAGTAATAAGATGTACGCCTACTAACTTGTTATAGAGAGTAATACCACTTCTATTTAAGTAGTAATGACTTTCATCAAATATAGCGTAGTCAATAGTCTCTAATCCCTGTACCTTTAT
>JBIKWN010000126.1:0-16624 GCA_044356295.1 Bdellovibrionota bacterium
ATTGCGTCATACATTACAAGACATAAGGAGCCACCAAACAATATATTGTCCTTGTCTAATTTAAATTCAATATTGAACGTTTGCTGCCCATCTTCAGTAGTCTCAGGCTCAACTATTAAGTCTGGATAACTTAGCAGAACATACAACAACGCATCACTGTTAGCTATCTCAATGATTCCTTGATTGCTATAGGAGAAAGACTTCTTAGCTTCTTCTAACTGTTCTTTATTTAAATTAAATACTGCTGCTTGCTGATAGCAGTAATGTAGATCACTGTTACTACTGTTTAAATAGGGCATACCTAAATTAATACTATGAATACCTTGCATCATAGTATTGAGATCCTCTATCATAGATGCTCCTCCACTTTGTAGATCCTTGCATATACAAGCTGATTAGGATTATCACTTAATCTATATTTAGTTCTAGATATTGGAATATGAACACTAAAAATACAATTAGGATTATCTTTAATAAGCCTTTGTGTCTCTTCATCAAAGTCATCAATTTGCTCTAATAGCTTTTCTCTGCAGACCTTATCTCCTATAAAGAAAGTAGGATCTGTCTCTACTCCAACTACAGTTGCAAGAACTACATAGCCCTCTTTATGATGATAAATTACTCTATCCCCAACTTTAAATGGATCTACGGTAGACTTCTTATAGACTTTAATAGCAGGAATGATGCGTTTATTGACGTAGTCATACATTACTAGCTTTACTTCTTCATCGTAGTTTTCTAAAGTCTCTTGCTCATCAATATCAAATTCAAGATAGTACTCATTGTCGTACTTTAGAGATTGAGTCCTCTTTAAATTACTATGACTAAGAAGTACGTAGACTAAGTATGAATCTTCATTTACAGATACCGTTACTTCTCTATCTAGTTTATCTTTATTCCTGTCTACCCAAGCCTTGTCTGTTTCAAATACTGCTGCCTGTGCATATCCAAAATGCAACTCTTTTGTATATCCATATCCATCTGCATCTACAGTCCTATATAGATCCATAGATTCTAAATAGCTAGGAATAATGTTGGCGCTCATATATTAATATCCTCTTACTTCTTTGTTCTGGTTTAAATCGTACTTTAATTCTTCTATGCTTCTTTTAATCTTAATTACTTTGCCTTTAGTTACATGTTGCAGTAATTCAATATGGTGACACTCAATAGAATATTCTGGCGCTACTTCTACTAATTTATTTAATATCTCTAGACTGTCTGTATATACATAGAAGGTGTTAGAAGCATAATTCTCTGCGGCTTTAAATAGCTCTATTAAATAGTCTCTGTATTTACTACTGTGCGTGTTTACTTCAATTGCTGCGTTTATTACAACAACTCCTTTCTTTTTATGCTTATACTTAAGAAAGGAGTTTAACGTAATAAAGCACTGTTCAGAAGAAGCAATCTCTCTGCAATAAGCTATAACTGCTTCTCTCTTTCCACTGAAGATGTTAATAGTCATTTAGATTAAAACAAACAAATGCTCTTGTCTCACTAGATATAAACTGCACGGAAGATAAACAGTTTTCTCTTAAGAGATATTTATTGTCTACCTCATAAACCCAAGCCTCTCTGCACACAATATACAGTAAATCTGGATTATTAGCTACAGTTAATTGGTCTTCTTTAGACAAAAGATAGCCTTCATCTAGCAAATCACGACCTAATGCAATGTCTGCTCTATGATGACTTTTAGTCTGCTTGACTTTAGTTACTTTACCAATAACGGTAACATAATTCTCTTCATCTTCTTGCCAGTAGTCCTTACTAACAAGATCACCTACCTTATACTTTGGCTCTTTTAGTTTGTTCTTACCAACTAATTCAATTGCTGCACTAAAAACCTTCCTTGTTGTGTTGTACATTGCTAGAACGTTTATACCTTCAGTTAATTCATTCCTAAAGATATAGGTGCCTTCTTCAGTATTAACCGTTAGATCTACATGAGTAAGTGCGACGTACAAATAAATAATATTTAATTCATTAGTTTCATCTAGATTAGAAGAACTCTCAGTAAAGCTCTGCAGGAATGTTTGAGGAATGTCCTTATACTTCTCTGCTTGTTCTGTTGTAATCTTAAACCTTGCACAGTAAACTAAAGACCATGTAGGCTCATCAGCTAGTGCTTCGTCTACAGTAGTAAAGGTTCTAAAGTTAGGATAGGAGTAATAAGGAGTTTGAAAGCTATTATTATTAGTCATATACGTTTCTCTCTTAGTATAAAAAAAGTAGCAAGGCACGACACTACTAGGCAAACAAATGGATTTATCCCTACAAAACCCTTCTACCGTACCTTAATGTAGTAGTTGAGTTATTAAAGACAATATTTTTAATTAGTCTTAGTTAAGTTCTTTTAAGAACAATTAAAAAAAAGTAGCAGGATACGACTGCTACTTAATCTGACAAAACACAAATAAACCACCACAAGAATTAACACATATACCTTAATTCTTGCACCCATAAGACCTTCCTACCGTATCTTAGAGTAGTCAAGTCAACTAGTAACCTATCTCGTATTAACTTGATACGGACATAAGCTCTGCATTATATACTCTTCTTGATTCCAATTAGTGCTTTCAAAGTCTGGCTTTGACCACGTAATAAGACCATACGCCTTATTAAACTTAGCTAAAGATCTAAATTGAGAGGCCAATAAGTATGTATTTTTTTTGATTACCCCAATAAGTATTAGGGATACTGGCATATTGCTCTTTATCTGGTATTAAAAATGCCGCTGTTTCTACTAGCTCAAATTCAATAGGATCATGGTTCTTCCAGTTATCAATACTGCATTCATCTATTAATGCTTGCCGTTCTTTAACCTGTTCTATTTCACTCATTGTTTTACTGTATCTCTTTAAACGTATAGTCACTCTTGTATCTATTACTAAAGTTGTAGCCTACCTCATATCTTAGTACATTATCTAAAATACTTAGCTCTTGAATAATATAACTGTTATTAGTAGCAACAATAAGGATATAGCCCCGTTTAATAAGACTCTTAATTACAACGCATAAACTAGCATAGTCTTTTAGATTGACAAATCTATCCGGCTCTTCTAATACAATTAGACTATCAGGTACAAATTCTAAAACAGCAGAGTATGGATGCCTATTACTAGCCGCATTATAATCACTTATATAACCATGTATATCTGGCAGATTTAAATAGTCAATACAGAGATGATGACATAGCACGGCTATAGATATTAGTCTGTAGTCATATAATCTATGTCCTATTCTCTTTGCAACAGATCTCTTAGGCTTAGTTTTTACTAGCTTTAACCAATTAGAAGTACTATGATATGAGCAGTTGTAGTGATACTGCTTAACTACATCTACTGGGTATTTGTATTGCAACTCCCCACTTAATAGAGTTAGTTTACCTAGCTCTATCTCTAGTGTCTTTTTAATTATGAATCTCATTGCTTTCTCTATTACCTATTTAATAGCACTAGTAATACTAATGCTATAGTCTATTATTCCTCTAAACCAACTACTCTCCATGAAGCAAGAATAATACTGTTGTTGACTTCATAGAAAAGCAAAGGCTCTCGTAATACATAAAGAAGATCTGGATTATACGTTATAAACTGTACATCTTCTTCTCTACATTGTTTTAGTTGGCCTAGTAGTTCTAATTCAGTGCCTTTATACACTTCAAACAGATCATTATAAGACTGGTATATTACATCAGTAATAATACCTGTTTTAGTTACTTCTCCTTCTTCCCAGGCAATTCTAGTATTAATACATAGGGCTGTGTACTCTTCAAATCTAATCTTCTTCTTGTTAACAACAATAGCAGGAAAGTATTTCTTCTTACTAATACTGTATATAGCAGCACTGCTTTTTGAACTAGTTAGACCCTTATATGTAATAACTCCATCAACAATACTTAGTTCTTTGTTGTTTGTAGCAACGTACAATAGATGTTGATGCTCTAATTCATTAACGCCCTTTACAATAGCAGTTATGCACGTATCTTCTAAATCTCTATACTGTTCTACCTGCTGCGGCTGAAGCTCAAATACTGAGCACAAGACAAGAGAAAAGTTATTGGGTGGATCTTCTCTAAGCTCATCAACATAGATGGCGCCACTTACATCTAATAGTCTATTAATAGTACCCATTTGTTTATTCTCCTAAGTTAACTTAATTAATTCTGTTTAATGGCTTAGGGTCTAACTATTCTCCAGCCATCATTGCTTTTACTATCCGTTGTTGTTATTAGAGTCTTCTTATCTTAATTAATTCTCTTGTATTTACTAAAGCCTCAAATCCTTTTACTCTATACTTATGATGTAGAGTTTTTACTAGGTACAATATATGCGGTATCAAAGACTGCTGAGTTTCATTGTCTAACGTTTTAAATAGACGTCTAAATACGTCTGCCTTTAATTCTCTACCAGTAAGAACTATAGAATTATTTTTTATAGTCTCAACTATTTCTTCTATAGTACTTACATAGTGAGTTTCGTCAACATCCACTACAATTACTTCTTCACCTACTTCAAATATTTCTTCATTATCCACACCTACTATTTCTATATATGGAACTATTGTTCTTGTTCTCATATTAAACATAGCAGTGTGAATTAGGCCGCCTTCTAAGATGGGATCATAGCCTGCATAAGTATAAGTGCTCTGTTCTTTGTCTTTATATAAGATATTGCTTGGCGTGTTAATTAACACAGACAACTGATTTAAATTAGAGTCGTAATAGTTTGTATCTGCATTAATGTCTTGCTTCTTATCATAGTTTTCACAGTAGAACCTTATTACTAATTGCTGTAGTAAGTCTTTATCTGTTACTTGAAGCATATTCAGTAGTTCTTGAGTCATTTACTTTTTACCATTAGTATTTTGTCTGGAGGTATTATAGATGCTTCAGTATCCCATTCCCAATTATTGCGGGGCAAAGGAAGACCATTACTATCACAATCATAGTTAAGTATAGTACAGTCTTGCTTCCACTTCTCAATATCTTTATAGTAGATAATTAATGAGGCGTTGTCTTGGCATTTAAGAATGCCCCTATTATCTGCATTCTCTTGCCACTTCTCAGGACAAAAGCAATGAAAGTCAAAGCAATTAGGTCTAGCATCCAGACGTTCTAAGCCTACGGTAGTTACATATAATTGTTTTTCTATCTCTACAACATGCATTACGTAGCGCTCATTGTCTATAAGCTTTGCTCTTAGAATTATTGACATACTAATAGATTTTATTAAGTATTTTATTAATATTGCTAATACTTTTCTTATATAACACACTCAAGCTGCTAGCATAAGCCTTCTTGAAATACAAAAGGATGTGTTCTGTTCATATAAACAGCAAGTCTATGCATAGCCAGCAAAGAACACTGCTTATGTCTATTGCGTCTTATCCATCTCTTACTATGGCTCTTCATTTTGATTTAAGTAATTTAGATAGTTTAGAATACATATTAAAAAGTAAGCCCAACGTAATACTGCAAACAATGCAAGTAATAGACAGAACAATACAAATAATACAGTATATGAATATACCCCTGCCTATATTCACTAATCCTTGATAGAGTAAGCTAAATACAAACTTTATAGTTGTAGACACTAAAGGCAGAATAGAAGGCAGTGAGTATATTACTATAAATGAACCTATAATAGGAACACTTAGTACTCTTATGACTGTCAACAGAAAGATTAAGTGATCTAGTAGTACTAATACTATAAGCATTACTAAGTCTTTTTGACATAAGAATAAACAGTTGTCTCTTTATTATTCTTAGCCAGCTCTGTTTGACTAGTACACCATCTTTTTGCATCTTCTTCGGTATTAAAGGCCAAATCAATCTCAAAGCTCTGATCAGCCTTTTCTACTTTAACTTTATACATGTGCATATATAGGTCCTCCTGTTTATATTTACTTAGTATTAATTGTGAGCACTGTTCCAGTAATCAATTATGTTAGAGTAATTAACTCTTTGATCTGTGGAAGAGCGAGAAGTAGGCGCATATTGCATCTCTACTGCATCAATATACATTGAATGGGTAAAGTCATCCCCCATGTATAACTTATTCCACATCTCTTCAGAGAAGAATCTCTTTAACTTTAACTGCTCAATACCTAGATTATCAAAAGACAATAGACACTTGTCAAATAAAGATCTTACATAGATTATCCAGGATTGAAGATTATCTTCTACTGTCTTGTCAAAGTAAGTAATACCTCTTCCAAACGTCTTATAGCCTAGTACTAATATCTTTCTAGGAGCGCCCAGTTCAAGCATAGTAAGTACGTCTTTTACTGTATGCACTCCTGCAATCATATGCAGTACTACTCTCTCTTGCGCTGTACTGGTTAACCAGGTAGGGAGACTAGCTACATTTACTATAGATACTCCTATTCCCTTAACAAGATCATTAACTACTAACTCTTGTATCAAGGATCTGTACTGAGTTAAGTGGCCCTGATTAATGGTGATATTGGCGTATTTACCTTGTTGCTTTACTGCGTACAAGAACTGTAACAGATTAGGGTGAGCTAAAGGATTTCCTCCACCAATAGCCAGCTCAATACCTTCAGGTAGAATAGCTAATTGATCTAGTAGTAGAGATATGTCTCCATGCCTTCCTTTAGTAGTAGAATCTTCATGACAGTAAGCGCAAGGCATATTGCAGTAATTAGTAATCTTTACGTCAATACTAGAAGGAAAGGCTGCTTTGGGATTAACTACGCTACTCTCTTTTGTAAACGTTCCACTGCTGTAGAGCGTGCATTTAAAGTCTCCATTTACATAACTTGCTAATACTATATCTTCTGTTATCATTATTAACTAATCGCCTTTAGTAACTAAAACTGATTTGGGATTAAAAATAAACTCTCTTAGAAGTTCGGGTACTTCAAATAAGTAATCAATATCTCTATTTTCAACGGACTGATGATCTATGTATCCTGTATTCTCTGAAGGCAGTACAACTTCTAAAGGCGCCCCTACTTGATCTTGAATAGTCTTAATTAAGACGCTCAAATATCTATTTTTATCTTTTTCTTTTTTTTGTATCCAATCTCTTATGTAGATAGCGCAATATGATGCCTTTGCTTCTGCTCCATAATATTCATGCACACTTAGACCAAAGTCATATCCTCCTATAACAATCTTATTGTCCTTATTAGGATATAGAGTTTCTAGTACGTCTCCTAATTTACTTTCAATAATAGTTATACTGTGTGTACTTGAAGAGTTTGTCTCAAATAAGTTATGTCTAGTCTGTATGGTATTCATGTCTTTATCTTTTTGCTATATCTCTATTCAAACACAATTATGCCTCCATAGGATCCAAAGAACAGTATTAGCAGTATTCTTGCTGCATCATCCAACTCATTCCTCTTTGTCTACAGAATAGCTATTTATGCTTTTTCTTTATTATTTAATCACATTCTTTTAAAGCTATTAATATTTAATTTATATCTACCATCTCCTTGTCTTTGATAAACGGATTGACATAAGTAATATTCTTTCTATTAGCTTCTTTGTCATATTTGGGAAAATTATAGTATTCATCAGAATCTTTCTTCCAATTTATATTTGATCCATTTATATCAATTACTGACATAACGTAGAAAAATAGCTCTAAGGTATTACTCCCATACACATTATCCCATTCAGTCCTGGCAGTAAGAGACGCTACTTCAAGATGTTCTAGCCACCATTTATTTCTTTTTTCTCTTACAAGTGTTTCTTCTAGGCATTCAACATTCTTTTTAGAATCAGTTATTGCTTTTGTAAGAGCCGCAAGGTTGCTGTCTGTACTAATAATTAAATCAACCTTTGTATCTTTATCCATATTGTTTGTATTTTATAGGTAATGAGTTATAAGTAATGTACAAGCTCTTTGCTGCTTTAATTGCATCAAGATAAGGCATAAACCACTCATCTGTATCAAGATAACTATTACAAGAAGAAGATAGATGAATTTCTACAGTTTTATTACCGGTAAGCAATAAGCACTGTACAATACTCTGTTCTCTATTACCTTTGCACCATGCATTCACATAGCTGTAATCAATACAAAAAGAGGGCCCAACTGTACTTAGAATAGATTCTACGTTGTTATATAGTGGCGCATTGGGTAATGTGTTTTTAAATGCAATACGAAAGGTATGTATAAAGTCACAATAACTAGATCTAGGATCTTTGTCTCTTGGAAGCACATATTCTAGACTGTGCCAATTATCCGTACAAAATTTATAGTAGACATCTCCTGTCCACATAGCTGCAGATTTTTCTTCTTTGTAAGGATTAATAGACCATATAGGTACGTCAATGTCTGCAGAACAGAACAGCTTGTGTAGTGTAAAGTAATTAGCTGCTGCATCTGGATACGTTTCTTGTTTGCATCCATTAATATACCAGAAAGCATCATGCCATAATACAGTATCAATGCCTGCATCTTTAATTCTTGCAATATCATCTACAGTAAAAGGAATACCTTCTGTGACCTCTATACCATGTAAATTAAGTGGCTGTTTTAGTGCTTCATAAGTCTTTAAGAATGCATCAAAAGTTTTACCAGCACAAACGTTTGTACTTAAAATATACATATTAATGCCTCAATCTGCTTTAGTGTGTAGTTAGGATTAACAAGAGTAATAGAGTCGCCTCCTTTTAAAGAGAGAGCCATAGGTGGTATATCTTTTGTAAAAGAGTCACACTGCTGAAACTCTACATAGGGATGTATACACTCTAATAACTCTTCTTTTCTTGAAGTACGATAAGGTTCATCAATCCATATTTCATTTACATCGTTATACCATACCTCATCAACTGTTTCGTAGTAGACATCATACTCTAAATAAAATCCTGGATAAGGTCCATTATCTTTCCACTCTTTCTCTGCATTTATAGTAAGTGAAATTAAATGCGGTCTATAGTAAAACCAGACTGCTTGTCTAACTTCTAACAATAAAGCTGCAAAAGATTGCAGCCGCTCAAACTGTTCTTTTATCTTAGACATCTTTTAGAATAACATCAATACGTGCTTGAATCTCAGCATCGGTTTGGTATGGTCTTTTGACACGAGCATAAAAGTCTTTCATGTCTATAGCAACTGGATAACGTATACAGTTATAACTGTAATCCCAATCATAAAATTGTTCCCAAGGCTCTTCTTTGTCTCCTGTGTGAAATTTAGTTTCAGATTGCTGATATACGGTTTCACCTTCATCATTTTGACAACGTTCTACACAGAGAAGAAAAGATTTTAGTTCAGGATTCTGTAACCACCACTCTAACTGAGCAACCTCAAGAGCCTTCTTTTGTAGTTCTTTACTTGTCATCTTTAGGCCTTACTGCTGCACCAATCATTTCATTTCTTGTGTCATACATACTGTATTTCCTGACAGAAAAAGGTCTAACGTAAAATGATTTAAAATAGTTTCTCCAGTTGTTCTCTAATTGTTCGTTGTCTGGATAAGCAGAAACGTTCATAGAATCACAGAACTCTGCCCACTCAATGTAGTTAGCTGTAATCCAGTCATAATTCAATACAATGTTAGATGGCTTAAAGTAATAAATATACTCTCCGCCTTCAAAGTCTACAACATATCCACAGTCAAACTGTAAAATATGTGGATGACTTGTCCACCATTCTTTGTTGTTTGCATCCATCTTACAGTACCTATAGTTAGTTTTAAGCCTGCTCAATTACTTTCTTTGTTGACGTTTATGTTGTTTGTGGCTGTAACAAAAGACATAAACAGTTAGTATAAATAGAGTTATCAAATGGATGATTATTAGACGTTACTCTCATTCTTGAGTCAAATAATATTTCATCATTAGCATTACTATTAAAGAATCTTACTCTATGTCTTAGATGACTATATTCTTCATACAGTAATGCTCTAAACATGTAGAACATTAATTCTTGATTTATAAATACAGTCTCAGATGTCTTTTGTTTACTTAGGTTGTCTAAATATTTTCTACAGACGGATTCAATTTGATGATCTGCGTGGCTAGTACCTTTATCAGATACTATTATTGTAAGTGTGCATTCTATCATTGTTTATTTACTGTCTTCTACTTTAACAGGGCAAGTAATGCTTCAATAAGCTTAACTTGTGTCTGTTTCTTGCCCTCTTCAATTCCTGCTAGGTACGCCTCATATAATCTAGAGAATAAGGTCTTCTCTTTTTCATCTAAGTCCGGCCCAATACAATTAATCTGCTTATTTAAATCTCTATCTGTCATGATGTTATCCAAATCTAATTAGACCACCTATAGGCGGTGAATAGAAGAAGCATAGAAGCTGTAGATGCTGTTTAATGCTTAATCTAATATGTCTTGCTTTACAAAACATAATAGTTTGTTTGTAGCTATATAAATTGGGTGAGTTATAGTCTTTCCAGCGAAATATATTATGTAGATGATGTCCTACGTAGAACACTCCTTCTTTATACTCTACTGGTCTTTCATGAAAACGACGACTGTATATAGCTGCTTGCCACAGAGGATGATTAGACTGTATTCTTTTTAGCCATACTTTATAGAATGCTCTGAGATCTTCTAAAGCCTCTAGACTAAAGTAGTATTCATCTTCTTCTTCATCTCTATAGGATAAGAACCACTCTACTTCTAGAGGATCGTATAGTTCTTCTAGGCTGTCCTCAATATAACTAATAACTTCTTTCTTTATTCGTCTTTTACTTTTAGTGCAGGGTTTATAGAGCCAAGTATGACAGCCCATATTTTTCTAATCTCCTATGTATTAAAGAAAAAAATACTGGACCCATAAATAATATCCATGTATTTCTGTTAACGACATAATTTTATTGCCTTGTTCTAAGGGACTTAAGCCCTCTCTAGCTTTCTTCCAACAATGGTCTTTAGATATGTCACTTAACTCTTGTCCACTTTTATCTTTAAGCTGTTTAAGCGCTGCATTAATACAATCCTTTTGATTGCTAGTTAAAGCGCCTATATCTCCATCGCTAAAATTGTTGTGATCTACTCTAAAAACACCTTTATGGTAAGGATATAGAGCAGGCACTGCAGGACCTGTAGGCCATGCATGAATATCTTCATTAAATAGAGAGTGCTTATCCCACACAAGACACCATACTTGACTAAAGTAAATAAGCCTTTGTAGCTTCATTGGGGCTACTTCACCAATCTCTGTAGTTATATACAGAGCTACATCTACTACTCTTGCCATTTACTACCATCCAAAGTATATATTAGCTAAGCGTGCCTGTTCTTCAGTCTCTGCAATAGCGTCCTCAATTGCAGTTAAAGAATTAATAAGTCCTGCAAGCCTAGTCCTTACTACCTGCTCCGTAGCTTCTTTAACTCTATTTTCAAAACCACAGTTAATCTCATGTACTAACCTTTTAATATCTACTTCTATGCCGTTTATAGTGCAGTAGATATTTAGATCTGAAAGAGTATATACGCCTTCCTTTTGAATATGCCAGTTATCTACATTTGGATCTGCGTTACATAAAAGCACATATACTGCATTCTTCAGTAATAAGTCCTTCTCTGCATCAATAAGTTCTCTATTACTAGACATTAATAAATACCTCAACATTAATTAGAGAGCGCTAATAAGTAATATAGTAAATAAAGCAAATAAGGCAATATAGATACTAATAAACAATACACTCAGTTTTAAATAATCACATACAATGATAGCTACAGCTATAGTAATAAATATGACAACATAAGCTATGATTTTAATCATTACATCTCTCAAATAATAAATTAATTATTGTGTGCGTTAACAGGATTTTAATAAGATGTGTCTATGTCTTAATGTCATTGCTTATTTAATCCACCGTCATTATTAGATATAAAGTCTTTTAGTAATTTAATTTCTTCGTCTAAGGTTCCTTCTGACCATTCAATGTAGGTCCAGTTAATTCTGTCTTCTGATTGTTCAATATGTATAGTCGCATCAATATTTAAATACTCATTGTAATCATCTATAGAAGCTGCAACTGCAAGCGCTGTCTCTAGTGAAGTACATTCCTGTATAAAAAGACTGTTGTCTTTATTGTTTAATACGCTTACATTATAGTAACTCATACAAATACCTCAACTACTTTACCATAAATGTTCTTTGTCCAGTCATTAATGCTGCCCTTGTTACTTCCAATTAAGCAACCACGTCTATTATCTTTTGCCTTTACAAGATGAGTATAAAAGCGCCCAGATACTTTACAGTAGACAATATCTCCTACATTAACCTCTTCCCAGTTAGCTGGAACTAAGCGATGTAGTTGTCCAGACTTTATAAGAGGAATCATT
This sequence comes from Bdellovibrionota bacterium, assembly GCA_044356295.1. Classification (GTDB taxonomy): domain Bacteria; phylum Bdellovibrionota_C; class UBA2361; order UBA2361; family JBIKWN01; genus JBIKWN01. The sequence continues at coordinate 12,299 of JBIKWN010000126.1, forward strand.
GAATTGCCCTGCTCTTTAGTAATAAAGCTTTCACCTGCTTCTAGCTTCTCTACCTTCCAATTCATAATAGTGTTTGCTTATTGCTATCTTACACCGCAGCGTCTTTTAGTCTAGTACGAGCATAGAACATATCCCATACTTCTTCTGGTGCAGGGCTCCATGTAACTTCATCTTCTGATACAAGAATGTCAGCTCTACACTCTAACTCTAAATAAAAGCATAGTTCTTGAGCAAGATCATAGCAGTACTTTAGCTGCTCACGAGACTTATAATCTATATAGAACGGCCGCATGTTTCTGCCATCTGTAATAGTTAAAACTAGTCTAAAGGTCATAATAGTAGTAGTAGTAGTAGTATTCTAAAAGCTATCTTTAATTAGTAATTAAGTCTCACATTTAAAAACAAACACTAACTAATATGCCGTGTTATTTTTATTCATATATCTTAATATCTCTCTTTTTTGATTGCTTTGATTTATCTCTTTTACCGCAAACATTACATTTACCGCCAGATGTAGTTAGGCCCTTATCACATGAACTACAGATAAACAAATGAGATCGCGGCCTCTTCTTTTTCTGACGGTTAGTAAGAGGCACTTGAAAGTCATCAAAATCATCAAGCTTCATACGTAGATATCCTGTTTATAGTTATTACCAGTTTATCAAACTCTTTTGCTTTTGCAAGAGCAATCTCTGGTGTATCAAAGATATTTTCTGGAGACATAGTACGCTTACTATACTTAGAAAGCCTTTTTAAACTAATATGCATTTCATCTTGTATTACATCTACTGAAGTAATAGTGTCTCTACGAATCTCAATACTGTCTATACTTTCATTTGCTTGCACATAATATATAGTCTGACCAACAATATTATTATTTACTGTTGAATCTACCATCCTTGTACCTCCTTAGCTTTTGCAAAAGCTTCATCCTATGTAGCAAATGTGTCGTGTTCTTACGTTGGTTGTTGTAACCATGCTTGTCTTAAAACAATAGTCTGTCGTAATTCAAAGATGTCAGTCAAAAAAGATACTTCTAGGGGACAAAATTTCATACAGGTAAATCAATCATAGGTCGCCAATAACAATCAGATACGTCGTCATCTTCAAGTATCAACACATCATTAAAATCTGGTGATAGAATCTTCCATACAGAATACACCTTTAAATCTTTAGGCTCATGATAGTAAGTACGTGCAAGTTTATGAAAATAGTGAGCCGTAAAAACTGCTTGTCTTTTATTATAGAGAAGAAGAAAATGAGTACCATCGCGTGGTGCTGTATCTAGTGGCTGCCAATTAGATGTCATAGGTTTTCTTCTATTAATAATATCTAGCTTAATATAGTCGCTCTATTAATAATCTTGTTAGATCAATATTATTCTTTCTAATACCGCCTTCTAGCTCAATATTGTATCTACCATCAGTTCTATATAAAACACGAATAACACGGATAGGATGTGTAACTTTAGAAAGAGCTTTATGTAGATCTACGTCTGGTGCGCTCATAACTGCAAAGTCATAAAAAAGAGGAGTAGTTAATAGATCAGCATGTACATCTACTAACAACCTATACTTCATACTTTCTACTTTCTGCATAACCACGTTATAGTTATCTAAGGACTCTTGAGCTAATCTAATAATTTGCTCTAAGTCTTCAGGTTCTAGTAAATAAAACTTCTTTTTAGAATTAACAATAATGTCTATTTCTGGTGTGTTGGGTGCTTGAAATAAATACTTAGCCTTAAAGTGCTGATTATAATTAACCGCATCTTCACTCTTAATGTATATTGGATTACCAAGCACTGCTTCAGTCTTAATAGCTACTGAATTAAAATATGAGTTTGGTCTAATTATCATAAAAACAGTACCAGCAGGTAGTTGTTTTAAATCATATTCGCTAATCTCTTTCATATTATAATTTATTCACAATCTTACAAAATATTGTTTTTAATTATAGTCATATTCTGTAGCATCCAATTCTTTTGTAATTTTTAAAAAGTATTTGTGCGTAAAATTCAACCAAGAATCTTCAATGCTATTTGCTTTTGATCTTAATTGTGTAAGTATTGAAGACCATAAGACTATTTGTTGTTTAGATCAATTACTACATAGATGGGTTGAAGTCAACCAATCTTTTGACATCAAAGGACTTTTGTTCAAGAGTTAATAGGCGAACTATCTTTTTCTTTTTATGTTTCATACTTGTGTATTTACTGATGGTGATAATGTAGTGTGTTTGAGGAGGTAAGAAGGTATTTGTTGCTAAAAGATAGCCTAAAATGTTGGCAAATCTTTGTTGAATATGTCTACTGCAGCCTCCATGTTTTTCTAATACAATACCATTCTTTTCTACGGTTAACTGCCATTTAGCCATTTACTTAATCTTCTCATCAGCTCTATAGAAAATGTGAGTACCACCGAAGTCTTTTGTTTTTACGTTTAGTTGTTAGATTAATAACAACTTTAGGCTTTGTTTTCTTCTGTATTACTTTAGGCTTTAAAACGTAAAAGGAAGATCATAGCTATCTCTACATACTACTGGAATATCATTGCCATATTCAGCAGCTATCTGCTCTAACTGTTCAATGTACTGTCTTAATGTTTTAGCTATGCTACTCTCCTTTGTAGCGGAGATTATCAACATAACCATCCCAAGGAAAGAAATCATCAATATTGTATTTTGCTGTTTTATGTAGCCTCTCATCTTTGCTTTTATTAATACGGCTTTCTCTAATAACTTTTCTTAGAGCATTGCGTACATGAGCTTCACTCATATTACCAACTGCTACTTTTTTGCCAGAAGCAGTAATCCAATATTCTTCATTCATAATCTACATTGTTTTATTTCTGGTATTATTTATAATCTTACAGAGTATTGTTTTTTTTACATTATTGAGAAAAGAGATATAGAGCTGTTTTTTATGTTAACAACAAATATCAAATAATATTTGTGTTATTTTCACTCTTTAGGGTAACTGCTATCAACTAATAGTTCAAGCATTAGACTTTCAAACTGTGGAACTGACTAGAAGAAAACACTATTATAGATTAGGACATGTTTCAGGTTTATAGCAGCCTAAGCCTTCTTTTTTACCTGGTAGGGACCACCAATCGTATCTATAGACTGTTTTGTTACAGAATACACATGTAGCTTCTATTGGATAATTGCCTTCTCTTAACCATAAGATCACCTGATTAGCTATAGTGTCATCTTGCCATAGCTTTACACTTGAACTAGCCCAGTATTGCCATTGTCTTATTGGTAAAGTGTTTCTGCCTTTAATCCATCTAACTAATTGAACAATAGCAGATTCACCAGTACCTCCTGTGCCTAAATTGCGACTGAACTTATCAGAGTTAAAATAGTGACTGCCCCGTTGAAGAATACATAGTCTACGATAAGACTGCTCATTAACTGTCCAAGTTAAGTATAATCTGCCTTGTTCTACAACAAATTCATACGTCTCATTACCTATAGTCTTAAGTACTTTGTTAGCTACTTCTAATCTATCTAGATATATTGTCATTGAAATTCTGATTTGTCTTTGATAATGTCGTACTTAATAAGCGTAGCTACATATTTATCTACTGCGTCTAAATATGCAATCCAGTCAGTTTTGAGATCTTCTGGTATATTTCTACAGGGGATGATGGATTTGAAAGCATACTCTACCTGCGGCATGGCATTTTCTTAGATTATTTAGCCAGTATTCAACATTATCTAACATATTGACACCTTTTTAGTAATTGTATAATCAGGATCTACTAAGTTAATTAACCAGCGCACTCTAAAGCTACAGTTCCAACGATCTGATATGTAGGATAATTGGTCCTTTATTGTCTCATCATCACTGTCTTCATCTGTATTATATCCATAAGTCTCAAAGCCTGATCTATAGTCAGGCTCTACAGCTAAACAGTTAAGTTCATAGTAGCGCTTTAACCAGGCTAGAAATGGTTGAAGTCTATGCTTAATTTCAGTAACGCTTAGGTTGTCTAATACAGTAGAATCTGCAAAAGAATTCATTAAGGTACAGAAATCTCTATGCTTCTTACATCCATAGCGCTGGTATCTGTTGCGTCTCTTATACCTTCTTGAAAGCTGATTGTATTTATCTGTTCTGTTCTTTCTTCTTGTAATACGTCGTCTATAAAAGTATGTGAACCAAGGATCAAGACAAGACATGTTCTTTATTCTCTACAATAAGGGCAATTTAAGATTACTTATATACATCCAATGTGTAGGATTATGTAATAATTCTCCATGATTACCAGTAACACTATTATCTTTATCAGGCACATTAATGAGATAAGATACGGTGTT